>NZ_BAGN01000219.1 GCF_000308835.1 Nocardia vinacea NBRC 16497 | reverse complement strand
CCGAACAGGAATTCGTGGAATGCCTGCGGTCGTATCCGACGACCGGTGTCGCGTTGGTCGGCTTGGAGGTCGGCGATCACGGATCTCGTCGGGTCGATGCGATCATTCTGACCCCGCGTGGCATTACCGTGACCGATATCAAGGGCTTCCGACGCCGCCAGAGCGGGATTCTGAGCATTCCGGGCGACGGTCCGTGGACGATCAGCGCGGAGCCTGCCGATCTGGACGAGGAGATCTCCGGCAATCCCGTCGATCAGCTGGAACACAGTACGTATGCGGTGAAGACCAGGCTGGAGCGGGCGCTGATCGATCCGGGCCACATCTGCGGCGCCGTCGTGCTCGTGCCGTTCCGCGGGGTCGCGGTGCGGCCTGCTCGAACAAACCTGCGCCCCGGCATGGATGTCGTGGTCTCGAATGCCCGTGACGCGACCGAACTCCGTATCTATCTCGAGGGTTTCTCCGCCGGACCGCGCAGCTGGACCGCGGATCGGGTCTTCGCCGCCTGCGATGCGCTCGGCCTCACCGAAAAGCCTTCCCGCGCCGAGTTGCTCGCCGACGGCTTCGACGAGGTGCAGCCCAAAGCGCCGTCGCCGTCGGCGCGTGAGCTGCGCAGGCACGTCATCCCCGCGCCGCTGCCGCCGAGTAGGCGGCAGACGGCAGCGGGGTGGATGGTCTTCGCTGTCGCCCTGGTCGGTATGGTGGTGCTCCTCATCGTGATCGCGAGTTCGCTCGCGCACGATTCGGCCGATCCGGCCCGCGAATCGGATACCTCGACGACGAGCGTGACGCCCTCGCCGCCGCCGTACCGCCCGACCGAGTGCTGGCCCCTGCAGACCAACTGCTGATTCAGAACGCGGCTTCGTCCAGCTCCATGATGTCGTTGTCGATCGCGGCCACAATGTTCTTCACCGCGGTCAACTCGGGCAGTGCGTTCTTCGCGAAGAAGCTTGCGACAGCGACCTTTCCGGCATAGAACGCCCGATCCTTCTCCGGTGCTTCGGCGGCCAGGGCGGCGGCCGCGATCTCGGCCTGCGCCAGCAGTCGCCAGGCGATGAGCAGATCGCCGACCGCGAGCAGGAAGCGCACCGAGCCGAGCCCGACCTTGTACAACTCCTTCGGATCCTGTTGGGATGCCATCAGATAGCCGGTCAGCGTGGCCGCCATCGCCTGTACGTCGGCGACCGCGGTGGCCAGCAGCGCCCGCTCGGTTTCGAAGCGACCGGTCTTCGCCTCCAGGAAGGCGGCGATCTGTCCGGTTACGTGCGCGAGCGCCACACCCTTGTCCCGAATGATCTTGCGGAAGAAGAAGTCCTGCGCCTGGATGGCGGTGGTGCCCTCGTAGAGCGAGTCGATCTTCGCGTCGCGGATGTACTGCTCGATCGGGTAATCCTGCAGATAGCCCGAACCGCCCAGTGTCTGCAGCGATTCGGTCAGGTACTGGTAGGCCCGTTCGGAACCGACACCCTTGACGATCGGCAGCAGCAGATCGTCGACCCGGTGCGCCAATTCGGCATCGGCACCCGAAACCAGTTGCGCCACATCGGCATTCTGATGGGCGGCGGTGTAGAGGTATACCGCGCGCAGACCTTCGGCATAGGCCTTCTGCATCGCCAGCGAACGCCGCACGTCCGGATGGTGGGTAGTGGTGACGCGTGGAGCGGCCTTATCGGCCATCTGCGTGAGGTCCGCACCCTGCACGCGTTGTTTGGCGTAGTCGAGCGCATTGAGGTAACCGGTCGACAGCGTGCCTGCGGACTTGATGCCGACCACCATGCGAGCGTTCTCGATTACCTGGAACATCTGCGCGATGCCGTTGTGCACTTCGCCGACCAGCCAGCCCTTGGCGGGCACATCGGTCGCGCCGAAGGTCAGCTCGCAGGTGGGTGAGGACTTCAGGCCCATCTTGTGCTCGACACCGGTCACGTAGACGCCATTGCGGTCGCCCAGCTCCAGCGTCTCGTGATCGAACAGGAATTTCGGTACGTAGAACAGCGAGAGGCCCTTGGTGCCGGGACCGGCACCCTCCGGACGAGCCAGCACCAGGTGGAAGACGTTCTCGGCGGTCTCACCGACGTCACCGCCGGAGATGAAGCGCTTGACGCCCTCGATATGCCAGGAGCCGTCCTCCTGTTCGACGGCCTTGGTGCGTCCCGCACCGACATCGGAACCGGCATCGGGCTCGGTCAGCACCATGGTGCCGGCCCAGCCGCGGTCGTAACCCTTTGTGGCCCACTGCTTCTGCTCTTCGGTGCCGACATTGAACAGTACCGAGGACATCACCGGGCCCATATTGAAGAAGCTTGCGGCCGGGTTGGCGGAGGTGAGCATCTCGTTGATCGACCAGATGACCGCGGCGGGCGCGGGCGTGCCGCCCATCCCCTCCGGCATGCCGAGCCGACTCCAGTCGGCCTCGTTCACCGCCTGAACGGTCTTGCGTAGCGGTTCGGGCACCGAAATCGAGAAGGTGGCCGGATCGTAGACCACCGGATCGCGGTCGGCCGCGGCGAAGGATTCCGCCACCGGCCCCTCGGCCAGCCGCTTCACCTCGGCCAGGATCTCCCGCACGGTTTCCGAATCAAGATCGCCATAGGCACCCGTATCAAGGAGTTTGTCCAGTTCCAACACCTCGAACAGGTTGAACTCGATATCCCGAACGTTCGCCTTGTAGTGACCCACCGGTCCTCCTCGGACTCACGCCTCCACGACCGGGCAGCCGCGGAATCGGCGTTTTGACGTTGTACAAAAAGAGCCTGCCGCACCGCTGTCTTGCTACGCAACCGTAGGCACGTGGGGCTCCTCACAGCGGTTTGCCGAGCGATTACGGCAAACGTTCACGCGGCGGAAACATGTGAAACGGACTCGTCACCGAGAGATATTCCGGCGCAACAACTTCTGTCTAACGTTCGCACCACGAATACAGCCGTTGTATACAACTCGGTCTACAGCCATGACCGGGGCAAAGGCGGGCGTATTCGGCGCGGCGCACGTAGCGCCGCCGAACACCTGATGAAGTGAGAAGGGTGGCGCTCCATGCCAGATTCCCGTGATATCCGTCGATCGCGTTCCCGCCGCGTCAGCAAGGCGCTGGTCGTGCCGACGGCCGTCGCACTCGCCGGTCTGTTGCTAACCGGCTGTGGCGCCAAGGATGACGCCTCCAGCGGCGGCTCCAACGCCACGTCCTGCGTCGATACCTCGAAAGACTCGATCAAGATCGGCTCGCTGCACTCGCTGTCGGGCACCATGGCGATCTCCGAGGTGACCGTCGCCAACTCGACCAAGCTGGCCGTCGACCAGATCAATGCCGCGGGCGGCGTACTCGGCAAGAAGCTCGATCTGGTGCTGGAGGACGGCGCATCGGATCCGAAGACCTTCGCGGAGAAGGCCGAAAAGCTGATCAGCTCCGACTGTGTCGCCGCGGTATTCGGCGGCTGGACCTCGTCGAGCCGCAAGGCCATGAAGCCGAAGTTCGAGAGCCTGAACTCGCTGCTCTACTACCCGGTCCAGTACGAAGGCCTGGAGGACAGCAAGAACATCTTCTACACCGGCGCGACCACCAATCAGCAGATCCTGCCCGCGCTGGATTATCTGAAGCAGAAGGGCATCAAGTCCCTGTATCTGGTCGGTTCGGACTACGTCTTCCCGCAGACCGCCAATCGGGAAATCAAGGCATACGCGGCGGCGAACGGCATCGAGATCAAGGGTGAGGACTACACCCCGCTCGGCTCCACCGACTTCTCCACCATCGTGAACAAGGTTCGAAATGCCAAGGCGGGCGCGGTATTCAACACCCTCAATGGCGACTCGAATGTGGCCTTCTTCCGCGAGTACACCAATGCGGGCCTGAAAGCCGCGGATATGCCGGTGGTTTCGGTATCCATCGCCGAGGAAGAGGTCGCCGGTATCGGCGCGCAGAATATCGCCGGACAGCTGACCGCGTGGAATTACTACCAGACGGTCGACACTCCCGTGAACAAGAAGTTCGTCGCGGACTACAAGGCCGCATTCGGTGCCGACAAGCCGACCTCGGACCCGATGGAGGCCGCCTACGCCTCGGTCTACCTCTGGAAGAACACCGTGGAGAAGGCGAAGTCGTTCAAGGTGGCCGATATTCAGGCCGCGGCCGACGGTGTGACCTTCGACGCCCCGGAGGGCCTGGTCACCATCGACGGCTCGAACCACCACATCACCAAGACCGCCCGCATCGGCGAAATCCGCCCGGACGGACTGATCTACACGGTGTGGGACTCGGGCAAGCCCGTGACGCCGGACCCGTACCTGACGTCCTACGAGTGGGCCAAGGGCCTCAAGTAGTCGACTAGCGCCGGATGCGGGCCCTGTGAGGGGGAGCCCGCATCCGGCCGACCCCGTTAGGAAACCAAACATGGACGTGTTGATCGGCCAGCTCTTCACCGGGCTGAGTCTGGGATCCATTCTTCTGCTCGCGGCGCTCGGCCTTTCGCTGACCTTCGGTCAGATGGGCGTGATCAACATGGCGCACGGCGAATTCATCATGGCCGGGTGCTACACGACTTATGTTGTGCAGAAGGTCATCTCGTCGGCCGGGGTTTCGCTGGTCGTTTCATTGCTCATCGGCTTCCTGGTCGGCGGCCTGCTCGGCGCGGCCCTGGAAATGGGTCTGATCCGGTGGATGTACGACCGGCCGCTGGACACCCTGCTCGTCACCTTCGGCGTCGGACTCGTGCTACAACAGGCCGCGCGTGACATCTTCGGCGCTCCCGCGAAGAACGTGCTCGCACCCGATTGGCTCAGCGGCGGTGTCACCATTCTCGGTGCGGTGGTGCCGAAGACTCGCATCTTCATTCTCGTGCTCGCAGTCGTCGCGGTGACCGTGCTGGCCCTTGTACTCAAGACCACTCCGCTCGGTCGGCGCATCCGCGCGGTCGTGCAGAACCGGGGTCTGGCCGAGACCAGCGGCGTCTCCAGCCGCGTCACCGACATCAGTACCTTCTTCATCGGTTCCGGCCTGGCCGGGGTCGCGGGCGTCGCGTTGACCCTGATCGGGTCGACCAGCCCGACCATCGGGCAGAGCTATCTGATCGACGCCTTCCTGGTCGTCGTGATCGGCGGGCTCGGGCAGATCAAAGGCACCGTGATCGCGGCGTTCGCGCTGGGCCTGCTGAATTCGTATATCGAGTACTCCACGACGGCCTCGATCGCGAAGGTGATCGTCTTCGTCATCATCGTCATTTTCCTGCAGGTTCGTCCGCAGGGGCTATTCACCGTTCGGACGAGGAGCCTGGCATGACCACACTCGGACAACGTTGGCGCGCACACCCTTCCATGACCGCGTGGGGCGGCTTCGTCGTCGCCGCGATCCTGCTGTTCGCGGTCGCGCCCGCCGTGCTCAGTGACTTCCGGCTCAACCTGCTCGCCAAATTCCTGTGCTTCGCGATTGTGGCGGCGGGCATCGGATTGGCTTGGGGCCGTGGCGGAATGCTCACGCTCGGACAGGGCGTGTTCTTCGGCATCGGCGCCTACATCATGGCGATGCATCTGCAGATGGCCGATGCGGCCCGGCTGCACAATGAGGTGCCGGAGTTCATGGAGATTGCCGGTATTCGCGAATTGCCGTCGTTCTGGCGGCCTTTCGCGTCGGCGCCGGTCGCCTTGATCGGCATTCTGGTGCTGCCCGCGCTGATTGCGGCGGCACTCGGTTACGGCGTATTCAAGCGCCGGGTCAAGGGTACGTATTTCGCGATCCTGAGTCAGGCGTTGGCCGCGGCGCTCGCGATTCTGCTGACCGGACAGCAGAAGATCGGCGGATTCACCGGACTGTCGGACTTCCGTGCCTTTTTCGGCTTCAAGCTCTCGGATCCAGTGAACCGGCAGATGCTGTTCTTCATCGCCGCGGGCACCCTGCTGCTGGTGGTCGCCGCGGTGCGCCAGCTCATGCACAGCCGCTACGGCGAATTGCTTGTCGCCGTGCGCGATCAGGAAGAACGCGTGCGCTTCCTCGGTTACGATCCGGCCAATATCAAGATCGTGGCCTATGTCGTCGCGGCATTCTTCGCGGGCATCGCGGGTGCGCTGTTCACCCCGATCGTCGGCATCATCTCGCCCGCCGATATCGGTGTCGTGCCGTCCATCGCATTCATCATCGGTGTGGCGATCGGCGGACGGACCACACTGCTCGGCCCGGTACTCGGCGCGATCGGCGTGGCCTGGGCACAGACGGCGCTCTCGGAGGAGTTCCCGTCCAGCTGGACCTATCTGCAGGGTGTGCTGTTCATTGTGGTCGTCGGGTTCATTCCGGCGGGTCTGGCCGGGGTGTGGCCGATGTTGAAGGGGTTGCTGGACAGTAAGTTTCGTAAGCCCACTGCGCATACTCCGGTAGTGGTCGATGAACCGCTGCCCGAAGTCGTGACCGAGGAGAAGGTGGAATCCCGATGAACGCGCACGACCCGAAGCCGGGCGGCAATGCGGGCATGTCGAGTGAATACCTCGAAATCCGCGGACTCTCGGTGAGTTTCGATGGATTCAAGGCGGTCTCCGATGTGGATCTCACTGTGCTGCAGGGTGATCTGCGGTTCCTGATCGGGCCCAATGGGGCGGGGAAGACCACTCTCATCGATGCGATCACCGGCCTGGTGCCCGCAACCGGATCGGCGCAGAAGTCCGGTGTCGAATTCCTCGGGAAGAAGGTGCACCAGATCGCTCGGCTCGGCATCGGCCGAACCTTCCAGACGGCAAGTGTTTTCGAACAACTCAGTGTGCTGCAGAATCTCGATATCGCGGCAGGTGCGGGGCGTTCGGCGCTGACACTGTTGCGCCGCCGCAAGTCGGTATTGCCGAGTATCGAAGAGGCACTGGAGATCACCGGTCTCGGCGAATTGCGCGATAAGCCCGCCGGAGTGCTGGCGCACGGGCAGAAGCAGTGGCTGGAGATCGGCATGCTGCTGGTGCAGAACGCCTCGGTACTGCTGCTCGACGAACCGGTGGCGGGTATGAGCGCCGAGGAGCGTGAGGAAACCGGTAATCTGTTGCGGCGCATCGGCGGTGAACGCATTGTCGTGGTGGTCGAGCACGATATGGATTTCATGCGGTCCTTCGCGACCTCGGTGACCGTGCTGGCCGCCGGCAAGGTACTCAGCGAGGGCACCGTCGAACAGGTGCAGGCCGATCCGAAGGTGCAGGAGGTCTACCTCGGCACCGCCGCGGCCATCGGCACCGAACTCGAAGACGCGCAGACCGCGCAGGAGCTGACCGCAAAGGAGTCCGCCGATGCTTGAGCTCATCGATATCCATTCCGGATACGGCCGGACCGAGGTGATTCACGGCGTCTCGATCACCGTTCCCGACGACAGTGTCGTGGCGATCATGGGGCACAACGGCGCGGGCAAGACCACGCTACTGCGTACGGCAGTCGGTCTGATCGGCACCAAATCCGGACAGATCAACTTCAACGGTGAGGCGATCACCAAGATGTCGCCGTCGCGTCGGGTCAAGCGTGGAATCGCGTATGTGCCGCAAGGGCAACAGAGTTTTCCGCAGCTGAGCACCGCCGAGAATCTGCAGGTCGTCGCCGACGGCCGCAAGCGCGGTAAGGCCTTGATCGACGAATCGCTCGACCTGTTTCCGGCACTGCGCGAACTGTTGAATCGCAAGGCGGGCTTGCTGTCCGGCGGCCAGCGCCAGCAATTGGCGATCGCCAGGGCGCTGATCACCGAGCCGAAGCTGCTGATTCTCGATGAACCGACGGAGGGCATCCAGCCGTCGGTGGTCGCCGAAATCGAGCGCACCATTATCGATTTGACCGGTCGCGGCGGACTCAGCGTGCTGCTGGTGGAACAGCACATCGGCTTCGCACTGCAAGCGGCGCAACGCTATTACGTGCTGCAGTCCGGACGCGTGACGTCCACCGGCGAGGGCGGAGCGGGCGCGGAGACCTCGGTTCGCTCGGCGATGGCGATCTGAGCTGGCCGCCATGACGCGCAAGGGGCGGGTTCCGCTCAGCGAGCAGGTTTACGAATCGCTGCGGCGGGACCTGGCCACGGGGGCGATCGTGCCCACCGAACGGCTCGGCGAGGAACGCTTGGCCGACACCTACGGGGTTTCGCGCACCCCCGTGCGGGAAGCGCTCGCCCGGCTGCAGGCCGACGGATTGGTGGAGCGGCACGCCGATGGGCTGTATCCGTATCGACCGCGGTTGGAGGAGCTGGACAATCTGTTCGAGTTGCGGATTGTGTTGGAGACCAGGGGAATTCAGCGCGTCATCGGCATCGTCGGGGAACCCGCACCGGCGCACGACTTGTCGCTGGTGCGTGCGGAACTCGATACCTGGCGCGGATTTCGCGACGATCCGCCCGAACCGGGACCCGCGCTGGTCGCCGCGGACGAGCAGTTCCACACGACTCTGCTCGCGGCGGCGGGCAATACGGCGCTGGCGGATGCACTCACCGGGGTGTACGTCCGGGTTCGGCCGGTCCGAACCCTGGACTTGCCTACGCCGGAGCGGATCGCCACCATGACCGCCGAGCACATCGCTATCGCCGAACAACTGCTCGACGGTGATCCGGATGCCGCGCTGCGCACGCTCACCGCGCACATCGGTAGCTCGCGCACGCATGTACTCGCGCGTGCCCAGCAGGCGATCGAGTTCACGAAACTCTCACGCGCCGTCCGGGATTGACTCTGGATCCGATCGGCGTCGATACCGGGAATCGCTTGTGTCGGAACCGAAAAGCACTCAATCGGCGAGGAGCTTCAGCACGACGGGGCGCGACAGGGTGCCCGAGACCCGGCGAGCGAGTTGGTTGGCGCTGGTGCCGTCGGCGTGCGCGTCTCGCAGGGCGGCGGCGAGTTCGTCGCGGGCTGCGTCGGCCGCGGCTTGGGCCTCGCGCAGACGTTGCGCGGCGTGGTCTACGGGATCGGTCGGCGCATCGGCCGTGGCTGCGTCGTCAACCCCACTGGCCGATTCGGTGGTCAACTCGTTGACTGGCTCGCGGTGCGGGATTGATTTATCCGTTCGCAGCGCCGCCCTGGCGAACTCCATCATGAATTCGCGGGTCGCCCCCTGGTTCTCGGCATCCGCGCCGAGTAGTAGGCGGGTGGTCTGCGGGACGGCGAGGCTCCAGTTGGACAGGCCGCACAGGGCGAGCAGCAGTCGGCCGGCGTGGCTGGCTTCGACATCGAACTGCTCCTTGGCGCGGTCGAATTTGCGCAGGTAGTGCTGGGCGCGCCAGCCGTCGATATCGTGCGCGTCGGTGCCGCGGTGCAGTCCCTCCCAGAGCAAAAGCCGTAGCAGTTGCGGATTTTCGCGGTGGTAGTCGAACAGTTTGCCCACGTACTCGCCGGGTTCGGTCTCGGCCAGGGGCTGGACCACATCCATGAACTCGCGCATGGTGTCGATCAGGATGACGTCGAAGAGCTTGTCCTTGCTGCCGAACAGGCCGTAGATGCGCTCCTTGTTCACCCCGGCCGCCTCCGCGATCCGGTCCACTCGCGCGCCGGCCAGGCCGTATTCGGCGAATTCGTCGCGCGCGGCGCGCAGCAGGGCCTGCTTGGTCGCGTCGCTCCGTTTCATCGTGACCGTCATGACCGCGACTTTACCATCTCATTAAACCAACTATTTGGTTGACAATTGGTTGGCAATGGGCCTAACTTCGTCCACATGGCAACGCCGACTCTTCAGCTTCCGGCCGGTATCCCGGCTCCGGCACGCACTCGCAGCGCGTCACCACGCGCGCACACCGGGCGTACCCTCCCTGTTTTCGTCCTGTCCGCACTGCTGGCCACCGGCCAGATGTATATCCCGATTCCCCTTTTCACGGCCATGAAGGCCGACTGGAATGTGGGCGCGGGCGTCATGACCTGGATCATCAGCGCCTTCGCCTTCGGCTATGCGGGTGGCTTCGTGCTTTTCGGCCCGCTGTCGGATCGCTACGGCCACCGCCGGGTACTGGTCACCGGCATGATCGCCGCTGCAGTGGTCACACTGTTGACCGGTCTGTCGTTCAGTGCGCCGATCGCGGTCGGCCTGCGCGTCGCGCAGGGACTTGTCGTCGGTTCGATTCCGCCCGCGATCATGGCCTATATCGCCACCCGCATCGCACCGGCGCATCGGGCGGTGGTGACCATGTCGGTCGCCACCTCCTTCCTGGCCGCGACCGTGCTGGCGCAGATCGCCTCGCAGGCCGTCGTCGCCGCGTTCCCGTGGCGCACCATGTTCATCGGCTCGGCCGTGGTCTTCGTGGCGCTCGCATTCGTCTTGCGTGCGGTCATGCTCGATGACGCACCCACCGGTCGCGACAAGCCACTTGTGCACAGCTACGCCGCGATCCCCGCGGTGCTGCGGATCAAGGCGCTGCTGCCGATGCTCGCCGCGGGCGCGCTGGCCATGGCGGTGATGGTCGGGGTGTACACCGGCATCGAAATCACCGGTCTGGTCAAGGGTTCCGGTGAACTGCTCGCCCTGCGTGCGGGAGCGCTGCCGGTGATGTTCGCACTACCGCTGCTGGCCATCCCGCTCGCGCGCCTGACCAAGCCGGGGCAGATGGTGCTCGGCGTGCTGGTCGCCGCGACCGCCATGGTGATCGCCACCTTCGAGGGCACCCACCTCGCGGTGCTGACGATTCTGCTCGCCGTGCTGGTCGGTGGGCTCGGCGTCATCGCGCCCGCGGTCCTGCAGACCGCGGGGGAGTTGGGTGGTGAGGCGCGCGCCGCCGCGTCATCGGTCGCCATGTTCAGCTTCTACGTCGGTGCCACCGCCGGACCGCTGGTGGCCGCGGCCGCTGCGCCACACGGCTTTTCGGTGCTGGCATGGACCCTGGCCATCCTGCTGGTCGCGGCGCTCGGCCTGACCCTGTTCGGGGTGCGGATCCAGCGCTCGGCTCTGCCTGTGTAGGCGAATGCGCGAGGCCGACATCGGAATTCGCCGATGTCGGCCTTTGCGCGTTCCGGGCACCCCGACGCACCCGAATTCGAGTGGGCCGTACACGGAGGCAACGAACGACGTGCGGCGGTCATACGTGCGCAGTGTCTGCGCGTGCATACCCGCCAACTGGGCAGCCAGGGAGATCTTGAAGAACTCCGGCCGCGACACCGCGCTGCGGCTCCTCAGTCTGGCGTGCAGGACCGCAAGGATTTCCGTGCGGTGTGCGCAGCTCCGCGTCACTTGAGGACGTACGGCGATACCGAGCTTCGATGTTCGCTGATATCGAGCACTTTGCCCAGTGGCGGAAACGCGCGCTGGGGGCAATTGGTGCGTTCACAGACTCGGCAGCCCGCACCGATCGGCGTGGCCTTCGCCACGTCGAGATCGATGCCGTCGGCGTAGACGACGCGACCCGCGTGCCGCAGCTCGCAACCCAGACCGATCGCAAAGGTCTTGCTGGCCTGGCCGTATCGGGTCGCGCGGCGTTCGACGGTGCGGGCGACCCACAGGTATTTGCGACCGTCGGGCATCTGGGCGATCTGCGTCATGATCTTGCCCGGATAGGCGAAGGTC
The DNA here is from genome assembly GCF_000308835.1 of Nocardia vinacea NBRC 16497. Lineage (GTDB taxonomy): Bacteria > Actinomycetota > Actinomycetes > Mycobacteriales > Mycobacteriaceae > Nocardia > Nocardia vinacea. Next base: position 83,368 of record NZ_BAGN01000219.1, on the reverse strand, counting down.
TCGTAGACATTCCACAGCGGGCAGGTGCCGCCGCTGGAGGAGAAGTGGAAACCGGTGGCGGACTGGCGTTTCGACATATTCCCCGCGCGGTCCACGCGCACGAAGGAGAACGGAACGCCGCGCAGCTTGGGCCGCTGCAGAGTGGACAGGCGATGGCAGATCGTCTCGTAACTCTGGGTGAAGAAGGCCGAGAGCCGCTCGATGTCGTAGCGGAAATCCTCGGCGACCTCGTGAAAGTGCGTGTAGGGCAGAACGGTTGCGGCGGCGAAGTAATTCGCCAGGCCGAGCATGGCCAGTTTGCGGGTGTCCTCGGAGGCGAAATTGCCCTCCTCGACCAGCTTTTCGAGCAGGTCGCCGCATTCGAAGTAGGCGAGTTCGGCGGCGAGTTTGAAGGTGCGCTGGCCACCGGACAGATGCGGCGCGATCTCCAGCCGCTGGGTCTCTGGATCGTAGCGGTGCAATACACCTTCGCCGAGATCGATGCGTTCGATGATGTGCACGTCGTGTGCGCGCAGCAGGCGGGCGATCTCGCTGTTCACATCGCCGCCGTGGAAGCGGATGCGGGCGGTGAGTTCCTCTGCGGCGGTATCCAATTCGTGGATGTAGTTCTGCCGCTGATAGAAGAAGTCGCGCACTTCCTCGTGCGGTTTGCTGATCGTCGCGCTGCCGGAGCCGTCGGCGAAGCGGTCCTCGGTGGCGGCGGCCAGCTGTGCGGAGGTGTTGCGATACCGGTTGTGCATATTGACCAGTGCGCGCGCCATGCTCGGATGCGCGGAGACCATATCCGCGATCTCCTGGGTATCGGCCTCGATACCGAGCTCCTGGTCCATAACGACCTCTTGGAGTTCGGCGATGAGCCGAGTGTCGTCCTGGGAGGAGAAAAATGTCGCGTCGACGCCGAACACTTCGCTGATGCGCAGCAATACCGGTACGGTGAGCGGGCGCACATCGTGTTCGATCTGGTTGAGGTAACTCGCCGAGATCTCCAGCTTCTGGGCGAGTGAGACCTGGCTCAGCCCTCGTTCGGTCCGCAGCTGACGAAGCCGCGCCCCGACGTAAGTCTTGGCCATATGTCCAGTTTATGGGCGGATTCGCAAACCTGCCAATGGGTAATTAGCAGCAGAGCTGAGCGATATGTCACAGGGGCGGGTTACCGTCGAGTGATGCTGTTCTCGGATGTCGTGCAGGCCTCGGAGACCGTCCGTGCGACCCGGTCCCGGAAGACGAAGATCGCGACCTTGGCCGCGCTGTTGTCCGAGGCCGCCCCGGATGAGCTGGAGCCGGTGGTCGCCTGGGTCTCCGGTGAACTACGGCAGGGGCGTATCGGCACCGGCTGGCGCACGCTGACAAACCTCAACTGCGACCCGAGTGAGCTTGCGACGCTGACGGTTTCGTCGGTCGACAACACGCTGAGCGAATTGGCCACCACCTCCGGGCCCGGCTCGACCAACCGGCGCAAGGAATTGCTACGCGGATTGTGGACCGCCGCGACCGCCGACCAGCAGGCCTTCCTGATGCGTCTGCTCGGCGGGGAGTTGCGTCAGGGTGCGCTCACCGCGATCGTCGCCGAGGCGGTCGCGGTGGCCGCGGCAGTGCCGATCGAACTGGTCCGACGGGCCTACATGCTGTCCGGGCAGCTACCGGTCACGGCCGTCGCCGCGCTGACCGGCGGGGCCGAGGCACTGGGCGAATTCCGGCTCGAGGTCGGCCGCCCGATCCAACCCATGCTCGCCTCGCCCGGTGCCACGCTGGACGAGGCGATGGCCGAATTCGGCGACGAGGTGAGCGTCGAACACAAGCTGGACGGCGCGCGCATCCAGGTGCACCGGGAGGGTTCGCGGGTCTGGGTGTTCACCAGGACGCTGCGCGATATCACCGCCGGTGTGCCGGAACTGGTCGATCTGGTCGCCCGGCTCGACTGCACGAGCGTGGTGCTGGACGGAGAAACGTTGGCGCTCACCGATTCCGGACGGCCGCGCCCGTTCCAGGAGACGATGAGCCGCTTCGCCGAGGTCAGCTCGACCAGGGAATTACTGCTGCACCCGTACTTCTTCGACTGCTTGCATCTGAACGGTGCGGATCTGCTCGACGCGCCGCTGCACGAGCGCCGCACGGCGTTGACCAAGGTCGCGGCCGCCCACAGCATCCCGGCCCTGATCCGACCCGACGCCGAGGCGGCCGCGGAGTATTTCGACGGCGCGCTGGCCGCCGGCCACGAGGGTGTCATGGTCAAGTTGTTGACCGCGCCGTACGCCGCGGGCCGCCGCGGCCGGTCCTGGCAGAAGATCAAGCCGACGCACACCCTCGACCTGCTGGTGCTCGGTGCGGAATGGGGTTATGGCCGGCGCACCGGCTATCTGTCGAATCTGCACCTCGGCGCGCGCGATCCGGAGACCGGTGATCCGGTGATGGTCGGCAAGACCTTCAAGGGCCTCACCGATGCGCTGTTGCATTGGCAGACCGCCGAATTCCCGCGGCATGAGCGCGCCCGCGACGAATACACCGTCTACCTCTGGCCCGAACTCGTCGTCGAGATCGCCCTCGACGGCGTCCAGGTGAGTCCGCGCTATCCGGGCGGTGTCGCCCTGCGCTTCGCCCGCGTTGTGCGGTATCGACCCGATAAGTCCGCCGCCGATGCCGACACCATCGAAACGGTCCGCGCGCTGCTGCCGTAATCGAGCGGTCCGTGCTGCTCGACAACCTCGCCCCGCATCAGGATCCGCGCGAGCGGCGTCCGAATCGTTATGCGGGCGAACGGTACTGTTCCCGGTATTTGTGCTGGTCATAGGCCAGACTGGCTCCGATTCGGTCCGACTACACGCTCGGAAACGGGGACTTGGCGTTGCTCGGTATGGCACGAAAACGATGGATGGGATCGTGGTCGGCCATCGGTCGGCCGATACGGAAGGTGGCGGTGCTCGGTGCGGTGATTTGTGTCGGGGCGGTGGCGGCGGTCGGTATCGCGGTGCCGGGAACGGTTGCGGCGGAGCCGGATCCGGTCGCCGGTATCTTGCACCCCGCGCGTGATCCCGCCGCTGTCATGCCGACGCCGCTCGCCGACCCCTTCTATACACCGCCGCGGGGTTTCGAAAACCTGCGTCCGGGCGCGGTGGTCGCGGCCCGTGTCGTCGATATCGGGCTGACGCCGACGCCGATCACCGCCACCGAACTACTGATCCGGTCGACCGATGCCAAGGGCCGTCCGGTACCGGTGGTCGCCACCCTGCTCGTGCCCATCGCGCGGTGGGAGGGTTCGGGGCCGCGCCCCGTCGTCGCCTACAACGTGCCGATCGATTCACTCGGCAACCGCTGTGCGCCGTCGCAGCAGCTCAAGCTGGGTCTATCGGCCGGTCTCCGCTCGGTGCAGCTGCCGCTTTCGAAGAACTATGCGGTGATCGTGGCCGATCACCAGGGTCCGCGACAGGCGTACGCGGCCGGACGCATGGCCGGACATGCGGTACTGGACTCGATACGCGCCGCCGTGCAGACGCCCGAGTTGGGTTTGTCGCCCGATGCGCCCGCGGTGGTCTCCGGGTACTCCGGCGGCGCCATCGCCTCGGGCTGGGCGGCGCAACTCGCACCGGAATACGCGGGGGAGCTGAACCTCGTCGGTGCTGTAGTCGGTGGCGTTCCCGCGGACTTCGGCATGCTGATCAATACGATGAACGGCGCTAATGCCGCCTCCGGCGTATTCCTGGCCGCGACCCTCGGTCTGGCCAGGGAGTATCCGGAGATCATGGGCCTGTTCAACGACAACGGTTGGCGCCTATCGCAATTCGCGAAGGACCTCTGCTTTCTGGACGCGGCGCTGCTCGGCGTGCTCGCGCCGATACCCGCGGAGACGCTCACCGATGTGGCCCACCCGGCGAAGCTGCCGATGATCAGGGAGATCCTGGCCGAGAACCGCCTCGGCACCGCCGCGCCGCGGGTGCCGGTCTTCCTGTACCACGGCATCAACGAGGTGTGGATTCCGTTCGCCGGGGCCGAACACCTCTACGACGACTGGTGCCGATTGGGGGTTCCGGTGCGCTTCGAGGTGCACCTCGGCGAGCATCTGATCGTCGCCGACACCGGAGTTTCGGCCGCCAATTCCTGGATCGATCAACGCTTCGCCGGCGCGCCGGAACCGGTCGGCTGCTCCAAGGTCAGCAGATAGAGCGAAGATTCACGGTAGCCGATCGAAAATGAGTCCCGACAAGCGGCAACCGCATGGCAATCCCGATCGTGATTGCCGCACACTGGAGGGGTGACCGCGGACCTATTGGTACTTCTGATCGTCATCGTCACGGCACTCGCATTCGATTTCACCAACGGCTTCCACGACACCGCCAACGCCATGGCGACCTCGATCGCCACCGGTGCACTGCGGCCACGGGTCGCGGTCGCGGTATCCGCGGTCCTGAATCTGCTCGGCGCATTCCTGTCGGTCGCGGTCGCCGCGACGGTGGCCAAGGGCATCGTCCGGCTCGACGCCGTACAGGGCGAGGCGCTGCTCATCATCGTTTTCGCGGGTCTGGTCGGCGGCATTCTCTGGAATCTGCTGACCTGGCTGTTCGGCCTGCCGTCGAGTTCCTCGCACGCCCTGTTCGGTGGCCTGATCGGTGCCACCATCGCCGCACTCGGCTGGGGCGGGGTGATCTGGGCGCACGGCGCGGACGGCGTGCTGACCAAGATCGTGCTGCCCGCCTTGCTCGCGCCGATCGTGGCCGCACTGGTCTCCGCCATCGGCACCTGGGGCGTCTACCGGATCGCCGGGAATTCCGATCCCGACAAGGTGAACGCGGGCTTCCGCTGGGGCCAGATCGGCTCGGCGTCGCTGGTCTCGCTGGCGCACGGCACCAATGACGCGCAGAAGACCATGGGCGTGATCTTCCTGGCGTTGGTCGCGCACGGCACGTTGACCAAGAACGATGAAATGCCGCTGTGGGTAATGGCGGCCTGTGCCGTCGCCATCGCGGCGGGCACCTACCTGGGCGGCTGGCGGATCATCCGCACCCTGGGCAAGGGACTGGTCGAGATCGACTCGCCGCAGGGGCTGGCCGCCGAATCCTCCTCCGCCGCGATAATCCTCACCTCGGCCCATTTCGGGCTGCCGCTATCGACCACGCAGACCGCGACCGGATCCATCCTCGGCACCGGACTCGGCAAGGGCGCGGAGGTGCGCTGGGGTGTGATGGGCCGGATGACGGTCGCCTGGTTGTTGACGCTGCCGCTCGCGGGTGTGGCCGGTGCGATCTGCTGGGCAATCGCGCATGTCATCGGCGGGTTGCCCGGTGTGCTGGTGGTATTCGCACTGCTGATCGCGCTGTCGCTGGTGATGTACCTGCGGTCGCGGCGGGATCCGGTGGACACCGGCAATGTCAACGAGTGGCCCGGCGACACGCCGGACTCCGGTACCGAGGTTGCGAAGGACGCCACGCCGGTCGTCGAGGACGGGGAACATGACGTGTCCGCCGGATCGCACGCGTCGGAAACCACTAATCGTTCGGCTCAGGTCTGAGGAGGCGCATCGTGCACACACTCGTCACGAATCTGGACGCGCTGTGGAAGGTGACCGTCGCGGGTCTGCTGCTCGGTGCAGGACTGCCGATCGTCTTCGCCGTCGGGGTCCGGCTCTGGTCGGTCGCCGACACGGTGCCTGCGGAAGGCGGTGCCGCTCGACGCAATTACCCGGCACTGGCCGGTGCCTACACCTGCTTCGCGCTGATCATCGCCGCGATTCTTACCGGAATTCTTTACACCGCTAAGGCATTCCTGGCCGCTGGATTCGGTATCCATCTGTTCGGAGCGTGAGAGGGGTGACCCGTGACTGATCCAGCCAAATCCGCTCATGTCCGGCCGAATCTGCTCGGCCGAGTCATCGGCTGGCTGCGGGCCGGCTATCCACAGGGGATTCCGCGGTCGGACTACGTCGCCCTGTTCGCGGTGCTGCACCGCCACCTGACCGATTACGAGGTGGTGGTGATCGCCGAGGAGTTGGTGGACTCCAATCCGGACAGCGAGATCAGCCACGCCGATATCGAAGGAGCGATCGCGCGGATGGCCAAGGAGCAGCCGGACGCGCACGATATCGCCAGGGTCGCTTCACATCTGGCGGCCGGCGGCTGGCCGCTGGCGACCCCACTGACCGATACCGAATCTTCCGATCCGACAGCCTGTTAGCGCCTGCTGATCGGTTCCCAGATGATTCACAGCTGGATTGCCAGCATTCTCGAGGTGATCGGAGCAGGATGATCAGTGTCGGCGAACGAAGCGGCGCCTCGTAAAAGAGGAGCCTTACCCCACGGCTTCCAACTCGCTCGACCCCGGCGGTTCACTGCTCGGACCGTCTTCCCGCCGACCGGCGGCGCCCACCCCTCGCTCGCGCCGCCGGTCCGGGATTTCCGCGTCCGGCAGTTGCTCGATGTTGGGCCGGAGCGGAATCAGCCAGACGATCGCGGCGATCAGCGCGATGGTGGCGAGCAGGGTGTACGAATCGCCGAGCAGGAATTGCCATAGCGTCCAACGGAATTCCCGGCCCTCGGTCTGCGGTACCTGCCAAATCAGTCCCTGCGGTAGCAGCGGCAGGTCCGGATCCCATGCGCCGAACCGGTCGGCCCGCAGTGGCCATGCGAAGACGAACAGATAGATGAGCGCGGGCACGGCGATCCGGACGGCGAGCGGACGGTGGCGCAGCACGTGGATCAGCCACAGCAGCGCCGGTGCGATCCACACCCAGTAGTGGGTCCAGGAAATCGGCGAGACCAGCAGCATTACCGTGGCCGCGAGCAGCGCGCCCAGCAATTCGTCACCGCGCAGGTAGGCGATCCGGGCTGCCGCCATCCCGGCCAGCCCGAGCAGTCCGGCGCAGACGAACGAGGACGTGGTGTCGTTCCAGGTCGTCCATTCCAGGCGACCGAACATGCCGTTGATCGACTGATTCTGCACATAGGCGAAGCCGATTCGGTTCTGCGAGGTCGTGGTGGTTGTCCAGAACTGCAGCGCCTGGGTCGGTCGGTACCAGAAGCCGATCGCGACCGTGGCACCGAAGGTCGCGGCAGCCGTCGCGGCGGCCCGGAACTGGCGGGTGATGAGCAGATAGACGATGAAGACCGCGGGGGTCAGCTTCAGTCCGGTCGCGATGCCGATGAGGATGCCCCGATATCGGCTCTGCTTGGGTAGGGCGAGATCCGCGAGGACCAAGGCCATGAGGATCGCGCTGAGCTGTCCGAACCGGAATGTCTGCTGAACGGGCTCCAACCAGATCGCGGCGCCGGTGACGGCGATGCTCAATGCCACCAAACGCGGTCCGCGGCGCAGTTGCTGGAGTCTGCCCGCGCTCCAGACGCTCACGAATAGCGACACCATGGTGAGCACCGTGACGCCGGTCCCGATGTAGTTGATCGGGAATCTCGACAGTTCGGCACAGATCCAGGCGGCGAAGACCGGATAGAGGAAGGGCAGGCCGAGCGGTCCTCGGCCGTCGTACAGCAGTGCGGGATTGGTCGCCGCGGCGGTACCACCCCACATGTAGACCTGGAGATCGACTTGGTGCCAGTACATCTGCCAGTTGGGCCGCAGAAATAGCAGCCAGGCACCGATGGACAGGGAGGCGAATACGATTGCGGCACTGAGCGTTGATTTGTGCGAGACCTTGGGCTGCGTCCCCGCACCGGCAGCGCGCTGTTCTCCTGTTTGCAGGATGACAGCCATGGAGTTGTTTTTCCTTCATCAGGTGATACAGCTCGAGCGGACAGCAAATCCTTAGCTAAACTAATAGCAATTCATCGTATCATCGCTGCCCATCGATGGCTGGCCATCTTTCCCCCGGCTGGAGAGACCTATCCGGCGAGCACCCGCAGCAGATGTTCGACCTCGACCTGGATCGCGTCACGAGCGGGCTTCAGGTACCTGCGTGGATCGGCAATGGTCACGTCGTCCGCGAGTGCGGCCCGGATCGCTTCGGTGGCAAGGACATTCAGCCGGGTGGCGATATTGATTTTGGTCATGCCGTGCTCGACCGCGGCGCGCAGACCCGCGTCGGGGACACCCGAGGAGCCGTGCAGCACAAGGGGGACGGGAACTTTCGCGGCCAGCCGGGCAATCAGGTCGTTATCGAGTGCGGCCGTGCGGGTCTGCATGGCGTGCGAGGACCCGACGGCCACGGCGAGGGCATCCACGCCGGTTGTCGCGACGAATTCGACGGCCTCGTCCGGATCGGTGCGGACGCCGGGGGCGTGCGCACCGTCCTTACCGCCCACCTCGCCGAGTTCGGCCTCGACGAAGACATCGCGGTCGTGGCACCAGCGGACGATATCGGCAGTGGCAGCGACATTTTCGGCGTAGTCGAGGGTGGAGCCGTCGTACATGACCGAGCGGATGCCGAGGTCGACCGCGGTGCGAATGAGTTCGAACGACGTGGCGTGGTCCAGGTGCACGGCGATATCGGCGCTGCTGTCGGCGGCAATGCGCAAGCAGGCCAGCGCGATCGGGGCGAGATTGCCGTGGTAGTGCACCGTATTCTCCGAAAGTTGGAGCAGCACCGGTAGTTTCGACGCCTCAGCCGCTGCGGCGATGGCCTCGGCGTGTTCGATGGTGATCACATTGAAGGCGCCGAGACCGCCCGGGCGGGCGGCCGCGATCAGGTCCGCGACGGGTCTCGAGGTCATGGGTGGGTCTCCTGCGGGGTGGCTAGTCGTTCGACGATCACCGTCGGTGCGATCTGGGTGCGCAGGCGGCGGTCGATTTCACCGGCGACCGGGATGACGACCGCGGCGGCCGAGGTGGCGACGGCGTCGACCAGAACGGCGGGCCAGTCGGGGGTGTCCTTCGCATCCGACAGGGCCGCGATCACCGCGGCTGTCGCGGAATCGCCCGCGCCGGTGGGGTTTCCGGCGAGTGGTTCGGGAAGGACCGCCGACCACGCGCCCTCCGCGGTGACCACCACCATGCCCTCGGCGCCACGGGTGGCGATCACCGCCCGCACCCCGCGTTCGATGAGCGGCCGTGCGGCCGTGGCGACTTCGTCGGGGGTCACCGGGACCCGGCCGGTGAGACGTTCCAGCTCTTCGGTATTCGGCATCAGCACGATGCCGGGGACCTGGGCGGCCAGGCGCAATGACTCGCCGTCGACATCGCAGACGGTCGGGACACCGGCGGCGATGGCGGTGCGCGCGATTTCGGCAGGCAGGCCGTGGGCGATGCCGCCCGGCAGTGATCCAGAGATGACCAGGCCGTTGATATCGGGCAGCATGCCCGAAACGCGGACCGAGAGCTGTTCGGCGGCATGTGGATTCGACACCCGTGCACCCGGCTCCCACAGTGCGGTCGCGGTACCGTCGCCCGATTCGCTGATCACCACCGTGCGCCGGACCCAGGGCAGTGCGTGCACGAAGTCGACCGGCATCTCCAGCTCGGCCGCGGCCGCGAAGGCGTGGTCGGAGAATCCCGTTGCCCTGGCATATTTTCCGAGCTGATTGAGCACCCGCGTCACATTGATGCCCTTGCCGCCGATGCGCTGCTCGACCGAACGGACCCGATGGGCCTGGCCGCGCTCGAAATGCTCTACTCGGTAGGTCATGTCGTAGGCGGGATTCATTGTCACGGTGAGGATCACGTCAACAACTGTCCACGTCTGAGCACCCGGCGCAACTGTAGATTGTCATCGACTATCAGCAGGTCGGCGAAATGGTCGGTCCTGAGGTCGCCCACATCGGCCAGTCCTGCCGCCGCTGCCGGTACCGAAGTGGCGGCAATCACAGCCTCGCGCAACGGCACACCGCACTCTCGGACCGCCCAAGCGAGGCAGTGCAGGAGGTGAGCGGTGCCGCCCGCGATGGATCCATTGGCTATCCGTGCCACGCCATCGGCGACGTGGACGACTTGCGGACCGAGCTGATATTCGCCGTCGGGCATGCCCGCGGCCTGCATCGCGTCGGTGATCAGCGCGACTTGGCCGGGCGCGGTCGCGAAAACCAAAGCGCCGAAACCGGAGTCGACGTGTACCCCGTCGCCGATCAGCTCGACGACGACCTCGCGCTGCGCCGCTGCGACGAGTGCGGCAGCCACCGGACCGGGCGTTCGGTGATGCAGTGGCGGCATTCCATTGGCCAAGTGCGTGACCAGACTGCCGAATCCATTGGGTCGCAGGGCCTGCCGGAACCGGGGGAAATCGGTATCGCTGTGGCCAAGCGACACCACCACATCGCTGTCGGACAGACGTTGGGCGACCTTGTCGAATCCCGGCAGCTCCGGGGCGAGCGTCATGACCCGCAGATGTCCGCCGGCGGCAGCGAGCAGTCGTTCGGCCAGCTCGAGATCGGGATCGCGCAGATATCGGGGATCCTGCGCACCACACCGTGCGGCGGCCAGAAACGGTCCCTCGGCATGGATTCCGCCGATGGTGCCGTCCGCCGCCAAGGATCGCAGCGTCGCTACCTGCGCGATCATGTCAGGCGCGGCGCCGGTGACAACGCTGGCCAGCACGGTGGTGGAGCCGTGCGTGTGATGGAACTCGGCGGCGGCGCGGGCCTCGGCACCGTCGACGGTGTCGAACCGATGGCCGAAGCCACCGTGGTTGTGAATATCGACGAGGCCGGGCAGTACGGTGCCGGAGAATGGGGGAACGGTCGAATCCGGATGTGCGGCAACCCAGTCCGCGAGCGTGCGGACCCGGTCGATCCGGTCTGCGCGGATCGATACGACGCCGTCGTCGAATTCGGATGTCGCCGATACGATCCGCCCGCGAATCTCGAGGCTCATGCGGGCAACCCTGCATGGGTCTGCGCCATCTCGCCGATCCGCATTTCGTATCGTGCGACCGAGCCCATCGGCTGGATGCGCCGCAATCGACGCGCTGGACCTGCACTCGTCTCGACGCGAGTCATGTGAGCGCTCCCTGTCTGGCGAACAGTGCCGCACCCATGAGCCCCGCGCGGGCACCGAACTCGCCGAGCACAACCCGCGGCGCGGGCACCACGCGCAGGCGTTCGGCAATGGTGTGGTGCAGGGGTTCGGTCAGCGCGGGTCCGGCCCCGGCCAGACCGCCGCCGAGAATGATCAATTCGGGACAGGCCGCATGGATGAGGCCGAGCAGTCCGTCGGCAAGCGCGCTGATCGCTTCGGCGACCACGGCTTTGGCGTCGGGATCGGTCTCCAGTATCGCGAAAACATCGGCCGCGCTTGCTGTTTCGTGACCGGTTCGCTTCGCGTAAGCGCGGGCGATGGCCGCGCCCGACGCCACGGTCTCCACGCAGCCGATATTGCCGCAGGGGCAGCGCAATCCGTCGGCGTGCCGCACCGGGATGTGCCCGTATTCGCCGGTCTGCCCGTACGCGCTGCGCATCAAACGGCCACCGACGGAAAGAGTGCCGCTGATGCCGGTGCCCAGAATGACCACGCAGACGTCGTCGTGGCCGCGCCCGGCGCCGAACCGCCATTCGGCCCAGCCCGCCGCCGCGACATCGTGCTCGATCAGCACCGGCGTACCCCAGCGATCGGTGAACCGATCGCCGATGTGCACATCGCGCCATCCGACATTGCTGCTGAATACCGCGATCGAACGGACCGGATCGACAATGCCCGGCAGCAGTACCGCCGCGCGCGCGACGCGATCGCGCTGGTCATCTGTCAACTCTGCCAGCAACTGATCGCCGAGTGCCCCCATGGTTTCGAAGGCCGCCTCGCCCTGCGGCGTGGCCACCACACCCGAGGCGAGCACCGTGCCCGCGGCATCGGTGACCTCACCCTTCATCGTGGTGCCGCCGACATCGAGGCCGAGCACCAGCAGATCATCGGTCAACGCCGTGACCGGTTGCTGTTCGGCTCCGCCTCCCTGCCATCCCCTGCCCACGCCCGTGCGGTCCGCGAGATCGTCGCGGTGCACGGTGGTCGGGGGCTGTTCCGTTCCCATATCCGCACAGTAGTTCCTGGTAGCGACCGCTCACCGATCCAGAACGACGGAACGGTTGAGGTTGCGCGGATGATCCGGGTCGAGCCCTTGGTCGGCGGCGCGCAGCACACAGAGCTGGTGCACTCGCAACAGATCGGCCATCGGATCGATATCGCGATGTTCGAAGTGCGCCCCGGTGACGGCTACATCGGCCGCGAAATCGGGGACCAGAGGGCCGAAGGCCCAGACGGCGCGGCCGGGGGTGGAGATGCTGATCGGTCCGTGTCGGTATTCGGTCTGCAGATACGACTCGGTCCAGGACTGGCAGGATTCGCGCAGCTTGAGCCCCGCCTCCTCGGCGATCGCGGCCGCGAAACCCATACCGACGAAGCTGATCTGCTCGGCACGACGTACATCGGCCAGTGCCGTAGCCGGATCCTCGGCGAGTACGGCCCTGGCCTGCTCGATGGCCGGACGCAGATCCTCGCCGAGATGCCAGCGCAGAATCGCCAGCGCGGTGGTGGCGAAACGGGTCTGCACCACCGACTGCTCGTCGACCTCGTCGATCAGGATCGGATCGCCCAGGTCGAGCACCGGGGTGCCCGGACTACTGCAGATGACGGTGCGCGGCATGTGTGTCGGAATCGCGCGCATGGCATCGACCACCTCGGTGGTTGTGCCGGAGCGGCAGATGACCAGGTAGCGGTCGTAATCGCGACCGGCGCGGACCTCGCCGGCGGGCCAGGCGTCGGTAATGCCCTGTCCCGAGCCCTCGCGCAGTGACGCGATGGCACGGGACATGAACAGGGAAGTGCCGCAGCCGATGACTGCGACGCGCTCGCCTGGTTGGGGCAACACGGCGCGGTATTCGGCGGCGGTGGTCTCGGCGCGAACCCAGTCGTCCGGCTGGGTGGCGACTTCGACGGCCAGATGAGTCACGGGGGTGGGGTGAGCGGAGATCGGCACACCAACAGAATCAACCCATGTGATCGTTCATGTCAAATTTACGAGCGAATCAGTCACATATGATCACTATTGGGTCTAGATTGTTGGTCAGTCGATTCGTTCGCTCCATCATCGGCGGTGCGGTAGCGCCCGGAGCGAAAATTTGAAAGGTTCTGCTCGTGAAAAGACCCCTCCACGGCGTCCTCGCGGGGATCGCGCTGGTCACCGGCCTCGCGCTCGCCGTCTCATCCTGTGGTTTCGGCTCGAAGGATTCGGCCGACTCCGATAAGACGATCAACTTCCTGGCTCCCACCTACAGCGACGGTGCCAATGGCACCAAGGCTCTGTGGGACCGCATCATCGACGACTTCCAGAAGCAGAACCCGGACTACAAGGTCAACCTGCAGATGGAATCCTGGGAGTCGATCAACGATGTGGTGAAGACCAAACTGCAGTCCAAGTCCACCACCCCGGATCTGCTGAATATCGACGCCTATGCCAGCTTCGCCGGTGACGGCATGCTCTATCCGGTATCCGAGGTCGTCTCCCCGAATGTGCTGTCGGACGTGCAGCCCGGCTTCGCCAAGAACGCCTCGCTGAACGGCACGCAGTATGCGATGCCGCTGTTCGCCTCCACGCGGACCCTGTTCTACAACACCGACCTCTTCGCGAAGGCCGGGGTGACCACACCGCCCAAGACCTGGGCCGAGCTGACCGATGCCGCCAAGAAGATCCAGGCGCTCGGCGGCGGTGTTTCCGGCTACGGTCTGCCGCTGGGCAGTGAGGAATCGCAGGCCGAGACGTCGCTGTGGACCTTCGGCGCGGGCGGCAACTGGTCCGATGGCGACAAGATCACCGTGGATACCCCGCAGAACCTGGAGGGGGTCAAGGCCATGCGGGAGATCTTCGATGCCGGTGTCACCCAGCCGAATCCGGGTGCGACCAACCGCAAGGACGTCATCAACTCCTTTATCCAGGGCAAGATCGGGATGATCGAGGGGCTGCCGCCCACCATCGCGCAGATCGCCGATAAGAATCCGGGTCTGAAGTACGCCACCGCGCCCTCGCCGACCAAGGACGGTGCGCCCGTCACGCTGGGCGTGGCCGATCACCTGATGGCGTTCAAGAAGGACGGCACGAAGGCCGAGACGATCAAGAAGTTCCTCGACTTCTTCTACTCGGCGAATGTGTACTCGAACTTCGTCAAGAACGAGCACTTCATCCCGATCACGACCAGTGCCACCGCGGTGCTCGCCGACGACCCGGTGACCAAGGCCTTCGCGTCGACCCTGCCGGTGGCCAAGTTCTACCCGAGCAATAACCCGAAATGGGCTGCGGCGCAGGGTGCCATGCATCAGCAGATGGGCACCATCGCGCAGGGTGCTGACCCGGCTCAGGTGTTGCAGCGGATTCAGGAAGCAGCGAAATAGCGTGGGATCCACAGGAACCCGGGTACTTTCAGGGAAGAATTCGACACTGCGGGCCGCCCCCTGGATCGGGCCGTCCCTGGTGCTGATCGCGGCCATCGTCGCGTTCCCGGTCGGCTATATGGTCTGGACCAGCACCCGGGACCTGAGCGCCTACGGCCAGGACCGCGGTCCCGCCGGACTGGCCAACTACCGAAACCTGTTCGATATCAGCGAATTGGGATCGGTATTGGCGCATACCGTGGTCTGGGTGGTCAGCGTCGTGCTGATCACCCTGGTGCTCTCGGCGGGGCTGGCGCAGTTCCTCAACAAGGATTTCCCGGGACGCACCGCGGTGCGTATGGCGATCCTGGTGCCGTGGGCGGCCTCGGTCGTGATGACGACGACCATCTTCTATTACATGCTCGATCCCGATGTCGGCATCGCCAACCGGTTCCTGGTCGATATCGGGCTGCTGGACCGGGGCTACGGCTTCACCAAACAGCCGACGCCCGCCTTCCTGGTGGCGATCGGCGTAGCGGTCTTCGTCTCGATCCCGTTCACCACCTACACGATTCTGGCTGGGCTGCAATCGATTCCGGCCGAGATCGATGAGGCGGGCCGGGTCGACGGCGCCAGTGCGTGGCAGCGCTATCGGTATCTCACACTGCCGCAACTGCGTCCGGCGATCGCGGTGGCGACGATCATCAACATCATCAATGTGTTCAACTCGCTGCCCATTCTGCAGGTGATCACCGGCAGTATCGCGGGCTTCGGTGCGGATACGACGACGACGTTGACGTTCAAGCTGATTCGGCAGAACCAACAGCTCGACACCGCCGCCGCCATGAGCGTGCTCAACTTCGCGCTGATCGTGGTCATCATCGCGATCTATGTGAAGGTCATCAAGCCGACCCAGCAGGTGGACGCATGACGACACAGGCCGACATTCACATCGCGGGTGTGGAAATCCCGCCGGACGCAACGGTTGCCGAGGTCCCGACCGGCCGATCTCGGCGGCGGCGGTGGGAACTGACCGCGGTCGGGGTGGTGCTTGCCGTCATCTTCCTGACCCCGTTCGTGGTGATGGTGCTCGGCTCGCTGAAGAGCCGCGCCGAAATCCTGCGCATCCCGCCGACGTATCTGCCCGAGACCTGGCATCCGGACAACTACTCCACCATGTGGGATACCCCGGAGACGCCGCTGCCGTACAACTTGGTGAGCACGATCATCATCTCGGTCTGCGCCACACTACTGGTGCTCGTGGTGGCCATCCCGGCCGCGTATTACACGGCGCGGCACAAGTTTCCGGGACGCGCGGTATTCCTCGCACTGGTGCTGGTCACCCAGATGTTGCAGCCGACGGTACTGGTGACCGGCCTGATCCGGGAGTTCTTCACCCTCGGTATCAACGACACCTGGCTGGCCATGATCCTGGTCAACGCCGCGTTCAACCTGTCGTTCGCGGTGTGGATCCTGCACAGCTTCTTCGCCGCCGTTCCGGTGGAGATCGAGGAGGCCGCGCAGCTCGATGGACTGAGTCGCTGGCAGATCCTGATCCGGGTGAGTCTGCCGCTGGTGTGGCCGGGCATCGTCACCGCGACGATTTTCGTGGTGGTGGCCTGCTGGAACGAATTCGCGGCGAGCCTGGTGGTGCTGACCACGCCGGAAAACCAGCCGCTGTCGGTAGCGCTGACCAAATTCGTCGGGCAGTACGACACGGCGTGGCAGTACGTCTTCGCGATCTCCACGGTGGGCATCGTTCCGGTGGTCATCCTGTTCGCGTTCATCGAGAAGCGCCTGGTTGCGGGGCTTACCGCGGGCAGCGTGAAGTAATCGTCCGAGAGGCGGCGGGTGGCCTTGTGCCCCCGCCGGCTTCGCGCAGGCGTTCTCGGAACTGTTGCCGCCCTTGGCACAAGCGTTGGTCCGGGCAGGCCGTCCGCGCACAGAAGTAGCGGTCATCCGGATGTCCGTGCCCCGGGGTAGGCGCTTCCGGCCGGTAGCATCGAATCCGTGGCACGACAGGATGACGAACCCAAGGAGGGCCGCAGTTACGGCGGGCTGTCCAAGCAGCAGCGGGTAGCCCAGCGGCAGGCGCGACTCATCGACGCCGCGTTGGAATTATTCGGCACCCAGGGCTATGCGGCCACCTCGATCGAACGGCTGTGTGCCGTCGCGAATGTTTCCACCCGTAGTTTCTACGAAGATATGGGCAGTCGCGAGGCATTGTTGATCGCGCTGGTCAATCGCATTACCTCGCATGCGGTCGAACGAGCACTGGAAAGTATGTCGAAGACTGCGGGCCAACCGCTTTCGATGCGGGTCGTGGACAGTTTCCGGGCCTACCTCGAGGTGACCTGCGCCGATCATCGGTCGGCGCGGGTGTGTTACGTCGAAGTGGTCGGCGTCAGTTCGGCCGTGGAGGATTGGCGCAGGCAGCAGCGCCGCCTGCTCTCATCGCTGCTGATCAGCGAGGCGGAGCGGGCCGTCGAGCGCGGCGAGACCAAGGCGCGCCGGTTCGATCTGTTCGCGCTCGCGGTGATCGGCGCGGTGAATTCGCTGGCCCAGGAGTTGGTGCGGACCACCCATCCCGATACCGAGGTGTCACTCGATGAAATATGCGAGGAGATCGCGTACTTCGTGAATTCCGGGCTTGCGTTGAATTGACGGTGGGATCGGCCTGACCTTCAAGCGGCGTGCCGGGCCCGGTTGCGAATGGCCGTGACAGCCGGAAGGAGCCGAGTTGCGGTATTGCGCAGTGCAATTCCGGCCTTCGTCGCCGGAATGAGCATCGCCGCCGCGGTAGTCACCCCATCGAGTTTGGGATCGACCAGTACCCGGTGCCGGGTCTCGTAGCGCTGGAATGCGCCCTGGTGGTCCTCGGGTGTGGCTGCCAGTTCCTCCGCCAACGTGTACGCACCGGCGATCGCGAGGGTGGAGCCGTCGCCGAACAGTGAGACGCAGGATGCGGCGTCGCCGAGCAGTGCGATGCGTCCGTCCGACCAGCGCGGCAGCTCGCCTTTGCTGACGGAGTCGAAGAACAGGTCGTCGGTGTCGCGAACGCGGTCCAGCAATTCGGGAACCCGCCAGCCCTGATCGGTGAAGGCCTCGATGACCAGGCGCTTGTGCAGTTCGGTATCGCGGTGGTCGAAACCGGGTACGCCCTTGTGCCGGAACATGAATGCCGCGAGGGCGCGCCCCTTCGTCGGGTGCACCGACAGTGCCCGTCCAGGTGTGTTGTAGATGAGAACTTCGCGGTCGCTGCCGAATGCTTCATCGAGCCGGATGGTGGCGATGTAGATGCCCATATGCCGGACGAATTCGGATTCGTCGCCGAAGGTCAAGCGGCGCACCACCGAATGCAGGCCGTCCGCACCGATTACGAAGTCGAAGCGGCGGGGTTGGGCGTGTTCGAAGGTGACGTCGACGCCCTCGGCGTGCTGGGTCAGGCCGGCAACTGTGTCGCCCCAAAGGAATTCGGCTTTGTCGCGGCTCGCGTCGAGCAGGATTGCGGCGAGATCGGCGCGGGGGACCTCGACCTCGCGCTCGCCCGCCGATCCCTGGAACGCCTTCAGGTCGACCCGGGCGACGCGCCGGCCGCTCGCATTGACGAAATTCATGTGGGACACGGCGGAATTCGCGGCGCGCAGCCGCGGCATGATGCCCATGCGCTCGACCACGTCGATCGCGGGTCCTTTTACGTCGACCGGGTTTCCGCTGGAGCGTTGTCCCGCCGCCCGCTCGACCACCGTGACCTGGAGGCCGCGCTCGGCCAGCCAGTACGCCAGGGGCGAGCCGCCGACGCCCGCGCCCGAAATCAGAACCGTCTTGTTCATGGCAACACCTCTCGGCTAAGTGGACGAATTTCGTCCGGTTAGTGAAAGAGTACAGTAAGCGGAAGGATTTCGTCCACTTAGTCTTGGAGGTGCGCATGACGACCGGTCTGAAGAGGGCGGATGCCAGGAACAACCGCGATCAGATCATTGCCGCGACCCTGCTGACGTTCCGCGAGCGCGGCGTCGACGTGCCGATGAAGGAGATAGCGGATCGGGCGGGGGTGGGTGTCGGCACGCTGTATCGGCACTTCCCGGATCGGGATGCGTTGATCGCGGAGACCGCCCAGTCCTACCTCGCGGATCTGGCTCAGTTGGCGGCGACCGCATCGGAACAGGAGGATGCTGCGTGGCCTGCGCTTTCGCGGTTTCTGCACGAATGTGCGCAGCGGCGGGTCGGTGCGCTGGCATCGGCGATCGAGCCGAATCTGCATGCCGAGATTCAGGCCGATCCGCGGTTGCGCGAGGTGCGGGGGCGGATTGTCGAGCTGGTCTCGCAGATGACCAGGGAGGCGCAGGCGGCCGGTGCCATGCGCATCGATATCGAGCCCGGGGAGGTGGCCGCGCTGATGACCGTGCAGATCTATACCCGGGCCGGTGAGTCGTATCCGGAGGCGGTCCGTCGGGTGGTCGAGCTTGTGCTCGATGGGCTGCGGGCGCGGTGATAAAGATGTCCGGCTTGGCAATACGGCGGCCGAATCTCTACCGTCCGCACGTGCGTGTGGTCAGATTGTTCGCGTGCATGGAAAAACGGCAGGTCGTCCGTGTGGGCGGGAAGATATGAAATGACCGGACCGACTGACCGGCCGCAGCGATGGAACCGACTGCTGGAACTGCTCGCCGAGACCGGGCGGCTCTCGGTAGAAGAAGCCGCCGAACGCCTGGGGGTTTCCCCGGCGACGGTGCGCCGCGATTTCACCGCACTCGCCGAACAGCAGTTGGCGACCAGGACGCATGGTGGTGTGGTCGCGACTTCGGTCGCCTACGATCTGCCTGCGCGCTACCGGCAGGCTGCGGATGAGCCGAAGCAGCGGATCGCGGAACATGCTGCAGGACTTATCGAACCGAGCACGGTAGTCGGAATGAACGGTGGCACAACCACGACCGCCGTGGCGCGGGCATTGGCCGGACGGACAGATTTGGCGAATGCTACTGGCGACCAACTGACCATCGTTACCAACGCGCTCAATATCGCGGGTGAGATGGTGCTGCGGCCACATATGCGCACGATCGTGCTGGGCGGGGTGGCGCGGCGGGAATCCTATGAGCTGCATGGGCCGCTTGCCGAGCGGGCGTTGGCCGAATTGCGTTTGGATGCACTGATTCTCGGAGTGAATGCGATTTCCGCCGAGGGTGGCGCGCAATGTCGGCACATTGACGAAGCGGGGGTGACAACCGAGATGGTGCGGCGGTCCGGGCAGGTGATGGTCGTCGCCACCGCGGACAAGTTGGAGCGCTCGGCGCTGGCTCGGATCTGCGGGATCGAGCAGGTGGATGTCCTGGTGACGGATTCGGACGCGGATCCGGCTGCGGTGGCGACGATTCGGGCGGCGGGGGTTCGGGTCGACGTGGTTTAGGCGGTTCGCTAGCCGACTGCTCGGACGGGGTTCTCGATGCTTAAGGCGCCGCGGTGGCCCAGGCGCCGCCCGCAGGCAGTCAGTGCCAGCACGCCGTGTCCTCGAGTACGGGTGTTCGCGCTGATTCGCGACGGATCGACCGAGGTGCGTCCGGCAATCAGCATTGGTCTCACTGTGTCGGGAATTCCGTCTTGCCGCCCGAACCTGTTCTCGGTCCCGGTCGAATCGATCGGCAGGCCGGTCTCTGCTGCGTGTCCCGGGCCGAATTGAATCGGCTCGATGTATTCGCTCCAGTCCCTGTAGTAGTAGCGCAGCACCTTCCCCTGCTCTGCCAGGCACCATCCCCACCAGTCGTCGCAGCCGCTTTCGTAGTTCTGGCCGTACCAGTGCGCCTGCCCGAACTGCTCGCTCAGGGCCGCGCAGCGGGCTTGCCGGCGCTGGTGTTCGCGGCCGTCCGGGGTGTAATCGCCCTCGATGTCGAGCAGCCGGTTCAACTCGTGATCATGGCGATCGAGTTCTCCGTCGGCGACGGGTGTGCCGAACACCAAGGTCCAACCGTCGAGCACGGGACTCACATACATCCGGGCGCAATCGGCGTGCTCGTCGTAAGCGGCGCGGCTGTGTCTCGCGTCGTGGCCGCGCCAGGTATCGGTGCCTATCGACCAGGTCACCGCCACCGGATCGGACAGGTCGAACGCGTCCAGTACCGCGGCCCGGTCTGTGGTTTCGATGGCATACCAGCTATCTTGCGGGGCAAAGGCTTGGGGAACCTCTGCCGCGATCTTGGCCCGCATAAGCCGGGCCAAGATCGCCGAGTCGCGTGGTTCTGGTGTGTCCCAGCCGATCTGGGTGAGCGCCGCCAGTGCATACCGCCGCTCGGGCGCGCGAGAGCCTCGGACCCGGCGCAACAACGGCACTGCGGAGCGACCCAGCCGGCCGAATGCGCCGATCGCTTCGTCACGTACTCGCTGCACCGGATCCGCCAGCAACGGCACCAGCAACGGCGCGTACTCACTGCGGCGACGGTAGCCGAGCACGAAGGCGCTGCCCGCTCGCACCTCCGCATCTTCGCTGCACACCTGGAGCGCGAAATCCGCGGCATCCGAAGCCGCCGTAATTCCCAATGCCCGACAGCACAACTCGACGGCGTCCGGAGTCTGCGCGATCGCGAGTTGCACGATGAGCGGGCGATAGGCGACGGGCCCGAACCGCCGCAGCACCGCGATAACGCCCGAGCGGTCGAGCCACGAATCCGGATCGACCAACTCGTCGAGTAGCGGCTCGATCACATAATCACCTGCGGCCGCCATCGCGTCCACCGCCTCATCTCGCAGAGACGCATCCGCGAGCGCTGCTGCGGCGGTTTGTAGGTCCACGCACCGTTCCTACCAGCAGCCGCCGACAAGCTCGACAATCCAGCCCACCCAGATGCGTGACCGAACCACTTCGAAACCTGGTTCAGAGGGTGGTCGGGAGGCCGAAGCCGGCGAAGAGGGATGCATCGAGGAAGACGGTGATCCGGTCGATAGCCGCATCGCGCAACGTGAGCAGGTGGATGGAATGAGCGTGGTAGGTGTTGTTTTCGTCCAATCGGTAGTAGGCGATGGCGGGTTGGGTGTTGGCGGAGGTTGGGATTGCGCGCCACTCGTCGGGTGTGGAACCGCACTTGTCGGTGAAGAATTCGACGACGTGCGCGCGTCCGGCGAACCAGAGCAGGGCGGGCGGCATTTCGAGGACCACATCGTCGCGCAGCAGCTTGGCGAATTCGGCCATGTCGGCATTGCCGAAGGTGGTTACGTAGCGGTCGATCATCGCGCGTTCGTCCGGGCTCAACGATTCCGATATGCGGTCGAGCATGGGGGCCTCTTTTTCCAATTGGGCGTGGGCGCGTTGCAGTGCGCTATTGACCGCGGCGGTGGAGGTTTCGAGCAGGTCGGCGACTTCGGCCGCGGACCAGGCGAGTACGTCGCGCAGGATCAATACCGCGCGCTGGCGGGCGGGGAGGTATTGCAGCGCGGCGATGAATGCGAGTCGGATTCCGCTGCGGGCCGCGATCACGGTTGCCGGATCGTCGGCGGAGGTGCCGAGCAGGGCATCGGGAATCGGTTCCAGCCAAGGGATTTCGGGATGGCGCTCCGGTTTGGTGGCCACGGTATCGCTGGGCCCGGCAAGCCCGGTGGGCAGCGCTCGCCTGCCGCGCTGTTCGAGCGCGGTCAGGCAGGCATTGGTGGCGATCCGATACAGCCAGGTGCGCAGCGATGCGCGATCCTCGTCATAACGGTCGGCTGAGCGCCAGGCCCGCAGCATCGTCTCCTGCACCAGATCCTCGGCATCGTGGATCGACCCGAGCATCCGGTAGCAGTGCGCGAGCAGTTCGGACCGGTGGGGCGCGGTGCGCGCCGCGAAATCCGCACTGACCGTCATGGGTGCACAACCTACCGAGGAATCTGTGGCGCTGGTCATGCCTTCACCCCGGTGCGGTCCTCGCGAGCTGCCGAGCCGGAGGTAACACCGCCGCTCGGTGTCCCCGCAGGGTCGGCCGAAAACCGCTCAGCGGGTGCTGGCGGGACCGGCGCACCGGCCGGGATAAGCAGGCCGATCGCGGCGCCGAGGAGGGCAAGCGAAGCAGCGGTACCGATGGCGGCCGCGAAACCGTCGCTGAAGGCCCGCGCGCTGGTGAAGCCACCCACCGCCGCGAAAACAGCTGCGGGAACCGCTATTCCGAAGGCGCCACCGAGTTGGCGCAGGGTGTTGTAGGTGCCCGACGCGGCGCCGACAGCGGGCATCGGAACCGCGCGCAGTACCGCGCTCTGCGCGGCGGGAATCGCCATCGACACACCGACGCCGGAGATGACGAAGGGCGCGATCATCGCGGTGTACGGCAGGTCCGGTCCGGTGGTGACGGCGATCCACCCGTAGCCGACGGCCTGCATGAGCAAACCGGTGACAACCAGCGGACGTTCACCGAACCGGTTAACCTGCTTGCCCGCGATCGGCGCCACCAGGAACAGGGTGACCGTCCACGGCGCCAGGCGCAGCCCAGCACCGAGTGGGCCTTGTTGCTGCACGATCTGCAGGAACTGGGCGAAGAAGAACGCACCGCTGAAAATCGAGGCGGCCAGCAGGAATCCGACCGCATTGCCCGCGGAGAAGGCGCGCGAGGCAAAGAAACGCATGGGAATCAGCGGCGCGGTGGTGCGCAGCTCCCAGCGTATGAATCCGATCAGTGCCACCGCACCTGCCAAGAAGGCGAGCACGACTTCGGTGCTGGCCCAACCGGATTCATTTCCCCGAATCAGACCCCAGACGATGCCGAAGGCGGCGACGCTCACCAACGAGATCCCGGGAAGGTCCAATCTGCGTGCCTCGCCCACACTTTCAGCCAGCCGCGCGCGCACCAGCGGGATCAGCACCGCCCCGATCGGCAGGTTCAACCAGAAGATCCACTGCCAAGCCAAGCCCTGCACCACCGCACCCCCGACGAGCGGTCCGCCGAGGGTGGCCAATCCGGTTGCCGCCGCGAATAGTCCGAGCGCCTTGGTCCGCTGCTCCGGCTGGAACGCCGCCGAGAGCAAGGCCACCGCCACGGGCATGATGGCGGCGGCCCCGATGCCCTGCGCCGTCCGCGCGGCGATCAACAGACCCAGATTCGGTGCCAGCGCACATCCGGCCGACGCCGCGCTGAACAATGCCAACCCGCCGACGAGCACCCGCCTGCGGCCGTAGCGGTCACCGAGCGCCGCGCCCGCCATCAATAGCACCGCGAAACTCAGGTTGTAGGCATTGATCGTCCATTCCAGCTCGCCGATCGATGCGTGCAGATCGAGCTGGATCGCATGCATCGCGGTCGTGACGACCAGTGCGTCGAGCACGATCATCAAACCCGCGAGTGATGTCAGCGCCAGTACCCAGCGCTGTCCCGTGGTCATCTTCATTACTTCCTCCGATGGGTTTTGCGGGTACATACCGGCGCCGCCGCGCCGATTCATCGGAGGTTGCGAAAAAACTTCTAGGGACGCGAAGGCGCGAGATCAGCGACCACAGGGGCCGGTTGGCGCAGGGTGCGCGCCCAGACGGCGAAGCCCCACGCGACGAAGCCCGCATAGATCAGATACAGCGTCGCGGACGGGTAATAGCCCGCCTGCAACAGCAATGGCACGCCGACGAGATCGACGGCGATCCAGATCAGCCAGAATTCGGCGAGCCCGCGTGCCATTCCATAGGTCGCCAGGACCGATCCGGTGAAGATCCATGCTTCGGCCCACGGGCCGTAGGAACCGATCCACGCGAATAGTTGAGCGAAGGCAGCCGTGCCGACCAGCATCGCCGTCACCAGCACCAGCCGTTCGCGCCCGCTGGCCCAGCGCGGCACGACGCCGCGATGTTCGAGTCCGGTTTCGGCGCGAGCATGGCGGTACCAACTCCACCAGCCGTACACGCTGACCGCGATGAACATCAACTGACGACCGGCCTGTCCGGCCATATTCAAATGCTGTGGCGTGTTGAAGATTCCGCCGACGAAAACGGTGAACAGCAGCGCATTGCCCGCGATCCCGATCGGCCACGCCCACACCCGCCGCCGCATACCACCGACCGCGGAGGCCAGACCGAAGCCATTGCCGATGATCTCGCGCCAGAGGATCTCCGAGCCCGCGATATGCAGCTTGGCGTCGAGCAGCGCGAAAAGTGGGTTCACCTCCGCTGTAACCCGGACGGGTCGATATCTCATCCCGACCTGGGGGTTCGACGCACGCGGATCTGAAGTCACGTAACGATTGCGCAATCTGGGGTGGCGATTCGCAATATCCGCGCAACGACCTGCTCCTAGTGTTTTGGTCATGATGGCGAGCGGTACCGAGGAGCCCACCGGGGGGACGGGCATCCACATCAGCGGTTTGACGAAGACATTCCGGGTCGGCCGGAAGACGGTGCAGGCGCTGGACGAAGTGGAGCTGCATACCGAACAGGGCGCGTTCCTGTCCCTGCTCGGCCCATCGGGCTGCGGTAAATCGACGGTGCTGCGCATCTTGGCCGGACTGGAGACACCGACCACGGGCAAGACGCTCATCGACGGTGAAACCCCCGCCCAACTGCGCAGCCGACACGAACTCGGCATCGCCTTCCAGGATTCGGCGCTGCTGCCGTGGCGTTCGGTGGAATCCAATATCAAACTGCCCCTGCAGGTCGCGGGCATCTCGCCGGATCCGGGACTGATCGCGGATCTGGTCCGGCTGGTCGGCCTGGAGGGCTTCGAGAAGGCCAAACCGGCGCAGCTGTCCGGCGGTATGCGCCAGCGTGTTTCGATCGCGCGCGCACTGGTCGTGAAGCCGACCGTGCTGCTGCTCGACGAACCGTTCGGCGCTCTCGACGATATGACCAGGCAGCGGCTGAATCTGGAACTGCTGCGGATCTGGACCGAGAAGCCCGCGACCACCCTGATGGTCACGCACGGTATCGCCGAGGCGGTTTTCCTGTCCGATGTCGTCGCGGTGATGAGTCCGCGGCCGGGCCGGGTGCTGGAACTGGTGAAGATCGATCTGCCGCGCCCGCGCACACCCGAGATGATGCGAACGCCGGAATTCCACAAGTTGCACGACTACCTCTCCGAGCTGCTGTTCGGGAAGTCCGGCAAGGGTGGAGTCGCATGAAACGGATCGGCGGCCTGATCGGCGTTCTCGGGTTGATCGCGGTGTGGTGGCTGCTGGCCGCGCTGGAGGTCGCGGGCGGCACGATCCCGAGTCCGTGGACCGTCCTGCACACCATGTACACCGACGGCTGGGATCTGTACGGCCCGAACTTCCGGATCACCGCGCTCGGCGCGCTGAAGGGGTTCATCTGGGGCAATGCGCTGGCCATCGCGCTGGCGATGCTGATCGTGCTGATCCCGTGGATCGAACCACTGGCCACCCAGCTCGCCATCCTCAGTTACTGCATCCCGCTGCTCGCGCTCGGTCCGATCATCCTGGTGGTGTTCGGCGGGCGCACCCCGACGATATTCCTCGCGGCGATGTACTGCTTCTTCACCACCATGGTCGGCACGGTCACCGGACTGCGCTCGGCCGATGTCGCCAGTCTCGACCTGATCCGCGCCTACGGCGGTGGTCGCTGGCAGCAGCTCTACCGGGTGCAGGCGATCGCGGCGCTGCCGAATCTGTTCGCGGCGTTGAAGATTGCCGCGCCGTCGGCCGTGCTCGGTGCGATCATCGGCGAGTATCTCGGCGGGGTGGACAGTGGGATCGGTGTTGCGCTGACTGCTGCGCAGACCGCCTATAACGTGCCGCGGACGTGGGGGATGGCGCTGGCCGCCGCCGCGCTCGCGGGCCTCGGCTACGCCATCGTCGCGCTCGGCGCTCGACTTGTCACCCCGTGGACCGCGCAGGAGTCGAGATGAGCCGCGCACAGATCGGCGCACCGCGTGCGCAATCGCCCGATGAATTCGGGCGCGTGGCGCAAGTTGGCGCGCGTCGAGCCGTGGGTTGCGCGGCGGGCAGAACAGTACGGGTCGGGCGAGACCGCGCGCGCCGCCGCGGTGCCCGTTCGGAGGAGTGCGATGACTGACGAACTTGTGCCGATGGACCACATGAATGCCGCCGCACCGCCGCCTGTCGCGGAGAGCACGCGGCCCCAACGCGGTGCCGCCGCCGGGACCCTCGACGTGCTCACCCGCATCGGCCGCTTCCTGTTCCCCCTGATCACCGCACTCTTGCTGATGCTGGTGATCTGGTACGTCTTCCTCAAAGCCTTCCCCCAGGTCGGCCCCCGAGTAGGCAAAACACCCAGCGATATCTGGAAGTACCTGTTCAACTCCTCCGGCGCGCACACCGCACGTCAGGCGATCCTCGACGACCTGCAGATCACCCTGCGCGACGCCGCGATCGGCTTCGGAGTCGGCATGCTGGCCGCACTCGTCGTCGCGGCGCTGTTCGTCTCGTTCTCGGTGGTCGAGCAGACGTTCATGCCGGTGGCAATGCTGTTGCGGTCGGTGCCCCTGGTGGCGCTGACCCCGATCATCGTGCTGGTATTCGGGCGCGGACTGGCCGGTGTGACGGTGCTCGCGGCGATCGTCGTGTTCTTCCCGGCGCTCGTGATGATCATGGCGGGATTGCGCAATGCACCGCGGCAGGCGATGGATCTGGTGGCCGCGTACGGCGGCTCCCGCTGGACCGGATTGCGCATGGTCGCCGTGCCCGCCGCCCTGCCCTCGGTCTTCGCGGCCGCGCGAATTTCGGTGCCCGGCGCGCTGATCGGCGCATTGCTCGGTGAATGGTTGGGTAGTGGAACAGGGCTGGGCGCCAGTCTGATTCGCGCCATCCCAACCTTCCAATACAGCAAGCTGTGGGCCTCGATCGTGATCGTGACCATCGTCTCGGTGCTGCTCTACGCGATCGTGGGCGTCATCGAAAATCTGGTGCTGGCCCGCTTCGGCCCCGAGGCGGGTCGCCGTTGACCGGTCAGTTTTTCGTAAATCAATGCTCGGAACGCCAAAGTAAAGAAATCGAAACGGAATCCCCTTAGATTCGGCCCATGAACCCCGTACAACGCTCTTCGTTCGGGCCGAACCTGAACCGGCGATCCCTGCTTCGTTACTCCGCGCTGGCCGGCGCCGCATTGGGCGGTGCGAGCCTGCTGGCCGCATGTGGCGATGATTCGAAAGACTCGTCGGGCGGGTCGGTGGCGGACGGATCCAAGTACGGTTCCGTCGCGATCCAGCTGTCCTGGCTCAAGAACATCGAATTCGCGGGCGAATACTTCGCCGATTCCAAGGGCTACTACAAGGAGGCCGGATTCGGTTCGGTGAATCTGATCGCCGGTGGCGCGGCCAGCACCTCGGTCGAGGCGGGCTTGGACACCGGTAAGGTCTGGCTCGGCACCTCGGCCCCGCAGACCACCGCGCCCGCGATCCTGGAGGGCCTACCCGCCAAGATCGTCGCGACCACCTATCAGAAGAACCCGTTCTGCATCGTCAGCTCCGCCGCCAAGCCCATCAAGACGCCGCAGGATATGAAGGGCCGCAAGATCGGCGTCCAGGACACCAATCAGCTGATCTTCAACGCGCTGCTGAACGCCAATGGCATGAAGCCGAGCGATGTGACCATCGTGCCCGCACAATACGATCCGACGCCGCTGGCCAACGGTGAGGTCGACGGCTGGGTCAGCTATGTGACCAATGAGCCGATCACGTTGACCGCCAAGGGATTCCAGAATACGAACTTCCTCTTCGCCGATTACAACCTGCCGCTGGTGGCCGAGACCCTGACGGTCAAGCAGTCCACCATCGATAAGGAACGCGACAAGCTGAAGGCCTTCCTGATCGCCGAGATCAAGGGCTGGAAGGATGCGGTCGCGAATCCGGCCGAATCGGCGCGACTCGCGGTCGAGGTATACGGCAAGGATCAGAAACTCGATCTGAACGAACAGACCCAGGAGGCGACCGCGCAGAACGGCCTCGTCGTCTCCGCGGATTCGACCGCCAATGGTTTGCTGACCATGACCGATCAGTTGATCGAGCAGAATATCGCCGCGCTGCGCAATGCCAAGATCGATATCAAGGCCGACCAGCTGTTCGACCTCTCGGTGCTGCGCGAGGTGTACGCGGAGAATCCGGGCCTGAAGTAGAGCTAGAGTGCCACCGGGGCGTTGGCCGGTAATTCCCTGAATTGCGGGTCGGCGTCCCGGTTCTCGGTAATCCGCCGCTCGGTTCCGGACCGGGCGACAAGCAGTTCGGCGGCGATCGAAACGGCGACCTCGGCGGCGGTGCGTGCCCCGATATCGAGACCGGCGGGGGAGTGCAGGCGGGCCAGCGTCGCGTTGTCGAAGCCGCCCGCTTGTAGGTCTTCGATGCGTCTCAGGTGCGCGGACCAGGAACCGTTTGCGGCGAGGTAACCCAGTTCGGGTAGTCGCAGTGCCACGGTGAGCAGCGGGATTTCGAACGTCGGATCGTGCCCGAGGACGACAATCGCCGTGCTGCTATCGATCTCGCCCGCCGCCGAGAGCGTATTCAGGTACCGGTGCGGCCAGTCGACGACCACCTCGGCGCCCGGGAAGGCGTCGGGCGTTGCGAAGGTGTCGCGGGAATCGCAGATCGTGACGCGGTAGCCGAGCAGTTTGGCCTGGACGGACAGTGCCGCGGCGAAGGCATTGGCGCCGAAGATGATCAGCCGCGGCGGTGGTGGGAACGAGGAGACGAATACATCGGATTCGGGCAGCGCGACCAGTTCCGTCGCATGCCGCTGCGGGGTGATCAGATGCTGTCCGATCAGATCCGGATCCGGATTCCACACCACGGTGAAGAGGGTAACCCGGCGGTGCGCGGCGATTTCCGCGGCGATGGAGGGGAATTCTGGAAAGTCCCGGCGTGAGAACGGCTCGACGAAAACATCGACCATGCCGCCGGAGTCCAATCCGGGCTCGCCCGGCGGGACGCCGAAGCGGTGCAGTCCGCGTCGACCGCTGCGCGCGGCATCGGCGGCCGCCTCGATCACGGTCGTCTCGACGCTCCCGCCCAGGAGCGAACCGTAGACCGCGCCATTGGCGTCTATCAGGATCGATGTTCCGACCGGCAGCGGTCCGGAACCAACAGTTCGCACGACGGTGGCCAGTCCACCTGTCCGGCCCGAATGCCACACCCGCAATAGGTCGTCGACGATGTCCCGCATCTGTTCAGCTCCGCTCACGCGTGCGGCGTGGCCGGGAAGTCACGATCATCGCCTGTCGCCAAATCGTCGCACGTGACGCACACCATATCGTTATTACCGGCTAAATAGGTGCGCCCGCCGGAATCTCTAACGGCTGTTTGATACACCGAGGTCCAGTGCTTATGAGACATGACAACGGGATGGCCGGGTGTGTTGTGGAACACAGCTCTTGCCAGGCCGGCGGGTGCCGTGAAGGCCGCGGCGACCACCCGGGCGACCACATCGGCCCCGACATCGGGGGTATCCACCGGCATGATCGCGACGTACTCGGCGGGGGTGTGCGCGACGGCTCGCAAACCCGCCCGCAGCGAGGCCCCGAGTCCGGTCGCCCAGTCCGCCGCCCACACATGATCGACACCCTCGGGTAAGTCGACGGCGTCCGGCGCTGGTCCGGTCGCGCCGAGCACCACGATCACCGGATCACAGCCGCCGTCGCGCAGTGCCGCCACCGCCGACCGCAGCCAGGCGCCGCCCTCGGCCAATGCCTTGGGCATCCCGTAGCGGGTGCCGGCGCCGGCGGCCAAGACGATGCCCGCGCAGACCGGTTCGGGTGATGCAGCCATGAAAAGAAGGTAGACCGGCCGCGTAGCCAATGGGTTACGGAAAAGTGCTTTGACGTCGACAGCCGGATGCGGGCGACACGCCGGAAGTGATCTATCTCGTTCGACTGGCGGCCGGGTCGGTGGTATTCGATGCTGGTCCGATGACATCCGACGGGTTGGGCCTCACGGAATTCGACGCGTTGCCCGAAGCGGAGGCGAATGCGGCCTTGCTCATGTGTTGCTCTGCGCCGGAATGGGCTCGTGCGCTGGTCGCCGGGCGGCCGTACGCGAATATCGATGCCGTATTCGATACGGCCGATGCGGTGCTGGCCGAATTGTCCGAGGCGCAGATCGATCGCGCACTCGACGGACACCCGCGCATCGGCGCCCGGCCCGATACC
Organism: Nocardia vinacea NBRC 16497; assembly: GCF_000308835.1. Taxonomy (GTDB): domain Bacteria; phylum Actinomycetota; class Actinomycetes; order Mycobacteriales; family Mycobacteriaceae; genus Nocardia; species Nocardia vinacea. Next base: position 53,100 of record NZ_BAGN01000219.1, on the reverse strand, counting down.
GCGGCATCGGCGCGCGAGCAGGCGGGGGTGGCCGAGGCCGAGGATGCGGTGCGGGCGGGGCTGGCCGAGGGCAATCTGGCCTATGAGGAGAAGTTCGGCCATATCTATCTGGTGTGCGCGACCGGTAAGTCCGGGGACGAGCTGCTGGAATTGCTCACCGCCCGGCTCGGAAATGATCCGGAGACCGAAAGGTGGGTTATGCGAACGGAATTGGCGAAGATCAATCGGATTCGGTTGGCGCGGCTATTGGTCGGTGATACCGAATGAGCAGCACGATCGGTACACATGTGCTCGATGCCGTCGCGGGTGCGCCCGCGGCCGGTATCGCGGTGGTGCTCTATCGGGACACCGAGGTGCTCGGTTCCGGAACCACCGATGACGACGGCCGGATCGCCTCGCTCGCTGCGGCATTGCCACCCGGCACATATCGGATGGTATTCGGTACCGGCGCTTACTTCGCCGAGCGCGGGGTCGAATCGTTCTATCCGGAGGTTGCCATCACGTTCGTCGTCATCGAGGAGCGGCACTATCACGTCCCATTGCTGTTGTCGCCCTTCGCCTTTTCCACCTACCGAGGGAGCTGAGTCATTCATGGAGCTGACCGGGCCGATCGTGCTGTCCGACAACCGGTACGGAAAGGCGGAGAACCGCATCGTCCGGATCTATCGGGACCAGCCGCGTCACGAAATCCGCGATGTGAACGTATCCACCGTGCTGCGTGGCGATTTCGCCGATGCCTATGTCGCCGGTGACCAGTCGAAGGTGCTGCCCACCGATACCCAGAAGCAGACCGCCTACGCGTATGCGAAAAAGCCTGGGCTGCAACCGATCGAAGACTATGCGTGCACGCTGGCCGCGCATTTCGTAGACGAGATCGCGCCCGTCGACAGCGCGCGCATCGAGGTCGAGGAGTATGCGTGGCAGCGGGTCACCGTCGACGGCAGCGAGCACGATCACACCTGGGTGCGGCAAGGCTCCGAGGTGCGGACCGCGACGGTCACGGTGTCGGGCAAGGGCGACCGGCAGCAGGCCTGGGTCATCGGCGGGGTGAAGGATCTGGTGATCCTCAAGTCGACCGGCTCGGAATTTACCGACTTCCTCACCGACGATTTCACCGTGCTCGCGCCGACGCACGACCGGATGCTCGCGACCTCACTCGTCGCGCAGTGGCGTTTCGCCGCCACGACCGGCGTGGACTGGGATGCGGTGTACGCGGGCGTCCGGCAGCGGATGGTCGAGGTCTTCGCGACGCTGCATTCGAAGGCTATGCAGCAGACGCTCTTCGAAATGGGCAAGGCCGCGCTCGAGGCCTTTCCGGTGCTCGCCGAAATCCGACTGACCGCGCCGAACAAGCATCATTTCGACTTCGACCTCGGTCGATTCGGCATCGAGAACCATGGCGAGGTCTTTCACGCCGATGACCGGCCCTACGGACTCATCCATGCCACTGTGCAGCGGGAAGATGCCCCGGAAGCCGGGCCCGCATGGCTACCGTAGCTACATGACGACAACGACGGTCATAGCCGGGTGCGCCGTGGCGACTGTCGATCCGAACGGCACCGAATACCGTCGCGGGTATGTGACGGTGCAGGGCAACCGGATCACCGCGGTCGGTGCGGGCGATGCGCCCGATCTCGGCGCGGATGTGCACCGCATCGATGGCCGTGGGTGCCTGCTCACGCCCGGTCTGGTGAACACCCATCACCATCTCTACCAGTGGGTCACCCGAGGTCTGGCCGCGGATAACACGCTGTTCGAATGGCTCACCACGCTCTACCCGATCTGGGCGGGCATCGATGACGAGTCGGTTCGCGTCGCCGCGACCGGTGCGCTCTGCGCGCTGGCCCGCACCGGCTGCACCACGTCCACCGACCATCACTACGTATTCCCGCGCGCGGGTGGTGACCTGCTCGGCGCGGAGATCGCCGCGGCCGCCGAGGTGGGGTTGCGATTCCATCCGACGCGCGGCTCGATGGATCTCGGGCAGAGTTCGGGTGGGCTGCCGCCCGACGAGGTGGTGGAGACCCTCGACGCCATTCTCGTCGCGAGCGCGGATGCCGTTGCGCGCTGGCATGATCCGTCATTCGATTCGATGCTGCGGATCGCACTGGCGCCATGTTCGCCGTTCTCGGTGACGACCGAGTTGCTGCGCGAATCCGCCGTGCTGGCACGCGATCTCGGCGTACGCCTGCATACCCATCTAGCCGAGACGATCGATGAAGCGGAGTTCTGTGCGGACAAATTCGGCTGTACACCCGCCCAGTACATGGAGCGGCTCGGCTGGCTCGGCCCGGATGTCTGGTACGCGCACGGCATCCACCTGGACGACGCTGCCATCGGCACGATGGCGAAAACCGGTACCGGAGTGGCGCATTGCCCGACCTCGAATGCTCGGATCGGGGCGGGTACGGCGCGCACGGCCGATCTGGTCTCCGCCGGTGTGCCGGTGGGGCTCGGCGTGGACGGCGCCGCCAGCAATGAATCCAGTTCGATGATCGAGGAGCCGCGCAATGCGCTGCTCTACGCAAGAGCCAGGGGTGGGCCGCGCGCAATCAGTACTCGAAAAGCCTTGGAGTTGGCCACCATCGGCGGCGCGCGCGTGCTGGGGCGGGAAGCCGAAATCGGGTCGATCGAACCCGGCAAACTCGCCGATCTCGCCTTGTGGCGGCTCGATACGCCCGCACACGCGGGCATCGATGACCCGGTGACGGCATTGATTCTCGGCTCGGCCCCGCCGCTGGCGGCGTTGATCGTCAACGGGCGCACGGTTGTTCGTGATGGCGAGGTGCGCACTGTCGACGAGGAGAAGGTCGGCGGCGAGGTCGCGCGGGCACAGGCGGCGCTGGTAGCGAAAGCGGGCTGAGTCTCGGTCCGCGGCCGCCGTCCTCCCCTCGGTGACGGCGGCCGCGGCATCTGCGGGTCCGGCGCAGAACCCGCAGCGCCAGTTGGTCTTCAGGCAAGGGCTGTGGCGTGTTCGATTTCGTGCTCCGGATCCGATTCCAGCCGCGCCCGCAGTGCGAGCAGGCACATGATCTCGTGCAGCGTGAGACCCAGTTCGGCCGCGTGCAATTCGGCGATCTCGTGGTCGAACCGACCGGACGGATCCAACTGATCCAGCAGAATCATTTCCGCCACAACCATTCCCGCCAGTGCCTGCGCCCGCGTCAGCCGACGATCGGTCGGTAGATACGACAGCAGCCATTTGCCGCGGCCGGCCTCGGGCAGATCGATCCGGAAGGCTGCCTCGTGCGCCACATCGCTGGTGATGAGCCATTCTGTGGTCGTAATCGGCATCGCGCGAACCCCTTTCATCCGCTGCGACTTGTCACGTTGTTCAGTACTACGGTGCCAGTTCGCCTCGGCGTGGCGCGATCACAGCGGCAAAAGTGATTTCTTCACTCAGGACGACGCACTTGACCAGCGGAAATGCGGCTGATACCAAGGAATTAATCACAGTCGGCGTTTCGATTCTCCGGTGCGCGCAGCACCGTCGGCCCGAACGCATCGCATGCGGGGGGAGGGTGGGGCGATGGATCGAGCAGGTCGCCAGGCCCGCCGACGTTCCGGAGGCAATGTCAGTGCCGAGGATCGACGACGCCTACGCGAGCGCCTGGCCGATCTCGGATTGACCGATCAGCAATTGCTGGAACCCCTTGCCGCCGAACTGCGTCAGCGCGGGTACCGACCGCGCGCCGCCTGGCGCTACGCCAACGAAATGACCCAGGGTGTGGTCGCCGAGCGCTACAACGAGCTCACCGACAGCGCCACCGCGGCCATGAGGGCCAGCCGGATCTCCGAATACGAGGCGTGGCCGTTCAGCCGCGACGGCGTGGTTCTCGATGACGAACCAGAGCGTCCTTCCGGTGTGCGGCCGACGGTCCGCGTCCTCAAGAACCTTGCCATCATCTACGGCACCACCTGGGACCAACTCGTCGATGTCGCCGACCTGGCGCATATGCCGGAACACGAACGGCTGGAGTACCACGAGGCGGTGGCCCGGCGTGCCATCGGCCGAATGCCGGTGCCCGCCGGCGGTGACCTGCCCGCCGAGGTCCCGCACTTCACCGGCCGCGACGGGCCGAAGGCCCAATTGCGTGACCGCGTAACCGAACACCTGCGCAGCGGTGCGGTCGCGGTGCATGTGATCGTCGGGCTGACCGGCATCGGCAAGACCGCTTTGGCACGCTACGCCGTCGCGGCCTTCGGCAGGCACTACCCGGACGGCACGATCTGGGTCGACCTGCACGGCTACACCCTCGGCCGCGACCCGCGCGAACCCATCGATGTACTCGAGCAGTTGCTGCTGCAGGTCGGGGTCGCCCGCGAAACCATCGAAATGGACCTGGCCGGGCGGGCGAACCGCTGGCGCACCACCATGAGCGATCGACGCATGCTCATCGTCTTCGACAATGTCCTGGACACCGCGCAGGTGAAAGACCTACTGCCACAAGCCCCCGGCTGTTTCGTCCTGATCACCAGCCGCAGCAAACTCACCGGTCTGGCCGGTGCCCGACCGCTGCGGCTCGAGGTCATGGAGTGGGAGGAGGCCGAGGAACTGCTCGTCAAACTCGGCAATCTCCGCACCGGCTACGACAAGCGCGCGGTGCGCCTGATCCTGGAGACGGCGGGCCGACTTCCGTTGGCCATCAGGCTGATCGGCGGCCAGATCGCCCATCACGGCGAGGAGATGCTCGCCGACAGCGCGGCCGATATCGCCAGTTTGACGGCGCGGATCAAGGAGGCGTCGGTGGATCGCCGCGCGCCCGACTCGGCCGCCGAACACCTCTTCGATCAGTTCGCCGCGGAAGACGAATCGCTGCGTGCCGCCTTCGAGATGTCCTATGAACGCCTGCAAGATCCGAAACATCAACGGGCGGTTCGCCTTCTGGGTTGGTTTCCGGGCCCCGAGATCACCGCGGAGGCCATGGCGACGATGGCCTCGGTACCGCTCGGTGACGGAATGATGATGGTGCGCAGGCTATTCGAGGCCGGGTTCCTCGACCCGTCTTCCGGCGGTCCAGGTGGCCACCGCTACCGAATGCACGACCTCACCCGATGGTGCGCCCGCATGCACGCCGAACGCGAGGAATCACCCGCCGAACACGCCGCCGTCATCGATCGCCTCGTCGGCGAGAGCCTCGCCGTCGCGCGCCAGGCGAGCACCCACCAGATCTTCGATCCCGCAGGCAGCGAACACCTCTGGAACCCCTCCGATGACGCGACCCAAGCGCGCGAATGGCTGACCCGCGAACGCGAAATGCTGCAGGGCTGCGTACAGGCGGCCGAACCGACAAGAGACGCAGCCGAATTGGCCCGCCGCCTGGCCTCCCACCTCTCCGGAACCGGCCACTGGTCCCTGGCACACCGCCTCTTCGGCCGCGCCCTCGACATAGCGGGCCGAGTCCATGACCGCCGCGCCGAATCCTGGGCTTTGGTCGGCCGCGGCCGCGTCGACCGCCTCATGGGTCACCACGAGGCGGCGGGGGCGGCGTTCGAGCAGGCCAGGGCCATCGCACTCGAGCTGGCGGATCAGAATACCGAGGCCGCCATCCTGTGTGAGCTCGGCCAAACCGCACGGAGCACCGGCGATCACGCGGAGGCACGGGACTACTTCGGTCAGGCCTTGAAAATGGCCAGGTCTATCGCCAATCAGCCGACCGAATGCGACGCTCTACAAGGGCTTGCACATGTGGCCTGGGTTGCTTCGGACTATCGGACCGGCCGCAGCTACTCGGAGGAGGCCCTCGCCATCGCGGGCGAAATCGGCGACCCGATCCGGGTGGCCACCGCGCAATGGGGTCTGGCCGAGGTCATCCGGCGACTGGGCGAACAGGCCGAGGCCAGGCATCTTTACGGCGAGGCCTTGCGCATCGCACAGAACATGAACCACCGGAGGTTGGCCGGCGACGCGCTACGTGGGCTCGGTCATATCGAAAGGCTGGTCGGGGAGCAGGAAACAGCCCGCGGGTACTTCGATGACGCATTGGCGATCGCCCGACGCATCCACGACAGGTACGGCGAAGGGTGGACATTGTGGGGCCTCGGCAATATCGCGCGCAAGACCGGTGACTACGAGAAGGCTCGCAGCATGTTCCAGCAGGCATACGACATCGCGGTCGAGATCGACGATCGGTTCAGCCAGGTGGATACGCTGCGTGGCCTCGGGCATATCGAGCGGCATTTCGGCGAATACCGGGGCGCACAAAGGTATTACGAGGGCTCCCAGCGGATCGCCGAACGGATCGGTGATCCGCTGGGGCGCGCCGATGCACTGCGTGGCCTGGCCACGGTCGCGGTCAAGACCGGCCGGGCCGAGCGTGCCGAACAACTGCTCTCCCAGGCGCTCGAACTCTATGCGAGCACCGGTGTGCGGCACGGTGAACAGATCACCTCCGAAATCCGGATGCGCAGCGATTGACCTGCGTTATGCGCAGCGCCGAATCGCGAGCGCGGCGAGCGTGCGGGCGCAGGCGGTCATTTCGCTGATCAGCACGTGATGTTCGGTGTCCGGCGTGGTTCCACGCGGTCCGAACAGACAGCATTCGATGCCCGCTCGGCTGAGATGGGTGGTGTCGTTGCCGCAGTACGAATACGGCAGCGCGAGCCCGGTCTCCTCGACGTCGAAATCCGAGACCAGGGGGAGTAGTTCGGCGATGTCGCGAACGACAGCGCAGTCGGGGGACATGTCCATCGGCGGCATATCCGTCCCGCTGACCCGGAACTGCGGGTCGACCGGATGTTCCAGGTCGATCGTGGCCGCCGGAAACCGCGGGCGGAGGCGGTCGAGTGCGGCGTCGATGGCCGCGTGGACGTCCTCGGGCTCATAGGGCGGTGGGTAGCGTAGGTCGATAAGGGCAGTCGCTTTGTCGGCGCAGTAGGAGATGCCCGAAAGATCATGTCCCTCACCACGTCCCGCCAGCAGGCTCGCGACCTGCATGCGAGGCAATGGTGGAAAGTCCGGATTGTGCAGTCCGATGTCGGCCGCGTCGAGCAGGTCGAGTACCTGCCGCAGCACCGCAATAGCGTCGACACCTTCGTCCGGCCTGCTTGTATGGGCACTGCGGCCGCGAACTACCAGGGCGAATTTGTGGACGCCCGCCGTCCGGGTGATGACGCGACGGACCGAATAGGGTTCGGGCACAACGGCAGCTGCTGCTGTGAGCCCGGAGCGCAGCGCATGCTTCGTGCCGACCCCGCCCTGAAGTTCGCCCACCACGAACTCCAGCAGCAAACCCTGCCGGAGCGGGATTCCGCTGCGGTGCACGGCGATTGCCGCGCCGATCATGGCGGCGAGGCCGCTTTTCATATTGTGTAGGCCGGCCCCGAACAGTTGGTCGTCGATTCGTCGCGCGGTGAACGGATCCTCCGGGTGGTCGCGGCCCAGCGGATCCATATCCAGGTGTCCGTTCAGCATGAGCGCGGGTGTTCCATGCAACGGGCCGAGCAGACCGATCATCTGGAATCGACCGGGCTGCACCTGCTGTCCGAAGGTATGAATACCGTTGTCGGCGAGGGTTTTCTGGACCTGGAGCGCCAACGGCGTCTCCTGTCCGGTGAAGGAGGGGATGGCGGTGAGTTCGGTGGCGATGACCACGAGCTCGTCCTCCGGGAGCAGTCGGTCCAGGTCGCCGATCATCTTTTCGATCGAGTCAGTCACACCTTCTGAATCCGAGCAGCAGCACATTTCGATACGCCTTCACGAAAGGGATCCTGCGCCGGATCTCGTCGGTGAAGTGCTGGACACGCTCATCGTCGAAGACATAGGAGTCGAGCGGCCGCATCAGTTCGAATGACGCCAGCTCGACCTCCGGTTCGGCGCCGTCGTAAATGGACGAGATGCCGGTGCCCTTCGCCAGGTTTCGGCGCTCGATCAAATGTGCCGATCCGGCGATCAGCCCGTCGCGGTGCTTACCCTCCGGCGCTGGTTCACCCGGTGCGGTGATGGCCATGTAGTGGGCGTCGACGAGCACCTCGGGGGTGCGTCGCGCCGACAGGACACCGGCCGCCACCAGCGAGCGGGCAACGACGGCCGCGATCTTCCTGGTGGGCTCGGTCGCCGGATGCCGCGGCTCGATCTGTTTGAACCTGCGCTCGATACCACCGACCAGTGGATTGACGGCGACCGATTGCATATACGGCGGCGGTTCGTCGATGGGGGTGAAATGCATATCGGCTACCGAAAGCCCGTAGCAGCCGTAGGCCCGTTGTCGATAGGTCTTGCCGGACGGTAGCCATTTATCCAGCTCGGTCGAATCATGGAACGTGCACTTCAGCACCGACCGTTCCTCGGCGGACAGCCCGAAATCTGCGGCGGCGAGGCGCCAGAAGGCAGCCCCGTTCGGGGTGCGGGATGGGAAGGACTCGAGATCGGCGTTGACCTCGGGCACCATGTGCTGGTTAATGGCCGGAACCTTCCGACTGAGGGTGTAGTCAGCAATGCGAAAGATGACACGACCACGGCGACCGAAGCGCTGAGCCGCGCGGCTCGAAGATAGTGCCAAATCCCGACATATCAAGCATTGCGGTGATCAATCACACCCGTGTCGAGTGGCCTCGGGGCGGACGTCGTCGACGGGGCGTGCGCTGATCTGGTCACAGAGTTCGAGTGCGCGAGCCCAGAGCCGCTGCGCCGGATCGGTATCTCCGGTATCGGCGGCGACATATCTGAGACGGTTCGGCCGGAGCACCGCTGACCTGCGCATAGTTCTCGAGCGAGGATGGAGATATCCGGTGTGGTTACCGCCGCGCAATCTGCGGTGGGCGTTGTGAAATATCGGCGCAACGCTCGGCTCCTAGGGTTGGCGGCAGGGACAGTGGAGCGAGGTGTGGTGTGGATCTGGACACGATTCGGGATGTGGTTATGGCTCGGGGGCGGGCCGACCTGGCTCTTGTGGGTGGGGGTTGCGGGGTGCTCGCTGGGGGGACGTTCTTGTTTTCCGAGCCGCAGGAGGGGTTGGAACGGCTGGTCGACATCACGGGGCTCGGGTGGGCCGCGTTGACGGCAACGGGGGAGGGGTTGGAGATTGCGGCCACCTGCACGTTGGCGGAGTTGGCGGGGGCTGAGGTCGGGCAGGAACTGGGGGTGGAGGTGTTGCGGGCGGAGTGGCCGGGGACGGCGTTGTTCGCGCAGGCGTGTCGGGCGTTGGTGGCGTCGCACAAGATATGGCGGACGGCGACGGTGGGTGGGAATGTGTGCCTGTCGTTGCCCGCCGGGGCGATGTTGGGGGCGTTGGTGGCGTTGGACGGTGTCGCGCTGGTGTGGTCGCCGGATGGTTCCGACCGGCGGATTCCCTTGCGGGAGTTCGTACTCGGGCCGGGACGTAATGTGCTCACCTCGGGTGAAGTGTTGCGATCGATTACCGTTCCGGTTCGAAGTCTGCACGCGCGCACCGCATTCCGGAAGATCGCGCTGGCTCCGCTCGGTCGTTCCGGTGCGGTTGTGATGGGCCGACGCGAGGTGGACGGCCGCTGCGCGCTGACCATAACCGCGGCGACGACCCGGCCGATAGTGCTGGATTTCGATGGGACGCCCGGTGCTGCCGAGGTGCGGGGTGCGGTGGCGGCCATCGACCCGACGCTCTGGTTCGACGATCCGCACGGAGCACCGGACTGGCGTCGCCATATCTCCGGTGTGCTGGCCGGTGCGGTTGCCGCCGAGCTACGTACCGAAGTCGGTGACGGGCAATGAGATTCGAGGTCGACGGTCAGTCGGTGCAGGCCGAACCGCGTCCGGGCCAATGCCTGCGTACGTTATTGCGCGAACACGGTCATTTCGCGGTGAAGAAAGGTTGCGATGCGGGCGATTGCGGTGCGTGCACCGTGCAGCTCGACGGTGTGCCCGTGCACTCGTGCATCATTCCCGCCTATCGTGCCGCCGACCGCACCATAACCACCGCCTCCGGCCTCGGTACCCCCGACCACCCACACCCCGTCCAGCAACGTTTCGTCGACTCTGCCGCCTTCCAATGTGGTTTCTGCACCGCGGGCATGGTGGTCACCGCCGCGGGCCTCGGCTGCGGCGGTCCGACCGCCCCGGATCCCGAGCAGCTACCGGAGCTCATGAAGGGAAACCTCTGCCGCTGCACGGGGTATCGCGTGATCGCCGATGCCATCGGCGCGGTGCCCGGTTCTCACCCTGCTGCGGGCACTGGCGTCGCCCCCGACTCGGTACCCGCTTCAGGTACCCGGCCCGCACCGGCGGACGACGCCGCCTGCGGACGAGCGGGCAGCGGCGTCGGTGCGCCCGCCGGACCCCGGATCGTCACGGGCACAGAGCCATTCACCTTCGACATCCTGCCTCGTGACGCCGCCGCCGATGTGGACGCCGCCGCGGCACCACCCACGGCCCCACTACATATCGCGGTCCTGCCGAGCCCGCACCCGCACGCGCGGATCGTCTCCATCGAGACCGCCGCGGCCGAGGCACTTCCGGGCGTGCACGCAGTGCTCACCTACGCAGACGCGCCTGCGCTCGCCTTTTCCACAGCGCGCCACGAACTCCGAGTCGACGACCCAGATGACACCTACGTGCTCGATCGCACGGTGCGATTCGTCGGACAGCGGGTCGCCGCCGTAGTGGCGGAGAGCCTGGATATCGCTCGCGCAGGTTGTCGGGCGATTCAGGTCGAGTACGACATCCTGCCTGCGGTATTCGATCCGGCCCAGGCATTGCTGCCGGAAGCGCCGAAACTGCATGGCGATAAGCCGGATTCGGCTCGCATCGCCGATACCGAACGCAATCTGATCGCCGAGATCAACGGCGAGGTCGGCGACGTTTCGGCGGGCCTCGCCGTGGCGGCGCAGGTGGTCCGTGGCGTCTGGCATTCACCCCGCGGCCAGCACGTACATCTGGAAACCCACGGCGGTATCGGCTGGTTGGACGCCGACGGCAGACTGGTCGTCCGCTGCAGCACGCAGGTCCCGTTCCTGGTGCGCGACGAACTGTGCCAGATATTCGGGCTACCGCGTGACCGGGTGCGCGTATTCGCCAAGCGCGTCGGCGGCGGATTCGGCGCCAAACAGGAAATGCTGGCCGAGGATCTGATAGCACTGGCAGTACTGCGCACCGGCCGACCCGTGCAATACGAATTCACCCGCTCCGACGAATTCACCAGTGCCACTTGCCGTCATCCGATGCGGGTCGCGGTCACCGCGGGCGCGAATGCCGACGGCCTACTGACCGCACTTTCGATCGATGTGCTCGCCGATGCCGGGGCCTATGGCAATCACAGTGTCGGCGTGCTGTTCCACGGCGTCGGCGAATCCATCGAGGTCTATCGCTGCGCCAATAAGCGCGTCGAGGCGAAGACGGTCTACACCAACAATGTTCCCTCGGGCGCATTCCGCGGCTACGGTCTCGGACAGATCATCTTCGGCGTCGAGTCGGCCATGGATGAACTGGCGCGCGCACTCGATATCGACCCGTTCGAATTCCGCCGCCGCAATGTCATCGTCCCCGGCGACGCGTTCGTCGGCGCGGAAGTGGGTGACAGCGATCTGGACTTCGGCAGCTACGGCCTCGATCAATGTCTCGATCTCGCCGAACGAGCCTTACTGCGCGGCAACGGGATTCGCGCCCCTGGCCCGGACTGGCGGGTGGGCACCGGGATGGCGCTGGCCATGATTGCCACCATCCCACCGCGCGGCCACCGCTCCGAGGCGACCGTCACCCTGCTCCCCGACGGCCGCTACGAACTCCGCGTCGGCACAGTCGAATTCGGCAATGGCACCACAACTGTGCACGCCCAGCTCGCTGCGACGGCACTGAACACCGACGTGCGCCGCATAGTGATCCGCCAATCGGATACCGACGTCGTCGGCTACGACACCGGCGCCTTCGGGTCCACCGGCATCACCGTCGCGGGCAAGGCCTCCTACGCCGCGGCCGTGGCACTGCGTGAGCACATTCTGGTACGGGCCGCCAAGCTGACCGGTCGCGTCGAAGCGGAGTGCGTCCTGGTGGCCGATGGCGTCCGCTGCGGCGATCGGTTGATCGGCGCCACCGAACTCCTGGCCGACGGCGAGTTGTCCGGACACGGCGAACACGCGGGCAGCCCGCGCTCGGTCAGCTTCAATGTGCAGGCGTTCCGGGTCGCCGTGCAGCCCGATACCGGGTTGGTGCGCATCCTGCAATCGGTCCAGGCCGCCGACGCGGGCACGGTGCTCAACCCGGTGCAGTGCCGCGGTCAGGTGGTCGGCGGCGTCGCACAGGCCATCGGCACCGCGCTCTACGAGGACATGCGCTCCGCGCAAGGCGAGGTAACCACACGGACGCTGCGGCACTATCACATCCCGCAGTTCGCCGATTTGCCGCACACCGAGGTCTACTTCGCCGAAACCGCCGATGACCTGGGCCCGCTGGGCGCCAAGTCGATGAGTGAATCCCCATACAACCCGGTCGCTCCTGCATTGGCGAACGCCATCCGCGATGCTGTCGGAGTACGACAGACCGGTTTGCCGATGACAGCGGACCGGATCTGGCGCGCCCTTCAGGAAGGAGACCAGGGGTGAGCACCCAGCGACGTGAGCGTCAGGCCCGGAGGAGGCAGCGTGCGTAACCACGGAGGGCCGGGGAGCGGAACTCGGCTACCCGAGAATGTCCGCGCTCGCATCGACGCGATGCTCGACACGGTCGACGCCGAGTTGCGGACCCGGTACCCGGGCTCCGACGGTCGGGTCCAGCCGATCCACACGGCCTACGTCCCGGCCGACCGGGCCACTGCCGCGACCCCCGCCGAATGGGGTGCGACGGCGATCGAGCTGCTCGATCGCCACCACGACCTGCTCGCCGGAATCGACGGCACCGCCGCGCTGCCCGCCGTGCGCAGCCAACTCGTGCGGCGGCCGATCCAGGATCTACGCATCGACTTCGAAGACGGTTACGGCTTCCGCGCCGACGCCGAGGAGGACGAGGCCGCCACCAATGCGGGCGCGGCACTCGCCGAGTGGGCGAAGCAACCCGGTGGGCCGACCAGCCTCGGCATCCGGATGAAGGGTCTGGCGGGCACCGAACGCAATCGCGCCCTGCGCACCCTCGAGCTGGTCCTGGATGCCGCGGGCGGTGTGCCGACGGGGTTCGTCTTCACGGTCCCGAAGATCCGTGCGGCGGAACAGGCTTCGGCGTTGGTCGCCCTGTGTGACGGACTCGAGCGCGGATCCGGACTCGCTGCGGGCACCCTGCGATTCGAATTGCAGATCGAGAGCCCGCAGGCGATTATCGCCGCCGACGGCAGCGCTCCGATCGCCAAAATGCTCAGTGTGTCCGAAGGCCGTTGCAGTGCTTTGCATTTCGGCACGTATGACTACACGGCCGCGTGCGGTATCGCCGCGCCCGATCAGGCGCTCGACCATCCGGCTGCGGACTACGCGAAGTCGGTCATGCAGGTGGCCGCTGCCCAAACCGGGGTGTGGATCTGTGACGGCTCCACCCAGATCGTGCCGGACCGCGATCCGGAATCCGCACTGCGCAACCATCATCGGCTCGTCGGCCGGGCGCTGCGCCTCGGTTACTACCAGGGCTGGGATATGCATCCGGGACACCTGATCACCCGCTGGCTGGCCACCTACGAATTCTTCCGCCGCGCCATCGACGTCGCGGTACCCCGTCTGGTCGCCTATCTCGACCGCCGCTCCGGCGGCGTCATGGACGAGCCCGCCACCGCGGAAGCCTTGGCGGCCACCGTCTTACGTGGCGTGAACTGCGGCGCACGTACCGCCGATGAACTGCGTGCGCTCGCGCCGGTACTGACTCCCGAGGTGCTGCGGGCGCTCGTTGCGCGCGTGCCGATTCCGCAGGAGACGCTGTGAACGACTATGCAGGAGGCGTATTGAACGCGGATTTCACGCTGCTGCCCGATCTTGCGCTGCGGCCGCTCGGTGGATCGGTCATCTGGGCCAACGACGAATTCTTCGCGGAGAAGGAGAATTTGATCAATCCCGGTCCGTCGGAATACCGACCGTCGACCTTCGGGCACAAGGGCCAGATCTATGACGGCTGGGAAACCCGCAGGCACCGCGGCCGACCCGGCGACGACTCGGCCATCGTGCGGCTGGGCGTGCCCGGCGTGATCCGCGGCATCGTGGTGGATACCGCCTGGTTCAAGGGCAACTATCCGCCCGCGGTGTCGGTTTCCGCACTGGAGATCGACGGCTATCCGCCCGCGGAAGCCATTGCCGAGCGCGATGATTGGGTGCCCCTGATCGACCGCGCCCCGGTAACCGGCGACAGCCGCAATCCGTTCGCGATCGAGAACGAAAACCGTTGGACCCATGTGAAACTCACCATGCACCCGGACGGCGGCATCGCCCGGCTGCGCGTACACGGTGAGGGCAGGCCCGACCCCGAGCTGCTCGGGCTCGGCCCGCTGGACCTGGCCGCACTGGAAAACGGCGCCCTGGTCCTCGACTGCTCCAACCGCTTTTACAGTTCGCCCAACCAGCTGCTCTACCCCGGCCTGGCACGAAAAATGGGCGACGGCTGGGAAACCGCCCGCCGCCGCGACGACAGCAACGACTGGGTGCACATCCGACTGGCCGGACCCGGCCTCATCCGCCTCGCCGAGATCGATACGTCGTACTTCCTCGGCAATAGTCCCGGTTCGGCCCGGCTCACCGGCCGCACCACCGACGGCACCGAACTCGAATTGCTCCCGCGCACCGAACTGCTGCCCGATACCAGGCACCGTTTCGCGATCGCGCCGGTGGCGGCCTCGGTCGAGGAGGTCCGCCTGGATATCTACCCCGACGGCGGACTCGCGCGGTTGCGCCTCTACGGCGAACTCGGGGGCTGAGCGGTATGGGCGAACGAGATTTCGTCGGCTACGGTGCGACACCACCGGATCCGCAGTGGCCGGATGGCGCGAATATCGCGGTCCAGTTCGTCCTCAATTACGAAGAGGGCGCGGAGCACAATGTGCTCGACGGCGATCCGCATTCGGAGACGTTTCTCTCGGAAATGACTCCCGCGCAAGCCTTTCCGAATCGTCACATGAGCATGGAATCGCTCTACGAATACGGCTCCCGCGCGGGATTGTGGCGGGTCCTGCGTGCCTTCGAACGCCGCGACCTACCGTTGACCATCTTCGCCGTCGCCCGCGCCATGCAGCGAAATCCGGAGGCGGTGGCCGCCTTTCGGGAACTCGGCCACGAAATCGCCAGCCACGGCCTGCGCTGGCAGTCCTACCAGCTCACCGACCGCGACACCGAGCGCGAACATATGGCCGAGGCCGTGCGCATCCTCACCGAACTCACCGGCGCGGCCCCGCTCGGCTGGTACACCGGCCGCGATTCCCCGCACACCAGGGAATTGGTGGTCGAGCACGGCGGTTTCGTCTACGACTCCGACTCCTACGCCGATGATCTCCCGTACTGGGTCACCGTGCACGGCCGAAACCATCTGGTCGTCCCGTACACCCTCGACACCAACGACATGCGCTTCGCCTCACCCGCGGGTTTCCCCAGCGGCGAACAATTCTTCGCCCACCTCCGCGACGCCTTCGACGTGCTCTATCGCGAAGGCGCGGAGGGCAGTCCGAAGATGCTGTCGATCGGTCTGCACTGCCGTCTGGTCGGCCGCCCGGCCCGCCTCGCCGCGCTGGAACGCTTCCTCGACCACGTCCAGTCGCATGCCGACGTGTGGGTCGCGCGCCGCATCGATATCGCCGAGCACTGGCGTCGGGTGCATCCGGCGGGTGGCGCCTAGGGGACGGCAGCCGGCGAGGTGGGTAGGTTCAGCCGAACAGATTCCGCACGAACGGCAGCGAATCCGGCAGCGACGCATTGACGGTCCCGCTGTGATCCTCCGGGTACGTATGCAGCGTGACCGGCTGCCGATTCGCCTCGAGCACCGCGGCGTACCGCAGCGTCTCCGGTGTAACCACATCGGTGTCGCGCAATCCCTGCCCCAGGAACAGCGGCCTGTCGTAACCGGACTCGGGCAGGCCGAGATAGCGGGTCAGCAGCCCGTGCAGGTCCGGGATCTCGAGCAGCGGGCGTGCGAACAGGTCACCGATCACCACATCGTCGGCCGCGAGCGCATCGCTGAGCGGGGTGATGCAGGCCTCGCGGGCTCGGGCGAGCCAGTCGCGGCCGGATTCGGTCAGATACGAATCGATATTCAGCGCCGGATAGGTGGTGCGCAGGCCGTTGAGGATGTAGAGCACGTACGCCGACGAGTGCGGCGACAATTTCACCGGCGGCACATGCGGACCGAGCGGCAACAGAATGTCCTGGATATACGCCGGTATGCCGGTGCCGACCGCCCCTCGGTAGTCGAGTTCGGGTCCGCCGAATTCGGAGGCGTAGCGCGCGCTGTAGACGGCAGCACCGGCACCCTGTGACTGGCCCACGACCACCCACTTCTTCGCCAGCGACGAGTACTGCCTGGTGGCGGCCCGCACCGCATCGACGACGTTGTGCGCGACCACGACGCCATTGAGATAGGGATGTTCGCCCGGCGTGCCGAGTCCGGCGTAATCCGCGGCGACGATCGCATAGCCCTGCCGCAGCCACGTCTCCAGATACGCCCAGTCCCGCTCGACCGCGCTCGGCCCGGCGATGCTGTAGGCGCAGTCGTCGCCGAGTCCGACCGTGCCGTGCGCCCACGCGATCACCGGCCAACCACCCGCGGGTGCTTCCCCCGGCGGAAAGTAGACCGCGGCACCGGCCACCGTCGGCATATCGTTCGCGGTGGTCGTCGCGTACAAGATGCGGCTGGAATTCACCGAACCGGGCGGCGTCGCCACCGCAGCCAGCGGCGCGACGGATTCCACCGCGCCCGGATCGGCGCTCGCCGCAGGCAGTTGCAGGCCTAGACCACAAACGACGGCAGCGGCGAACCACAGTTTCCGCATAACGGCTCCTCTCGGACGCGGAACGTCTGTCCGCGATGGACGCGTCTGCCAATCGAACCATCGGCGCCCATCTCGAGGTGGCGGAGGCCACACGGACGCTTGTGAAGGTGCTCACAACCCGGAATGCCGGGCGCGTCGGATGGCAGTCTGCCGGTCGATCACAAACAGTACGAGCGTTACGCTAAAACCGCATGTCAGCGCTACCGGCGGGTAGGTTTCATGCTTGCAATTCGCAGGCAAATTTCGCAAAGTTAGCAAAGACCGGTCGAAACCTAGCTCGGATTCACACTTGCAACAGGTAGACGGCTATTTCCTGGTGTGCCATCGTGTGGAAGTACACCCCATGGGCCTAGCAAGCCTGCAAATTGCCGCCACAGCAGTTCGAGCGATGCTCGACCGTGGGGCACCGAAACGAAGAAGTGGAGTCAGAGATGTCGAACGTCGGCACCCCGAAGACCGCTGCGGAGATCCAGCAGGATTGGGACACCAACCCGCGCTGGAAGGGCATCACCCGCAACTACACCGCCGACCAGGTGTCGAAGCTGCAGGGCACCGTCGTCGAAGAGGCCACCCTCGCGCGTCGTGGCTCGGAGATCCTCTGGGATCTCGTCAACAACGAGGACTACATCAACTCCCTCGGTGCCCTGACCGGTAACCAGGCGGTCCAGCAGGTCCGCGCCGGCCTGAAGGCCATCTACCTGTCCGGTTGGCAGGTCGCCGGTGACGCGAACCTGTCCGGCCACACCTACCCGGACCAGTCGCTGTACCCGGCCAACTCGGTTCCGTCCGTGGTTCGCCGCATCAACAACGCGCTGCTGCGCGCCGACGAGATCGCCAAGGTCGAGGGCGACACCTCGGTCCAGAACTGGCTGGCCCCGATCGTCGCCGACGCCGAAGCCGGCTTCGGTGGCGCGCTGAACGCTTACGAACTGCAGAAGGCCATGATCGCCGCCGGTGCCGCCGGTGTGCACTGGGAGGACCAGCTGGCCTCCGAGAAGAAGTGTGGCCACCTGGGCGGCAAGGTGCTGATCCCGACCCAGCAGCACATCCGCACCCTGACCTCCGCGCGTCTGGCCGCCGACGTCGCCGACGTGCCTTCGGTGATCATCGCCCGCACCGACGCCGAGGCCGCCACCCTGATCACCTCGGACGTGGACGAGCGCGACCGTGAGTTCCTGGACGGCACCCGCACCGCCGAGGGCTTCTTCGGTGTGAAGAACGGCATCGAGCCCTGCATCGCGCGTGCCAAGGCCTACGCCCCCTACGCCGACCTGATCTGGATGGAGACCGGCGTGCCGGACCTCGAGGTCGCGCGCAAGTTCGCCGAGTCCGTCCGCAGCGAGTTCCCGGACCAGCTGCTGGCCTACAACTGCTCGCCGTCCTTCAACTGGAAGGCGCACCTGGACGACGCGACCATCGCGAAGTTCCAGCGTGAGCTCGGCGCGATGGGCTTCAAGTTCCAGTTCATCACCCTGGCCGGCTTCCACTCGCTCAACTACGGCATGTTCGACCTGGCCCACGGCTACGCCCGCGAGGGCATGACCGCCTTCGTCGACCTGCAGGAGCGCGAGTTCAAGGCCGCCGCCGAGCGTGGCTTCACCGCCATCAAGCACCAGCGTGAGGTCGGTGCCGGCTACTTCGACACGATCGCCACCACCGTGGACCCGAACACCTCGACGGCGGCCCTGAAGGGTTCCACCGAAGAGGGGCAATTTCACTAGCCGCGCCTTCGCGCGGCGTGTTCGCGGCCCCGAAGGCTCGCTTCCGAGCACTCGAGACTCGCGCCTTCGGCGCATGCGCTTCGAGTACTCGGAAGCGAGCCGGCCGCGAACGGTCGGTCGTAAGACTCCCTCCGTGGTTGTCGCTAAGGCAGTTTCGGAGCTTGAACCGGGTGCTCGCTTCAGGGAATGAGGTTCCCGACGTGAATACCGCCAATCCTCTACTCCAGTAGGGGTGTACCGCCCTCCCGGCTGAACAGCCCCAGCCGGGAGGGCATCCCTATACCTTGGACCATCGAAGGTCGGCTCTTATCGGAGCGTCCTTCGCCACCAGCCACCCGACAGCCAGACAAAAACAGCAGGAGCGGGACGTGAGCAGCGAGAAGATTCAGCGCGTCGGCATCATCGGTGCCGGACAGATGGGTGCCGGAATCGCGGAAGTGTGTGCGCGGGCGCATATCGACGTGCTCGTCTACGAACAGACTCGGGAGCTAGCCGCCGCAGGTCGCGCCCGCATCCTGCGCTCGCTCGACCGCGGCGTCAGCAGCGGCAAGATCACCGAGCGCGAGCGCGAACAGGCCGCATGGCGGCTGCGGTTCACCTCCGACCTCGGCGATTTCGCCGACCGCCAGCTGGTGGTCGAGGCGGTGCTCGAGGACGAGAAGGTCAAGACCGCCATCTTCGCCGAGCTCGACAAGGTGGTCACCGATCCGGACGCCGTGCTGGCCTCCAACACCTCCTCCATCCCGATCATGAAGATCGCTGTCGCCACCGCCAACCCGGAGCGCGTTGTCGGCATGCACTTCTTCAACCCGGTGCCGGTGCTGCCGCTGGTCGAGCTGGTCACCACGCTGAAGACCAGCGCGGCGGTGTCCGCGCGAGCCGAGGCATTCGCCGGCGATGTGCTCGGCAAGCAGGTCGTGCGCTCGGCCGACCGCTCCGGTTTCGTGGTGAACGCGCTGCTGGTGCCGTACCTGCTCTCGGCCATCCGGATGGTCGAATCCGGCTTCGCCACCAAGGAAGACGTCGACAAGGCGATGGTGCTCGGCTGTGCCCACCCGATGGGTCCGCTGGCGCTCACCGACCTGGTCGGCCTCGACACCGTCAAGTCCATCGCCGACTCCATGTACCAGGAGTTCAAGGAGCCGCTGTACTCGGCGCCGCCGCTGCTGATGCGCATGGTCGAGGCCGGTCTGCTCGGCAAGAAGACCGGCGCGGGCTTCTACCAGTACAAAGTCTGATTCTGTGTTGGATTTGCCGCGCCTGCGGCGCGGCGTGTTCGCGGCCCCCGGGTGTCTCGCGTCCGAGCCGTCGAGACTCGCGACTGCGTCGCATGCGCTTCGACGACTCGGACGCGAGACGGGCCGCGAACGGTCGCTCGTAAGACTCGCTCCGTTGGGGTCGCTCAGGTGTCAACGGTCACTCGAGCGACCACCGCGGAGTCTTACTCTGCCAATGCTGTCAGCGGCATAGGCTGCAAGAAAGGTCGGGTCGTGACCAGCGGCTCGGCCGAAATACCGAGAGCGCAGCGCTGCTGCGGGGTCTGGGTCGAGGATTCCGCGCAGGTGATCGAAAGGGAGTGCCCCGCTCATGGTCAACGTTCAGGACGGTTACGGATCCAGCATTCTCGGCTACCCGAGGATCGGGCCGCACCGGGAACTCAAGCGGGCCCTCGAGGGCTATTGGCGTGGTGGGGTTTCCCGCGACGAACTGCTCGCGGTCGGGCGCGATATCCAGGAGCGGCAGTACAACGGGCTGGCCGCCACCGGTCTGACCCAGGTGCCGGGCAACACCTTCTCCTTCTACGACCACATTCTCGACAATGCGCTGCTGTTCGGTGCGGTGCCCGCGCGGTTCAAGCGGTACCAGGACGAGCTGCATCCGCTGGACTTCTACTTCCTGATGGCGCGCGGTCGGCCGGATCTGCCGCCGCTGGAGCTGGTGCGGTTCTTCGGTACGAATTACCACTACCGCCAGCCCGAACTCGACGAAAACACCGAATTCTCGCTGCACCCCGAGGCTTTGCTCGACGAATGGGATCGCGCCAAAGCCGGTGATATCGAGCTGCGTCCGGTGGTGGTCGGCCCGGTGTCGCTGCTGCTGCTGTCCAAGGCGGGTCATATCCCCGGTGAGGCAGGCGGTTTCGACACACTCAGTCTGTTGGACAAGCTGCTTCCGGTGTACGAGGAGCTGTTCGAAATCCTCGCCAAGCGCGGGTCCACCTGTGTGCAGTTGGACGAGCCGTGCTTCACCAGTGAGCGCACTCCTGCGGAGCTCGCCGCGTTCGAGCGTGCGTACCAACGACTTTCGACCTCGGCGCTGCGGCCGCGCATGCTCGTCACCGGGCAATACGGTGACTTCGGTGAGGCGCTGCGCATTCTGGCCGAAACCAATGTCGAGGCCATCGGACTGGATCTGGCCAGTTATCGGATCCAGCCGGAAGAGCTCGCCGAGATTCCCGGCATTCGGCGTAAGCGCTTGTACGCGGGCGTGATCAGCGGTCACAATGTCTGGCGCGCGGATCGTTATGTGACGCTGGAATACCTCAACGAGCTGGCCGAGGTGTGCCCCGATCTCGTGGTGTCCACCGGCACGACACTGCTGCATGTGCCCTATGACGTGCTCGCCGAATACGAAATCGAGGGCAATGTCGCCGACCGCCTCGCCTTCGCGCGACAGAAGGTGGGCGAGGTGGTTTCGCTCGCCAAGGCGCTCACCGAGGGGCCCTCGGACAAGTGGCGCAAGCGGCCGACCGAGGTGCACTTCAAGCAGAAACACGCGGTGCGGCAACGGGTTTACGCGGTCACGCCCGATATGCGTTCGCGCGAACCGTACGAGGTGCGCCGCGAAGCCCAGCAGCGCAAGCTGAATCTGCCGCCGGTGCCCGCGACCACGCTGGGTTCCTTCCCACAGACGGATCGGATTCGTCAGGCCCGCTACGACCTGGGCCAGGGCAAACTGTCCTACGACGAATACCGCAAGAAGATCGAGGCCGAGATCGAGGCCACGATCCGCCTACAGGAGGACATCGGCCTCGATGTGCTCGTGCACGGTGAGCATGAGCGCAACGACATGATCCAGTATTTCGCCGAGCTGCTCGACGGCTTCGCGACCACCCACTTCGGCTGGGTGCAGGTGTACGGATCCCGTTGTGTGCGACCGCCGATCATCTATGGTGACGTTTCGCGGCCCGCGCCGATGTCGGTCGAGTGGATCAGCTATGCCCAGTCGCTGACCGATAAGCCGGTCAAGGGCATGGTCACCGGTCCGGTCACCATGATCGCGCGTTCGTTCGTGCGGCAGGATCAGCCGCTGTTCGAGACCGCTGATCAGGTCGCGCTGGCCATCCGCGATGAGGTCGTGGATCTGGAGCGGGCCGGGATCTCGATCATCCAGGTCGACGAGCCCGCCATTCGCGAGCTGCTACCCATGCGTCCGCAGGGGCGCGCCGAATATCTGCGGTGGGCGGTCGGGGCATTCCGCCTGGCCACCTCCGGTGTCAAGCCGGAGACCCAGATCCACACGCATATCGGCTATTCCGGTCGCACCGAGGTGGTCGACGCGATCGAGGAGCTCGATGCCGATGTCACCGCGATCGTGGCGACCCGCTCGATCGAATGGGTGTTGAAGGCGCTCAAGGAAGACTCCGCATCGGGTCACGGCCTGAGTCACGGCGTCGGTCCCGGTGTCTACGAGAGCCGTTCGGCGCGGATCCCGGATATCGATGAGCTCGACGAATTGCTCACGGCCGCAGCCGAAGCCGTTAGTCCGGAACGCCTGTGGGCGAATCCGGACGGCGGACTCAAGACCCGGCACTACTGGCAGCTGGAGCCCTCGCTGCGCAATATGGTCGCGGCCGCGCGCCGTGTTCGTCGGCGGGCGACGCCGACGGAGTAATACCGAAGACGAAGGCCGCCGCCATGTCTCGGACGTGGCGGCGGTCTTTTGCGGCTCGGGTGATGGATGCCATATCGAATCGGTACAGTACGTACCGTATCGTTGAGATATGGCTGAGCAGACATGGCCCGAGTCGTTGCCGGTGGCCCAGGTTCGAATTGCCAGGCCCACCGATCGGTTGGTAGAGGTCGTGCGGTTCTATGTCGAGGGGTTGGGGCTGCGCGAGCTCTACCGATTCGAAAATCACGCGGGCTACGACGGCGTGATGCTCGGATTGCCGGGGACCGGATATCACCTGGAGTTCACCACCCACGTGGACGGAAGTCCCGGCGATGCGCCGAGCGCGGAAAACCTGCTGGTGCTCTATTTTTCGACCGAAACCCAGATGTATGACGTCGCACAGCGTCTCGGTGAATTCGGGGTGGAGCCGGTGCCCGCCGAGAATCCGTATTGGGCGGCCAACGGCGGCTTGACCTTTCCGGATCCGGACGGTTGGCGCGTCGTTCTGATGCCGCGTCCGGTGTTCTGATGCCGGGACGCACGCGCGACGACCGCATCGACACCGCGGTACTCGCCGCAGCGCGAGAGCTGTTGGACGAGAACGGTTATGCCGAACTGTCCATCGGCCAGGTAGCGGCAAAAGCTGGTCTGCACCGCCCGGCGATCTACCGCCGCTGGCCCTCGAAACGCCACCTCGTCGTCGATGTCGTCGCCGACCTGCTGGGCTTGCAGCCAACGCCGAACACCGGTGACCTGCGTGCCGATCTAACTATCGCGATGCGCAATCTCGTTGTCGCACTGCGCGATACCTCCCTGAGCCACGTGTTGCCCGCCTTGGTGGCGGATCTCGCCAACGACCCGGATCTACGCGCGCATTTCCTGGCGACGGTCTTCGAACCACGCAGGCGAACCACCGCGATCGCCGTGGAGTCGGCAATCCATCGAGGCGAAGTCGATCCGGGTATCGATCTCGATTTCATCCTCGACGCGGTCGCCGCCCCGATCTACTACCGCGCCCTCTTCGGCCATCTACCGCTGACCGAACCGCTCGCTGATCAGTCGGTCGACGCGGTGCTGCACGCAATCACTCGCTGACCGGCCGGGTCTCCGCCGGAATCAGGGGGCGACTGTCGGTGTTGGTCTGATCGACCGGGCAGCTCGTCCACCAACCGGGCACCGGGTGTACAGGGTGCCCGGTGAATAGGCAGGGAGCTCGGCGTCACCTCTGTCAGGACCGGAATCGGGAGCCAACGCTATGCCTTTGGAAGAAGCAGTCGGTGAGAGCGAGAGCCTTCGACTCGGTATCGCACCGCATGGGTTATGGCCCGGGAAGGCCGGCGAACTCGACGATATCGTCGAAACCGCGCGTACCGCAGAGCAATTGGGCTTCGACCACATTGTCGCCGGCAGTCATGTGCTGGCGGGTGACCTGGGTGTCACGCACGAGCCGCTGATCATGCTGTCGGCCATCGCGGGTGCGACCTCGCGCATCGGCATCGCGACCAGCGTGCTGATCCTGCCGCTGTACAACCCGGTCGTGCTGGCCCATCAGACCGCGACACTCGACCGACTGTCGCGTGGGCGGTTCACGCTCGGCGTCGGAACAGGCTGGGACCGTGCCGAATTCGATGCGGTCGGGGTGCCGTTCGAGGAACGCGGCAAGCGCGCGGGCGAGCATCTGGAAGTGCTCACATCGTTGTGGCGGGGTGAGTCCGAGCCGCGAATCGGTATCGCGCCGCGCACTGCCGGTGGACCACCGGTGTGGGTCGGCGGGCAGAGCGATGCCGCACTGCGCAGAGCCGTGCGCTTCGGCAGCGCATGGCACGGTCCGGTCGCCGATCCCGCCGAACTGCACCGAATCCGCAAACGTCTCACCGAACTCGCCGAAGCATCCGGTATCGAGCGGCAGCTGCGACTGACCTCGGTGGCCTTCGTGGTCCCACCCGGATTCACCGCCATCAGCCGTGATCCGGGGCGGCTGCTCGGTGGCGGGCAGCCAACGGCCGCAAGCATTGTCGATGAACTCGGTGCCCTGCACGAGGCGGGACTCCACGCCTGCTCGATCTGGCTGCCGGTACCCGGTCCCGCATTCGCGGACGCCATGGCTTGGGTGGCTCGCGAGGTGCTGCCGCAACTCGGCTGACGCTGGTCAGTGGCTGAGCGCGGCCACGACGAGCATGAATGTCGCGCCGGTGACGGTGCAGGCGAGGGTCAGCCGGGACGGGTGTTCGGCGTGGGCCTCGGGGAGGATGTCGGCGGTGGCGAGGTAGAGCAGGAATCCGGCGAAGTAGCCGAGGTAGAGGCCGACGGTCCCGGCCGGAACCCGGATGACGGTGCCGATTACCGCACCGATGACCGGGGCGATGGCGTCCAGGGCGAGCAGGATCAGTGCGCGTCTGTGGGCAGAGCCGTACAGCTTGGTGATGGTGAAAGTGTTGAAGCCGTCGGCGAAGTCGTGACAGATGACGGCGATGGCGACCGCGATGCCGACGGTGGCTCCGGCTTGGAAACCCAATCCGATGCCGAGGCCGTCGAGGGTGCTGTGGAAGATCAGCCCGGCCGCCGCGACCAGCCCGACGGATTCGAAACCGTGCTTGTGCGAACCGAATTCGCCTTCATGGCCGGTATGGATGGCGACCGCGCGCTCGATGACGTGGATGGTGACAAAGCCGCCCACGGTGGCGACGAGCGCCGCCGGGACACCGAGCACGATATCCCCCGACTGCTCCAATGCCTCCGGCAGCAGGTCGAAGAACACCACACCCAACATGACCCCCGCCGCCAGCCCCAGCACCAGATGTTTGCGGTCGCCGATCCGCACCGCCACCAGCCCGCCGACCAGCGTCGAGCACATCGATACCAGCGCAAGCAGAATCGCCATCGGTCCAGCATCTGTCACCCGCCGCCAGCGCGATGCGATATTCGCGCAGCAAGTTCGCTGTGTGTTCGCGATGTCGGCCCGACACGGTGGCGCTATTCGGGCGCGCAGAGCACGCTATGGCATGCCGAGCCGGTCGACGCGTCAGCCGGACACGTGGCCGAGCCGGGATACAGCGCACCGGGGTTGATGCGCCAAGAGTGGCGTATCGCGCACGGAGTGCGACCACCCGGAAGCACGCCTAGGCGACGATGCGGCGGCTATGTCCCGCCGTCAGCTGGGAGCAGCGTGGCGAGGGTACGCAGACCTGCGGTGATATCGGCGGCGGTGGGGGCCTGTTCCGGGTCGACCAGGTGTTGTATCAGCAGGCCGCCGATCATGGTTTGCAGGATGGCGCCGATGCGCGGGTCCTGCGCACCAGGCCCGAAAAAGTCGGATAGTCCATCGCGTGCCTGCGCCTGAGCGGTGCCGAATTCGGTGCGCAGTTCGGGGGAGTGCAGCGCCTGCGTCAGGCTTTCGGCATTGGCCGACCACAGGGCGCGATTCTCGGTGAACGAGGTGATCAACTGGTGCAGGAAATCGCGCAGGCGGGCGGCCGGATCCTCGGCATCGTGCGCGGGCAGTGATTCGAGGATCTGCTGTACCGCATCCGCGCTCGATTCCATCATCGCCTGGTTGAGCAGTTTGTCGCGCGTGCCGAAGTGGTAGTTGATGGCGGCCAGATTGGTGCCGGAGGCGGCCACGATATCCCGCACGGTCGTGCGCGCATACCCGCGTTCGGCCAGGCACTGCTTGGCTGCGGCGAGCAGATCTTCTCGGGTTCCCACCCCATCAGCGTGGCATACATCCGTTTGTGACACGTATTTCAAACAATTGTTTGTGACAAGCGTTTGAAACATCTGTATGTTGAGGGCGTAACCTGCTCCACCACACGGAAGTACGAGACGACCAATGACCGCACAGCGACCGATTTCTCCGTTCGAGCTCACCTTCTTCGGCTCCGAAACCCGACTCGGCAGCGTGCCGACCGGCGGTATGCCGCTGTTCATCGGTTCCACCGTGCACGGACTGCTGGATGTCGAGATCCTGCGCCGGGTGCTCGACGAACTCGCTGCTCAGCATCCACTGCTGCGCAGCAAGCCGGTGGCCGATGCCGACGGCACGCTGTATCTGCGCCGGGACGACGCCTACCGGCCCCATCTCGAGATCACCGATGGCGGTGAAGCCGAGTACCTGAATCTGGTCAACGGACCACGGGATTGGCGCGATGGCCTGTTCCGCGCCCATCTGCTCCGCGACGGCGACCGCGATCAAATCATCCTGGTCATCCATCACGGAATCGCCGATGGCAGATCGGCTTTCGCGCTGCTCGCGCAGCTGTGGCAGCGCTACACCGCATATGCGACGGGAACCGCACTGCCGCAGTCGGATTTCGATCAGGAATTGCCGGAGGGCATCGATATCCAACTCGCCACGGTGGTGTCGGATGTGGAGGTCGCCGAGTCGCTTGACCAGATCCGGACTGTGGCCGCGCTGATGGGGCCGGAATCGGCTCCGCGCACCCTACCGATCGACGGGAGCGGCGACGATCCACTCGGCCGGTTCGCGGTGCAGCGAATCGAACTGGATACCAAGGAAACCCAGAACCTGGTCGACGCCGCTCGTGCGCACGGGCTTTCGGTCAACAGCCTGCTCGCCGGCGCCGCACTCGTCGCAGTCCGCTCCCAACTCGAACCCGCGACGGGAACGCTCCCGGTATTTTGCGGCCACGCGGTGGATGTGCGATCCGAGCTGAACCTGCCCGCGCACACGATCCTGAATTGCGCTTCCGGCGCGGGCACCCCCGCGCTCGTCGCCGAGAACGCAGGCCCGATCGAGGTCGCATACGAGGTCGCCGCGGGCATGGCGGCCGCACAGGAGCAGCGCCAAGCTCCCATATTTCTACTCGCCTCGCAGCGCGTCCAGGACGAGGCGACCGCCGCGATCTTCGCCGCCTCGCCAACCGTCGCCATCTCCAATATCGGTCGCCTGCCCGCACATTCGACCCCGGACGGTATCCGCCACATCCGCGACGACATCTTCGCCATGGGCCCCGGCATGCCGCCGAAGCTCACCGTTTTCACCATCGGCGGACACCTGACCATCCAGGTCGAGTGCGACACCGCCCTGTACAGCCGCGCCCAGATGGGCAAGGTGAGCCTGGCGCTGATCGACGCTCTGCAAGGCATTCGCGCCGAATGATCACTCTGGTGGCCGACCGCTGCCGCGGAGGCGAATGGTCAACTGACGCGTCCACTTTCGTTGTTTCTTCGGCGGTGTTTCGGGCTCCTCGGTATTGCTGTCCGCCTCGACCTCATAGCGACGGATGTAGGCGCCCGCGAACGCCTGCACCGTCGCGGTGACCGGAATCGCCAGCAGCGCACCGGTCGGCCCGAGTATCGCCGCACCTGCAATGACCGCGCCGAATGCCACGGCCGGATGCATATCCAGCGTGGTCGCGGTGATCCTCGGTTGCAGGACATAGTTTTCGAACTGCTGGTACACCACGATGAAGCCCAGAATCCACAGCCCGGTGGACGGTCCGTGCACCAGCGCGACGAGCACCGGCAGCGCACCGGCGAGATAGGTGCCGACGGTCGGAATGAACTGCGAGACAACGCCGACCCACAGCGCGAGGGCGAATGCGGACGGCACATCGAGGATGCGCAGTGCGACATAGTGCGCGATCGTCGAGCACAGTGCGAGCAGGCCGCGCGAATAGATATAGCCGCCGGTCTTGTCGACGGCGATATCCCAGGCGCGCAATACATGTCGCTGGCGATGTGGCGGCAACAGCGAGCAGACCGCATTGCGGAAGCGCGGTCCGTCGGCGGCGAAGTAGTAGGTGAACAACAGCACGCCGAGTGCCTGGAAAATCGCACCGATCGCGGCGGTGCCGACGCCCCAGGCATTGCCCGCCAACCCGACCAGATAGCCGTCGATGGTGGAACTCCAGTCGCCGAGGTACTTCTGGATATCGCTGCTGGACAGATCGGCTTTGAAGGTGCGATTCACCCAGTCGACGGCCTGATCCGCATGTTCGGGTGCGTTCTTGACCAGGGTGGTGACCTGATCGACCAGCAGCGCGCCGAGCGTCCACACGAATGCGGCGGTGCCGACGGCCAACACCAGGAACACCACCCCGGTCGCCAGTCCGCGCCGGACACCGCGCGCGGCAAGCCAATTCACCGCCGGCTCGATGGCGAAGGCCAGGAACACCGAAACCAGCAGCACCAGTAGGAAACCCTGCAGTTTCTGCAGAATCCAGAAGCCGCATACCAGCCCGGCCACCGTCGCCGCCGCGAGCAGGAACGCCCGCAACAGCCACGGCGGCGGCCCCGCGGTCACATCGGCGGTGACCACCGTCGTTTCGGCGGGTGGGGATTGCTCTTCATCCGCAGACACATCGCCAAGCTACTGAACCGGCGACGAATCGGCGCAACGACACGGACTAGATCGTTGCGGCGTCGATCACGAACCGGTACCGCACATCACTCGCGACGACCCGGTCGTAGGCGCCATCGATCTCGTCGGCCGAGATCAGCTCGATCTCCGCGCCGATTCCGTGTTGGGCGCAGAAGTTCAGCATCTCCTGGGTCTGTGCGATACCGCCGATCATCGAGCCGGACAGCGCCCGCCGGTATCCGGCGATGGTGAAAGGCTTGACGCTCAACGGGTTCTCGGGCATGCCGAGGATCACCAGGGTGCCGTCCAGCTTCAGCAGGCGCAGATAGCTGTCGATCGGCAAATCGGCCGAGACCGTATTGAGGATCAGATCGAAGCGGTTGCGCAGCTCGCGGAAGGTTTGCTTATCGCCGGTCGCGTAGTAGTGCTGCGCGCCGAAGCGTTTGCCATCGTCCTGCTTGCTGAGCGAATGGCTCAGCACGGTGACATCGGCCCCCATCGCCGCGGCGATCTTCACCCCGACGTGCCCGAGTCCACCCATGCCGATGATCGCGACCTTCTTACCCGGCCCCGCATTCCAGTGTCGCAGCGGGGAGAACAGCGTGATGCCCGCGCACAGCAGCGGTGCCGCCACATCGAGTCCGATGCCCTCGGGAATCGACAGTACGAAGTTCTCGGTCACCACGACCTGGGTCGAATAGCCGCCCATTGTGTGCCCACCCGGCTGGATGGACGAGTCCACCTGGGTGTTGTAGGTCATGGTGGCGCCGTTGTCGCAGTACTGCTCCTCATTGGCCAGACATGGACCGCAGACGCCGCAGGAATCGACCATGCAGCCGACGCCGACGCGATCGCCGACCCGATGCTTGGTCACCTCCGGACCGACCGCGGCGACAATGCCCGCGATCTCGTGCCCGGGGACGCACGGGTATTTGGCGCCGCCCCATTCATCGCGGGCGGTGTGGATATCGGAGTGGCAGATACCCGCGTATTTGACATCTATCAGCACATCGCGCGGTCCGAGCTCGCGCCGCTCGATGATGAGCTTCTCGAATTGCCCATCGGGCGCGGACATCGCATACGCAGCAGCAACGCTCATGCCTGCGCCTCGCTGGCGCTCGGCTTCGGCATGCGCGTTGCGCGCTGCGTCATGATTCGCTCACTGCGTTCGCTCATGCGTACATGCCTACCGCCGCATGCGGAGGTTTGCCAAACGCGTCGCCGAATAAAGATCTCCGGCCACAATGGAATTGGTCGAGGGCCCAGCCGGAGGCGGGAGAGCGGCATGGACGACGAGCGGTACCGCGCGCCCGAGGGGCAGCGAGCCGGTGGCGTGCGTGCGTTGGCGCTGTTCGCGGCCTTCCTGCTCGCCGTGGCCGCATTCTTCGGCTTCCGCGGTGAACTGCCCGACTGGTCGTCGCCCTCGGGTGCGGGCAACTTCCCGCCCGCCCTGCTCGAGCCGCTGCCGCCGCTGGATCCGGTGGCGGTCGCGCAGGCAGTAGAACCGGCACTGGTGAATATCAGCACGTCCTCGCGGCCGTTCGGACTCGGCGCGGCCGGATCCGGGATCGTGCTGACCGCCGACGGACAGGTGTTGACCAGCCATCATGTGGTCAAGGGCGCCGAAACCGTGACGGTCACCGATGTCGGCAACGGCACCGTCTACGACGCGACGGTGCTCGGCTACGACGCCGGTGCGGATATCGCGCTGCTGGAACTCACCGGTGCCACCGATCTGACGATCGCACGCATCGGCCGCTCCGCCGAGTTGCGCGTGCACGAGGATGTGCTCGCCATCGGTAATGCGGGCGGCGCGGGCGGCACGCCGACCTCGATCCCGGGCAATATCACCGATCTGAACAGCACGATCGTCGCGCTCAATGCCTCCGATCTGACCCGCAAATCGCTGACCGGGATGGTGGAGATCGCGGCGCCGGTCACCGCGGGACAGTCCGGCGGTGCGCTCGCCGATCCCGGTGGCACGGTGGTCGGCGTGATCACCGCCGCGTCGGGTGAAACCTCACGCGAGGTCGGGCGCACCCCGAACGGCTATGCGGTGCCGATCGACACCGCGATGCGGGTCGTGGGCCAGATTCGTTCCGGCACGCCCACCGAAACCGTGCACATCGGACCGACCGCGACGCTCGGCGTACTGATCTCGGATGCGAAACCGAGCGGGGCGAAGATCGATGTCGCACTGTACGGATTGCCGGCCTACGCCGCCGGGCTCGTCGATGGCGATGTCATCACCTCGATCGACGGCCGTGACATCACCACCGCGAGGGCGCTGCGGGCCGCGATCAATGTGCACAAGCCGGATGACACCGTTCAGCTGGGTGTCCTCGGCATTGGCGGCGTGCAACGCACGATCACCGTGGTGCTCGCGCTGGGCACCCCGAACTAGACCAGCGACAGCCAGTAATCCTGGAACTTCAGGAAGATCAGCAGCAGCACCACGGCGTAGAACACCGCGACGAACGTCCACCGCCACTCGACGACGATCCGCATCGGTCCGCGCGCACCACCCCACACCTGTTCGGTGGCCACCGCGAGCAGCGGCGTGATGATCGCCCACACCACCATGCAATACGGGCACAGCGCGCCGATCCGGTACAGACTCTGGAAGATCAGCCAGCAGATGAAGACCGTGCCGAGCACGGTCCCCACCCACAGTCCGCCCCAGATCCAGCGCGGAAAGCGCACATTCGCGATCGCGAGCACCGCGAGGGTGACAACCACCGAGAAGCCGACGATGCCAATGATCGGATTGGGAAATCCGAATTTGGCGGCCTGTTCGGTGGCCATCACGCTGCCGCAGGACAGGATCGGGTTGATGCTGCACGAGGGCCGGTAGTTCGGATCGGTGAACAGCTTGAACCGCTCGATGGTCAGCGTGACCGAGGCGAGCCACCCGGCCAGCCCGCCGATCAGCAACACCCAGGCGGCCCTGGAGGAGGTGTTGTTCACTTGGCCGCGGCGGCGGCGATGACCGCTGCCATCGCGCCGGGCTTGAACTGACCACCCGGCAACGCGAGGTCCTGGCTGTTCACCTGGGTGCCGTTGACGAAGATGGTCGGGGTCGATTGGACTCCGCTGTTCAGCACATCCTTGGTCTTGGCCCCGATGTATTTGTTGTAGCTGTTGTCCTTGATGCACTGCCCGACCGAATCCGGATAACCGACGCCCTTCGCGATAGTGATCAGCTGGTCGTCGGTCAGACCCGCACTGCCCTCGGCGGGCTGCTGCGTGTACATAGTGGTCAGCCAGTCGAGGTACTTCGACGGATCCGCCTCGGCGACGCAGTACGCCGCATTGGCCGCGCGCGAGGAGTACTTCGTGGTGGACGCCTTGTCCAGGAACGAGATGATGTTGTATTCGACAATGGCCGTGCCGTTGTCGACGGCATCCTTGATCGCCTGGGCGTTGGCGGCCTCGAAGCCCTTACAGGCCGGGCACTGCAGGTCGGCGACCACGCGGACGGTCACCTTCGCATCCGGCTTGCCGATGCGGACCGCGCCGTTATCGGTGATGGTCGCGGTGGCGCCATTGGGCAGTTGGCTCGCGGTGGCGGCGATGGACGGGGTGGCGCCCAGATCGTTCTTGTTCGCGTTCTTCACCGCGATACCGATGCCGATCGCTGCGATGAGCCCGACCAGCACGACGGCCACACCCACCTGGATGAGGATCTTGCGGTTGCGGTCGGCGCGCTCCGCCGCCGCGAGCGGATTCGTTTTGCCACCCGGTTTATTGCTCACCGTGCGTTCACCACGCCTTTCGCTTGCCTGCCGGTTACCTGCCGCCACGATGGTAGATCCGGAGCTCCCCCGGGGCGTGGACGGGCACGGCCACATCATCCGTGGTCAACCTGAGAGGAACCTTGGTCAGGCTTCGGTGAGGCGGCGCTGCTGCTCCTCGACATCGAACAAGGCCGGCGGCCAGTCTAGTTTCAGCCCGTCGAGTGCGTCGATCAGCAGTTCGGTGACCGCGAGGCGGGCGAACCACTTGTGATCGGCCGGGAGCACATGCCATGGGGCGTAGTCGGTCGAGGTGCGGTCCAGCATGACCTGGTAGGCCTCTTGATAGGCGGGCCAGTAGCCGCGTTCGTCGATATCGGCGGGGTTGAACTTCCAGTATTTATCCGGTCGGTCCAGTCGTTCGCGCAGCCGCTTCTTCTGCACGTCGAGGGAGACGAACATGGCGACCTTCACCAGCGTGGTGCCCTGGTCGACCAGTTCCCGCTCGAAGGCGTTGATCTCGTCGTAGCGCGGTTCCCAGACCTCCGGCGGCACCAGATTGTGCACCCGTACGACCAGTACATCCTCGTAGTGCGAGCGGTCGAATACGCCGAGTTGGCCGGCGCGCGGCAGTTCCTTGCGGATGCGCCACAGGAAGTGGTGGCTCTTCTCCTCCTCGGTCGGAACACCGAAGGAGGCGTGGTCGACGCCCGACGGATCCACCGAACCGATGACGTGGCGGACGATGCCGCCCTTGCCTGCGGTATCCATCCCCTGCAGCACCAGCAGCACGCTGCGGGTATCGCCGGAACGACCGTTGGCGTAGAGCTTCTCCTGCAGATCCGAGAGCACGCCGGCGCGTTCGATGAGCAGCTTCTGGGCCTGCTTCTTGTCACCTTCGAATCCGGGCGTACCGGAGGCGTCGAGATCAGCGATGCGCAAGCCATCGGCCCGCAGAGCCTCGATGGGCGGCAGAGACCATTTCTTTGCCATCGAAGTATCTTACGGCTGTGTCTGATGGCAGCGCCTTCGGCGCTGCGTGTTCGCGGCCCCTGGTGTCTCGCGTCCGAGCCGTCGAGACTCGCGACTTCGTCGCATGCGCTTCGACGACTCGGACGCGAGACGGGCCGCGAACGGTCGCTCGTAAGACTCGCTCCGTTGTGCTCGGTGATGGTGGGTCGTTCGGGACTTGGTGCACGCACTGAGGTTCGCGGGTGGGTCGCGTGCGTTTCGATGGCTGGGCTTTGTGTTCGATGGCTGTGCCTTCGGTGCGGATGCGAGACGGGCTGTGAATGGGTCGTTCGTAGGACTCGCTTCGTTGGGGTCGGTGATGGTGGGTCGTTCGGCGCTTGGTGCGCGCACTGAGGTTCGCGGGTGGGTCGCGTGCGTTTCGATGGCTGGGCTTTGTGTTCGATGGCTGTGCCTTCGGTGCGGATGCGAGACGGGCTGTGAACGGGTTGCTCGTAGGACTCGCTTCGTTGTGCTCACGTGGGCGCTGCGACGTGACGTTGCCAACTGTCCGGTGATGTGTCAGCGGATCTGGGCGAGCCGAAGCAATTGGTCGGCGAAATCCTCGTCGGTGACCGGGGTCAGGGTCAGCTCGTGCGAGGTGGTGAGCAGATAGCGTCCGTCACCGGTGAAATCGAGCCAGCTGCGGTGTCTGGTGGGTGGCGACATCGGGTTTTCCGGTTCTACGGTCACGGTGATGAAGCCGCGACCGTCCACCGGTTTTCGCAGGGTCTGGCGGAACCGGGCGGCACGGCGATGGCCGTTGGTCGCGCTGTCGCCTTCGTCGGAGTTCAGGACCGCGTCCTGCGGCTCCCGCATGGGCGCCAGTTTGCCCGGCTCGGCCGATCCGATGATCTCGACCAGATGCTTGCCGAGGTTGCGGGCGTGGCACATGCGCACCGTCACCTTGTCGATATCGGCGATCAGTATGCCCGCGTGGTTGTGCACCACCGCGGCGAAAACAAGGATCCGCTTGGCCCCCGACTCACCGGAGACGGTGATGGTGGTGGCATCGGGGCGGGCGCACAGCATGAGTGCGGCGGCCAGATCGGCATCGGCCTGGCGGGCGAAGCGCTGGGGTAGTCGCAGTGCGGCGTATTCGGATTCGGTGCGGACCGTGGCGGCGGGCGCCAGATTGACCGGATACGGGCGGCGGTCCAGACTCGTCTCGTTCTCCCAGACATGCGTGAATTCGTCCGGGGTGAATACCCATTTCACCGTGCGCCCCCGCTGCCGGCATTCGGCCGCGCGATCTGTGGGCCGTCGGGCGGCGGGGTGAATCGGGGGACACGGTCGCCGGATGCGGGCATGATCGGGGTGTAGACATAGGTCATCGTGTCCTGGACATCGGCCTGCGCCGTGGCAGCGGCCATGTCGTGGTCCATCCTGCGTTGTCCGCCGTGGATCGCTTCGGCGGCCGGATCTTCCAGAGCACGATACTGTGGCGGTGGCGGAATTGCCGCTCGGATGGCCTGTGCCGCATCGGAATTGAGCTCCATCAGGCGCTGTACCGCGCGGCAGACATCATGCGACTCGGTACCGGTGCGGACGAATTCGCGGGTGGCGCGCAGCGCGGCATCGGCGGAACGACCCGACCAGTGCGCGAATTCGCGATTGGTGGCATCGGAGAAGGCCTGGAATGCCTCGGCGACCACGGTGGCATTGGCGCGCCAGGCATCGGCGACCCGGCCGAGAGCCGCGGGATCGATGACCTCGTGCACCAGATCCCAGATCTCCTGGTGCGTATAGGCGCCGAATAGTTCGCGCTCGGGTGCGTACGGGGGATCGGTTCCGCCGCTTGCCGATCCGGCGGAGGCGGCGACGGCGCGCTGCTGGACCCGGATGGCATCGGCGGCTGCCCTGGTGACGGAATCGGCCATGGGTCAGTGGTTTCCGTCGGTTTGTTCGCTGCGCGGCGACTCCAGGTAATCGGTGATCAGTTGTAGGGCGGCACGATTCGCGGCCTCGGCATCCTCGAAACGCTTTCCCGCGGCGAGATAGGCGGCCTTGTACAGCAGCGCCGTTTCCTGGAATGCGGTGACGGTGTCGAGGAACTGAGTGCCTTTGTCGCCGAAGCCTTTTGCCAAGCCGTGTCCCGTCGGTAGGTTCGGGAACCCGGATACCTCCGTGACGAGATGTCCGGTGGCCGTGGCCTTTTGTAGATCCTCGACGAGCTTGTCGCATGCGGCGGCGAGGTTTTCGGCGACATCCTCGGCCAACTCGAAGGGTGCCCCGCCGCTTGTTCCGGTGGCGGCGGCATACAACTGCCTGGCCATCCGCTGACCGGTATCCGGTACCGCCATCTGGGTCGCCCCCTCACGTTCGGTCCACCCACCGCTTGCGGGCACTTTACCGTTCGGTTCCGACCGGTGTAACCCGCTTGTGCTCGTCCCTCGGCATCGCACCCATGTGATGTGGCGCACCACAGCGTGGGTCTCTAGAGCGGGCGGGTGGCGCTGATGTATTGCAGGAGGCGGTGCACCTGTTGATCTATATCGATCAGGCCCGCTTCGGCGAAGAGCTTCGGGAAGGTCTCGTCGTCGAAGACGCGCAGTCCGCTCCAGCCGCCGACGACCCGGCTCGCGCGGCCGAACGGGTTGTCGGCGCGGTGACTGGTGGTGATGGCGATGCGGCCGCCGGGGGCGAGGACGCGGATCATTTCGCGGGTCGCGGCGATCGGGTCGGGGATCAGGTAGAGCGCCCCGAAGCAGCAGACGGCGTCGAAGGTGCCGTCGGCGAAGGGCAGGGTGCGCGCGTCGCCGCGGAGATAGCCGACGCGCGGGCCCGCGTTATCGGTAACGGCTCGGGCCAGCATCGGTTCGGAGTAGTCCAAACCGATGGCGAAGCCGTCGCCGTCGAGGGCATTGCTCAGATAGCGAGTGAAGTTGCCTGGGCCGCAAGCGATATCGAGCACCCTCTTGGCCCCGTCGAGACGCAGGGTGGTGACCGCGTCCCGACGGTCGGCAGCGTTGGTCCGGCCGCTGGCCAGATAAAACAACGCAGGCCGCCAAGCCTTTTCATAGATCGCAGCAAGCGCGGGCGCATTCATAGTACGCCGAGCAAGATTCACCGCACCCCCCTCGGCGACCGCACACAACGCCCACCTGGTCCAGATCTCACGTGTGCTCCTCGAAGGATCAAGATCAGGTGGCACTGGTGGAGGGGGCATCTCGGGCGATGCCGCCATAGTTTCCACCTGATCTTGATCTGGTGGTTAGGTGCGCTGGACTTCGATGGTTATGCCTGCGGCGCGTAGGCGGGTGGTGAGGGGGTCGCCCATTGCGGATGCGGGGGTGAGGATGCCGGCCAGGTCGGGTTGGTCGGCACTGTCGAAGGCCAGGCATAGTCCGGCCTGGCCGAGCATGACGGCGGTGGCCTGGTAGCCGGGGTCGCCGGCGCCGGAGAAGGTCGCCACGTATTTCGCGCCCGAGGAGGTGCGCGCGTAGGTCTTCATGGTGAACCAGCCACTGGTGCGCGCGTGTTCGCTCGGTCCGGTGCCGGGCTTGGGGACGATCCGGTCGAGCAGCTTGCGCCCCACCGCAACTCGCGACAGCATCGCACCGGCGGCCATGGTCGCCACGATGCCGCCCGCCATACCGGCGGCCACCAGCGGCGCCGCGGCCGACTTGCCCGCGTTCATCACCTCGCGGTAGCGGAAGTTCTTACCGTAGACCCAACCGAGCAGGCCATTGGTGCGGCGCACGATCTTGGTGTTGTGCGCGGCCATGACGAAGGTCCCGACCCACCCGTCCAAGCTCGGGTCGATGCTGCTGGCCCGCTGCAGCGCCTGATCGGTCTGACGGCCGACATTCGGTTCCATCGACTTGTCCGGGCTGAGCGAATACGGGTGGCTCATCACCGAACCCTTGGCCGGATCGGCCGCGATGGCCTCCATCATGGCCCGGCCCGAGTCGATGGTGCCGCCGCTCACCCCGCCCTTCAGCGACGCGATCAGGGTGGTGTCCTCGAGCTCGCCGGTATTGTCCGCGACCGTTTGCTTATACAGCTGGTACACACTCAGATCCGACGGAATCGAGTCGTAGCCACAGGAATTCACGATCTTCGCGCCGGTCTCCACTGCCTGCTCGTGGTACCGGTCGATCGCGTCCCGGATGAACAGCGGCTCACCGGTGAGGTCGGCGTAGTGAGTACCGGCCTTCGCGCACGCGGCCACCAGCGGTATGCCGTAGCGCAGGTACGGGCCGACGGTGGTCACCACGACAGTGGTCCGCGCGGCCAGAGCGTCGAGTGCGGTCTGGTCGGTCGAATCGGCAACTACCAGCCCCCAATTCGCGGCAGCCGGGCCGAGTTCGTCACGAACCGTTGTCAATTTGTCGAGCGAGCGGCCCGCCAGTGCGATGCGCGCTTCGGCGGGCGCCGCGCCGAGCAGATACTGCGCGGTGAGCTTGCCGACGAAACCCGTTGCGCCGAACAGCACTAGGTCGAATTCTCGGTTGTCTGCCATGATCTTCCGTTCGATAACTGCTCAGTGGATTTACTTGGTTCCGGAACCGCGCGTGGTCGGCTTCTTCGCCCGCGCCCGCGGCTTCTTGGTCGGCGTCGGTTTGCGCTCGCTCAACCACTCCAGATGCGCCTTACCCAAATCGGTGACCGGCGCTTCGTCGTAGAGCCATTCGCGGGAAATCTTGTGCCAGTTCGTGGTGCATTCGAGCTGACCGAGCATGCCGAAGGTGAGGAAGTCGGCACGCCGCGAGAACAGGTGCTCCGGCGGCAGATTCTGCTGTTTCATCCCGGCGAATTCACTGGCTCGCGGATCCACCGCGAGCAGAAACGCACCGCTGGCCAGTTCCGGGGTAATGGTCAACTCCTCGTCGAGCAGACACCATTCCGAGGCCGCGAGCACGTATTCCAGGCATTCCTCGGCGCCGATCTCGTCGGGCGAGTCGATCACGCCGCGCTCGATCATCAACTGCCGCAGGTCTTCTGCCCGATCCTCGGCCGCCGCGCGCAGACAGATCGTCTCGAACCGCACATGTTCGGGATCCATCCGATTGAACAGGCCGAAATCGAGGAAGCCGACCCGACCGTCGTTGGCCAGCAACACATTTCCCGGATGCGGGTCACCACAGAATTCGTTGAAGCTGAACAGCGAACCGACATAGAAGCGATAGATGATCTCGCCGATCCGATTCCGTTCGACCGCGGGTAACTGCCGGATCTCCTCGAATCCCTTGCCCGCCACATATTCACTGACCAGCACCCGCGTCGTACTGAGTTCGGGCAGTGAACGCGGCACCATGATGAACGGGTGTCCGGCGTAGAGCTCGGCGATCTGGAGCTGGGTATCGGCCTCGGCGTGATAGTCGAGTTCGCTCTCCATATTCAGCCGCAGCTCGTCGAGTACGGCGGGCGTCACCCACGGCATCGCCGATTGCAGTACGCGCCGGAACATGGCCAGATTCTTGAGATCCGCGCGCACCGCCGCATCAATGCCCGGGTACTGCACCTTCACCGCGACCTGACGTCCATCGTGCAGCCGCCCCAGGTACACCTGCCCGATCGAGGCCGCGGCAATGGGCTCCGGCTGGAATTCGGCGAATACCGCGTCCAGCGGCCGTCCGAAGTCCTCCTCGATCACCTGGCGCATCGACTCGAACGACACCGTGGGCGCGGCATTGCGCAGCACGGCGAGTCGTTTCTGGAAGCGTTCGCGATGGCTCTCGGGCACCAGATCGAGATCGAGCACCGACATCATCTGGCCGAGCTTCATGGCCACGCCCTTCATGGTCCCGAGGACCGTGACCACCTGCTCGGTGGTGCGGATCATGGACTCCTCGGCCATCTTCGCGCGTACGGCCGCCGACCGGCCCCGCATGGAGAGGCGTGTGCGCTGGGTTCGGATTACCGAACTGGCTGCCACCGCACCCAGCTTGGTGCCACGAGCAAGCCGAGAAGTCGGCACTTGCTTCGCCATCGAGGTACCTCCATTGGTGCCAGCGGTCGGCGCGACGGGCGCGCAGGCGGCAGCTTGCGTAACCACGTAGCGCCCCGCGCAGGCCGCCATCGGGCTCTGTGCGGGGCGGTGACGTGGGACACCCGCGTACCGCTCGGCTTCAGAGTAGCCAACCTCGCGGCAATGTCGAGACCGCCGTCACGATTTCAGCTAGCGCCCCAGCTAGCGGCCTGTTAGCGCGCGAAGTCGGGCGATTGATCAGTCGGCGACCTCGAGCTAGCGCTCAGGCACCGGCTTGCGGCGGGGCAGGCAGGATGTGCGGCTGGGCGTTGAAGATCGCCCGAGAGCCGCCCGCGCGCGCCATGCCCTCGATGGCGCTCCAGGCCATCATGGTCAGGTAGTCGATGACTTCCTCGCGCGACATCGCCTTATCCGTGGTCCACCAGTGCGTTGCCAACTGGATGCCGCCGACGAGCACATACGACCACAGCAGCGCCCCCTCGGTCTCGAAGCCGTGTTCGGCGCCGCGATCGATGATGACCGTGGTGACGACGTCGGCGAAGAGCTTCTCGAATTCGGCGAGCGAGGACTGATCGGTCGAACCGTTGCCCATGATGAACCGGTAGACCTCGGGGTCCTCGTCGACTGTGCCGACGTAGGCGGCCAGCGCCGAACGCACCAGGTGGTACTCGTCCGCGTCGAGGCTGATCGCCTCGTACACCCGCGGCATCAGGGTGGTTTCGATGAACCGCTGCATGGTCGCGTGGACCAGGTCGTTCTTATCCGAGAAGTAACGGTAGAGCACGGTTTTGGAGACGCCGATCTCCGCGGCGATCTCGTCCATGCCCGCATTGCTGCCCCGCGTGCGAATAGCCGCGAGGGTGCCATCGACCAGCTCTTCGCGGCGGTCGATCTTATGCTGCCGCCATCGGCGCTTACGGCCGTCCGTCCGGCCGGTGCGCACCGCCGCCGGTCGTTCGGCAAGCTCGCCGACATCGACAAGGTCTTCGGTGGACAGCGTTAGCTCCCTCGTTTGTGTGGGTTCGTGGACCACCAGCTTAGGTCCAGGCAACGACCCACATGCGCGTTTGGGTGTTGGTTGCGACAGGTTGCACATAATCGGGCCATTCGGCGTCGGTTGCGTGTCGCTTGCGATCGGCTCGGAGGTCGGTCGGCAACACACAGCAGAATGGGTGTCATGGAGAAAGCTCCCGGCAACACGGCGGCGCGAGCGACGGGCCCGGAGGCGGTTGCGGAGCGTAACCACGAAGGGCCCCGCGAACGCCGCCGATCCGATACAGCGGTGCTGGATGCGCCCACGTCCGCACCACCGACCAGTTTCGCGGCCTTCGTCGACGATGCGGGCAAGCGCCGCGATCTGTTCAAGATGAAGGCCCTGGCCACCGGGTTGCTGGCATTCGCGACGGCGGTCTATCTGTT
The DNA here is from genome assembly GCF_000308835.1 of Nocardia vinacea NBRC 16497. Lineage (GTDB taxonomy): Bacteria > Actinomycetota > Actinomycetes > Mycobacteriales > Mycobacteriaceae > Nocardia > Nocardia vinacea. The sequence continues at coordinate 12,217 of NZ_BAGN01000219.1, read as the reverse complement.
CTGCCGCTGGCTGGAATCGCGCGGAGCGGGCGGTGATTGGGTCGGCTACCTGCGGGCCGCGTCCGAGGCGGGCATGGTCGGCGCACTCGCCGACTGGTTCGCCGTGACCGCGCTGTTCCGCCATCCGCTCGGCCTGCCGATCCCGCATACCGCGATCATCAGGAAGAAGAAGGATCAGCTCGGCGCCAGTCTCGGCGCCTTCGTGGGATCGAATTTCCTTGCCCCGGACGTGGTCTCGGCGAAGGTGAATTCGGCGCAGGTCTCCTGGCGGGTGGGGCGCTGGATGGCAGATCCCGGACATGCGGGCCGGGTGGCGCAGGAGAGCTCGACCATTCTGCGCGCGGTGGTCGGGGTGCTGCGGGACGAGGATGTCGAGCAGGTCATCGACAACACCATCGTCAAGCGGATCGCCGAACCGCTGTGGGGCCCGCCGATCGGCCGGGTGCTTGCCGAACTGCTCGCCGACAATCGGCAGTTGCCGCTGCTCGACATGCTTGCCGAGCGTGCGCACCAGTGGGCGCTCGGTTCGCAGGAAACGATCGACCGGATCGTTTTACGGGATGCGCCGCAATGGGCTCCGAAATTCGTAAACATTCTGCTTTCAGAAAGGATCTATCGGGAACTCGTCGAGTTCACCTGGAAGGTGCGGTCGAATCCGGAACACGAGGTGCGACTCGCGGCGAATCGGTTCCTCGAGGAATTCGCCTACGACCTCCAGCACGACGAGGCCATGATCAAAAAGGCCGAGCGGATCAAGGCGCAGATCATGGGTCGCGAGGAGATCACCGGCATGGCCGAGGCGACCTGGCGCGCGGCCAAGCGGCTGATCCTGGAATCGGCCGACGATCCGAACTCCACGCTGCGGCGCAAGGTTGCCGAGAATGTGCAGCAGCTCGGCGAGCGGCTGCGCGACGATGCCGAAATGCGCGCCAAGGTCGACGATTGGATCGATCGCGGTGCGCGGTATCTGGTGGAAAACTATGCGGAGGAGATCACCACTCTGGTCACCGATACGGTTGCCAGGTGGGATGCCGAGGAAGCTAGCAAGAAGATCGAATTGCAGGTTGGGCGTGATCTGCAATTTATTCGCATCAATGGCACGGTCGTAGGATCGCTGGCAGGGCTGGTGATCTACACGATTTCGCAATTGATGTTCGGCGGCTGACCCCCGCGGCGTGCGATAGGCCCGGAGGAGGCGGCGTGCGTAACCACGGAGGGGCTGCGAGCGCCGGAAATCGAACATCGCCGGAAGGGTGCTTACAGCGTGCTTGCAATAGCTAGCACCCTGCTTTAGTATCGGACACGTACAACCGCCAGAAGGTGAGTGATGGCAGACCAGCCCGAAGGTTCCGCCGAGTACACCGACGATTCGCAGGAGAGATCCAGCGGCGTCGGCGAAAAGGCGGCGCGTGTGGCCAACGCGGCACACGACATCGGAGGTTTCATCAGGGCACAGCGAGAAGCCGCGCAAGTCTCGTTGCGTCAGCTCGCCACCCTGGCGGGAGTGAGCAATCCGTATCTCAGTCAGATCGAGCGCGGATTGCGTAATCCGTCCGCCGAAGTACTCGCGCAGATCGCCAAGGCACTGCGGGTCTCTTCGGAGGTGTTGTACGTACGGGCTGGCTATCTCGAGCAGCGGCCGCACAGTCCGGTCCGGGATGCCCTGCTTGCCGATACGTCGATCAGCGAACGGCAGAAGCAGGTGCTGCTGGACATCTATGAATCGTTTCGCCGGGAAAACGGAGGAAGCGAACCAGGGGGGGAACGAGTGGGACAGCGACGTTCCGAGCACATCACCAACTCCGCCACGCCAGGAGAACGAAGAATGACCGAAAACGTAACCATCAAGCCACTGTTCGCGACCGTCGGTGCCGGTGACGCCGTGTACGCCGCGGTTGTCGATGCCGTCAGCCAGGTGCGTGAGCGCGCCGCCACCGCCGATGTCAGCGGCCGCGTCGAAGAGGCCCGCGAGCGCTTCGCCAACGTGCCCGCCGATGTCCGGGCCCAGTTCGAGACGCTGCGCGAGCGGCTGTCCGGTCTGCCCTCGGAGCTGCCGGAGGACCTCGCCGAGCTGCGCGAGAAGTTCACCCCGGAGGAGCTGAAGGCGCTCGCCGAGAAGTACTACGCCCAGGTCATCGATCTGTACTCGGATCTGGCCGTGCGCGGCGAGGAGACCGTCGAGCGGCTGCGCGCCAACCACCTGGTCGAGGATCAGATCGAGCGCGTCGAGACGCTGTACAAGGATGCGGCCAGCCGTGCCGAGGATGCGCTCGCCAAGGTCAACGAGCTGATCGGCCGTCCGGCCAAGGAAGAAGAGGCCGAGGTCGAGCCGGTCGTCGAGGCCGAGGTCATCGAGGTGACCACCGAGACCGAGCCCGCCGCCGAAGGCGTCGCCCCGAAGAAGGCTCCGGCCAAGAAGGCGCCCGCCGCCAAGAAGGCTCCGGCCAAGAAGGCGGCCCCCAAGAAGGCCTGACGCCCTTCCCTTCCCCACGCTGACGACCCCGCGCACCGACGTGTGCGGGGTCGTTGCTTCTATGATGGGCTGGTGGACACAGCGCACGGATTGGCCAGCTGGATCTTGTACGGGCTGCGGCTCTTGGCGCTCGGCGCGACGATTTTCGCGCTCATCCACGCCATCCGCCAGCGCCCCGACGCCTTCACCGCGGTCGACAAGCTGACCAAACCGATCTGGATCGCGATCCTCGGCGCGGCCCTGCTGTTCCTGTTGCTCTCACTGAGCGTCACGAGTCTGCTTGCGCTGGTGTCGATTATCGCGACCGGCGTGTACCTGGCCGATGTGCGGCCGAAGGTGGATGAGATTCAGCGTGGGCCGCGCTGGTAGTGCCTACTCGCCGGAACGAATGATCTCTTCGATATTGCGCTCGGCCAGCGCACTGATCGTCAACGACGGGTTCACTGTTCCGGTACTGCCGGGCACAGCCGCCCCGTCCATCACGTACAGGCCTCGATAGCCACGCACCCGACCGTAGGGGTCCGTTGCGCGTCCGATCACTGCGCCGCCCAACGGATGTGAGGTGAATGAGGCATCCGCCTCCAAGGCTGGTTGGGCGTTGGACGGGCAGTTGCAGGTCGCCTTGTTGTTGACTTCCCGCGCGTGCGCTAGGTAGCCGGCAGCGCCGTCGGGTGGCCACTGCAGGTTCACGCTCCCGTCGATCGGGTTGTAGACGAATCGGCCGCGGGTGTCGTCGAGGACCATGCCCAACGACGCGACAATGCCGACGTCGAAGGGTGTGGTGCCGGGGACGAACCAGTTCTCCAGCGATACGGGTGTGCCCGCCTCGTCCAGAATCCGGCTCGCGGACGGCGTGCCCTGCGTACCGATGTCGACCGAGCTGGCAGGCCGCGCCAATGCGACATCGCCGTTGCCGCCCCAGCCTTCGCCGATGTGCTCGTTCAGGTTCGGCAGCGCGCCCGTCGCCCGCGCGCGTACCAGCAGTTCGGAGGTGCCGACCGAGCCCGCGGCGAGGAACAGCTTGTCGCAGGTCAGCGTGCGGATGCGGAGCACTTCGCCGGTAGGCGCGAGTTTGGTCACGGCGACGGTATAGCGACCCGACTCCGCGCCGATGGCGTCCACGCGATGGCCGGGATAGATCTGGGCGCAGCCGGTGTCCTCGGCATAACGCAGGTAGTTCTGGTTCAGATCGAACTTCGCGCCGTTGGAATTGCCGAGGTTCGAACAGCCGACCGTCGCCGACGGCATCGATCGTCCGGTCAGCTCGTCGCGGATGACGTCCCAATTCCAACTGCCGTCGATGCGCTGCGGTGTATAGCCGGCCGCGCGGAACTGTTCGTCCCAGCCCCGCGCATGGGTGAACGCGAAGGAGTCGTAGATATCGTTCGGTATCGGGCTCGGCCGCAACGTATTTCGGACCCTGGGGTAGTAGACGTCGTGCATCTCGCGGTAGTCGACCACACCCTGGAACACGTGGTCGAAGAACCGCTGCTCCGGCTCGATCATCACCCCGGTGAACACCACCGAGCCACCGCCCACACACGCACCGCGCCATACGTCTATGCCCGGATAACTGGAAACGTCGAGGACCCCGCCGAACGGATCGATCTGCACCGGGATCCTGTTCGCGCCGGTGAAGGTCGTGCGATGCCAGAAGCCGCGGCCATCCGGAATCGTGTCGTTGGCGAAGATATTGCGCCACGGATCGTTCGGCCAGCGCGATCCTCGCTCGAGCACCGCGACCTGGGTCCCGGCCTGCGCCAGACGCAGCGCGGTGATCGACGCCCCGAACCCCGATCCGATGACGATCGCGGGCATATGATCCGCCGGATCCGGCAGCGGTGCGAAGATCTCCGGCACCAGCGTGCGGTACACCGGTGATCTCGGGCTCGGGCTGTAGTCGTCGGCCCACGCCGCAAACGTGCGTCCACTCGCAAAACCCAGCATCGTCGCCAGGCCAGCGCCCTTGACGAATCTGCGCCTGTCCATGGTGGCCTCTCACCTGATCCGAAGGTCGCCCGATCAGCGCCCGACAGCGACGCTCCGCTCATAGCGGCTATCTATCATATGGAAAGGTGGAGTGGGAGGTGACGACATGTTGATACGCGTGTGGATTCGGTGGCTGATGATGCATGGCCTGCCACGCTTCTACCTCCTGTGGGCGGCGCGCCGGGGCGATCCCCTGGGACAGATCGCCGTCGGTCCGGATCGATTGCTCGGCTCGTCGCGGTATATCGAGGAGATCCGGCAGCGGGGCCGGATACCCAAGGTATCGGGGTTGCGCGTGACCGCGGACTACGAACTGTGCCGACTCATCCTGCGAGACCGTCGCTTCAGCGTCGTCAGGCCCGACCATTCGGCCTTGCCGAAGCCGATCCGCTGGGTGATGACCAAAACGGATCCGGGACTGCCCAACCTCGCCGAACCGCCCTCGATGCTGGTGACCGATCCGCCGGACCACACCCGATACCGACGCCTGGTCGGGAAGGCATTCACCCCGAAGGCAATCGCCAAACTGCGTGAGCGGGTTGTCGAAGTGACCGATGACCTGCTCGAACGCCTGGAATCGAAGCCGCGACCGGATCTGATCGTCGACTTTTCCGCACAGTTGCCGGTCGCGATCATCGCCGAGATTCTCGGGTTGCCGACGCACATGCATTCGACCCTGCTGAAGTGGGGAGATTCCGGTGCGCCGCTGCTCGAACGCGGCCTGAGCTGGAGCACTTACCGCCACGCCATCGAAGACCTGGCCGAGGTTCAGCGGTACTTCGACCAACACCTCGACGGGCTCACCGCCGAGCCGGCCGACGACGTGCTCAGCATGCTGGTGACAGGTGGCGAGCTCTCCCGTCGCGAGCAGATGGCCAATGCGGCGCTGCTGCTGGACGCTGGATTCTTGACGACGGTGAATATGCTCGGCAATGGAATCGCTCTGTTGACAAGCCATCCGGACCAGCTGGAACTGCTGGCGGCGCAGCCGGAGCTGTGGCCACGTGCGGTCGAGGAAGTCTTGCGTTACGACGGTCCGGTGCGGATGACGGGCCGAGTCACGAACTGCGAGGTCGACATCGCCGATCAGCGCGTCGAATCCGGTTCCCTGGTTCTGCTGTCGTTGGCGGGCGCCAACTACGACCCCGCCGTCTTCCCTGATCCCGAACGATTCGATGTGACCAGGGTCAACGCGGCGGATCATCTCGCGTTCGGCAGCGGGTTGCACGGCTGCCTGGGCGCCACGCTGGCCCGATTGGAAGGCTCCATTGCGCTGCGAGCCTTGTTCGAGCGGTATCCGGATCTGTCCTTGGACGGTCCACCGATCCCACACCCCCTGCGTAATCTGCACGCCTACCGCTCCATGCCCGTCAAGCTGCGTGCCTGAGCGTAACCAGTTGCCGCAGGCCCGCCAGCCGCTGCGCTCCAGCGCCGTCGGCCAGATCCTGCTGGCCTTCTCGGTGACGGCTGCGGTTGGGGATGGCGTGATGTATCGAGCGCTCGCGGTCTGCGTGCGCTAGCTGCCATCGACGAGACCTGTTGTCGCGTTGACGCGGATTCGACCAGGCGACGGAACCGGATTCGCGGTCGACTTGGTGCGATCCGGTGGGTGACCGGAGATGCGATTCGGCGGCGGTTTGTCAGCGTTCACAGTGGCGATCTGTGCTGTTGAAAGCTGATTTCGACCTTCCGGCGACTGGCTGGTTCGAAATTCCTTTGGGATCGGTCACAAACGGGGCTGGGGAGAAGTTCGGATAACTTTTGAGGTGCTTGCACTAGCAAGCATGACGGTTTGCAATTAGTGTATCGGAGAGTTACACAAAGGAGTGTCCGATGCGCGCAATGCCGCCTGCACTGGTGGACGTCCCTGGTCGGGTCCGGGGGTTGCTTCACACACACCGCGCCAATCTGCGGTCGCGTACCTATGCGACCGCGGCGCTGAATCCGCCGACCGCGCCCTATGAGGTCGTTCCGGTCATCACCCGTGATGGTGCGCGCTTGCGCGTACACGTCTACGGACCGGCCGATGCGCAGACGATCGTGCTGGTACACGGCTGGACCTGCGCCATCGAGTACTGGAATGCGCAGATCAACGAGTTCGCCGATCGGTACCGTGTAGTCGTCTACGACGTGCGTGGTCACGGCGAGAGCGAATTCGGCTCTAGTCATCTGACCACCGATCTGCTCGCCGACGATCTGGCCACTGTGCTCGACGCCACGCTGCGCCCGGGCGAGCGGGCGGTTGTGGTCGGCCACAGTCTCGGCGGCATGACGCTGCAGGCCTGGGCCGGACGCTATCCGGACCGAGTCGCGAAGCAAGCATGCGCGGTACTGCTGACCAACACCGCGCCGAGCCGCCTGATCGCCGAGACGACTGTCCTGCCGTTCTTCAATGCGCCACTCCCATTGCTCAACCGGCGAATTCAGCTGCCGCACAAGATAGGCCGTCTAGGCCTCGGCTCCCCGCTCGTCTTCCCGCCGATCGCCCCGGTGAAGTGGGCCTTCACCCGACAGATAATGAGCCTGCGCTCCACCGGCGACGTGGTCGACTACAGCCTCGCCGTCGTCCGCTCCTGCCCCGCCCGCGTCCGTGCGAAATTCGGAATCCTGCTCGCCGAACTGGATCTCGGCGAATCTGCCCGCAACCTCATCGTGCCGACCACAATCCTGGCCGGCGAGTACGACGATATGACGCCGCCGGTGCATGCCCGGCGAATTGCCGAAATGCTCAGGGAGACCGGCAGTCTGGTCAAGTACGAGGTGCTCCCACAGGGACATCTGGGAAACACCGAGATGTACGAGCGGTTCAACGAAGAACTGGAGCTCGTCCTCGATTCGGTGCGTCAGCCCGCCAAAGCGGCCGGGTAAGGGGTCAGGAGAACACCACGGTGCGGCGGCCGTGTACCAGCACTCGGCCCTCGAGATGCCAGCGGAGACCCCGCGCGAGGACCACTCGTTCGATGTCGCGGCCTTGGCGGACCATATCGCGGACCTCGTCGGCGTGGTCGATGCGGATGACGTCTTGTTCGATGATCGGGCCCGCGTCGAGTTCGGCGGTGACGTAGTGGCAGGTCGCGCCGATCAGTTTGACGCCGCGGGCGAAGGCCTGATGGTAGGGGCGAGCGCCGACGAACGATGGCAGGAAGCTGTGGTGGATGTTGATCGCCTTGCCCGCCCAGTGTTCGCACAGTTCGGCGGGGAGCACCTGCATGAAGCGGGCCAGGACGACGGCATGGGGATCGTGGGCATCGACCAGGGCGCGCACCTCCTCGAAGGCGGGGCCGCGTTCGGCCGGATCCTTCGGGAACGGCACATGGTGGAACTTCACGCCGTGCGCCTCGGTCATCCCGGCGAGGTCCGGGTGATTGCCGATCACCGCTTCGATGGTCGCGGGCAGTTCACCGCTCGCGGCACGGCCGAGCAGGTCGTGCAGGCAATGGCCGTCCTTGCTGACCAGTAGTACGGCCCGGCGACGCTCACCCGAGTCGAGCAGCTGCCACTCGGTCTCCGGCCCGAAGTCGGCCGCGACCCCGGCGAACCGGTCGCGCAGTTCCGCGATGCCGAACGGCACAGTCGACGCCTTGATCGCCTGACGAGTGAAGAACCAGCCGATATCCGGATCGGAGTGGTAGCCCGCCTCCACGATGGACCCCCCGAACTCGGCGATGAAGGAGGTGATCCTGGCAATGATGCCGGGACGGTCCGGGCACCCGAGGGTGAGCACGAAGCGTCGGTCGTCCAGGACAGGTGGAGCGGAACTCATGGGCTCATCCTCCCAGGTCGACTATGTGCACCTGCGGCACCCCGGGCAGGTGTTGAGCGAATGTTGCGGGAAAGCCGACAATGGAAATGTGACGCGCGTGAAGTTCGTACGACAGCTCGATGGGCTGACGTACGAATTCGTGCGCGACGGCTGGGCCTACGGCTACCCGTCGTACAAGCGAATCGATCACGACCTCTGGTGCCGCCGCCTACCGGACTTCGGCTGGTCGATCTGCACCGATTCCGGCGAAGTCCTGAGCCGCCCCTTCGACGACCCGGGCCAAGGCCCCCTCCCGCCCGAAGGCGCCTGGGTCTCCCGCAAACACGAACGCTCCTACGTCTACGACATGCTCCACCACCCCTGACCCGCCGAGACGGTAGTCCTGGAGTGTCCTTCTCGAGGTTGCCTCCGCCGATACATGGTGGTCTCGAAGTCGCTGCCGGGATCCCCGAATCCCGTTCGGTCCTCCTGACTCCTGGAACCGCCACCCCGGACAGACCCTCACCTACAGCTCGTAAAACGGCTCCGCGTAACGGAATTCGCCGGTGATCTGCGAGTCGTACGCCGATAATGCCCGCACCTGGAAGTGGGAAACCCAGGCCGGTTCATCCGGCGTGATGCCGAGGCGGGCGGCGGGGGTGAAGCCGAATTGGGGGTAGTAATCGAGGCTTCCGGCCAGGCCGATGAGGGGTTCGTCGAGGGCGTCGGCGGCACCGATGGCGGCGTGCATCATGGCCGCGCCGACGCCATTGCCCTGATGTTCGGCCAGGACGCCGATCGGGCCGAGGGCGAGCACCGGGAACGGGCCGACGCCCGCGCGGGTGAGGCAGATGTGGCCGATGACGGTGTCGTATTCGACCGCGACCATCGAGAGGGTGGGGATCCAGCCGGAGTCGCTGCGCAGCCGGGTGACGAGGTCGACCTCGGGTGGGTCCGCTGCGCTGTCGTCGGTGAGTTCGGCCGTCTCCCGGTCGTTATCGGTATTCGCGTACTGCGGTCCGAAGGCGCTGCGGTGTACGGCCGCGATCGCGGCGGCATCGTCGGCGCGTTCGCGACGGATCAGCACGTGTCGTCTCCTCCTGAACGAATGGGGCCATCCGCAACTGCGCAACAGTCGGCCGGGCAGTCGCACAGCGATGTCCGTAGCTCCACCGACAGTATCGAGTGTGCGCGATGTGTCGCCAGGCGCGCAATGGAATTCGCCACCGGTATGCCAGACTCTCACCCTGTGGCAAATTCCGCGTCGCTGACCAGGGCCGAAGTGGCCGCCATGATCGATCACACGCTGCTGGCGCCGGAGGCGACGGCCGCGGAGGTGAACGCTTTGGCCACGGAGGCACGCGAACTCGGCGTGTACGCGATCTGCGTATCGCCGTCTATGTTGCCGATTCGAGCGTCCGGCGTCGTGGTCGCGTCGGTCGCCGGATTCCCTTCCGGAAAGCACCATTCGCTCGTCAAGGGCGCCGAGGCGCGCCTCGCGGTCGAGCAGGGCGCGGCCGAGGTCGATATGGTGATCGATGTCGGAGCCGCGCGCGCAGGCGATTACAGCGCGGTGCTGTCCGACATCGTTACGGTGCGCGAGGCAATAGGGGATCGCGCGGTTCTCAAGGTGATCATCGAATCGGCGGCGCTGTCCGATGCCGCGATCGTCGAGGTCTGCCGCGCCGCCGAACGTGCCGGGGCCGATTTCGTGAAGACCTCCACGGGATTTCACCCGTCCGGTGGTGCCAGCGTGCACGCGGTCCAGCTCATGGCCGAGACCGTCGGCGGACGTCTCGGTGTGAAGGCCAGTGGCGGCATCCGCACCTCCGAGGCCGCCGCCGAACTGATCGCCGCGGGCGCGACCCGTCTCGGACTCTCGAAATCCCGTGCGGTGCTGGAGGGATTCCCGCCTGATCCCGTGCCCGAATCGTAGAAGCGTGCCGAGTGTGCGGGCGAATTCCTCGGATGATTGCGCCACGTGGCCCTGAAATGGCTACCTGGATAGCCATTTCGCTCCCGAAGCCCGCTGGTCCGGCACAACGGCGCGGACCTGAGAGCCGGATCAGCAGCTGACGCTGCCGCTGCTGTCCTGCGCGGCGGGCAGTTCGGTCCGCCCACCCGCCAGCTTCACCGCGACACCGTTATCGGTGACCTTGACCTCGGTGGCCTTCATGCCGAGCGGGTAGCTCTGCAGACTCTGCGTGAACACATCGACGATGCCCGACACCAGATCGGTCGGTATCCCCATCCCGAGCAGCGCCGCCGACTTCGTCTCGATCTGCACGGTGCCGTCCTTGATCTCCGGCTTCACCTGCAACTGCGCGAGCCCACCGAGCACATCCAGGGTGAGCATCCCGCTCGACGCGGAGGACGACACGCCGCTGACCAGGCCGCCGAGCGTTTCCCGGATGCCGTCGTTGCCCCAGGTGACATCGGCCGACGAGCTGCCGATGGTGCTGCCGCTGCCGCTATTGCTGACCTCGACATTGTTGAACCTGGCGTGCACCACCATGCCGACGGCCGGACCGAACTTGGAATCGTCGCTGTTCACTTTCACCTGATCGACCTTCCCGTCGATCCAGGTGATCAGCATGGGTTTGGCTCCGAAGCTCACATCGATCTTCGAACCCATATCCTTCTCGAATTGTGTACTGATGCACCGCGATACCTGGTACCGCGCATATGCCTCCCCGCCTACCAGCACGGTAGCAAGCAGAATCGCGACCACGACGAGCGCGATCACCAAGGGACGCCGGTTGACCGTCAGGGTGGATGGGCTCTTCGTACTCATACGCTCGATTCTTCACCACGTTTCTGTGCTCGCTATGAGGGCGCCGTGAGGGGTTCGATTGTGACATGCGACACAGAATTCGAGCGTAGCCTGGTCGGCATGGCTGGCGATGCGGCGGGCCGCGCACTCGATTCCGCCGAGCACGGGTGGCGTGTGCTGCGGCGATTGGCCGGGCGCCATGCCGGGTTCTTTACTACCAGGCAGGTACTGCGTGCCGGATGTGAGGCCCGCGTTCGCGCCGGTCTCGGCGATGGCTCGGTGACGCGGGCCGGGGTCGGGCTATTGCGGTTGGCCGATTGGCCCACCGGCCCGCTCGACGAATACGCCATGTGGGCGGCCTGGTTCGACGGGGCCGCCGCGGTATCGCATCAGAGTGCTGCGGAGTTGCACGGACTCGGTCGACTACGGCCGCGATTCCTGCATATGTCGGTCGGTGCGGGACGGCCGCCGGTCACCCCGCGACTGGTGGTGCTGCGCCGGCCGCTGATTCCGGCCGATCTCGAATCCGCGGGCGGATTTCTGGTGACCACGCCCGTACGCACGGTGCTCGATCTGGCCGAGGCCGCTATCGGGCAATCCGCATTGGATGAGGTGGTCGGCGACGCGGTCGCCATCCATCGCTGCGGTATCGATGAAATCCGTTCCGCGAGTGTGCGACTACCCCCGCGTGCGGCGGCTCGCGTGCACCGGGCCCTCACCGCCGCGTGATCGGCGCGGTGAAGTCGCGAATGATCCGATTCGGCTATCAATTCATTCGATCTCCGGTTTTGCCCGGCGCGCAATCATGGCAGGGTGACTGACCATGGGGACGGTCGGTCAGGGCAGTTGGGATCTCGTCTTTCCGTCCGGAGCACCCGAGCGCATCGGCGATATGTTCGCCACCGCCGTGGTCGCCGACGCGGTCCGCAGATATGACGCCGACCTCGCACAACAGGTCGAAACCTGCCGGGACTGGCACTGCGACTACCGTGGCATCTTCCGTGGCCTGACCGCCCTGGCCGCGAGCTCGCCCGCGGTGTCGGTGGGGATCGCGACCGACGGGTTGCGGGCAGCACGCCAGCTGCTGCGTTTCGTGACCGGGCACACGATCGCGCCGCTGCACAGCGTCGACGTGGATGCGATCGCCGCACCCGGCGGACTCCGGACCGGCCGGATCGACGGGACCGCGAAACCCGCGCCCCGACTCGAAATTCCGTTCCGCGGAGCGCTATTGGCCGAG
>NZ_BAGN01000220.1 GCF_000308835.1 Nocardia vinacea NBRC 16497 | reverse complement strand
CCGGACTTCTGCTGCGCGCCCCGCTCGCGGGCGGCGGTTCCGCGGTGTTGTTGCAACACCGCGCGCCGTGGAGTCATCAGGGCGGCACCTGGGCGCTGCCCGGCGGCGCCCGCGACAGCCACGAGACCCCGGTGCACGCGGCGGTCCGCGAGGCATGGGAGGAGGCGGGCATCGATCCCGCCGATGTTCGGGTGCGCGGCGAGCGAATCACCGCGACGGCATTGAGCGGCTGGACGTACACCACCGTGGTGGCCGATGCCGTGATGACCCTGCCGACCAGTCGCAACCGGGAGAGCAGTGCGTTGGCCTGGGTCCCCGAGGACGAGGTCGACAGCCATCCGCTGCACCCCGGCTTCGCCGCCTCCTGGCCCGCGTTGCGGGCGGCTCCGGCGCGCGTCTGCCTCGACGACATCGACGTGGACGACGCCGATACGGTCGCGGCTGCGCTGCCTCGCACCGTCGACCTCGCCGATCAGGGCTTCGTCTGGTTGCACGCCGAGGCCGAAGGTCCCGGTGCCTACGCCCGCATCGTCGACGCGGATTTCGATGCGACCGATGCCGTGCAGGCAACCGCGAATTCGGAGACCACCCCGGCCGATTCGATCTTGTCGCTCACCCGAGTTCAGGTGCTGTCCTGAGGATGCGCTCAGCGTGCACTTTTCGCGGAAGGCGCACGCTCTGAAGCGACACTGCTCCGAGAGCAGGCCGGCCGAGGTGCACAGCATCATCCGAGATCGCGCAGCAAGTCTCAGCCGAGGTGCACAGCGTCATCTGAGACCGCGCAGCAAGTCTCAGCCGAGCTGAGCTCTCTGCAGCAGCGCCGTCTTCAGCTGCCGCGCCGCCGCCTCCGGATCGCGCGCATCGGTGATTGCGCGCACCACGACAACGCGCTCGGCTCCGGCGGCCAGCACCTCGGGTAGTCGCTCGGCATCGATGCTGCCGATCGCGAACCACGGTCGGGTCGGGTGGGCGTCTGCGGTGGAGCGCACCAGATCCAGGCCCGCCGCCTGACGTCCCGGCTTCGTCGGCGTGGCCCACACCGGTCCGGTGCAGAAATAGTCGACATTCTCGTCGACCGCCGCGAGTCCGGCCTGCGCGCGGTTGTTGGTGGATCGCCCGATCACCACGTCGGGTCCGAGAATGCGTCGCGCGTACCAGGGCGGCAGATCGTTCTGTCCGAGGTGCAACACGTCGGCCCCTGCGGCGAGTGCGATATCGGCACGGTCGTTCACCCCGACCAGTGCGCCGTGCCTACGGGCCGCGGCCTTCAATTCGGCGAGGGCGCCGATTTCGGCCTTGGCCTCGAGCGGGCCGAACTTCGCCTCACCCGGCGAACCCTTATCCCTGAGCTGAATGATGTCGACACCGCCCGCGAACGCGGCCTCGGCGAACCTGGCCAGGTCGCCCTTCTCCCTGCGTGCGTCCGTGCAGAGATACAGCCGGGCGGTAGCCAAACGCTCCCTGGGCGGTAGGGACCGGAACTGGTGGGAGGGTTGCACGTGCTCGACCGTAGTCGCGCTACCGTGGGGATGCGAATAGTGAGGCAGGTGGATCGAATGCGGACTCTGGCCGTCGTCGGTGGCGGCGCCATCGGACTCGCCGCCGCCTGGCGGGCGGCCGAGGCGGGGTGGTCGGTCACCGTATTCGATCCCGTCGTCGGATCCGGCGCCTCCTGGGTTGCCGGGGGGATGCTCGCACCACTGTCCGAGGGCTGGCCGGGGGAGGATCTGGTCCTGGAATTCGGCGCCGCCTCACTGGCCCGCTGGCCCGAATTCGCCGCGCGACTCGAATCGACGACCGGTGTCTCGGTATTCGTCGCCGATGAAACCCTGACCGTCGCGCTGGATGGCGCGGATGCCGCCGATCTCCGCACGGTGGCCGAATGGGTCGGTGCTCGAGGCCATGAACTCGAGGTACTCGACCGAGCCGGTGTGCGCGCGCTGGAACCCGCGCTGGCTCGCACCGTGCGCGCCGGTCTGCGCGCCGCCGCCGAACCCGCCATCGACAACCGACGACTGCTGGATGCACTCCAAAAGGCTTGTGGCACAGCTGGAGTCAAGCTACGTGCCGAAACGGTCGAGGCGGTGAACGCACTGCCGCACGACCAAATCGTGCTCGCCGCGGGCGCGGCATCGTCACTGTTGTGGCCCGGTCTCCCGGTCCGCCCGGTGAAGGGCGAGATCCTGCGCCTGCGCCATCGTCCGGGCGCGACACCCCCGCCACAGCGCGTGATTCGCGCGCGAGTGCACGGCAGGCAGGTCTATTTGGTGCCGCGCGCGGACGGAATCGTCGTCGGCGCAACACAATACGAGGCCGGTTACGACACGACGGTGACCGTCGCCGGTGTCCGCGACCTGATCGCCGACGCCGAGGCGGTGCTGCCCGGTATCGGCGAATACGAATTGGCCGAGGCCAGTGCCGGATCCAGGCCGGGCACCCCCGACAACCTGCCACTGATCGGACGGCTCACCGACCGGATCGTGGCGGCCACCGGCCACGGCCGCAACGGCATGCTGGCGGTGCCGCTCACCGTGGACGCGGTGCTGAGCCTGCTCGGCGGCACACCGCTCGATGACGCGAAAGCTGCCGATCCCCAACGTTTTTCGACGGCGCACCCGCCGTCACTCGCTACATCTGCAGGAGGAGTTCGATGACCTCGGTCCCCATCGGTGTCACCGTGAACGGGCAGGACCACGAATTCGACCAATCCCTCACGGTGCGGGAACTGCTCGATCGTCTCGGGCTGCCGTCCCAGGGGGTCGCGCTCGCGGTGGACGGTGCGGTCTTCCCGAAGTCCCGCTGGGACGAGCCGGTCGGCCGCGGCTGGGAGATCGAAGTGCTGACGGCGGTTCAGGGTGGCTGACGCATTGGAAACCCCTGACGCGCTGGAGATTGCGGGCAAGCGGTTCGGCTCCCGCCTCATCATGGGCACCGGCGGCGCCGAGAATCTCACCGTGCTGGAGGAGGCGCTGGTCGCCTCGGGTACCGAGCTCACCACGGTCGCCATGCGCCGGGTCGACGCCGTCGGCGGCACCGGCGTCCTGGACCTGCTCAAACGCCTCGAGATCATGCCGCTGCCCAATACCGCGGGCTGTCGGACGGCGGCAGAGGCGGTGCTCACGGCGCAACTGGCCGCCGAGGCGCTCGACACCAACTGGGTCAAACTCGAGGTGATCGCCGACGAGCGCACCCTGCTCCCGGACCCGATCGAATTGCTCACCGCCGCAGAGCAATTGGTCGACGCTGGATTCGTCGTGCTGCCGTACACCACCGACGATCCGATCCTGGCCCGCCGACTGGAGGACGCGGGCTGTGCCGCCGTCATGCCGCTGGGCGCCCCGATCGGCACCGGACTCGGCATCGGCAACCCGCACAATATCGAGATGATCGTGGCAGGCGCGGGCGTCCCGGTCATTCTCGACGCGGGCATCGGCACCGCGAGCGATGCCGTGCTGGCCATGGAGCTCGGCTGCTCGGCCGTCCTGCTGGCCACCGCCGTCACCCGCGCTCAGCAACCCGCCCTCATGGCGGCCGCTATGAAAGATGCGGTCAATGCCGGTCACCTGGCCCGTCGCGCGGGCCGCATTCCCAAACGCTTCTGGGCCCAGGCCTCCTCACCGGCTCGGTGAGTCGGGGGTGCCCCTGGTCAGGCGCTAACGCATGGCTCGGCGGCATCCCCAGGTCAGGTGCGTGAAGAGAGCGCCGGAAGCCGCGCATACTCGTACGGCCGCACGCACATGCCCGTAGGCTCGGGTCATGGCGGATCTCGGCGAACGCCTGCAATCGGTTCGGAAGCGGCGTGGACTGACGCAGCGGGAGCTTGCACAGGCTTCGAACGTCTCGGTGTCGCTGGTCCGCAAGATCGAGCAGGGGGAGCGCGACGACACCCGGATCGAAACTCTGCGCCGGATGGCCGTCGCGCTGGAGTGTCCGGTGTCGGTGTTGCTCGGCCCGAACCCAGGGGCACCGGAGAGTGGTGGCGGCAATCTGTGGCTCCCGACCCGTACGGCCGTCCTGTCGCCGAACCATGTGCAGGACGGTGGGGCAGTAGCCGACCGTGCCATGGCGGAAGCCCTCACCGGGGCCGTAAAGCTGTACCACGATAACGAATACGAGCGGCTCGCCGCCGTTTTGCCTCGGCTGATCGAGGACGGCTACGCCGGGTCTCCACTCATGCGGTCGCGGATTCTGCAGCTCGCAGGTTCGGTGCTGGTCCAGACCCGCCAGCTACAGCCGGCACGCGTAGCGCTAGAGCGGTCCCTGGCCGAAGCCGAAGCAACCGGCAACATGCTGGACGCGGCGTCGGCTGTGGTGACCCTGTGCTGGCTGCTGCTGGTCGAGCGGCAGTTCGAAAAGGTCCGCGAGCTGGCCACGCAATGGGCCGATCGGGTTGAGCCGCGACTGTCGGTGGCCACCACCGAGGAGATCTCGACCTGGGGTTGGTTGCTGTTACGGGCGTCGGCCGCAGCCATCAGGGACAACCGGTCTGACGAGGCCGACGACATGATGCGTCTCGCCCAGGCCGGAGCGGTCGCGGTCCGCCGCCAACCGAGCGGCTACCACCAGTATTGGACAACTTTCGACGTAGCGACGGTCGCGATGAAGCGGGTGGAGAACGCGGTTGTGGACGATCGGCCGGACCTGGCGCTACGACTCGCCCGCAACGTACCGGCGGGACTTCGCCCGACGTCGGACAACCGAAACCGGCATCTGCTGGACGTCGCCCACGCGCATATCGAGCTACGCCGCTACGACGCGGCGTTCGAGACCCTGTTCCGCCTGTCTCGTGAAGCCCGGCCGTGGTTGATCGAGCAGCGGATGGCCCGGGATCTGGTCGGCAGGATCATTGCCCGGCGGCGCACTCTTACCGACGAAATGCGCGAGCTGGCCGATCTGGTTCGCTTGGAATACTAAGCGCACCAACCTCTTTCGTCTGCCCGTTGCTTTATGGCCGCGTGACTTCGTTGTGGCACTTCAGCAATGTTGCTCGGCAAAGTGCCATTGAGTGCCGTAGGTCCCCGGTGTGACGCTCGAGGTAGCACGCGCCGCCGGGTCGATGTCTTCGGCACCTCGGCGGCGGGTGTCCATCACGCCGACGAGGGGGTACATGCGATGCGAGAAGAGCCGACCGCGTTGGGATGGGTCGACCTCGATGTCAGTCCGGCGGCGGACTGGGATGTGGCGCAGGTTCGGCGCCTGGCGCAGCGGCTCGGATATGCGCTGATCTGGCCGCCGGAGTTGTCGCCGCTTCCGCTGGTCGACCAGGTGCGCTGTGCTGATGTCGATGCGGTGATCGCGCCGTCGCTCGAACACCTGAATGTGCTTGCGGTGAATGCGATCATGAGCGTGGCCGACGTGGAGATCGTGCTGCCGCGGCTGTCGTTCCATCGTTGGGCGGCGGTCGCGCCTGCCGGGCCGCGGCGGTGAGCGCGACGGTTGCGTTCGAGTTGGCTGTGGCGGTTGGGTTGCCGCTGGCGGTGCTTGTCGGCGCGGTTTGCTGGCCGACCCATGGCCGCGATGACGAGGACGACGAATAGACAAGGCCCAATCGACACAGCAGGGTGTCGGCTCCAGAAACAACGATGGGTTTGCGGCCCACAGTCGCCGCTCACGTCCAGCGGCTGGTATGTGGCGGCCCGCTCGGAGCCCCGGCTCGTTAACGGGCGCATCGGTCGGGGTGATTCCCTGATGCGGCTCGGGGCCGATGGGATCGCTCGTCATCCTCGAGGATGATTGAACTCGGCACCATTTAATGACGCGCGTGGCCGCGCGATGAGGAAAGCTGGTCACCATGATCGAGCTGAGGGGCCTGACCAAGCATTACGGGCAGACCGTCGCGGTTCAAGATCTCTCCTTCACCGTTCGACCCGGACAGGTGACGGGCTTTCTTGGGCCGAACGGCGCCGGTAAATCCACCACCATGCGGATGATCCTCGGCCTGGACAAGCCCACCGCGGGCACCGCATTGATCCAGGGCAAGCCGTACCACGAGCTGGACCATCCGCTGCGCGCCGTCGGTGCGCTGCTGGATGCCAAGTGGGTGCATCCGAACCGTTCGGCCCGCGCGCATCTGCAGTGGATGGCCGCCTCCAACGAAATCGCCATGTCCCGCGTGGACGAGGTGTTGCGGCTGGTCGGCCTGTCCGAGGTGGCGGGTAAGAATGCCGGTGGCTTCTCCCTCGGCATGTCGCAGCGGCTCGGCCTGGCCGGGGCGCTGCTCGGCGATCCGCCGGTACTGCTGTTCGACGAGCCCGTGAACGGCCTGGACCCCGAGGGCATCCTTTGGATCCGCCGATTCATGCAGCGGCTCGCGGCCGAGGGGCGGACCGTGCTGGTCTCCAGCCATCTGCTCTCCGAAATGGCCCAGACCGCAGAGCATTTGGTCGTGATCGGACGCGGTCAGCTGATTTCCGATTCGACCACCCAGGAATTCATCGAGCGCGCCTCGGAACAGTCGGTGCGCGTGCGCAGTCCGCAGCTGGAGCAATTGCGCAGCCTGCTCACCTCCAATGGCATGACCGTTCGCGAGGACGGCACGGGCCAGGACGGCGCGGCTTTGGTCGTGGCCGGGGTGACCAGTGACGCGGTCGGCAAGCTGGCCGGTTCGAACGACATCACCCTGTACGAGTTGGCGCCGCAGCGGGCCTCGCTGGAGGAGGCATTCATGCGGATGACCGGCGGCGCGGTGCAGTACCACGGCGAAGGCTTCGACCAGGTGATGGGAGGTGCGCTCTGATGGGCGTGCTGGCAGCGGAACGTATCAAGCTCACCTCGACCAGGTCGCCGTGGTGGTGCTCGGCGATCGTGGTGGTCCTCGCTCTCGGCCTGGCCGCGCTGTTCGCGGCGGTGGCCCGCTCGTCGTCGGGCAAGGAGAATGCGCTCGACCTGACCGTCGCCACCGCGGTCGGCGGGATCAGCGGATTCGGCGTGATGGTCCTGATGATCATGGCCACCTTGACCGTGACGAGCGAATACCGCTTCGGCATCATCCGGACCACCTACCAGGCGACACCGCATCGCGCCAAGGTGATCGCGACCAAGGCGGGTCTGGTCGGCGTGTACGGCGCGGTGCTCACCATCGTGCTGGCCTTCGCCGCCTTCGCGATCGCCAAGGCGATCGGTGGCGACGCGAGCAACAACCTGACGCTCTCCGGTGGCGATGCCTGGCGCGAGATCTACGGCATTCCGATCTATGCCCTGCTCAGCGTCATTCTCGCGGTCGGTATCGGTGTGCTGGTCCGGCAGTCGGCCGCGGCGATTTCGCTGATCGTGCTCTGGCCCCTGCTGATCGAGCCGCTGCTCGGCGCGTTCGGCAGCTTCGGGCGCAATGTGCAGCCGTTCCTGCCCTTCGCGAATGCGAGCCACTTCTACAGCGCCTCGGAATCGACGGCGAACTGGCACTGGGGACCGTGGGGCGGCCTGCTCTACTTCGCGGCTTTCGTCGCGATTGTCTTCGGCGGTGCACTGGTTATGGTCAACCAACGCGATGCATGATTGAACTACCCGAGTTGCCCTCCCTCGCCGCTCGGGTGACGGGTGCCGACCTTGTCGGGAGGTCCGAGCGCCCCGCGCACTGTCCGCCACTGCCCGGTGGACGATGCGAACATCGGCCCGGTGTGTGAATCCCCTTCCACACCGGGCCGGTGTTGGTATCCGGGCAATCCAGGCAGTATGTGAACATCCCGGAAACTAAGCCCGGCACCGCTTCCATCCAGAATCGATGCTGGCTACTCTCGGAGTCAGCAACCAGTGAGTTACCCATTGGCGGACCCGGCGTAGTGCCCGCTCAGTCTGATCGAGGGGGCGCAGGTGGCGACAATAAGTAACCCGCCGACGGTTGGTCGGCTGAGATACGCTCGGGGCGTGACCGAAACACCTTCCGGCGGTGCTGAGCCGGGGCCGGAACCGGAAGACAACGGGGGCGTTCCGTCCGAGGTGACCATACCGTTGGTGCCCGCCGATGAGGACCGATCCGCTCGTCGTCCCGGCTCGGGAATGCGCCGCGGGCAGTTCTCCGCCTTGATGAATGCCGCGAACCAGCGACCCGACATCATCGGTGTGCTGCGCAAGGCGCGTGAACAGCTGCCGGGTGACCCGTCTTTCGGTGACCCGCTTTCGGTTTCGGGTCCAGGTGGCGCCCGCGCGGTGGCGCGCGCGGCGGATAAGTTGGTCGGCGATACGCCTAGCGCGGCCCGGGAAATCGGGTTCGGCGCACTGCAGGTCTGGCAGGCCATGTTGGAGCGCGTCGGTCGCGGTCGAGGTAGCGAAGAAATAACTGTGATGTTCACGGACCTCGTGGCGTTCTCCAGTTGGTCGCTCTCGGCGGGCGATGAGGCGACCCTCGAACTGTTGCGCGGGGTTGCCAAGGCCATCGAGCCGCCGATCGCCGATCGCGGCGGTCAGGTGGTCAAGCGCATGGGTGACGGCGTGATGGCCGTGTTCACCTCGGCCGATCGTGCGGTGCGTGCCGCTGTGCAGGCAAAACGGAATCTGGCCGACGTCAGTGTGCGCGGTTATCGCCCGCAGATGCGCGTCGGTCTGCACACCGGCTCGCCGCGTGAGATCGGCGGCGACTGGCTCGGCGTGGATGTGACGATCGCCGCTCGTGTGATGGAGGCCGGCGGCAACGGCAACACCATGCTTTCGCACGCGACATTGCAGTCCGTCGCGCCGGAGACGCTCGAGGAACTCGGGTTCTCGGTCAAGCCGTATAGGCGCAGTTTCTTCGCCGCACCACTGACCGGCGTGCCGGAGGATCTGCGGATCTTCCGTCTGTCCAAGAACTCTGTTTGATTAGCTCTGTCTGATGGCAGCGCCTGCGGCGCTGCGTGTTCGCGGCCCCCTGTGTCTCGCGTCCGAGCCGTCGAGACTCGCGCCTGCGGCGAATGCGCTTCGACGGCTCGGCTGTGTTCGATGGCCGCGCCTTCGGCGCGGACGCGAGACGGGCCGCGGACGGGTTGCTCGTAAGACTCGCTCCGTTGTGGCTGAGTGACCGGTGGGATGTCTACATCAACCAGGCGACCGCACCGGCGGCGGCGAGGACGGCGAGCACCACCAAGGCGATGGCGAGCGGGCGCGCGGTCTTCCAGGTGGAGTATGCCCCGCCCAGGAGGAACCCGGCCAGCGCGAACAGGATGACGGACGACATCCAGCCATTCTGCCTCGCGCCCTCTATCCGATTAACAAGCACGCGTGCTTGCTTTTTTCTGGACCGGGTGTGATGCTGGACTCCGGAACGCGGACTCCACCGGCGTCACAACGCGGCGCGCCGGGACGGTTCGCCGCACAGGAGGGCCTTCCAGCTGATGAGTATGCTGGCCGCCGATCCGGAGCTGATCCGAATCGGCAACTGTTCCGGGTTCTACGGTGATCGGCTCAGCGCCATGCGGGAGATGCTCGAGGGCGGGCAGCTCGATGTGCTCACCGGGGACTACCTCGCCGAGTTGACCATGCTGATCCTCGGCCGCGACCGGATGAAGGATCCCAGTCTCGGCTATGCCAAGACCTTCGTCCGGCAGATCGAGGACTGCCTCGGGCTGGCACTGGAACGCAATGTTCAGATCGTCACCAATGCGGGCGGACTCAACCCGGCCGGGTTGGCGGAGAAGCTGCGCAAGGTCGCGGCGGATCTCGGACTCGATGCCAAGGTCGCGCACGTCGAGGGTGACGACCTGCTCAGTCGTGCGGGCGAGCTCGGCCTCGGGTCACCGCTGACCGCGAATGCCTATCTCGGTGCCTGGGGCATCGTCGAATGTCTGAATGCGGGCGCGGATATCGTGGTCACCGGTCGGGTCACCGACGCCTCCGTGATCGTCGGCCCGGCCGCCGCTCATTTCGGTTGGGGGCGAACGGATTACGACCAGCTTGCCGGTGCGGTGGTGGCCGGACATGTCATCGAGTGCAGCACGCAGGCCACCGGCGGTAACTTCGCGTTCTTCACCGAGTTGGCCGATCTCGGACGGCCCGGATTCCCGATCGCCGAAGTGCGCAGGGATGGCAGCAGCGTCATTACGAAACATCAGGGCACGGGTGGTGCGGTTACGGTGGATACCGTTGCGGCACAGCTGATGTACGAGATCCAGGGTGCGCGTTATGCGGGGCCGGATGTCACCGCGCGGCTGGACACGATCGAGCTGAATCGAGAGGGTTCGGATCGGGTGCTGATCAGCGGGGTGACCGGGGAAGCGCCGCCGCCGCAGCTCAAGGTTTCGCTCAATACTCTCGGCGGTTTCCGCAACGAGATGGAGTTCGTGCTCACCGGACTCGATATCGAGGCGAAAGCCGAACTGGCGCAACGACAGCTGGAGTCCTGGCTGCCCGTGCGGCCCGCGGAGTTGACCTGGACCTTGGCGCGTCTCGACCGGCCGGATGCCGAAACCGAGGAACAGGCAAGCGCTTTGCTCCGCTGTGTGGTTCGTGATCCGGATCCGAACAAGGTCGGCCGCTCCTTCTCCAATGTCGCGGTCGAGCTGGCATTGGCCAGTTATCCGGGTACCAACTTCACCAGCCTGCCTGGCAATGGTTCGCCGTACGGCGTGTACACACCGGGATTCGTCGATGCCGCCGAGGTGCCGCACGCGGCCGTGCTCCCGCAAGGCACTCGCGTCGATATCGCACCCGCATCGGACACGCTGGAATTGGCCGACGTGGCCGAGCCGGAACTGCCGGAGCCATTGCCCGCCAACGAAACTCGCCGAGCACCGCTTGGCGCGATCGCGCTGGCCCGCAGCGGCGACAAGGGCGGCAATGCCAATATCGGCGTGTGGGTGCGCACCGATGAGCAGTGGCGGTGGCTTGCCCATACGCTGACGGTGGAGCGGATCAAGGAACTGTTGCCCGAAGCCGTGCCGCTGACCGTCACCCGGCACGTGCTGCCGAATCTGCGTGCCGTGAACTTCATTATCGAGGGTCTGCTCGGACAGGGTGTGGCCTACCAGGCCCGCTTCGATCCGCAGGCCAAGGGGCTCGGCGAATGGCTGCGCTCGCGTCATGTTGATATCCCATTGGAGTTGCTATGAGTCCGTGGAATACGCCGGAACGGCGCGAATTGCGCGCCACCGTAAGGGGTTTCGCCGAGCGCGAGGTTCTTCCGTACCTGGACGCCTGGGAGCGCGACGGCGAGATCCCGCGCGAACTGCACAAGAAGGCCGGAGCGCTCGGACTGCTCGGCATCCAATTCCCGGAATCCGCAGGCGGTTCCGGTGGTGACGGTATCGACGCCATGATCGTCTGCGAGGAAATGCATCAGGCCGGTTGCTCGGGCGGCCTGTTCGCCTCGCTGTTCACCTGCGGTATCGCGGTACCGCACATTATCGCCTCGGGCAACGAAGACCTGATCGAGCGCTTCGCACGCCCGACGCTGGCCGGGGAGAAGATCGGCTCGCTCGCCATTACCGAACCCGGTGGCGGCTCCGATGTCGGCCACCTCACCACCACCGCGCGCCGCGACGGCGACCATTACATCGTCAATGGCGCGAAGACCTACATCACCTCGGGTGTGCGCGCCGATTTCGTTGTGACCGCCGTGCGCACGGGCGGCCCCGGCTCCGGCGGAATTTCGCTGCTGGTGGTGGAGAAGGGCACGCCGGGCTTCACGGTCAGCCGCAAGCTCGACAAGATGGGCTGGCTGGCCTCCGATACCGCCGAACTGTCCTATGTGGATGTTCGGGTGCCGGTGGAGAATCTGGTCGGACCGGAGAATTCCGGCTTCTATCAGATCGCCGGCGCGTTCGTCAGCGAGCGGGTCGGGCTCGCGGTGCAGGCATATTCACAGGCCCAGCGTTGCCTCGACCTGACCTTGGACTGGGTGCGCAACCGGGAGACCTTCGGTCGCCCGCTGATCAGCAGGCAGGCCGTGCAGAACACGGTGACCGAAATGGCGCGCCGCATCGACGTGGCCCGCGTCTATACCCGAGATGTGGTGCAGCACTGGGGGACGGTAGCCGACGCAGTCGGCGGGGTGGGTAGATACAGCGCCGATGGCGAAACCGATTTGATCGCCGAGGTCTGCTTCGCCAAGAACACCGCCGTGGAGGCGGGCGAATGGGTGGCCAATCAGGCCGTGCAACTGTTCGGCGGCCTCGGCTATATGCGCGAATCCGAGGTCGAGCGGCAGTACCGCGATATCCGCATTCTCGGCATCGGCGGTGGCACAACGGAAATCCTGACCGGACTGGCGGCGAAACGATTGGGGTACCAGTCTTGACGACACTACGCACCACACTCGATACCGCATCGCCGGAATACGCGGCGGCGGCCGAGGCCATGACCAGCAAACTCGCCGAGGTGGAGGTCGAATTCGCCAAGGCCGTCGCGGGCGGTGGCCCGGATAAGCTGGCCCGGCATCGCAAGCGCGGCAAGTTGACCGCGCGCGAGCGCATCGAACTGCTCATCGACGAGGATTCACCATTCCTCGAACTGTGCCCACTTGCCGCGTGGGGCAGCGACTTCCACGTCGGGGCGAGCGTGGTGTGCGGTATCGGCATTGTCGAGGGTGTGGAATGCATGATCGTCGCGCCGGATCCCACGGTGCGCGGCGGCACCTCGAATCCGTGGACGTTGCGCAAGAACCTGCGCATGAACGACATCGTCATGCAGAACCGACTGCCGGTGATCGGACTCGTCGAATCCGGCGGCGCGGATCTGCCGACGCAGAAGGAAGTCTTCGTACCCGGCGGGCGGATGTTCCGTGATCTCACCAGGGCATCGGCGGCCGGAATCCCCACCATCGCTTTGGTTTTCGGCAATTCCACCGCAGGCGGTGCCTACATTCCGGGCATGTCCGACTACACGGTGATGATCAAGGAGCGCTCCAAGGTATTCCTCGGCGGGCCGCCGCTGGTCAAGATGGCCACCGGTGAGGAATCCGATGACGAATCGCTCGGCGGCGCGGATATGCACGCGCGCGTCTCGGGTCTGGCGGATTATCTGGCGGTCGACGAGCAGGACGCGATCCGCATCGGCCGCTCCATTATCAAGCGCCTGAACTGGAAGAAGCAGGGTCCGTCACCGCGCGCCGAGGTGATCGAGCCGCTGTACGACCAGGAGGATCTGCTCGGTATCGTCCCGGCCGATCTGAAGATTCCGTTCGATCCACGCGAGGTGATCGCCCGCGTCGTCGACGGCTCCGATTTCGACGAATTCAAACCCCTCTACGGCAGCAGCCTGGTCACCGGATGGGCGGAGCTGCACGGTTATCCGGTCGGCATTCTCGCCAATGCGCGCGGCGTGCTGTTCTCGGAGGAGTCGCAGAAGGCGACCCAGTTCATCCAGCTGGCCAACCAGTCGAATACGCCACTGCTGTTCCTGCACAACACGACCGGCTACATGGTCGGCAAGGAGTTCGAACAGAAGGGCATCATCAAACACGGCGCGATGATGATCAACGCGGTCTCGAATTCGAAGGTGCCGCATATTTCGCTGCTGATGGGCGCGTCCTACGGTGCGGGCCATTACGGCATGTGCGGTCGCGCCTACGATCCGCGGTTCGTTTTCGCTTGGCCCAGCGCGAAATCCGCCGTCATGGGCGGCGCGCAGCTGGCCGGTGTGATCTCGATCGTGGGCCGGGCCGCCGCCGAGTCCAAGGGCATTCCGTTCAATGAGGAGGCCGATGCCGGGATGCGCGCGATGGTGGAGGCGCAGATCGAGGCCGAGTCGCTGCCGATGTTCATGTCGGGGCGGCTGTACGACGACGGTGTGATCGACCCCCGTGATACCCGCACGGTATTGGGAATGGCCTTGTCGGCCATTCACAGTGCCCCAGTCAAGGGTGCCGATGGCTTCGGCGTCTTCCGGATGTGAGGGACGAAATGACAGCATCGCGTAGCGATTCCGTGAGGGGCGGTGGTCGGGCGACGGGTGGGCCAGCATCGCGTAGCGATTCGATGACGGCCGGCGGTCAGGTGACGGGTGGGCCTTTCACCAATGTTCTGGTAGCCAACCGTGGTGAGATCGCCCGCCGGGTTTTCGCGACCTGTCGTCGCATGGGGATCGGCACGGTCGCGGTCTACTCCGATGCGGATGCCTCGGCACCACACGTCGCCGAAGCCGATGCGGCGGTACGTCTTCCGGGCAATACACCCGCCGAGACCTACCTGCGCGCAGAGCTGATCATCGAGGCCGCCTTGGCCACCGGCGCCGACGCCATCCATCCCGGTTACGGATTCCTTTCCGAGAACGCGGAATTCGCACAGGCTGTACTGACGGCCGGACTGGTATGGATCGGGCCGCCGGTCGAGGCCATCGAGCAGATGGGTTCGAAGGTCGCTTCCAAGAAGTTGATGGACGCGGCCGGAGTGCCGGTACTCGCCGAACTCGATCCCGACGAGGTGACCGCGGCGCAGCTGCCGGTGCTGATCAAGGCATCCGCCGGTGGTGGCGGGCGCGGCATGCGTGTGGTGCGCGAACTCGCCGATCTGGAACCGCAGATCGCCGCCGCGCGCCGGGAAGCCGAATCGGCATTCGGCGATCCGACGGTGTTCTGCGAGCGGTACCTGGAGACCGGCAGACATATCGAGGTCCAGGTCATGGCCGATACCCACGGCACCATCTGGGCCGTCGGCGAGCGGGAATGCTCCATTCAGCGCCGCCATCAGAAGGTGGTCGAGGAGGCACCGTCCCCGCTGGTCGAGCGGATCGACGCCATGCGCGCGTCAGGCCAGGAGGCGGCAGCGGAGCGTGACCACGCAGGCGTGGCCGATGGACAGAGCATGCGCGAGCGGCTGTTCGAGGCGGCTAGGCTGGCAGCCAGCGCGATTGGGTACACCGGTGCCGGGACCGTGGAATTCCTCGCCGACGAGGCGGGTGACTTCTTCTTCCTGGAGATGAATACCCGGCTGCAGGTGGAACATCCGGTCACCGAATGCACCACCGGACTGGATCTGGTGCGGTCTCAGTTGGAGGTCGCGGCCGGCGGCGAATTGGCTGCCGTGCCGCCACCACTGCACGGGCACTCGATCGAGGTTCGGTTGTATGCCGAGGATCCCGCGAACGAGTGGCAGCCGCAGAGCGGGACGGTGCACCGGCTCGATATCCCTTCGGTGGTAACCGAATTCGATGTTCTCGATCGACCGGGCGTGCGTCTGGATACCGGTGTGGTGGACGGTTCGGTTGTCGGTGTGCACTACGACCCGATGCTCGCGAAGGTCATCTCCTACGCCGACACTCGCGGCGACGCGGCACGACTGCTGGCAACGGCGTTGCAGCGAGCCAAGATTCACGGTTTGGTGACCAACCGCGATCTGCTTGTGCGGGTGCTGCGGCACCCGGCGTTCCTGGCCGGAGACACCGATACCGCCTTTTTCGAAACGCACGGATTGGATTCGCTCTCCGCACCTTTGGCGAGCGAGGCCGATGAGGCACTGTCCATCGTCGCCGCCGCACTCTCGGATGCCGCGGCGAACCGGAAGGCGGCCAGGGTCGGCGGCGGGCTGCCCGCGGGCTGGCGAAATCTGCCGTCGCAGTCGCAGCGCAAATCGTACGAGAGCCGCACCAGCGGAATACATGACATCGGTTACCGCTTCACCCGAACCGGTGTCGCGGTGGATGGTCACGATGGACTCGAATTGGTGCAGGCGGGGCCCGAGCGCGTGGTCCTCGCGGTTCCGGGCGAACGCGGCCTGGTGCGTAGGCAATTCGATATCGCCCGCTACGGCGATCTGGTCTGCGTGGATTCCCCGCTCGGGCCGGTATCGGTGCGCAGACTGCCGCGCTTCAGCGATCCGGCCGATCAGGTCGCGCACGGTTCCCTGCTCGCGCCCATGCCGGGCAGCGTGATTCGCATCGGCGCCGAGGTCGGCAGCGCCGTCGAACAGGGCCAGCCGATTCTGTGGCTGGAGGCCATGAAGATGGAGCACACCATCTCCGCGCCCGCCGCCGGCGTGCTCAGCGCCCTCAATGTCACTGTCGGCCAGCAGGTCGATGTCGGCGCCGTGCTCGCCGTCGTCGATCCCACCGAATCCCAGGAGAACTGATGAGTTTTATCGAAACCGACGAGCAGAAGGCGCTACGGGCCGCGGTCGGCGCGCTCGCCGCGAAGTACAGCTTCCGTGACTACGTGCTGCCGAAGGCGCGCAGGAACGAACCGCTCACCGAATTGTGGGATGATGCAGGCAAACTCGGCTTCCTCGGCGTGAATCTGCCGGAGGAGTACGGCGGCGGTGGTGCGGGCATGTACGAGCTCGCGCTGGTCATGGAGGAGCTGTCCGCGCAGGGCGCGGGCCTGCTGCTGATGGTGGTCTCACCGGCCATCTGCGGCACCATCATCACCAAATACGGCACCGACGAGCAGAAGCAGAAGTGGCTGCCCGAACTCGCCGACGGAACCGCCAAGATGGTCTTCGGCATTACCGAACCCGACGCCGGTTCGAATTCGCACCAGATCACCACCACTGCGCGTCGCGACGGTGACGACTGGATCCTCAACGGCCGCAAGATCTTCATCTCCGGCGTGGACCAGGCCGAGGCAGTGCTCATCGTGTCGCGCACCGAGGACCACAAGACCGGCAAGCTCAAGCCCGCGCTGTTCATCGTGCCCACCGATACCCCGGGCTTGGTCAAGACGCCGCAGGAAATGGACATCATCGAGCCGGACCACCAGTTCACGCTGTTCCTCGATGACGTGCGTCTGCCCTCGGATGCCCTGGTAGGCAAGGAAGACGCCGCACTCATGCAGCTCTTCGCGGGCCTCAACCCGGAGCGCATCATGGGCGCCGCCATGGCAGTCGGCATGGGGCGCTACGCCATCGATCGTGCCGTCGAATACGCCAAGGAACGCACGGTGTGGAAGACGCCGATCGGTGCGCACCAAGGCATTTCGCATCCACTCGCCGCGGTGAAGGTCGAGGTGGAGCTGGCCAGGCTGATGATGCAGAAGGCTGCGACGCTCTACGACGCGGGCGATGAGATGGGTGCGGCCGAGGCCGCGAATATGGCGAAATACGCTGCGGCGGAAGCCAGTATCAAGGCGCTCGATCAGGCCATTCAGACCCACGGCGGCGCTGGACTCACCAAGGAGTACGGCCTGGCCGCCATGCTCGCCGCGGCCCGCATCGGCCGCATCGCGCCGGTCAGCCGGGAGATGGTGCTCAACTTTGTCGCCCAGTACTCCCTTGGCCTGCCCAAGTCGTACTGACCCAGAGGAGGCCGGAAATGAATTCAGCGTCGCATCGCGACTCGATGAGGGGGGTGGCCGGATGACGGGCGGGTCGACATCTACCGCTCCGTACGTGCGGTATGAGGTGCGCGACGGGTTCGCCACGCTGACCCTGGATTCGCCGCACAACCGCAACGCGCTGTCGTCGCGGTTGGTCGACGAGCTGCTGCGGAGCCTCGACGATGCCGCGGCGGATCCCGCCGTCCGTGGCATCGTGCTCGCGCACACCGGCAATACCTTCTGTGCGGGCGCGGACCTCACCGAGGCCAGCAATGCCGATCCGGCGGTGGCCGCCGATGAGCGCACCCGGGTGATGATCGGTGTACTGCGCAGGCTCGTCGAAACACCGAAGCCGATCATTGCTCAGATCGACGGCAATGTGCGCGCAGGTGGCATGGGCATCGTCGCGGCCTGTGACATCGTCGTCGCCGGTCCCGGCAGCAGTTTCGCACTCACCGAGGTGCGAATCGGGTTGGCGCCGTTCATGATTTCGCTGACCCTGCTGCCGCGGCTGAGCCCGCGCGCCGCCAGTCGCTACTACCTCACCGGCGAGAAGTTCGGCGCGGATATCGCCGAGCAGATCGGCCTGGTCACCATCACCGCCGACGATCCGGCGGCCGAGGTGGCCCGGCTGTGCGCGGAGCTGCGCAAGGGCTCCCCGCAGGGTCTCGCCGAGGCCAAGCGACTGGTCAACGCGGGCATCCTGGCCGAGTTCGACAGCTCCGCCGAGGAGCTCGCCACCCGCTCGGCGAGCTTCTTCGGTACGCCCGAGGTGCACGAGGGCATGCTGGCCTTCCTGCAGCGCCGTCCACCGAGCTGGGCAGAATAGCGCCATGGCAGCGATCTCGAGGCCCCCAGTGGCGCCCAACGAACCCAAGCAGGACCGCAGCCGGGCCACCCGGCAGCGCCTGCTCGAGGCGACCATCGATTGCCTGGCGGAAATGGGTTGGGCGGCGGCCACGGTCTCGGTCGTCGCGGAACGGGCCGGGGTGTCACGGGGCGCTGCCCAACATCACTTCCCGACCAGGGAAGACCTGATCACCGCCGCACTCGAGTACATGTTCGACACCCGTACCCAGCAGGCCAAGGGCGAGGCGAAGACGGTGGCCGCGCTGGCCGATGGCGTCGAGCGCACCGAGGCGGTGGTGGCCGGGCTGGTCGAGTCCTACACCAGCCCGCTGTTCAAGGCGGCGCTGCAGGTGTGGACGCATGCGGCCGCCGATCCAGCGCTGCGGGAGCGAATTGTGCCGCTGGAGGCCAAGTTCGGGCGCATTTCGCATCGACGGGCCGTGGAGGCGTTGGGCGTGGACGACGGTGATCCGGTTACCCATCACCTCGTTCAGGCGACGCTCGATATGGCGCGTGGACTGGGGCTGGCCGATGTCCTGACCGACGACTCGGCGCGTCGCAAGCAGATCGTGTCGCAATGGGCGGCCACGCTGCACGCCGCACTGCACGCCCCACCGCCCTGACGCCCGGCTGAGTCGCCGGGCGACTCAGTCCTCGTTGGAATCCTTCGCCGGTGACACATGCCGGAACCAGGCGGCCGTCTCGTCAGCGGTGAGCACCCGCTCCAGCGTCAGATCGCCGACCATATGCGGATAGAAGCGTCCGGCTGGCCAATTGCGTTGGTACGGAGGTGGATCCAGCACCAGCGAATTCCTTTGCGCCGTCCGGTGTTATCGCGAGATTCGCCAGCACGCCGGGTGCGCAAGCCACGGGATCCGCCCCACCCTCGACGCACGCGCCGATGAGGACCGCGATATTCGCTCGCGGTCCCGTCGGCACATCGGGCAGCAGCTCGGCGAGCCGCTTCCCGCCCTGCGCAAGCTCTTTCGGAGTCGCCGATTGGTAGTGGCGATGCAGTTCCGAATGAGCTTGTTGCTGAGCGTCCGGGTCCTGCGCGTGCACCGCGCTCTCGAAATCGAATACGGCGTCGATGAATCGATCGGCGGTCGAACTCATACCCGCACGCTAACAGCTTGCCACTAAAGGGAATTCGCTGTCAGCAGAGCCCTGCCTGCTGCATATGGCCCTCGTCGACCGCGTAGGAGGTGGAACCGATCAGGACGCCGAGGAGTCCGCCGATGACCAGTCCCGGAATAGCGCCGACGAAGAAGAGGGGCAGGCCCGCGATGCCGCCGATGGTGGCGCCGAGCAGACCGCCGACCAGCGTCCGGACCTCGATGGTGTCGCCGGGCGCCAGGCACTGCCCGATGAGGTCGGCCTGCGGGGTCGGTTCGGCTGCCGCGGCGATCGGTGCGGTCGCGACCGGTGCGGTCGGCTGGGGCGCTTCGCCCGGTGCGGCCGATGCGGTCGACGCGAAGCCGACGGTGAGCGCGATGGCGACGAGTGCGCCGATGACGGTTAGGACGAATCTCGAAATGCTTCTCACGTTTTTCCTGATGGTCGGAGTTGGCGCAACTGGCTCATCATTCCCGGAGTTCGCGGCATGCGAAAGGGTTTCGAATGAATGCCGCATTAAGAGGATTTCGAGGAAGCAGGTAAAGGGATCTCGAGGAACGGTCCGAAACGGCATGTCACACTCGTGCGCGCTGCGTCGTCCTCACTGTGAAAGCGCAACAGCGCAGCGAAAATAGGAGCAGGAACCATGTCGAATATCAAGAAGATCGCGGTGGCCGGAGCGACCGGACGGCTGGGCCGCCACGTCGTGGATGTCCTGAACGAGCAGGGGCACGAGGTCGTCGCATTCTCCCGGGCCAACGGGGTGGATATCGAGACCGGCGTCGGGCTCGTGGAAGCGCTCGACGGGGTGGATGTCGTCATCGACGCATCGAGCACGCCGTCCGCGGACCAGACCATCGCGACCGAATTCTTCCGGGCCGCGGCGCGCAACCTGCACGAAGCGGGGCAGAAGGCCGGTGTCGAGCGGCTGGTCGTGGTGTCCATCATCGGCATCGATGGCTCGCTCGCCGGATACAACGCCGCGAAGCTGGCACATGAGGCCGCGCTGCTGGAAGGGCCGCTGCCGGTGCAGATTCTGCGGGCCGCGCAGTTCCACGAGTTGGTCGAGGTGATGGTGCAGTGGGGGACCCAGGGCGAGGTCGCCTACCTGCCGAAGATGCGCACCCAGTTGGTCGCGGCGCGTGCGGTGGCCGAGGCGCTGGTGGAATTGGCGGTGCATCCGGCGCCGGAGTCGCTCGACGGACCGTTCCCCGAGATCGCGGGACCACAGCCGGAGACCATGGCGGGTGCGGCAGGTCTGCTCGTGGCGAAGCTCGGTGCGCCTGCCCAGGTGATCGAGTCGAGTGATCCGGCGAACCCGGATCGCGCGCAGTTCGAGAACGGTGGGCTGTTGCCGGGTGCGCACGCGAAGTTGGCGGGTCCGACATTCGCCGAGTGGCTCGAAGCCACCTACGCCTAACCGACACCGCAAATCGCCCGGGGCACACGCACCGGGCGAATTGCTTTGCGCGCCAGCCCCGCACTGTTGGTCGGGATCCGCACCCGATGTGGGTTTCCCAACAGGGTGCGGATCCCACCACAGCGGATCAGTGCGCGGCGGTCAGATCGTAGAGGGTGATGCCGTCGACTTCGGTCGCGGTGAAGTGCTCTTCCACCCACTTGCTGATCTCGCTGCTGGTGCCGGAGCGGCCGAAACCGAATCCATCACCCTCGCCGCCGCGATTGCCACTGCCGATGAAGTAGTGGATCTTTCCGTCGGCGACATACTGCTTGAACTGATCCAGCGTCGGTGAGGGATCGCTGCCGTTGAAGCCGCCGACCGGCATGACCGGCAGTTCGGTGGCCAGCTGGAATCCGGCGGCACTGTTGGAGCCGGTGGCGGCGGCGACCCAGGTGTAGTCGGAGCCATTGCTTTCCAGCAGTGCGATGACCTTCTCGCTCGGCCTGCTCGCGCCGAGTAGACCACCGGCGGGGCCGCCCATCATCGGATTGCCTGCGGCCTCGTTGGTGCCTTGTATATTGGCTTCTCGCCCCTGAGCGCCATTCGTATTGCGGCCGTCAGTGTTTCGTCCACCGGGCATACCGCCGCCGGGACCGCCTGGACCCCCGAAGCCGCCTGGACCCCCGAAGCCGCCCTCGCCGCCGGGACGATGGCCGAACATCCCGACATTCGGTCCCGCCGACGGGATCCCGCCCTCGTGTCCGGTCGAAATGGTCTGAGCGGAATACGCGACAGGCCCGGCGAATCCGGTGAATGCGGCGGCCAATGCCGCGACCAGCGCCACCTTCCGCGGTGCGGGCAGCAGCACCGCGATGGTCGCGAGCACACCGACCACCAGCACCGCCCAGCGCAACCATGGCACGAAGCTCGAGCTGCGCGACAACAACATCCACGACGTCGCGGTGGTCAGACCGACCGCGAGCCCCGCGAACAATCGAACCCACAGTCGGTGCCGTTCCCGCCACAGCTGAACCGCGCCGATACCGACCAACGCGGCGACCGCCGGAGCCAGCGCCACCGTGTAGTACTGGTGGAAGATGCCCGCCATGAAGCTGAACGTCAGCCCGGTCACCAGCAGCCAGCCGCCCCACAGGATCAGCGCCGCGCGCCGTCCATCGGTGCGAGCAGCCTTGCCGCGCAACAGAATTCCCGCTAGAAGCGCGACCAATGCGGCGGGGATGAGCCAGGCGATCTGACCGCCCTGCGCTGGTTCGAACATCCGGGTGATGCCGGTGCTGCCCCACATGCCACCGCCGCCACCGCCGCCGCCCGGCATATCGCCACCGCCGGGGGTGACGCTGCCGTGTTCATTGCCGTTCAAGCGACCGAGACCGTTGTAGCCGAGAGTGAGCTCGACGATCGAATTATGTTGCGACCCACCGATCCACGGTCGCGAAGACGCCGGCCACAGTTCGACCGCGAGCAGCCACCAGCCGGCCGCGACGATCATCGACAAACCCGCCGCGAGCAGCTGCAGGATCCGCTTGCCGAGTTTGGGCGGTCCGGCGAACAGATAGGTCAGCGCCAGTGTCGGCACTACCAGCAGCACCTGCAATTGTTTGGTGAGGAATCCGAATCCGATGAAGACACCGGTGAGTACCAGCCAGCGGGTGCGCCCGTCCTCGACCGCCCTGGTCATCGCCCAGGCCGCCGCGATCATCAGGAATACCAGCAGCGCGTCCGGGTTGTTGAACCGGAACATCAGTGCGGCGACGGGCGTCACCGCGAGCGCCAGTCCGGCGATGAGTCCGGCGGCCGGGCCGAAGGGCCTGCGCACCGTTGCCCACACCAGTGCCACCGAGGCGACACCGAGCAGCACCTCCGGAACCAGGATGCTCCAGGAATTCAGCCCGAATGCCCGCACCGACAGTTCCATCAACCACAGCGAGGCCGGTGGTTTGTCGACGGTGATCGAGTTCGCCGCATCCGAGGAGCCGAAGAAGAAGGCCTTCCAGGATTCCGAACCCGCCTGTACCGCGGCGGAATAGAAGGAATTCGCCCATCCGCTGGCGCTGAGGTTGCACAGGTAGGCGATTCCGGTGCCGAGCAGCAGTACGGCCAATGCCGGGTATTCCCAGCCGATCTCGCGCTTGGGGCGCGATTGCGGCGGTACCGCTGTCGACGGTGGCGTGAGCGTAGATGTCACTGTTTTCCGCCCTCGGTGACCAGCGCCGTGCGGGTGGCCGTCGGGTTACGGAACACCCAGCGCAGGCCGACGAATCGGATCAGCGTGGCAATGAGATTGGCGACCACGAGTACGAACAATTCCAGATGAACGGCGGCGTCGGGTGCCCAACGGTGCAAGGCGAACAACGATCCGCTGGTGACCAACAAGCCGAAACCGAATATCAGCAGACCTTGGAATTGGTGTGACACAACGCCATTCGATCCGCGGACCCCGAAGGTGAAGGCGCGGTTGGCGGCGGTATTGCCGACCGCGGTGATCAGCAGCGCGACGAAGTTCGCGACCTGCGCGCCGGTCATGGGCTGCAACACCAGGTACAGCAGCATATAGGCGAGCGTGGAGATGACGCCGACTATCGCGAACCGCACCACCTGCCCGACCATCCCCAACGGCACACCGGGAACCAGTGGTTCACGGCCGACCGAGCGGCGCAGCTCGTCCAACGGCAGCGCACCGGTCGTCAGTCCGCGCAGCAGTCGCCACACGCCGAGGAGATCCTTGCGCGCGGTGTCGATGATGTCGACCCGGCTGTCCGGATCATCGATCCAGTCGACCGGCACCTCGTGGATACGCAGTCCGGCCCGCTCGGCGAGCACCAAAAGCTCGGTGTCGAAGAACCATTCACCGTCCTCCACCAGCGGCAGCAGCCGCCGCGCCACATCGGTGCGCATCGCCTTGAAACCGCACTGCGCATCCGAAAAGCGGGCCTGCAGTGAGGCTTTCAGGATCAGGTTGTAGCAGCGCGAGATGATTTCGCGCTTGGGTCCGCGCACCACACGCGACGCCGCGTCGAGCCGGGTGCCGATGGCCAGATCGGAGTGGCCCGAGATCAGCGGAGCGACCAGGGGCAGCAGCGCATTGAGGTCGGTGGACAGATCCACGTCCATGTAGGCGACGACCTGGGCGTCGGAGTGCTCCCACACCGCGCGCAGTGCGCGGCCGCGGCCCTTGGCATCGAGGTGCACAACCCGCACGTCAGCGAGTTCATCGGCGAGCAGCTGCGCGACCTGCATGGTGTCGTCGGTGCTCGCGTTGTCGGCTACGGTGATCCGCGCCGGGAACGGGAACCCGTCGCGCAAGTAGGCGTGCAGCCGCCGCACGCAGACACCCAGGTCGGCCTCTTCGTTGTAGACGGGGATCACGACGTCCAGCACGGGCGTGATCACCGTTTCGGTCATTTCCGCCCGGTGCGCGGCGGTCGTCGATTCGGTCATGGTGACCACCCTCGCGAACCGCGCTGGACCCTGGCTGGGCCCTACCTGTGAGGTTCCTGGGGACCGTGCCTACCGCACCCGCCGAATCCGCAACACGGTGTCGGTACGCAGCCCCACCTGCCCCTCCGGCCACGTGACTTCCCGCTCGACCGCATCCTTGGTCTCCACGTTCCAATCCGGCCCCAGAGCCAGCCCGTCGAGCACCTCATCCATCGTCGGAAAGTGCACGTCATGCCGATCCTCGACAAACGACGGCCACCCCGCATGCCCAGCAATCAACAAAACCCCGCCGACGCCCACCGCTTCGGCGGCCCGCCGCAGAACCTTCGTCCGCTCCTGCTCCTGCGCCACCGGCGAATGAAAGAACTGCGCGGAAACCAAATCGAACTCTCCGTCCGGAAACGATTGCGCCAGATCATGTTCCGCGAACGTGATGCGCTCCCCGACGCCCGCCGCATCGGCATGCGCAGCCGCACGCCGCAGCGCTGTCGGGGACACATCGACCGCGGTAACGCGCCACCCACGCCCCGCGAGCCAAACGGCGTCCGCACCCTCACCGCATCCGAGGTCCAACGCGGTCCCCGGCTCGAGCTCCACGGCCTCCCGCACCAACAACGGATTGGGATTCCCGGTCCAAACCTGATCCCGATCTCGATAGAACTCTTCCCAGAACTCCTGAGCAGGCTGCGCTGCGGTGCTGTCGGTCATCCGTCGATCTCCCATCCGAGTTACCGGGCGGTGGGATATCCGCCCTGATCGCATGATGTCCGCGGAGCCCGAAGCGGCGCCAGATTCTTTGCCGTTTCAGCAACAGTCGGTCGGCGCTTGCTCACGCTGAAGCTGCGCAGATCGGAGCCCGGTGGACAACCCGTGCCGGTACGGCGACGCGACAAGCTTGCGGCGGCGTGGGAGGTCGATCGGGTTCCGGGCGGCTCGGCGTAGCGTACGGTCTTGGGATCGGGACCGCTCAGGTCTCCAATCGAAGGACGTGCATGTCCGACAAATCTCCGCGCAGCGCAATGTCGAAGAAGTCCGGGAAGTCCATCAAGGAGAAGCGAGCGGAGAAGAAGGCGAAGTCGGGCGGAGATGCCGGCGGGGAGACGATCGTTCCCAAGAAGCGCTGACGCCGGCGGGGCGCCGCTGACCGAGCCGACCGAGGTCGAGTGAGGTGTTGGTACCGTCGGATTCGTGATGCGCAGCGGGCGGGATGTAGATGAGGTGCCGCCCAAACGGGTAGATGCGCGGACCGAGCGGTGGCGTGAGCATCGGCGCAAGGTGCGCGCGGATTTTGTCGACGCGGCCTTCCGCGCGCTCGACAAGTTCGGGCCCGAGGTAAGTATGGGCGATATCGCCAAGGAGGCCGGTGCCGCGAAACCCAAGCTGTACCGGCATTTCGAGGATAAGACCGACCTCTACAACGCCATCGTCGACCGGGTTCGCGACATGCTGTGGGAACGGATCGTCGCGAGTGCCGATCTGACCAATGATTCAGCGCGCGAGTTGATTCGGCGCGGTGCGGCCGAATATGTGCTCGTGGTGACCGAACATCCCAATGTCTTCCGGTTCATGCTGCACAGCCACTTCACACGGCGGGCGGACGAATCCGAGCGGGCGCTGCAGTCCGCGCGCCGGTCGGCCAAGCGGGCCGCCGATCTGTTCACCGGACTGCTCGCGGACAAGTCCGTGCAAGTGTCCAGCGTCGAACTCGTCAACTATTCCGTCTTCGGCGCGGTGGCCTCGGCCACCGACTGGTGGCTGGGCGCGAACCGCCTACAGGCGCATACGATGCCGACGGAGCAGTTCGTCGCCTATCTGGCCGAGATCATCTCCGCGCTGGCCGAGGCCAACGCACGGTTGAACGGCATCGGTATCGACGCGAATCTGCCACTGCACCTGGCTTTTTCCAGCGAATAGACAATATTCGATCGAACCCACCGGTGGCGCCGACCGCGGGCGCGCCAGTGGCGGTCGGCTACCGCATCCACCTCGAACGCCAGTGTTCTCGTTGACCGCATCGTCGAGGCCAACGGTGGCTGCGATGCCCTCAGTATGAACCCACCCACCGACAAGTTTCGGCGCCGAACCGATGTCTATGAGGACAGGCGCCAGAGCGGGGAGACGGGCCCGTGGCCTGCGCCGAGGTTGTAGGACGCGGCGAGGCATCGGTAGGTCCAGTCCTTGGCGAACGCGACGGCATCGGGCACCGAGTAACCGTTGGCGAGGGCGCATGCGATGGCCGCGGCCAGCGTATCGCCGCCACCGTGGTCGTTACCCGTGCTGATTCGCGGTGCGGTGAACTCCAGGAACTGGTCGCCATCGAAGAGCAGATCGGTGCTGACCTCCGAGGACCGCAGATGTCCGCCCTTGACGATCGCCCACTGCGCCCCGAGCTTGTGCAGCGCCTCGGCCGCCCGCCGCGCGGAGCCATCATCGGTGACCTCGATGCCGGTGATCAGGCGCACCTCGTCGAGGTTCGGCGTCACCACTGTGGCCAGCGGGATCAGCGTGTGCCGCACCGCGTCCAACGCCTCCTCGTGCAGCAGCGGATCGCCGTGCATGGACGCCGCCACCGGATCGACCACCAGCGGTGTGCGGCCCTGTCCGATCCCCACCTCTTCGCAGACCGCCGCGACCGACTCGATGATCGCGGTCGAGGCCAACATCCCGGTCTTGGCCGCCCCGACCCCGATATCCCCGACCACCGACCGCACCTGATCGGCCACGATCCCCGGCGGAATCTCATGGAACCCGCTCACCCCGACCGAGTTCTGCACCGTCACCGCGGCCACCGCGACACACGCGTGCACCCCGCACATGGCCATGGTCCGCGAATCGGCCTGAATGCCTGCGCCGCCGCCGGAGTCGGTCCCGGCGATAGTAAGGACACGAACCGGGGTCTGCCCGTCGGGCACCAGCGGCAGCAGTTTCACACCCCAGACCCTAACGACTCGCCCAGAAGGATTCGGATCTGACCGATCGCCTCCCTGGTCGGGGCGTATCCACTTCGGTTGGATCGGTCCAATGTCCCTCACCTTCCACTGGTTTCTGCCAACCAATGGTGACAGCCGCAATGTCGTCGGCG
The DNA here is from genome assembly GCF_000308835.1 of Nocardia vinacea NBRC 16497. Lineage (GTDB taxonomy): Bacteria > Actinomycetota > Actinomycetes > Mycobacteriales > Mycobacteriaceae > Nocardia > Nocardia vinacea. Next base: position 82,371 of record NZ_BAGN01000220.1, on the reverse strand, counting down.
GTGGTCACGGTGCGAACGCCACGAATTCCGCCGGTGACCGGCCGCCGAGCGTGGCGTACCTGAGCCAGATCGCCGCGGCGGCCGAGTCGCTCGGCTTCGCGGCGGTCCTGACGCCGACCGGTGCGTGGTGCGAGGACGCCTGGCTCACCACCGCCATGGTCAGCCAGGCCACCGAGCGGCTGAAGTTCCTGGTGGCGCTGCGTCCGGGTTTCCTCTCGCCGACGCTGGCCGCGCAGATGGCGAGCACCTTCCAGCGCCAGACCGGCGGCCGACTGCTGATCAATGTGGTCACCGGCGGCGAGTCCAGTGAACAGCGCGCCTACGGCGACTTCCTGGACAAGGACTCCCGCTACGTCCGGACCGGCGAATTCCTGGAGGTCGTGCGGAAGCTGTGGGCGGGGGAGACCGTCAGCCTTACCGGCGAGCACATCCACATCGCCGACGCGAAACTGACACAGCCGCCGAACCCGGTGCCCGAGGTGTACTTCGGCGGATCCTCGCCGATCGCGGGCACCATCGCGGCCAAGCACTCCGATGTCTACCTGACCTGGGGTGAACCGCCCGCGCAGGTCGCGGAGAAGATCGCCTGGGTCCGCAAGCTGGCCCAGCGCGAGGGCCGCACGGTGCGTTTCGGCATCCGGCTACATGTGATCACTCGCGACACCGCGGCGGCGGCTTGGGCCGAGGCGAACCGGCTGCTGGCCGGTTTCGATCCCGCGGCGGTCGCTGATATCCAGAAGTCGTTGGCGCGCAGCGAATCCGAAGGACAGCGCCGGATGCTCGCGCTGCACGAGGGGTCCAGTGACGCGCTGGAGATCTACCCGAACCTCTGGGCCGGGATCGGGCTGGTGCGCGGCGGTGCGGGCACGGCGCTCGTCGGCAGCCACGACGAGGTTGCCGAGCGCATCCTCGAATACCGCGACCTGGGCATCGACGAGTTCGTGCTCTCCGGATATCCGCATCTGGAGGAGGCCTACTGGTTCGGTGAGGGTGTGCTGCCGCGGCTGGCGGCGCGCGGGCTGTGGCGGCATCCGGATGCGCCGGTCGCGGCACATCCTGGTCTCGAAGTCGCGTCGTCCTGATGGTGGCCTCCGCCGAACCGGCTGTGGCCGAGGGTGATTCGCCGGCGGTTGACCTGCCGCGCACCGATGTCGACGCCGACGAGCTGCGCGCCTCCCCGGAGTTCGCCGCACTGCGGCGCGAGATCGGTTCGGCGGTGAAATCCGCGGCCGCCTGATGCCCGCCCGGCCACATCTAAATGAAAACCATTATCATTAATGTGTGACCACATCATCGCCCCCTGACCTGCTGCCCGTCACCGTGCTGTCCGGCTTCCTCGGCGCGGGTAAGACGACCCTGCTCAACCACATCCTGGCCAACCGGGACGGCCGCCGCGTCGCGGTCATCGTCAACGACATGAGCGAGGTCAATATCGATGCCGCGCTCGTCGCCGGGCATGGACATCTGGATCGCACCGAGGAGAAGCTGGTCGAACTGACCAATGGCTGCATCTGCTGCACCCTGCGCGAGGATCTGATCGAAGCCGTCGGCAGGCTGGCTCGCGAAGGCCGCTTCGATCAGCTGGTCATCGAATCCACCGGTATTTCCGAGCCGATGCCGGTCGCCGCCACCTTCGATTGGGAGTTCGAGGACGGCTTCAAACTCGGCGATATCGCCCGCCTGGACACCATGGTCACGGTCGTCGACGCTTCCACCTTCCTCGCCGAGGTCGCTCGTGGTGAGGCGCTGGCGCAGCGGAATCTGCAAGCGGGCGAGGGAGATGCGCGCACCATCGCCGACTTGCTCGTAGACCAGGTGGAATTCGCCGACGTCCTGCTCGTCAACAAGACCGATCTGGTCAGCGCCAACGCGGCCGGAACCGTGGAGGCCACGGTCCGCCGCCTCAATCCACGCGCCAAGATCCTGCGGACTGAAAAGGGCGCGGTAGATCTCGCGGAAGTCCTCGCCACCGGCCGCTACAACCCGGTCATCGCTGCCGAATCCGACGGCTGGGCCGAGGAACTCGCGGGTGGCCACACCCCCGAAACCGAGGAATACGGCATCCGCAGCCTCACCTACACCGCCGATCGCCCCTTCCACCCCGAACGCCTGGCCGAAGCCCTCGCCCAACTGCGCGGCATGCTCCGCAGCAAGGGCTTCTGCTGGCTTGCCACCCGCCCCGCTCTGGCCGCCGTCTGGTCCCAGGCAGGCCCCAACCTGACCTTCGAACCCGCCGCCTGGTGGACCTCGCTGGAAGTCCCCGCCGGCCAAGAAATCGTCTTCATCGGCGTCAAACTAGACCTCGACCACATCCGTGGACTCCTCGATGCCGCCCTCCTGACCAACGCCGAATTCGCCGCCGGCCCGACGACCTGGTCCACCTACCCCGACCCCTTTCCCACTTGGGGCGACCTACACCAGCACTGAGCGCCCGTCGACGGCCGAAACCCACGCACCGGATCGGGCGTGGGTTTCGAACCGGGTGGGCCGGTCGCGCGGACGCTGCCGAGTTCGGGCGGCATTTGTGGGCTCAGTTGGAGATGCCCGGGGCCCGGCGGGTGTAGGTGGCGTCGGTGAGTTGCTCGAGCATGAACGCCGCGATGTCGGCGCGGGCGATCTTCAGGGAGAGGCCCTTTTCGTCGGCGCCGAAGCCGCGGCGGTAGGCGTCGGTGCGGGGGCCGTCGGTGAAGGCGCTCGGGCGGACGATGGTCCAGTCGAGGTTGCTGGCGTGGACGTATTCTTCCTGCTGGACGTGGTCGGCGAAGGCCTGGCGCAGCAGCATCCCGAACATCACGTACTTCCAGAGGAAGTTGAGGTTGCCCGCGCTGTCGCCGACGCCGAGGGTGGTCTGGCAGATCAGGCGCTTCACGCCGGTACGGTTCATCGCCTCGATTACCGCGCGAGTGCCCGCGGCCCGGATGACGCCCTTGCGGCCCGCGCCGAGCGAGATCAGCACCGCATCCTGACCGACGACGGCCTGTTCGACCGAATTCGTGTCCAGCACATTGCCTTCCACGATATGCAGCCGCTCGTGCCGCTGCTCGATACCGGCCGCGCTGCGTGTGAAGGCGGTGACCTCGTGCCCCTGCGCGAGCGCCTGCTCGACGACCAGACGACCGACGGTGCTGGTGGCTCCGAAGACTGCGATTCGCATTGTTTCTCCTTGTTGAACTTGCGGTGCTCCCGGGCCCTACGTGGTTACGCAGGCTGCCGCCTCCGGGCCTGACGCTCGCACCGCGGGTGTCGAAAGCTGTTGAACTGTTGGTGAATCCAGTACAACAGCGGAGAACGAGACGAACCATGGCCGTGCGTCTCGAAGACATACGAGAGGGTCTCTGCTGGGAAACGGGCAACGGCCCGCGTCCGGAAAACGGATGCGGGCCGTTGCGCTGTGTGCGCTCAGCCGAGCTTGGCGAAGAACTGCCGGATATCGGCGACGATCACCTGCGGTGCCTCATGCGCGGCGTAGTGTCCGGCCGCATCGTTCGGGCCGCCTTGGACGGAGCCGACGTCATAAGAATTCCAGCTGACGATGTTGCTGTGATCGCGCTCGGCGAACCGGCGAATCGACTGGAAATCACCCTTGAACATCGCCAATCCGGTCGGCACCGTGGTCGGTCCGCTCGGCTGCTGCGCGGTGTGCGCATTCTCGTAGTAGAACCGCAGCGACGACCCGGCCGTTCCGGTCAGCCAGTAGATGGCCACATTGCCGATCACGAACTCCTCGTCGAGGCTCTCGCCGAACAATTGCGCATTCCAGCCGAGCAATCCGACCGGCGAATCGGCCAGCGCGAACGCCAGCGTCTGCGGCTGCTGGCTGTGCAAGGCGTTGAAGGCCATCTTGTTCTCGTGGAACCACTGCAGGTGCTGCAGCGCCGCCATATCCTCCTCGGAGAGCCCCTCGAACTCCGATGGATCACCGGACGGGAACGAAAACAGCTGCGTCACATGCACTCCGACGACGCGATCGGAATCCAGCCGTCCGATCTCCGGTGAGACCATCGAGCCACCGTCGTTGCCGATGGCGCCGTAGCGCGCGTAGCCCAGTCGGCCCATCAGCTCCGCCCAGGCCGCGGCAGTGCGGGCGGTGCCCCATCCGGTGCTGCGGGTCGGCCCGGAGAATCCGAATCCTGGCAGCGACGGGATGACCAGGTGGAAGGCGGGCTCATCGGCCGATTCCGGCTCGGTCAGCGGCGCGATGACATCGAGGTATTCGAGCACCGAACCGGGCCAGCCGTGGGTCAGGATCACCGGCAGCGCATCCGGCCGGGAGGACCTGATGTGCAGGAAGTGGATATCTTCGCCGTCGATCTCAGTGGTGAACTGCGGGTAGGAGTTCAGCTTCGCCTCCAGCGCGCGCCAGTCGAAGCGTTCCAGCCAGTACTCGGCGAGATCTCGCACCCGCTGGTTCGGTACGCCGTAGGCGTCGCCGACGCCGGGCAATTCGTTCGGGTAGAGGGCTCGGGACAGCCGGTCGGCCAGGTCGTCGAGCTGAGCCTGCGGGACGTCGATGCGGAAGGGGGTGATGGCGGTCATCTCTACTCCTTGTGAAACGGAATGCTTCGTTCTGTTTGAACAGTATCAGAACGGATCATTCCGTTTCAAGTGCTAATCTGAACTCATGCCGAAGACATCCGATGCCCCAGCTCAGAAGGGTCTGCCCGGCCGAAAGGCGCAGGCCGCCCGCAACGACGGGCTCATCCTCGAGGCCGCCCGCGCGGTCTTCCTCGCCGACGCCAACGCCCCCATCGCCGCCGTCGCCGAGCGAGCCGGAGTGGGTATCAGCGCCCTCTACCGCCGCTACCCGAGCAAAGAGGTGCTGTTGCGCACCCTCTGCCACCAGGGCCTACGCCGCTACAACGCCGAAGCCGATGCCGCACTGGAGGATTCGGACGGCTGGCACGGTCTGATCGGATTCCTGGAACGGGTCGTCGACGCGGATGTGCACTCGTTGACGGTGCATTTGGCGGGCACCTTCACCCCGGACGAGTCGATGCTGCCGGACGTCACGCATTCGGGGGAGGTCACCGAGGAACTGGTCCGGCGGGCGCACGCTTCTGGTCGGCTACGCGCGGATGCCAATGCCAGTGACCTCGGTCTCGTCCTGGAATCGTGCGCGGCCATCGCCATGCCGGACCAGGCCCGAACCACTGAACTGCGCAGACGCGTGCTCGCCATGCTGATCGCGGGGCTCTCGGGAAAAGGTGAACTGCCCGGTCCGCCGCCGGAGGCGGGTGAATTCGCGTGGCGCTGGCAACCGCGCGTATAGCGATCCGCAAGGCCCACGCCGAATTGGTCGAGCGCGGCGTCGAGGTCAGCGAAATCCAGGTGATGTGCGCCAATCCCTGGTCATCAGACGTTCCTGTCGCCGGTGGATGTCCAGGGTGCACCGGGCCGTGCGAGGGGTTGGATGGCGCGGCCGTCGACCCATGCGGTCCAGCCGTTATTGCAGGCGATATGCGCCCAGTCTCCGGCGCGGCCGAGGATCTGGAGTTCGACGCCAGGATCGATGCTGGTGATGGGGCCGAGGCTCGGATCAGGCGCGGCCCATGCGTCCAATCCGCCCTCGGGTACCAGGTGGGTCGGGTACCAGAGGGCGGCAAGGGGTTCGATGGCGCGGCCGTCGACCCATGCGGTCCAGCCGTTATTGCAGGCGATATGCACCCAGTCGCCGGAGCGATCGAGGATCTGGAGTTCGACGCGCGGTTCGATGCGGGCGACGGGCGGCCGGGTCGAGTCGGGAGTGGCCCATGCCGGCATGCCGCTGGCGGGCACCTGGTGCGTCGGATGAAATGCCGGAGTGCTGCCGCGCTCGACCACCGGCACCGCTTCCGTGGGTACGGCAGATGCGTCGAATGCCGGTATGCCACCGGCGAACGGCTTGATCACGGCGGGATCCAGCACATCGCGCACCAGCCTGAGCGCGACTTCGGTTGTGGTCTCCAACAATTCGGCACGCGGATTGCGCGCCGCAAGCTCGCGCCAGCATGCGAACCGGGTCGAGAACGTCGATCGGAACACCGTGAAATAGGCGAGCGCGTCCTGTTTCGTTGCCGCACCGTTCATTACGACAATGCTCCCGGTCGTCAACAGTTGACCGAACGACCGTGCCACCGCGGTCCCGGCATCGGTGAATCGGTAGCAGCCGAGTGCCTCCAGTCGAACAAGGCTCAGCGACGCCAGCCGCGCCAGTCCCTCCGTCATCCGGCCGGCCGCCGCCGCCAGTGAGACCGGTGTGGCGCCCTGGGCGGCGGACAAGGCCCAACGAGTGTCGCCCGCGGCCAGCCCCTTGGCGAGTTGCTCCTCCAGCTCGAGCGCTCGCAGCTCGAGCGGTCCGGCCGCGACGTTTCGACTCAGGACCCCGGCCAGGCGGGCCTCTTGTGCCGCATCGGCGGCGGCGAGCAGTGCGGCGAATGTGATGAGATCGAGGTCGATCGGGGGTGAGGCGAATCCGGGGCCGTAGGAGGTGAGATCGAGCAGTTGGTCGACCAGCATGGTGGCCTGGGTAAGAGATGGCACGACGGTGAAATCGAAGCCGTCGTCGCCGGTCTCGGCCTGCATGACGAAGGTGCCTTCTTCGTCTCCGCACAGCAGCAGCGCCGCTGTCCGGTCGTCCTGCCCGACGCGGTTGGCGGTGACGGCGGCGGTATGAGCGGGATCGGCGGCGATCCGCAGTGCTCCTTTCGCCGGTCCGGTGAGTCGGTCGTCCGCTTCGAGCAGTCCGGTGTCCCGCAGCGCTGCTGCCGGGTCGGACGGTGGGGTCGTCAGCGGCAGCGCGGACCGTGGTCCCGGCTTCAGCCCGGCGATGGATATGGCCGCGGCGAGTTGGTCCGGGTCCAGTCGGAAACGCATCAACATCGTCGACTCCTTCCCGCGTCCGGATCGCCGCGCGAAGGCGGCTCGGTGGGCGTCTCGGGTCGACCGAATCACTTTTATGGTTTCACATGCGGCGATTGCTCAGCAACAGGCCGGGCGGCGGTATCGACCTGCGAAGTTCGGACCGATCACGGCATTGATCGAGTCTGCCGGTTAACCCGACCCCGACGGCGCGCACCAGGCATCCGCGCACGGCCGCGATCTTCGACCGCGCAGGTTGAAGCCGTCCTAGCGCGGGCCGAGGAACAGGGTTTGGGTGCTGCGACCGAGCGGACCCTTCTCGTCGAAGAGCGCCGACTCGGCCAGGCCGATGCCGTGCGGTTGCGGATAGGTGGCGGCGTCCAGGCAGACCCATTCGCCGACCGGCTGTCGGTGCAGAGTGACCGTGAGATCGGTATTGATGAACAGGTATCGGTTCCAATCCAGCACCCGGCTGACACCGTTGCCCGAATCCGCCGCGGCGAGTGTGCGTTCCAGCGGACTGGGCGTGGTACCGGCGACGATCGGATATTTCAGCCGGATCCAGCAGATCGCCGGGCCGGGATCGGCGAAAGACCCGGACACGAAGCGGTAGTCGATGCCGGTGTGAAAACCGACGGGCTGGGTCGACGGAAAGTGAGAGGGCACCGCCTGATCCGGTCCGGGACGGGCGCCGGTCGGCAGGAACTGTTCGGGCAGTTCGAGCTCCGGCTCGGCGAGTTTGAATCGCCAGGCATTCGCCCGCATGACCGGTCCGCGATCTGTGGACAAGGTCGCTTCGATGAGCTCCACACTGCGTCCGGGGCGGGCCACCCGCGCCTCCGCCGTCAGCGGCTCCAGGGGAACCGGACCGAGGATTTCCACCGCGACCCGCCCGACCTGGAATCCGGCCCGTGGCTCGCAGCGCTCGATCGTGTGCCCGAGCAGCGCGGATGGCGGCCCGGCGTGCTGGGCATCGGGTGACCACGGACCGCGGGTCAGTTCGGTCGAGACGAACCGATTCGGGTTCGCCGGATCTGGGGTGTAAAAGGCCTCGGCCACGTCGTTGTCCCGTTCCCCTGGGTTGTTCGTACGGTTAACGATTCTGCTACGACGCTACTCCGCGGCAACGAGCCGCTATCGCTACGCGCGGCCGAAGGCCAGGGCGACATTGTGGCCGCCGAAGCCGAAGGAGTTGTTGAGTGCGAAGTCGATGCGCTGCTCGCGGGGCGCGCCCGCCACGATATCGAGGTCGATCTCCAGGTCCCGATTGTCGAGATTCAATGTGGGCGGGACGATTTGGTCGCGCAGTGTCAGCATGGTGAGGATGGATTCGAGCGCACCGACCGCACCGATCGAATGGCCGAGTGCGGATTTGGGCGCGTAGACCGATGCCTCCGGCGTCACCGCGGTGATGGCGTTGGCTTCCGACGCATCGCCGATCGATGTCGAGGTGGCGTGCGCATTGACGTGCTGAATATCCGAAACCTGCAGTCCGGCAGTGCATATCGCCTTGCGCATAGCGCGCGCGGCACCGATGCCCTCCGGCTCCGATGCGACGATATGATAGGCGTCCGAGGTGATCCCCGCGCCAAGCACCCGGCCGTGAATCTGCGCCCCGCGCGCCCGCGCATGCCGCTCGGACTCCAGCACCAGCAGTGCCCCCGCCTCGCCGAAGACGAACCCGTCGCGATCCCGGTCGAATGGCCGCGATGCCCGCTCCGGCTCGTCATTGCGCGTACTCATCGCCCGCATCATGGCGAAACTCGCGATCGGCACCGCATCGATATGCCCCTCGACGCCACCGGCCAGCACGACATCCGCCTCGCCGGTGGTGATCAGCCGCCAGGCATGCGCGATCGCCTCCGAACCGGAGGAACAGGCCGAGACGGGCGCGAAAACCCCTGCCTTGGCACCGATTTCGAGCCCGACCGTCGCGGCCGGACCATTCGGCATGACCATCGGCACCGACATCGGCGACACCTTCCGGTAGCCGCCGTCGCGCATCGAATCGACGGCATTGATCAGCGCATCGCCGCCGCCGAGCCCGGTGCCGATGACGACCGCGAGCCGCTCACCTTCGACCTCGGGTGCGCCCGCATTGCGCCAGACCTTGCGGCCTAGCACCAGGGCCATCTGCTCGACATAGGAGTGGCGGCGCTGTTCGACGCGGGTGAGCTGATCGCCCGGCCGTGACTTCAACTTGCCGCCGATGCGGACCGGCAGATCGTATTCGGCGACGAAATCGTCGGCGAGCATGCCGATACCGCTGCGCCCGGCGAGCAGCCCGGACCAGGTCGCGTCGATGTCATCGGCGATCGATGTGGTCGCGGCGACCGCGGTGACCACGACGGCCGGGCGAGTTTCTGAAGCGATTGTTACAGTCACGATGTCATGAATACCTGTACCAATCGCTACAGTCAACTTATGGCCCGTCCACTCGACCACGCGAAACGCGCCGACTTGCTGGCCGGCGTCGTCGAATACATCGCTGCCCACGGCCTCGGTGACCTGTCGTTGCGCCCGCTCGCCGCCGAACTCGGCACCAGCTCGCGCATGCTGATCCACTACTTCAACACCAAGGAAGAACTGCTGGTGCAGGCGCTGACGACGCAGCGCCCGGATATAGCCGCGGTCTTCGCGGGGGTCTCCGATGCGGCTTCGCTGCGCGAGCGGCTCGGCGAATTCTGTGCGGTGAATATCGCGGGGGAGGCCACGACGAGTGTGCGGGTGCTGCTGCAGGTGCTGGGGGCGGCGTGTGTGCCGGGTAATCCCTATGGCGAATACGCGAATGCCGCGATCGCGACCTTCATCGGGACGTTGGCGGATGCGCTGCGTCGAATCGAATCCATCGACGATCCGGAAGCCGTTGCCACGCTGTTGGTTTCGGGGCTGCGCGGCATCATTCAGGATCGGTTGATAACCGGTGATGTGGAGCGCACCGACCGGGCGGCGCGCAGGTTGATCGACCAAACCATCCGCTAGACATCATGTTCGGTGCAGCCGGTTTGTTGGTAGAGGTGCTGATGAACCCCTGGTCCAACGACCCCTCGGGCATACGAAAACCCTGTGTCGGCCGCACCTGCGAAGTGCGGCCGACACAGGGTTCTCGGTGAGGTGCGTCAGGCGAGGGCGATCGCGGCGCAGAGTGCGGCGACGGCGATGAACTGCAGGGCCACCCGGCCGTTGATCACGCTGTTCCACTTGTCCTGCAGTGCACGGGCGTCCGACGGAATGACGCCCGAGTGTGCCGCGGCGGTCTGCTGGGTGTTCACCGGCTTCGCGACCCGAACATAGATGCCGAGCCAGGTTACCAGCGCCACGACGGCGATACCCGCCGCGATCGCGGCTGCCGCGTGGCCGCCGATCGCCGCGAGAGCCGTTGCCACAACGGCGGTTACCACACCGCTGATGCCGACGATCGGCATCCGGCGGTCGCCGTAGTAGTGACCCCAGCCCGCCGAGATGGTCACGGTCCGGTCGTCCAGCTTGTCGTACACCGACCGCGTGATCAGTGCGAAGCAGGCATCGGTGCCGTAGACGACGGCGTTCGCGAGGACCGAGATGATGGCGACGACCTGGATGAGTGTGGTGATCATGAGCTGTTCCGTTCTGTTCTTGTAGCGTTGATAGAGAATCTAGCAACGCTAGAACTATTGGTCAAGCGATATCGAGATTCCGCGCTCGGCGCGATCGCCCGTGGCCTTCTCGGGCTTGCGCTGAGGGCTCGGTCGGCGGTGCGGTGGAATCGCTGCGGACCTGGATGATTCGACGCGCGCTCAAATCCTCGGCATTGCGCGCAACGTCTTCGATGTCGCCTGACGACCACAGAGCAGCCCGAGCCAATGCGGACCGATCTGAAAGGTGCCGGGCATTTCCCGGAACTCCTGGAACAGCGCGCGTGCCTCGTCGAGATCGCCGGCCATGGCGCGTGTCATCGGTAGAAAGATCCGGATCAACGGTATCTGCGGCGCATGGCGCATCGCCGCGAATCGTTCGACGGCTTCGGTTTCGGACACATATCCCTGCACCATGTTCATCGGTCTGCGAAACGCGTGGTGCAAACCGAGCAGCGACTCGCCGCCCATCCGGACGGCGAGTTCGAACGCGGCGTTATTACTTTCGTCCGCGGCGGCGAAATCACCGGTCAGTGCGGCGCGGCTGGCATCGAGTCGATGCCGATGCCAGCGGGCGACCGGCAGGCGTCCCCGCTCGGCGACCTGCTCGAGTTCGATGATCGCTCGGTCGACCAGGCCGAGATCGCCGAGTTGGAATGCGGCCGAGGCCTGCCATAGATAGCTCCACAGCCGGGCCAGCGGCTGGCGCGCTCGGGCACCGATCTCGATGGCCTCCTGCTAGCAGTACGATTGTCCTGTATTGAATTTAGTGAGCTGCAGGAGGGGTCGACCCATGCTTCACCATGTTCAGATCGCCGCGCCGGCCGGCTCGGAAGATCGACTGCGTGCGTTTTATGCCGGCGTGCTGGGTTGGTCCGAACTGTCCAAGCCGCCGCAGCTCGCGGTGCGGGGTGGATGCTGGTTCCGGGTGCCGGGGCGCGGCGGTCCGGACGCGGAGCTGCATGTGGGCATCGAGGCGGACTTCCGGCCCGCCCGCAAGGCGCACCCGGCATTTGTGGTGAATGTCGACGCCACGGCCGCGGCAGTCGAGGCGGCCGGGTATCCGGTACGTTGGGCCGACCCGGCAGAAATCCCCGGCCGTCGCCGTTTTCATACCGATGATCCGGTCGGCAATCGCCTCGAGTTCCTCGAAGGGTGATCCGGTCGTGACCGAGGTCGACACCCGCCGTGGCCGAAACATATTGCCACACAGCCAGTCTTGTGCGTGTTGCGCCCTCGCGACTGCACTTTATGTCAAGACCGATGACCTTTTGAAGAGTGCGCCCGATCTGGGTCCGTCGCGTCCGGATGTGGGCTTCACGATGCGGCTGTCGGACGCGGAATTGGTGACTTTGGCGGTAATGCAGACATTGCTCGGCTTCACTTCCCGATGAGTGGCGAGTTGCCGGGAGCGCGCGGGTGCGCGGGCGACGGGTCGAACTCGTCTGCACTGTAGCCAGATTCGTCCTCGGTCCCGATGACACCGTCCGCCTGCTCGCCCATGCCGTGCTGGACCGGCGGGAAATCGGTATCCGGGCGCCGGAACTGATGATCGGACGCCATATCGCGATCGACCTGAATGTGCTGTTGCGCCCGGAAGCGGCGTCGAACTGAAGATCTCCGGCGCGGACCGACGAGGGGTCAGTCCGCGCCGGTGTCCGGGTGAGTGTGTTCGAATAGCCGAAGCATCATGTCCGCCAGCACAATTCGTTCATTTTGACGCAGCGGAGCGAGAATCTCGTCGCGTACCTGTCCCGCCTCCTTGTCGAGGGCTCGCAACAAGTCCCGGCCGGTCCTGGTGATCCGCACCGACATTCGACGACGGTCGGCGGGATCGCGAGTGCGTTCGACCTGACCGGCACTTGCCAATTCGTCGACGATCTTCGCCACGTCGCTCGGATGGATATCGAGCCGAATGCCCAGATCACGCTGCGCATGCGGCCCGAAATCGGCGAGCGCGGCGAGCACGGCCATATGCCACAGCCGAAGCCCGCGCGCCGCAAGCCGATCGGCGAACCGCCCCCGCGCGACCTTGCCCACCCGTGACAGCAGGTAGGTCTCGAGCCCGACCAGGCTCGGCGGAAGTGCATGCGCGGAGTCCATGCGACAAATTATAGGGTAGAACCTACGATAGGTTCGCACCTACTAATTAGGAGACAGCGTGGACGCTCTCTACCCGAGACTGCTCGTCACCCGTTTCGCCGAATGCTTCGACTTCTACAGCGCCGTCCTCCCTGAGCTCATCGGCGCGAAGCTGATCAAGGGCACCGCGGCGGGCCCCTACGCAAACTGGGATGTCGACGACCAAGCAGTACTCGTGCTCTTCGACCGCAGCATGATGGCCGAAGTCGTCGGCACCACCGATCTGCCCGTCACCGCCGCACCCGCGCAAGATGCCGTGATGTTCGTCTGCCGAGTACCCGACGTCGACACGGGCCTCGACCTCTGCCTGCGCAACGGCGCGACCCTGGCAGCCGCCGCGGCCGATCGACCGAACTGGGGTCCGAACCTGCGCACCGGACACCTGCGCGACCCAGCGGGTACCCTGATCGAGCTCCAGTCCTACTGACGGGCGATGAATTCCGTCCGCCAGCACCGTCGGCACTAATACAGGCACACCGATCGGGAGGACCACCATGCAGAAAATCGTCACGAACCTCTGGTACGACACCCAGGCCGAGCAGGCCGCCGAGTTCTACTGTTCGCTGTTCGAGGATTCGAAGATCACCAATGTCGTGCCCTACTCCGAGGTGGGGCCGCGCGAAGCCGGACTGACGATGCTCGTCGATTTCGAACTCAACGGTCAGAAGTTCACCGCCATCAACGGCGGCGGCGATTACCACTACACCCACGCCATGTCGCTGCTGGTGAATTGCGACAGTCAGGACGAGGTCGACCGGCTCTGGACGGCACTGCTCGCCGACGGCGGCCAGCCGATCGAATGTGGTTGGCTCAACGATAAATACGGTATTCCCTGGCAGATCTGGCCTGTTGAAGCCGACACCCTGTTGACGAGTACCAACCGCGAGGCCGCGAACCGCGCCATGCAGGCGATGCTCGGTATGCAGAAGATCGACCTGCAAGGCATGCGGGACGCCTACGAGGGCAAGATCAGCTGATCTGCCAGGAGCCGACCTCGCGGTATCCGGAGTTGTAGATCGCAGAGCTGTCACCCTCGGTGATCTGGTAGTGCTTCATATTTCCGCCCCAATAGCGCAGGATCCGGCCGAGCTCATCGGCGAGATCGGCCGGCGCGGCCACGCCGTCGGGCAGGACATCCAGATCTACCTCCAGGGTGAATTTCACCAGAGAAATGTAGCGTGTATGCCCGTCGTTCAGTCCGACCCCGCGAAGTGCCCCCCGGCCGCATGCAGCCAATGTTACGGTCGAACATGTGAGCGATATAGAGGCGGCAGGGAGCGTGCGGTACACCTATCGGCTCCGGCTCTCTACCACCGCCCGCCGCGCTCTGCTCGCCGAGTGGGACCGGTGCCGATGGGTGTGGAACCAATGTGTTGCCGAATCCAAGCAAGCTCGCAAGAGTGGGGAGGAGATCGGTTCCGCCGCTCTGGACAAGAAGCTCACCGGCTGGCGGGCCGAGCACGACTGGCTGCGGGGCGGGGCGTCGGTGCCGCAGCAGCAGATTATCCGTGACTTCGGCCGCTCTCGAGTCAAGGCGCTGAAGGACATCAAAGACCGTGTCCCCCAACGTCGCCGGGCGAGGATGCCCCGTTTCAAGAAGAAGGATCTCGCTGGCCCGACCCTCAACTACACCCTCCGCGGATTCCGTATCAAGGACGGCTGCCTGCACCTTGCCGGGGGCGTGGCTGTGCGGGTGGTGTGGTCGCGGGAGTTGCCCGCTGCGCCGTCCAGCGTTCGCGTCTATCGCGACACTGTCGGACACTGGTATTGCTCCTTCGTCATCCCCGCACAGGCAGAACGGCCTCCCATGACCGGTCAGGCCATCGGAATTGACTGGGGCGTGAAGGAGATCGCTACTACCACCAGCGACCTCCACGACCTGCCCCACCCCGAGTACGGGAAGAAAGCCGCAGCGAAACTTGGCCGATATCAGCAAATGATGGCGCGGCGGAAACCGCGCTGCGGGCAACCGAGTTCGCGAGGCTACCGGAAGGCGAAACATCAGGCCGCGAAGCTGCACAAAAAGGTGGCGCGGCGGCGGCAGGACACCGCCCGCAAATGGGCGAAAACCGTGATGCGAGAGTTCGATCAGGTCGCGGTGGAAGACTTCAAACCGAAGTTCCTCGCGAAGAGCACGATGGCGCGGAAGGCGGCCGACGCGGCGATAGGCGCGGCGAAGGCAGCGCTGCTCGAGATGGGCCGTAAGCACGGCCGGGATGTGCGGCTGGTGAATCCCGCCTACACGTCGATGGATTGCCGGATGTGTGGGGCGAGAGCCAAGCACCGCCTCCTGCTGTCCGAACGCACCTACCGGTGTGAGAGCTGCGGACACGTGTCCCCGAGGGACAAGAACTCCGCGTTCGTCATGATCAACAGGGCTGGTTTCCACCCTGCTGGTGTTGAGAGCACAAGACCTGCGCGCTCGCCGAGCACGCCGGCAGCTCGAGCCAAGAATCCCCCGACATCAGGTTCAGACGGGGGAGGAATCAACCTGAGGAATCTACCGGCAGCAGCAGCAGTAGCAGTAGCAGCGTGCCCGGTGGAGCGCGGACATGGAAAGGTATCGTCGGGCGGGAAAATTTCACACACCAACGGGGGCTCGCACCAGCGGGCTGAGAGGACGGCTAGCCCATTCGGGCGTTCAGGGCCGTCGACCGTATGAACCTGACCGGGTAATGCCGGCGTAGGGAGGATATTCATGGGCACACCTGTCGATTCCGTGACCACCGGTCCGATCGAAGGCAGCGTCAAGCATTACCAAGAGGTCGATGACCTGCGCATTCCGGTGCGTCGGATCAATCTGACCAATGGCGAGCACTTCGATGTCTACGACACCTCGGGCCCGTACACCGACGACCCGGAGTCCATCGATCTGGAGGCCGGTCTACCGAAGCTGCGCGACGGCTGGACCAAGCCCGAGGTCGACGGTCCGCCGACCCAGCTGGCCTGGGCGCGTCAGGGCATCATCACCGCCGAGATGCGCTTCATCGCCGCGCGCGAGGGCGTCACGCCGGAGTTGGTGCGCGACGAGGTCGCCGCCGGTCGCGCGGTCATCCCGGCCAACCACAAGCATCCGGAGCTGGAGCCGACCATTATCGGCAAAAAGTTCCTGGTGAAGATCAATGCCAATATCGGCAATTCGGCCGTGTCCTCCTCGATCGCGGAGGAGGTGGAGAAGATGGTGTGGGCCACCCGCTGGGGCGCGGACACCATCATGGATCTGTCCACCGGCAAGAACATTCACGAGACGCGCGAATGGATCCTGCGCAACTCGCCCGTCCCGGTCGGCACCGTGCCGATCTATCAGGCGCTGGAGAAGGTGAACGGCGATCCGACCGCGCTCACCTGGGAGATCTACCGCGACACCGTAATCGAGCAGTGCGAGCAGGGCGTCGACTATATGACCGTGCATGCCGGTGTGCTGCTGCGCTACGTGCCGCTGACCGCCAAGCGGGTCACCGGCATCGTCTCGCGTGGCGGATCCATCATGGCCGCATGGTGTCTGGCGCATCATCGGGAGTCGTTCCTGTACACCAACTTCGCCGAACTCTGCGAGATCCTGGCGAAGTACGACGTGACCTTCTCCCTCGGTGACGGCCTGCGTCCCGGCTCCATCGCCGATGCCAATGACGAGGCCCAGTTCGCCGAGCTGCGCACCCTCGGTGAGCTGACCAAGATCGCGAAATCGCATGGCGTGCAGGTCATGATCGAGGGTCCGGGGCATGTGCCGATGCACAAGATCGTGGAGAACGTGCGGTTGGAGGAGGAGCTGTGCGAGGAGGCGCCGTTCTACACCCTCGGCCCGCTCGCCACCGATATCGCACCCGCCTATGACCACATCACCTCGGCCATCGGCGCGGCGATCATCGCCCAGGCGGGCACCGCGATGCTGTGCTACGTCACTCCCAAGGAGCACCTGGGCCTGCCCAACCGCGACGACGTCAAGGTCGGCGTGATCACCTACAAGATCGCCGCGCACGCCGCCGACCTCGCCAAAGGTCATCCGCACGCCCAGGACCGCGATAACGAGCTGTCCAAGGCACGGTTCGAATTCCGCTGGCGCGACCAGTTCGCCCTCTCCCTCGATCCGGATACCGCCCGCGAGTACCACGACGAAACCCTCCCCGCCGAACCCGCCAAGACCGCCCACTTCTGCTCCATGTGCGGACCGAAGTTCTGCTCCATGCGCATCTCCGCCGACGTGCGGGAATACGCCGCGCGCCAGGGGCTCACCGAGACCGAAGCGCTGCAAGCCGGTATGGCGGAGAAGTCCGCCGAATTCGCCGACCACGGCGCACAGGTGTATTTGCCGGTCGTGTCGTGAGTAGCACTCGAGGCGGCCACTGAAATGGCGATAGCCCCGGACCAACGGGTGGTCCGGGGCTTCTCACTGGAAGGTACACGAAGAATCCGCCGCTCAGGAGTGGATTCGCACAAATTGGTGCCGAGCGGTTGCGTGATCAGCGTTCGCGCGGGCCGATCGGGAAACCGAGGGCGCCGAAGGTGGCGTTCAGGTTGATCTCGATCTGGGTGAGCAGTGCATTGAAATCGGCGAGCATGGAAACCACGTTCTCGGTGCGACAGCCGACCTGATCCGGCGCATCGGGAGTCAGGCGGGACTTCAACCAGTTGAAGGTGTCGGCCATGCCCAGCGACGGGAGGGTCAGGTGTTCGCTGAGGTGGTCGCGTTTGTAGACGATCGACGCACCGTCCGCGCACCACTGCTGGTTCAGGCGATCGGTAGTCCAGATCGGAACGGCCTCGTCCAGGACGCCCTGATAGATGAACAGCGGCGCGGTCGGGGTGTGTTTGCCGAGGACGGTCGCGTCGAAGACCTCGCGGATTTCCGGTAGCGCGAGGTACTGCGCGATCGGAATCGTCAGAATCCGTTGGTAATCGGTGAACATCTGGGTCAGTGCATTGCGTGGCAGGCACTGCGAGTTGGTTCGGTTCATCAGCGCCTTGCCCTCGGGCGTCAGGTACTGATCAGTCGCCTCGCGGAACTTCGGGTAGGCGTTGTAGAGCGAGGAGACACCGATCCCGATGAGGCTGGAGAACATGGATCCGTTGACGTGCAGCAGGGATTCGACATCCGAAACCGGCGCACCGAGCGCCGCACCTTTCACGTTCAGCTCCGGCGCATAGCTCGGCTGCATCTCGGCGGCCCAGCCACTGCCCATGCCGCCGCCGGAATAACCCCACAGCGCCACCGGGGTATTCGCGCCGTCCAGGCCGAGCGGTTCGAATCGCTCGGCGGCCCGAATGCCGTCGAGGGTCATATATCCCGGCTCCTCGGCCACCGCGAGGTGTCCGTCGAGGCCCTCGTAATCCGGCACCGAAATGGCCCAGCCCTGGCTGATCAGCGCGGCGATCGCGATCAGCTCGCTCTGTGAGTGGATGCCTTCGACACCCGGCAGTCCGGCGCCCTGCTGCAGTACGAACGACGGCGAGCAGGCGATGCTGGCGCTGTCGTAGTAGAACTGCAGCGAGACCAGCGGACGCGACCGGTTCGGATCCGCACCCGCGGGCAGGATCACGGTGCTGACGGCGGCCGTCGGCTGTCCGAACAGATCGGTGCTGCGGTAGAGCAGCTGCCATGAGCGCACGCTCAGCGGCAGTACGGTCAGCACCGCCAGATGCACCTCGCGCGAGCGCAGAATTGCGCCGACTTCCTGCGCCTCGAAGCCCTCCTGCGGTTGATAGAACGAATCCTGTTGCGGCACAGGCGCTGCGGCTACGGGCTTGGCCGTGACACCCCCGGCCATCAATGCCATCGCCATCGATACCAGCGCGGCCGCCGCGCGCAATCCGCGCCGACGCGTGCGGGTCGGATCCTCATTGATCACTGACACGTCTGTCCCTTCCTCATCGACGTGACAGTGATTACAACACGACTTCCTGTTACCAACAAGAAGTCTTTCTTAAACTGCTCCGACTATGGTCGAGGTATGACCCGCAGCAAATCCGCCGCGCGGCCCGATCCGACTCCGGCGCGGCGCCGCATCCGTGGTCTCGATGCCGAGCAGCGCAGCGCGCAACGGCGCAGCCAACTGCTCGAAGCGGCCACCGAACTATTTGCCGAGCAAAGCTTTTCGGGTACGTCGATCGAACAGATCTGTCAGCGCGCGTTCGTCGGGACCAAGGGTTTCTACGATCATTTCGACAGCAAGGAAGCGTGCTACGTCGCGCTGCTCACGCACATCACCGAGCAGATTCAGCAGCGGGCCATCGAGGCGGCCACCGCATCCGCCGAACTGCCCTGGCCGGAGCGCGCGCAAGCCATTATCGCGGCCTTCGTGCATGCCATTGCCGATGATCCGCGGCTGGCCAAGGTGACATTCGGCGAGGCGGGCGGCATATCACCTGCGGTGGAGAAGCAACGGCGCAGTAATCGGCGCTGGTCGGCGGCCTTTATCGATCAGCAGTGGTCGGGTGCGGCGTCATCGGATCCGGAGGAGCAGCGCAGGCGAATCGCCTTGGCGCTGGCGACTATTGGCGGCATGTTCGAACTCGTCGCGGACTGGCTGCACCATCATGACGATGGTGGCGCGCCCGATATGGTCGATACGCTGATCGAGGATCTGCAGCGGTTCATCGCCGTTGTCGATGCGGGGGTTCGAACTGCCGCGCGTTGAACGCTCAGTTTCGCGCATGCCAGATGCGCCCGCGGACCTCACCGAGGCCGATGCGGCGCGCATGCGAACCCGGGGCTGATGCCGTGATGACTACCTCGTCGCCGTCCTCGAGGAAGGTTCGGTGCAGACCGTTCACCGTGACGGGTTCGGCTCCGCCCCAGGACAATTCGATGAAGGACCCGCGCTGGTCCGGTTCCGATCCGGAGACGGTACCGGACGCGTAGAGGTCGCCGGTGCGCGTGGCGGCCCCATTCGCGGTGAGATGCGCCAGCATCTGCGCCGGTGACCAGTACATCCGGGAATATGGTGGATGCGAGACGGTTTGACCGTTCCAGTGCACGGCCAGGTCGATATCGAGTCCCCACTGCTGGCTGCCCCGCAGATAGGGCAGTGGCTCGGGTTCTTGCTTCGGCAGCCGAATGCGGGCGGTCTCCAAGGCGGCCAGCGGCGTTATCCAGGCCGAGAGCGATGTCGCGAAGGACTTGCCGAGGAACGGTCCGAGCGGCTGGTACTCCCAGGCCTGGATATCGCGCGCGGACCAATCGTTCACCAGTGCGACGCCGAAGACGTGCTCGGCGAACTGGTCGATATCGATGGGTGTGCCGAGTTCGGAACCGATTCCGACCACGAATCCGAGCTCGGCCTCTATATCGAGACGCTGTGATGGACCGAAAACTGGTGTGTCGGAAGATGTTCGGCGTTGCCCGCGCGGCCGAATGATATCGGTACCCGAGACGACGACGGTGCCCGCACGCCCGTGATATCCGACCGGTAGATGCCGCCAATTGGGCAGCAGCGGTTCGGCATCGGGGCGAAACAGTCTGCCGAGGTTCGTTGCATGGTCGATGCTGGCGTAGAAATCGACATAATCACCGATCTCTACTGGCAGTTTGGTGCGCACATCGTGCAGTAGATGCACTGCCTCCCTGGGGATTTCGTGATCGATCAGTTCGCGGATCCGGTTGCGCACCTCCCGCCACCGACGTGGCCCCGCCGCCATGAAGGCATTGAGACTCGGCTCGGCGAATACCGGATCCTCCAGTGCCGCAGCCAGATCGATGACTTGCTCGCCGAGTCGCACACCGACCCGGAAGTCCTGGCCCTCCGGCGCGAAGACGCCATAGGGAAGATTGTCCGGACCGAAGAGGGCGTTGTCGGGAACCTCGATGCGGGTCTTCATGCGGGCCCACGGCGCTGATTCGCGTGCGGGCGCCGATTCGGTTGCCGGTGTCCGTCGGATTGCGGTCCGCGACCGGACCAGGTCCACGCATATCCGGGATCCTCGCAGGCCAGCGCGCCCTCGCCGAGTTCGAGCGGTCGGAAGGTATCGACCATGACCGCGAGTTCATCGAAGAAATCGATGCCGATACTGCGCTCATACGCGCCCGGCTGCGGACCGTGCGCATAACCGCCGGGGTGTACCGATACCGAACCCTGCCCGATGCCGGAACCCCTGCGCGCCTCGTAGTTTCCGCCGCAGTAGAACATGATCTCGTCGCTGTCGACATTGGAGTGGTAGTACGGCACCGGAATCGATAGCGGGTGGTAGTCGACCTTGCGCGGTACGAAATTGCACACCACGAAATTGATTCCCTCGAATGCCTGATGGGCGGGCGGCGGCTGGTGCACCCGGCCGGTGAGCGGTTCGAAATCGGCGATATTGAAGGTAAGTGGATACAGGCAGCCGTCCCAGCCGACCACATCGAACGGATGGGTCGCATAGATCATGCGCGTGCCGACCACCTGACCGCCGGGACGATGCTTCACCAGCACCTCGATATCGGTTCCGGTGGCGACCAGCGGTTCTCCTGGCCCGTGCAGATCCCGCTCGCAGTACGGCGAATGTTCCAGCAGCTGACCGAATTTCGAAAGATAGCGCTTCGGCGGAGTGATGTGGCTGGATGCTTCGATCACATACGTGCGCAGCGGTTCCGGGCCGCTCGGTAGCCAGCGGTGCGTGGTCGCGCGCGGAATCAGCACCTGGTCGCCCTGCCGGGCGGTGATGGTGCCGAAGACCGTTTCGACAACGGCCGCACCGGATTCCACGTACACCAGCTCGTCGCCGATCGCATTGCGGTACAGCGGTGAGGCACCTTTGGCCACCACATACGAGATCCGCACATCCGCATTGCCGAGCAGCAGTCGACGGCCGGTAACCGGATCGGTTCCGGCCGGGGTATCGCCGGGAAAGAGATTGTGCAGGCGCAGATGTCGATGGCGCAGTGGATGATTCGGGGTGAGGGTCTGGTCCGGCAGCTCCCATACCGTCGAATCGACAATGGCGGGCGGCAGGCCCCGGTGATACAGCAGCGAGGAATCGCCGGAGAAGCCCTCCTCGCCCATCAACTCTTCGTAATAGAGCCGTCCCTGGTCGTCACGATGCTGGGTGTGCCGCTTGGGCGGCACCGCTCCCATCTGCCGATAGAACGCCATGACCGCACCTCCGGCTGGACCGCTGGATTTGCTTCCATCGTAGTGCCGCAGGTGCCGGTACGGTGGACATTTTGTCGGTCCTCTGCGGTCTTCTGCGGCATTTCGCCTAGCGTTGGCGTGAAGTGCTGAACAATTGTCAGGCGTGACGCAATGCGCGGTACACGGCCGCCCCGACAAAGGCCCCGAGGTTCTGCGGATCCCAACCGCCCTCGCCCGCCAGCAGCGTGCGCACCGCGCCCTCACCCGCGGATACCCACAGCTCGATCAGCGCAGGCAACTTGCGCTCGGCGTCCTCGGTGCCCCATGCGCGCAGCGTCGGTCGCAGCAGCGTGGTGCAGCGCTCGATGGCGAGCCGGCGACCGCGCCCGAACGAATCCGCAACGGCCGGATCGGGATTGCCGTACAGCAGCCGCCACGCATCCGGTCGCTCGGCCGCCTTCTCCAGCAGGGCGCGGAAGCCGTCGACGAAAACGGTCTCATCCGCGTCGACATCGCGGGGCGGCAGCACCTCGAGCACTCCGCCGACCAGGAAGCTCTCCTCGCGCTGGATGAGCGCCTCGATCAGCTCGACGCGATCCGGGAAGCAGGCATACACCACGGGCCGGGTCACATTCATCCGCTCCGCGATCGCGGCCATGGTTACCGCCGCGACGCCGTGCTCCACGGCAATCGCCAGTGCGGTGTCGAGCACTTGGGGGCGGCGACGCTCGGGGCCCAAATGCTGTGCCCGCTGCCGTGGCTGCACCGCTGTCTCGCTACCCATGGGCACCAAGATATCAGCGTTGCTCACCGGGTTCGCCCTGGTACCGGGCCTGAAGATCGAATTCCTACATCGACGAACAATAATGCTACAGTCGTGAATGAAGTGGCCGGTATATGTCCGGATCAATGAGGAGTCAGCTATGAATGCAGCGTCGCAACGCGACTCGATGAGGGGTGGTGGCCGGGTGACGGGTGGGCCCGAAACCCTGTTCAACCCGAAGACCTGCGAATTCGCCGAGTTCGATGCGGAGACCCGCAGACTCCTGCGGGCCACCGTGCAGTGGTTCGAAGCCAGGGGTAAGGCGGCGCTGAAGCATGACGATCGGGAGCGGAT
The DNA here is from genome assembly GCF_000308835.1 of Nocardia vinacea NBRC 16497. Lineage (GTDB taxonomy): Bacteria > Actinomycetota > Actinomycetes > Mycobacteriales > Mycobacteriaceae > Nocardia > Nocardia vinacea. Next base: position 59,614 of record NZ_BAGN01000220.1, on the reverse strand, counting down.
CTGGTACGCCGACTTCCTCGATTTCGTGAAGCGGGAGCGGGTCTTCGCCACCTTCCTCACCCCGGCTGCCGAGGCCAATGGCGATCCGAACAAGCGCTGGGATACCGGCCGGATCGCGATGATGAGCGAGATCCTCGGCTTCTACGGCATGTCCTACTGGTACGTCTGGCAGGTCACCATTCTGGGGCTCGGCCCGATCTGGCAGAGCGAGAACAAGGCCGCCAAGCAGAAGGCCGCCGCGCTGCTGGATTCCGGTGAGATCTTCGCCTTCGGACTCTCCGAGAAGGAGCACGGCGCGGACGTCTATTCGACCGATATGGTGCTCACGCCCAAGCCTGGCGGCGGCTACACCGCTTCCGGCAGTAAGCATTACATCGGCAACGGCAATCTGGCGGGCATGGTGTCGGTATTCGGTCGCCGGGCCGACAAACCCATCATCGACAGCGCGAAGGCGCTGGAAAGCAAGCCGACGCAGGAGGATTACGAGGGGTATCTGTTCTTCGTCGCGGACAGCAAACACAAGAGCTACAAGTTGCGCCGCAACGTCGTCGACAGCCAGATGTATGTGGCGGCTTTCGATCTGGAGAAATATCCGGTCGCCGAGGAGGACATCCTGCATCGCGGCGAAGATGCTTTCCACGCCGCGATGAATACGGTCAATGTCGGCAAGTTCAATCTCGGATTCGGTGCGGTCGGCGCCTGTGAACACGCCTTCTACGAGGCGATTACCCATGCCGAGAACCGAATCCTGTTCGGGCACCGGGTAACCGAGTTCCCTCAGGTGCAATCGCTGGTTACCGATTCCTACGCGCGGCTGCTCGGTATGAAGCTCTACAGCGAGCGCGCCATCGACTACATGCGCTCCGCATCCCCGAACGACCGCCGCTACCTGCTGTTCAATGCGATCGAGAAAATGACCGTGACCCGGCAGGGGCAGCGGATCACCGAGGATCTCGCGGATGTGATCGCGGCCCGCGGTTTCGAAAACGATATGTACTTCCCGATGGCGATGCTCGGGCTCTTCGGACTGCCGCGGCTCGAGGGCACGGTGCACGTGAATATGGCGCTGTCGCTGAAGTTCATGGCCAACTACATGTTCCATCCCGCCGATGCCGGATTGGCCGCGCTGCGTTACCTGCCCGGCGCGGGTGTCGCGCCGAAGGGGACGGTTCGGGCGATTTCCGGTGCGCTGAGCTGGTCGAGCCGCAAGCTCACCCCGCGCGCCGGCGCGGCGGTACCCAAGCTGCGCGCCGAATTGGCCGGTGCCAGCTACGATCCCGTGCCGACGCGCCGCGACACCGCCGATGACGAATTCCTGTTCCGGCAGGGCCCGAGCAGCGGCCTCGGCCGAATCCGCTTCCGCGACTGGCGTCCCGTCTTCGAAAAGTTCGCGCACATACCGAATGTCGCCCTCTTCCTGGAACAGGCCCTCGCCTTCCAGACCCTCCTGGCCGCTGCCGCACCGACCGCAATACAACAGCGCGACGTAGATTTCCTCTTCGCCTTAGGCGAACTGTTCACTGCGGTGCCCTACGCCCAGCTGATCCTGGAGCAGGCCGAAATCGAGGGCACCACAACGGATGTGCTCGACCAGCTCTTCGACATCTTCGTCCGCGAATTCTCCAAGAACGCCCTGACCCTGCACACCAAGCCCGCCGCAACCAAATCCCAACAGACCCGCGCCCTTGACCTCGTCCGCCGCCCGATCCCCTCGCGCGTGCGCTTCGACAAAGTGCTCGCGCATGCCCGAGCACACGCGGACGGTTACGAAATGAACCCTTGATCTGAGGTCCGCTGGAACGGCAGCCCGGACGCGCCCGAACATAGTCGGAAGCCAACACGCCGCATCTACGACGATATTCTGGTGTTGTCCTGCGAATGATCTCCGTTCATCGATTTCGCCCCCGTAGTGTTAGGACATGACCGCCGTGCATGAGTCAGTCATCACAACCGAGCAGTTCGAGGAGCTTGCTCAGGCGGCCGATCGCATTGCGGAGGGTTTGCGGCTCGAGCTCATCGATGGACAACTGGGGGTCAAGGCGATGCCGGATGGGGATCATGATCGGATCATTCAGTGGTTGATCCGGGTCTTCCTGATGTTCCGTCCTGAGCTGTTCGTAACGCCGGAACGAGGGCTGAAGATCGACCGCTATCGGAAAGGTCGTGCTCGGCCGGACGGCGTGCTGGCGGATGCTGACGCATTTGTGGGCCAAGGGGAATGGGCCGATCCCGAGTCAGTTCTGCTGGCTATCGAGGTGACGTCGGACGACCGGGACACCGATCGGCGTGACAGGCATGAGAAGCCGCGCGCCTACGCTGACACCGGCATACCCATATATTTGCTCATAGATCGAGATTCGTGTGAGGTCTCCGTATACAGCAAGCCAAAGGGGAATCGGTACGAGCAGATCGTTACGGTGCCGTTCGGTGCCGTGGTGAAACTGCCCGAGCCGGTGGACGTCGAGCTGAAGACGGAACCGTTGAAGAACTGGGTCCGCTGAACGTCAGTCGGTGAATTCGGCGATCACCGGGGCGTGGTCGCTGGGGCTCTTGCCTTTTCGTTCCTCGCGGTCGACCATCGCGTCCTTGGTGCGGGCGGCGAGGGTGGGGGAGGCGAGGATGAAATCGATGCGCATGCCTTCTTTTCGGGGGAAGCGCAGTTGGGTGTAGTCCCAGTAGGTGTAGACGCCGGGGCCGGGGGCGTAGGGGCGCATGACGTCGGCGAAGCCGGTTTCGACGATGGCGTTGAAGGCGTCGCGTTCGGGTTGGGAGGTGTGGGTTTTATCGGCGAAGAATTCGACGGACCAGACGTCGTCGTCGGTCGGGGCGATATTCCAGTCGCCGACCAGGGCGATCTGCGCCTCCGGATGCTCGGCGAGCCACCGGGCGCCGTTGGCGCGCAGGGCGGCAAGCCATTCCAGTTTGTAGGTGTAGTGCGGGTCGTGCAGGGTGCGGCCGTTGGGGACGTAGAGGCTCCACACCCGGACGCCGCCGCAGGTCGCACCGAGTGCGCGCGATTCCACGATCGGGGTGCTGATCAGCGAATCGGCCGCATCCTTGTCGAAGCCGGGCTGGTCCGGGAACGCGGCCTCCACATCGTCGAGGCCGATGCGTGAGGCGATGGCGACGCCGTTCCACTGGTTCAGCCCGATGTGGGCGACTTCATAGCCGAGTTCGTCGAAGCGCTCGAACGGGAACTGGTCGTCGCGGCATTTGGTCTCCTGCATCGCGAGCACATCGATGTCCTGGCGGTCGAGGAAGTCCGCGACCCGGTCGAGGCGGGAGCGGATCGAATTGACGTTCCAGGTCGCGAGACGCACGGATGCCTTCCTTCGCAATGGGCTATAGATCTGTTGTACCGCAGGAGGAGTAGGTTCAGCGAGAGCCGTCCGGCGTGGCATAGCGGTAGGTGTGGTGGTCGAGGAAGCCCAACTCGTGATACATCGCGATGGCCCCGGTATTTTCGGCCTCGACCTGGAGATAGGCGTGGGTGGCGCCGCGGTCGGCGCCCCAGCGGATCAGCTCCGCGCAGATCAGCGAACCCAGTCCGTGCCTGCGATGCTCGGCCGCCACCGCGACGCAGGTCAGGCCGATCCAACGGCGGCCGTCCGGTGCGGTGGTGAGCGCGCCGCGTCCGATCGCGATGGGCTGCGGCAATCCGAGCGAGGCGAAACCCACTTCGCCGTCGTGCACGGCTGTCAGCACCTGCACCACCGGCGGCGTCGAAACAGGCTGTGTCGCAGGATCTTCACCGCTGTAGCGGTGCATCGACAGCCAGGCGTCATCGGGTGCGGGCACGATGCGCACCATCCGCGGCCCCTGCGGCAGTACGAAATTCTCGATATCGATGGCCAGCAGCTGGGTTTCCCGCCGACTCCGCCAGCCCGGCGGCAGCGCCGCCAGCCGATCCGGCAGCGCGATCTGCACCGGCAGCCCGTGCGCGGTATACCACTCGCCGATCCGCTGCAGCGTATCCGCGCCCAGCGCCGCCGGGCCGTCCGAGCTGCCGAGCGGCACAGCGGAATTGGCGCGGTTGGTGTAGCCGTTTCCGGCGCGCAGCAGCCAGCCGTCGATCCAACCCTGTTCGATACCGGGCCAGCCGTAGGCGGCGGCGGCCTCCAGCGCCCGAATCTCCCTGGTGCGAATCGGCCTCGGCCCCAACGCTTTCATCGCGACCACCCGATCCACCGCGACCGCAACAACCTGCCCGTCCGCGGCCCGCACGGTAGGCGGATCCAGCGAAACCAGTTCGCCGATCACATCTGTGAGTGACTGGGGATAACCCGCGGGCAACCGATACCGCAGCACCACGCGGCGACCCAGCTGGATATCGGGCAATATCGAATCACCCGGTTGTGCCGCAGGATCAGTCATCGTGTCCGAACGGGTCGGGCACGGTACCCGGAATCCAGCTGAGTCCCGGTGTGCCCCAACCGTTCCGCTTGATCGCCTTCTTGGCCGCGCGGGCATTGCGGCCGATCAGCACATCCACATAGAGGAAACCGTCGAGATGTCCGACCTCGTGCTGCAGCATGCGGGCGAAGAAACCCTTGCCCTCGATCTCGACCGGTTCCCCGTGCTCATCGGTTCCGGTGACGCGCGCCCATTCGGCGCGACCGGTGGGGAACTGCTCACCGGGCACCGACAGGCAGCCCTCGTCATTGTCATCGGGGTCCGGCATGGTCTCCGGAATCTCCGAGGTCTCCAGCACCGGATTGATCACCGCGCCCCTGCGCCGCACGGCCGAACCGTTGGCACCGACATCCGGGCAGTCGTAGACGAACAGCCGCAGCGGCACGCCGACCTGGTTCGCGGCCAGTCCGACGCCGTTGGCGGCATCGAGCGTCTCGTACATATCCGCGATCAGCTCGGCCAGTTCCTCCGGCGTCTGGGTGACCTGCTCGGTCGGATTGTGCAGAACCGGGTCACCGACGATCACGATGGGGAGGATAGCCATGGGGGCAATTATTGCCGATGGGCTCGTACGGGTCGCAGCCGCCGCGATCGCGGGTGGTGGCGACTCGCTACCGGCGGGTAGCGAACACGCCGCGACAGTGCTGGGGCAATCCCGCGGCCCATGGTTGAATGATCCGCGACGTACAAGCATCATTTTCGTCTGGTGGTCACTTGGCGAGGGAGCAAGATGGACGGCGCAGCGGCTCGGAATCTTTCCGCGATCCAGGACGGCCCTTCTGCGAGCGAAGATGTCACGGCAGCCGAGCAGGTCGATGGTGACGGTGACGGTCTCAGCCGTCGCGAACACGACATCCTGGCCTTCGAACGGCAATGGTGGAAGTACGCCGGGGCTAAAGAAGAGGCCATTCGTGAACTGTTCGGCATGTCGCCGACCAGGTACTACCAGGTACTCAATGCGGTGGTGGATCGGCCGGAGGCACTGGCGGCCGATCCCATGCTGGTGAAGCGGTTGCGTCGACTGCGGGCGAGCAGGCAGAAGGCGCGAGCCGCTCGGAGGCTCGGCTTCCAGGTATGACGCGCCGCCGTAAAAGCGGACCCTGCGCAAAGACCACAGGGGCCGGTTTGCGGATAGGGTCATTAGCGTGAGCAACCCGAATCCCACCTCCGGCGGGCCGCCGTTGCGCGCGCTGGCGATGGTGTTGATCGCGCTGGCCATCGTGTTCGCCGGGCTCGGTGCGATGTCGTTATCGAGTTCGGATTCCGATGCCTCGGGGGCGGGTGATCCCTCGAGCACGACGAGTCGGGCCGCCGCCACCACGGCGGTCGCGACGACCAACTCGCCGGTGCAGACCACGAGTGCGGCACTGACCAGTTCGGCGTCGGCCACCACGAAGCCGTCGACCAGCACGACGACGCCCGCGACCACCACGGCGAATCGCGCTGTCCCGGTACATGTTCTGAACAACAGCACCATTGTCGGACTGGCCTCGCGCACCGCGGGCGAGCTCACCGCCAACGGCTGGACGGTCGCCGAGGTCGGCAACTATCCCGGCCCCAATCTCACGAATACGACTGTGTATTACGGCAATAACCCCGGCGAGAAAGAAGCCGCACTGGCCATAGCCGATGAACTGGGCGCGACTGCCGAGCCGCGCTCCGGTGGGTCGGGTTCGGGCGTGACAGTAGTTGTCACGGGCAACTGACCAGTCCGGGGGCTCGCGACACGGCCCGGTCACGGGTGCGACACGGCGGGCGTGGCATCATCTTGTCCGGTAACGAACGTGTCCACCCAGCTTTACTCGTAAACTCGGTACTCGTAAAGGAGTTCCCCCGATGGCCCCGTCCACAACTCGTCGCCCGTCCTGGCGGACTGTGACCCCGGTGCTCGCTGTCGCGGTCTTCGGGCTGGCCGCCTGCTCGAACAGCCAGGAGTCGAGCGACGTCCAGGGAACTACGCCGCCCGTGTGGACCGGTGCGTCCGCCCCGCAAGCCGGCGAATCCGGCACCGAGACCGGCGCGCCGAATGCCAACCCCGGGGTGAAGGTCGACCTCAAGGACCCCGCAGGTTCCTCGGTCGCCGTCGCGAACATCACCAAGGACGGCAACCACCTCCAGGTCAGCATCGAGGCGCACGGCCTGCGTCCCGGCTTCCACGGCCTGCACGTCCACCAGGTCGGCAAGTGCGAGCCCAACTCGGTCGCGCCCACCGGCGGACCCGCGGGTGACTTCCTGTCGGCCGGCGGCCACCTGCAGGTCGGCAGCGCCAACGCCCATCCGGCCAGCGGCGACCTGACCTCGCTCGAGGTCCGTTCCGACGGTTCGGCCAAGCTGGTCACCACCACCGATGCGGTGACGCTCGATGACCTCAAGGGCAAGGCCCTGATGATCCACGCCGACGCCGACAACTTCGGCAATATCCCCAACCGTTATGTCCGCGCCGACGGCGTTGCCGGTCCGGACGACACCACACTGGCGACGGGCGACGCTGGCGGTCGCATCGCCTGCGGTGTAATCCAGTAGCAAGGTCACCGATATGGCCGGGACAGCAATCGCGCGGGTTCCCTTCCCCGGGTCGCCCCGGCCGACCATCGGTATCGAATGGGAGATCGCGCTCGTCGACAAGGTGACCCGCGATCTGTCGAATACCGCTGCGGCCGTATTCGATTCGCTCGGTGACCTACACGCCCACGATGGAACCCCGCAGGTCACCAAGGAATTACTGCGCAATACGGTCGAACTCGTCACCGGTGTGCACAACACCGTGGGCGAGGCGGTCGACGATCTGCGCGGCACCATGGATATCGTGCGCCGTGCCGCCGATCCGCTCGGCGTCGATCTGTTCTGCGCAGGCACCCATCCGTTCGCCCAGTGGTCGGCCCAACAACTAACGCGCTCAGCGCATTACGACGAACTGATCGATCGCACCCAGTGGTGGGGCCGCCAGATGATGATCTGGGGCGTCCATGTGCATGTCGGAGTTTCGCACGCCGACAAGGTTTTTCCGATCCTCAACTCGCTGCTGCTGTCGTATCCGCATCTGCTGTCGCTGTCCGCGTCCTCGCCGATGTGGGCGGGCGCCGATACCGGCTATGCCAGCAATCGGACGTTGATGTTCCAGCAGCTGCCCACCGCCGGTCTGCCGTTCCAATTCGAAAACTGGACCCAGTTCGAGTATTTCGTGCACGACCAGATGAAGACGGGGGTTTTCGAACAGCTCGGCGGCATGCACTGGGATATCCGGCCCGCACCGAAATGGGGCACCATCGAGGTGCGCGTCTGCGATGGGATCTCGACCCGCGCGGAGCTGGCGGCCATGGCCGCGCTCATCCACTGCCTGATCGTCGATCTCGATCAGCGCCTCGACAACGGCGAGACGCTGCCGACCATCCCGCCGTGGCATGTCCAGGAGAACAAATGGCGCGCGGCCCGCTACGGCCTCGACGCGATCGTCATCGTGGACGACGACAGCAATGAGCGGTTGGTCACCGATGATCTGATGGATCTGCTGCAGCGGTTGGAGCCGACCGCCAAGCGGCTCGGTTGTGCGGACGAACTCGCACTGGTGGCGGAGATCCCACAGCGCGGCGCGTCCTATCAGCGGCAGCGCAAAGTGGCCGCGAGCACCCAGGGTGATCTGGTCGCGGTGGTCGATGCCCTGGTCAAGGAGTTGGACCAGTAGTCCTGCCTGGTCGAAAGGTCGGCTGACGTTCAGCTGCTCAGGGGGATGGCGTTCATCCGCCGTTTACTATGGTCGACGTGCTTGTCGAAGATCCGAGTCCAAAGGGTGGCAGCGTCGCCGCGGCGCGAGCGACGGGCCCGGAGGCGGTAGCGGAGCGTAACCACGGAGGGACCCGGGAGCGCCGCAAATCGAACACTGCGCGGGTGCGCGTGCCGCGTTCGCGGATCTGGACGGCGGCCGCGATCGCGGCGGTGCCGGTGCTGCTGATCGCCCTACAGGTGGGTTCGATCGGGCACGATTTCGAGGGGCCGCTCGGCAGTCTGTGGCACGACTATGTCGGCACACCCAAGTCCATGTCCGTGCCGTGGGCCGGACTCATGCTGGCGCTGGTCGGAATCTCCAAGCGCCGCAGGATGATCGCGGTCGGCATCGCGGCGGGTATCGACGTGGTGTGGGCGAGTATTCGACTGCTGAGCGGCGAATCGTTCGCCATCGGCAATGGGCCGACGCTCGTGCTCACCGGTCTGGCGCTGGTCGCCGGATTCCGCTGGAGCGGGGTGGAGCGACGCAATGCGCTGCACGCCGCCGCGCTGGGCGCATTGCTGGTGCTGGCCACCAAGGTCGGTGATGTGTGGCTGCACATTACGGTCGTCAGTCGGCCGCAGGTCTATGACGTCTATGTGGCGCTGGCCGACCATGCGCTCGGTGATCCGTCCTGGGTGATGGGCCGCGTGGTGGATGCGCTCGGACCGGTGGTCTATGCGGTGCTGCACTGGGTCTATATCGAACTGCCGGTGGCGGCGATCGTCGTCGCGGTGTGGCAGCTGCGCCGGGTGGTCTCGAGCGGGGTGTGGCCGACCCACTATCTGGTGCGAACCTTCCTGGTGCTCGGACTGATCGGTCCGGTCATCTATGTGATCTTCCCCGTGGTCGGGCCGATGTTCGGCTACGGTGCCGATGGCCACGGCATGCAGGTGGGCAACTTCTGGCCCGATTTCGTCCCGCCGATCGATCGCAATCCGACGCCGCTGCCCTTCGACTCCTTCACGCCACGCAACTGCGTGCCCTCCATGCACACGGCTTGGGCGCTGTCGGTCTTCCTGCACACCCGCCGGGACACCGACGGCTCGCAGGCCCCGCTGTGGCTGCGCTGCCTCGGTGCGTTCTGGTTGGCCGCCACGCTTACCGCGACGCTGGGCTTCGGCTACCACTACGGCGTCGATCTGGTCGCCGGTGCGGTGCTGTGCCTGACGGTCGAATCCGCGCTGCGCGATCCTGAGCGTGGTTGGGGCTGGTTCCGGGTGCGTCTGGTGCTGTTCGGTGCGGTGATCCTCGGAGCGCTGTTGCTCTCGTTCCGCTATCTGGCGGTTTCGATGGCCGAGTACCCGGTTCTCGCCGGGACGGTAGTGCTTGCGCTGCTGGCCGCTATGGCCGCGGCATTTCATGCGACGTGGTTTGCCGGGGCTCCGGTGGCCGAGGCGGAAGAGGTTCCTGTCGATGCTGCCCGGGTGTCCTGAGCGCTTCTTCCTGTCGTAGCCGAGCGCCCGGCTTACAACGTGTCGTCCCGCAACTCGTTCACCCGCAACAGCCCGTCACGGTAGCGCTGCTCCCGATAGGCCGTCCGCCCGATCAGATGCGCGATGACCGGCGCGGTGAGCAGTGTGAACAGCCCGACCAGCACCAGCAGCCAGATATTGCCGTGCCCGCGCAACTGGATCGCCACACCTTCCAGAACCAGGATCAGGCCGACGACCTGGGGTTTGGTGGCGGCGTGCATGCGCGAGAGGGTGTCCGGAAAGCGCACGATTGCGATCGACGCGGTCAGCGCGAGTGTCGCGCCGCTCAGGATGAGGACGCCGGAGGCCAAGTGCCACAGATTCATACGTCATCCCGAACGCGGAATCGGGACACCGCTGCGGAGCCGAGGAAGCCGACCAGCGCCAGCGCGACGATCGCGGGAACAACCGTGGTGTCGTCACTGTAGGCGGCCCAGACCGCCAGGCCGGAGGCGGCAATGGCCACCAGCGAATCGATGCCGACAACGCGGTCCAGGGTGTTCGGACCGGCCAGGATGCGGTAACTGACGATCACCGCGGCGGCCATCAGCATGATGCCCGCCACAATCGCGACAACGTTCACGACTCCACCTCCGGAGTTGTTCGGGTCGAACGCCATTCGGTGGGGCGTTCGAACGACGAGATGAGCAGCCGTTCCAGCCGCCTGGTGGTCCGGTAGAACGTGTCGACCGCCTTTTCGCTGCTCACGTCCAGGACGTGCACATAGAAGACGCAGCGCTGCCGGTCGATCTCCAGCACCATGGTGCCCGGAATCAGATTGAGCACATCGGCGCACAACACCAGCACCAGATCGGATCGCACACTCAGGTTCACCCGCAGCACACCGGAGGCCGGCGGCGGCGCCGGACGGATCGCGAACCATGCCACCTGCAGACTGGATTCCAGCGCGTAATACGAACTGACGATGATCAATTCGATCAGCGACAGCGGATGTAGTCGTCCGGATACCGGGACGCGCGGCAGCGGCAGGGTCAACATGATCAACGCGCCGACCACGAGACCGGCCAGCAGATTGCCCACGCTGAGATCGCCCCAGAGCGTCAACCACACGGCCGTCAGCCACAACAGCACGCCGACGCGCACGACCGTCGATCGATTCGGGACAAGGCTACGGACGGTGCTCATCGGTTCGTTCCCTTCGCATCGGCATGCGAATTACCGAGCACCGCACCGATATACACCGCCGGATTGCTCAGATCGTCGGCGGCGCGGTCCGCGATGCGCAGAATCGGACCGGCGAATACGGTCAGGCACAGACCGACCAGCACGAGCGCCGCCGTCGAGCCCACCATCAAAAGTGGCATGCGTCCCGGATCGGTGCGTTCGTCGTAGAGCATATCGGTCGAATCCTCCACCAGCGTTGGTGGTTTCGCCGCAGTGAGATGCCCCTCCGGCGCTTCGACGCGCGGCCGCCAGAACGCCTTGCTCCACACCCGCGCCACGGCGTACAGCGTCAGCAGGCTGGTCACTACCGATCCCGCTACCAGCACCCACGCCAGTACGCTGCCAGCCGCCGCGCCCGCCTGCAGCAGCGCGACCTTCCCGATGAATCCCGAGAACGGCGGTATACCACCGAGATTCAAGGCGGGCACCAGGAACAGGATCGCCAGCAGCGGACTCGCCGCCGCCAGACCACCCAGTCGGCGCAGTGATACCGATCCCGCCTGCCGTTCGATCAGTCCGACCACCAGGAACAGCGCCGTCTGCACCAGAATGTGGTGCGCCACATAGAACACCGCGCCGGAAAGGCCCGCGGCGGTGGAGAGTCCGATGCCGAACACCATGTAGCCGATGTGGCTCACCAGGGTGAACGACAGCAGGCGCCGGATATCGCTCTGCGCGATCGCACCGAAGATCCCGACCACCATGGTGAGCAGGCCACAGACCAGCAGCACACCGTCGAATCCGCCGTCCGGGAACAGCAGGGAATGCGTCCGGATGATCGCGTACACACCGACTTTCGTCAGCAGGCCTGCGAAGACCGCGGTCACCGGTGCGGGTGCGGTGGGGTAGGAATCGGGCAGCCAGTTCGAGAGCGGGAAGACCGCCGCCTTGATGCCGAAGGCGACCAGCAGCACCGCGTAGACGGCCATCCGAATACCGTTGGGTACCTCGCCCATTCGCACCGCCAACTGGGCCAGATTCAGTGTTCCGGTGGCCGCATAGGCCAGCGCGATGCCGGTCAGGAAGATGAGCGACGACACCATCGAGACCATCACATACGCGATACCGGCGCGGATCCGGTCCGCGGTCGCGCCGACGGTGAGCAGCACGAACGATGCGGCGAGCAGGATTTCGAAGCCGACGAACAGGTTGAACAGGTCACCGGCCAGGAATGCGGCCGAAACACCCGCGGTGAGTACGAGATATGTCGGTCGATAGATCGAGGTCGGCTGGCGGTCGTCACCGTCGCGGATGTTCTGGCCCGCACCGTAGACCGAGACCGCGAGCAGCACGATCCCGGAGACGAGCAGCATGGCCGCGGAAAGTCGATCGACCACCAGTGTGATGCCGATCGGCGTACCCCAACCGCCGACCTGCAGCGCGGTGGTCCCGTCGCGATCGACCAGATACAGCAGCATCCCGCAGATGGCCACCACGACCGACAGCACGAACAGCATGACGGAGCGCTGGATGCGCGGCTGCCGCCCGAACACCAGCGTGCCCGCCGCCCCGAGCAGGGGCACCAGGACAGGTAGCGGCGCGAGCGTGGTCAGCAGACTCACTGCGCCGGATCCTCTGCCTCGCGCCGGGCGGCGACCTCGGCGTCCTCCGGGTCGTCCTGGACGGTTTCGGTGGTGGTGAGGATGTAGGAGCGATAGGCGAGGGCGAGTACGAAGGCCGCCAGACCCATGGTGATCACGATCGCGGTGAGCACCATCGCCTGGGCCAGCGGATCGGCCACCTCTTCGCCCTCACCACGGATCGGTGGCCGACCGTTCCGCCCGCCGACGGTCAGGATCAGCAGATTCACCGCATTGCCGAACAGGATCATGCCGAGCAGCATTTTCGACACCGCGCGTTCGAGTATCAGATAGACACCGCACGCGACGAGAATCCCGATCAGGATCAGCAGGGTCAGGTTCGCACTCACTGGAAACGTCCTTGCGCCGAGGCGGAGTCGTCCTCGTCGGTGGCCAGCTCACTGTCCAGACGCGCGCCCAGGCTGCGCAGCACGTCCAGGACCAGCCCGACCACGATGAGATAGACGCCGAGATCGAAGAACAATGCGGTGACCACCTTGACGTGCCCGATCACCGGCAGCGTCACTTCCACGATCGCCGACGACAGTGGCGGCGCGCCGAGCAGCAGTGAGGTGCTCGCGGTTCCGGCGGCCAGCGCCAGCCCGCCGCCGAGCAGATGCCCCGCATCGACGGGCAGTGCCTCGCCGAGTTCATAGCGGCCGCCCGCGAGATAGCGCAGCGTCAGTGCTAGTCCGGCGGTCAGTCCGCCCGCGAAACCGCCGCCCGGCGCATTGTGGCCGGAGAAGAAGAAGTACACCGACAGCACCATGATGGTCGGGAAGACCAGTCGGGTGGTGACCTGCAGGACCATCGATCGTTCGCGCCGATCCACCAGTCGCCCCGCGGGCAACCAGCTGATCAGGTCCGGATCGTAGTCCGGTGAGTCCGCCGCGCGCGGCGCACTGCCGAAGCGTCGGCTGCGAAATACCAGCGATGCCACACCGGTCGCGGCCACGACGAGCACCGAGATCTCGCCGAGGGTATCCCAGGCCCGGACATCGACGAGCAGAACGTTGACGGCATTCTTGCCGCCGCCGAATGTGTATGCGGCATCGGGGATCAGGCGCCATATGGGTTCGGTGGAGCGGGCCGCGACGGCGAAGGCGGCCAGCACCGCGACCGTCGCACCGACCAGTGCCGACAGGATCGCCCGACGCACTTTGAATGCGGCCGTGCGGCTTTCGTCGATTTCGGCAGGGAAGGCACGCAGCACCAGCACGAAGATCACCAAAGTCAGTGTTTCGACCAGGAATTGGGTGAGCGCCAGATCGGGCGCACCGTGCAGCGCGAAGATCACACCGCAGCCGTAACCGGTGACGCCGACGACGAGCACGGCGGCCAACCGGTTGCGCAGCACCGTCGCGGCCAGCGCCATGACGGCCATGATCGCGCCGATGGCGACCTGGAACGGCGAATCCCACAGGCGCAGGTGAACTCCGGTGCGCGTGCCGACCGCTAGCAGCACCGTCGGCAGCAGGATCAATGTCACCAGGATCGCCGCCTGACTCAGCGGCAGCGAACCGCGCTGCACCGCGCCGGTCATCCGCAGTGACACCCGGTCCATGGCCCGCAGGGTGGCGTCGTAGGCGCGGTCGGCATTGCCGAGCATGGTCGCGGATTCGCCGATGCGACCGCGCAGCTGGAAAACCACGATGCCCGCGCAGATGATCAGGATCGTCAGTGCCAGTGGGACATTGAAACCGTGCCAGAGTGCGATATGCGAATCGAGCACGCCGGGAAGGGTTTTCGCGTAGGGGTTCAGTAGTTCGTCCAGCCATGGTGCGCAGAGACCCGCTGCCAGGCTCCCCACCGCGAGCAAGCCGGGCGCAGCCGTGAACAGCGCTCCCGGCGCATGCCAGTGACCATAACCGTGCTCCGGAAGGTGCAGGTCCCCGTCAGCGTGCAGATCTCCGCTCTCGGGCGCGCCATCGGATAGCACCTCCCTATCCGCAAAGGCTCCCCAGATGAACCGAATGCTGTAGCCGACAGTCAGGATGGATCCCAGCACCACCCCGACGGCCAACGCGGCCTTGGCCGGTTCGCCGAGGACATCGGCATCCAACACCGCGGCCAACGCACTTTCCTTGCCCACGAACCCCACCAGCGGCGGAATCCCGGCCATACTGAGCGCCGCCAGCACCGCGACCCCGCACAGCACCGGCGCACGCCGCCCCAGCCCCGACAACTCCCGCAGATCCCGCGTACCGGCCCCGTGATCGATAATCCCGACCACCATGAACAAACACGCCTTGAACAGCGCATGCGCCACGATCAAGGTCACCCCGGCCAGTGCCGCATCCGGCGTTCCCAGCCCGACCAGCATGATCAGGAACCCCAACTGGCTCACCGTCCCGAAGGCGAGCACCAGCTTCAGATCCGTCACCTGCAACGACCGCAATCCCGCGAGCACCATCGACGCCACACCGAGCGTAAGGATCAGCGGATGCCAAGCCGGGCTTGTTGCGAAGACCGGCGCCAACCGCGCCACCAGATAAACACCCGCCTTCACCATGGCCGCCGCATGCAGGTACGCGCTCACCGGCGTCGGCGCCGCCATCGCACCCGGCAGCCAGAAGTGCAGCGGCACGATCGCCGATTTGCTCAATGCCCCGACCAGCAGCAGCACCACCGCGACATCTACCGCGATGCCGGAAGGCGGTCCGGCGAACAGATCCGACAGCAGATAACTGCCGCTCACCTGACCGAGGATGACGATCCCGACCAGCATCGCCAGCCCGCCCGCCCCGGTCACCAAGAGCGCCTGGATCGCGGCCCGCCTGCTCACCGCCTGTTCGGCATTGTGGCCGACCAACAGGAACGACAACACCGTCGTCATTTCCCAGAAGACGAAGAGCAGCAACATATTATCGCTGGTGACCAGGCCGAACATGGCCCCGGCGAAGGCGACCAACTGGGCCGCGAACACCTGCAACCGCGGTTCGTCGTCCTCGAAATATCGTGCGCAATAAGCGAGAATCACAGCGCCGATGCCGAGCACCAGCGCGGACATGATGGCGGCCAGCGAATCGAAGCGCAGCTCGATATTCATTTCGATGCTCGGCGCCCAACCGACCCGAACCCGCTGTGTCCTACCCCAATTCGCGATCACCCAGCCGAGACCGCCGAACGGGACGAGCGCGAGTACGTAGAAACCGTTGCGCCCCAACGCCCGCACGCACAACGGTGCCGCAAGTGCGGCTGTTACGAGCGCGAGCAGGATTCCGAGCAAACTGCACTCCGTCGGGTCGTTGCGGCGGGGTGATACCGAATGATCCTACTTGGAGCCTGGGGATGGGGGTTTCGTCGGCCGAGCGAGTATGGCGTATGCCATCTCCGGGCTGGTGGGCTATATGTCCGCTAACGTTTCGTCGTCGACGGATCGCCCCGGCTTGGGTCGGCTGCGCGGCCGGAATCGGCGCAGCACCACCAACCCGATGGCCGAGCCACAGGCGATCGCGAGCGCGGTCCGGCCGGCCAGCGCTTGATGGTCGGCGCCACCGTTCAGCGGCCATTCGGCGGTGTCGTGCGGCAGGGCCGTGATGATCGACGGCAGATACAGCGCGGAAAGGGCGAGCACTCCGCTCGGTGCATAGCGGGGACGCGCGGTGCCACAGCAGTAACCGGCCGTGAGTGCCAGGACCGCGCTGCCCGCCGCGGTCACATAGCGATGGGCGTCGGTGGATTTCACCAGGGCGAATACCGCGAGTCCGGTGATCAGCAGGATGGCGATGAAGGTCGAGGGCAGGCGGATCCCGATCAGCAGTCCGACGGTGGCGACCGCGATCAGCGCGGCGATGCTCCACCCGGGCCGCGGATTGCCGCCGATCGCCTCGGCGGCGGCCACCAGACTCACCGCCAGATACACCCCGGTGCCGTCGCGCCCGGGTAGCAGCATGGCCGCGGCGGTGGCGGCGATGACCGTCGCGCCGACCGCCATCCCGATTTCGACCGCATGACTGACGTTCGGCGCATGTTGATACTGCCGCGCCAGCCATTCGGTAATGGCCAGGATCACCAGCGCCAGCACCATCGAGGCCAGGATCGGCGTGACCGGTAGTTCGACGGCGATCCGCGGTGGCTTCGATTTCTCGGGCTGGGACCGATTGCGCAGCGTACTGACGATCAGCAGTACCACCGCGACACTGACGAGCCAGCGCGGCGGTGTCTCGAGCACCGCGTACGGATTGTCGTCGGCGATCTCCAGTAGCTCCGCGAAATCATCGAAGACGAAAAAGCTGGCGGCGCCGATCGCGAAGCCGGCCGCGGGACCCGGTCGGCGCAGCACTGCCGCGCCCAACGCACCGAGCAGCACACCGGCCAGAATCGAATCCAGATAGTTCTGGGTGGTCAGCAGGTCGGCCGAGGAAACATGGCGTCCGGCGAAGTGATTGACGTCCATGGCGATCGCGCCGAACAGTGCTGCCGCCCATGCCACCAGCGGCTTGTGGAAGGTGACCACCAGCACCGCGACGGCCACCGCGACGATCACCCCGATCGCGGCACCGCGCGGGACGCTGTTGTTCAGACTGGCCAACCGATACGGCGAAGTGTCGGCGCTCCAGCTGAAGGTGATCGGCAGGAACAGTGCGACGCCCGCGACCACGGCCCCGAAGAAGGCCGTGATCGTATCGATCGCATTGCCGATCTTGCGCACCTCGTCGAACTTACCCGCGCGCGACGCGGGAACCGGTGATTGCGCCCATATTGCCCGAATATGTCGGATATGCGGAAAACGCAGTAAGACAGCGATTACCGGAGGATTGCGGCTATCGGCTATCGGCGGCTGTCCGCGTACCGGCGCAGCGACTCGACCTGCTCGGTATCGAGCGACGGCCGCACCACCGCCCTGGCCGCCGCGACATCCCCGGCGGTGACATCGGCGGCGTCCACATCCCGGCGCATCGCGGCAAATGCGGCTTCGCGCAGCAGCGCACTGCAATCGGCCGCGGAATAGCCGTCCAGATCGGCGGCGAGCGCGGCCAGGTCGACATCGGCGGCCAGCGGCACCGATTTCCCAGCGGCCCGCAGGATCTCCAGTCGGGCGTCGCCATCCGGCGGCGGCACGAAGATCAGCCGTTCCAATCGGCCGGGGCGAAGCAGTGCGGGATCGATCAGTTCCGGACGGTTCGTCGCGCCGAGCACCACCACATCGCGCAGCGGTTCCACACCGTCGAGTTCGGTGAGCAGTGCCGCGACCACGCGGTCACCGACGCCGGAGTCGCTGTTCTGACCGCGGCGCGGCGCGAGTGCGTCCACCTCGTCCAGGAAGATCAGCGATGGCGCGGAATCGCGTGCGCGCTGGAACAATTCGCGCACCGCGCGCTCGGAGGCGCCAACCCATTTGTCCATCAACTCGGCGCCCTTGACCGAATGCACGCTGAGCTGACCGGTCCCGGCCAGTGCGCGGATCAGGAAGGTCTTACCGCAGCCCGGCGGGCCGTAGAGCAGTACGCCGCGCGGCGGACGAATACCGAGGCGGGCGAACGAATCCGGGTGGCGCAGCGGCCAGAGCACGGTTTCGGTGAGCGCCTCTTTGGTTTCGGCCATGTCCCCGACGTCGTCCAGGCTGAGGCTGCCGATCGCGAGTTCCTCGGTCCCGGAACGCGATAGCGGCCGGATCACCTCGGTGGCGCCGAGCAGGTCGGGTTGGGTCAGCTCCGGTTCCGACTGTTGTTTACTGGCCCGCGAAGCCGCGCGCAGTGCTGCCTCGCGGCACAGTGCGGCCAGGTCCGAGACCACGAATCCGGGTGTGCGCGAGGCGATCTCGTCGAGTTTCAGATCTTTGGTCGGTACCTTGCGCAACAGCTGCTCGAGCAGTGCCTTGCGTACGGCGGCGGTCGGCAGCGCGAGTGCGAGTTCGCGATCGCAGAGATCGGGTGCGCGCAGCCGCGGATCGATACCGGCCGGATGTGCGGTGGTCGCCAGGAGTGTCACGCAGGGCTCGGCGATCGCCGCGCGCAACTGGTCCAGGATCAGCGTGGCGACCGGTTCGGCCGGTGCGGGCAGCAGTGCGTCGATATCGGTGACGAGCAGGATTCCGCCTCGCCCGCTACCGATTTCGGCCACCGCGGCCGCGACCTCGCGCAACCGCGCACCGCTTTCCGCCGCACCGACCGTCGGACCATCCAGTTCGACAATGCGCCGCGGCGCGGCCACCGCACGGGCCAGCGTGGCCTTGCCGACCCCGGCCGGGCCGGTGATCAAAACCCCGAGATGCGGTGTAGCGCCCAGAGCCTTCAGCAGTTCCGGTTCGTCGAGTGCGAGGCTGAGCCACTCCTGGAGTTTCGCCGCCTGCCCATGCGCACCAACCAGGTCCTCGACCGGAATGGCCGACTCGCCGACGGTCGCGGTCCAACCCGCGCCCGCCCCATTGGTCGCGGCCAGCGCCGCGGCCTCGGTGGCCCCACGCGCGGCCTCACCTGCCGGTGCCGGCAGCCCGGCCGCCGCCCGATCGGCGGAATCCCGGGCCGCCACCGCACTCGCGCCCCAGACCACCGCGGTATTCGGCTGCACGCTCACCGGAGCGCGGCCGGGATCGGTCGCGGTGACGGTCAGCAACTCGGTGGTCCACGCGATGCCGAAGGTGCGCGAAAGTGCCTGTGTAGCAGCGGAGGAGCTGATATCCGGACCGAGGTCGCGGGGCAGTAGCGAGACCGCGTCGCCGATCGTGACCACCTTGCCCAGCAGCGCCTGCCGCAGCGTCGCCGCCGGAATGGTCCTGGTGGCATGCACCGAACCGCTCACCGAGATCTGCTTGGCCCCGTATACCGTCGCGGGCGAGACCACCACATTCGCGTCCTCGCGCAGCCCCGCGTTGGACAATGTGACGTCATCGAGCAGCGCGACTCCGGCCGGTGTGCCCGCCGGAGCCACCCCGACCACCGCGGCGGTGCGCCGCGCCCCGATCAGCGCGATACCGTCCCATTCCCGCAGGCCGAGCGCGGTCAGTGCCTCTGGATGCAACCGGACCACCCCGCGCCTGGCATCTGCGGCGGAGGGATTCAGTCGAGCGGTGAGCGCGAGTTCTGCCACTGTGTCATTCTGCCCGCGTCCGGCCCCGGTTGGTCGGCGGTCCGTCGGAAAGATCCGAGATCTGCGGAAAATCGTCGCGGGCGAGTGCCCCGATCCGCTATTTGCCCCTTGCAACTCGAAATTGTGAATGTACTCACGGAACCGAAAACGGCCTGGGATCGTCGTCGATATCGCCGATCGGACGTGTAATCGCGGCGGTGCGCTCTGACCAGTAATTTCGCAACGGAGACTGGTACGCCTGTCCGAGTCGATCTCACAAGCCTCGGCAAATACGCCGCCCTACCGCGGATCGACCTGGGCATACGGCTCACTCGGGATATGACGGGCGCGGGTTGCCGACTCAGAAGCTCGGCTCGAGCAAATGCGGGGCATCCCTCATGTGGCCCGACTGCATCGCAAATCGATCCGCGGAATTGTGGATAGCTAAACTTCGGCAATGATTTCATGATTGACGAACCCCAATGTGCGACAACGAATTCCGCACGCTAACGTTCTGGTCCCGCCCCTTGTCGGGCGGGACAACAAAGTGGAGGGAATTCAAGAAATGAAGTTCGGAAAGATCACTACTGCTGTCTTCATGGCTGTCACCGCGGTGGGGATTACCGCAGCTACCGCCAATGGACAGCCCGCCGTGGCGACTGACCAGCCGGCGGCAGTGACCCCGGGGGGCGTGACTTCTGGTGTTGCACACGGAATCAACTACCACACAACGGTTTCCCCAACTGATAAGACCATCACCTGGGCGGTTGACAGCGGCCGGTTCGAGCTCGCCTCGGACGGTGCCGCAGTGCTGTTGAAGTCCGACGACGGCGTGACCGTGGACCAGGTGCCGCTGCGCTCCGAGGTCGCTGGACTTCCGATCGCGGTGAGCCAGCAGATCAGCGCGGACGGCCACACCCTCGCGCTGGCTTCGACGATGACCCCGGCGGACACCGCGAAGCTGAAGGACATTGCGGGGCTGAAGGACATCAGCTCCTACGACCGGCTCATGGAGCAGGTCAACAAGAACCTGCCGGGCATCGTCATCGGTGCCGTCATCGGGGCTTTCATCCCCTTCCTGTGGATCATCAGCATCCCGGCCGGTGCGCTGATCGGCGGATACGTCATGGGCGGCCAGGAGTTCCTCGACGCCGTGATCGCGTTCGCCACCGGTCAGCCCTGATCGTCGCGCCATAAGTAGAACGCGCGTACACAGCGCCTGCCCGCTGTGTACGCGCGTTCTGTGTATGTGCCGTCGGTGCTGCGACCGAGCAGCGGCGGCCCTACTTGTCCTTTGCGACGATCCCGGCGGCCACCGCGACCGGGGTATCGGCGTAAGTGGGGGCCAGGCAGACGAGTTTGGCGGTGCCGAGGGCGACGTTCGGGCTGCCCTCGAACTCGCTGCCCGGATTCTCCGTGAGCACCTTCTCGATCAACGCCTTCTCCTCGGTGCTGTCCAACTTCTTGAATTCACCGCAGGTGGTGCTCGACGCGGGGCCGAGCGAGGGGTAACTCGCCGTGGTCTTGGTGGTGGTCGGTGCGTCGGCGGCCGTCGTCGGCGCTGCGCCGGTCGCGGAGGTGGTGCTAGCGGGCGTACTGGTGCCCGTCGCGCCCTTGCGCAGACCGTTCGCGTCGGAGCTGGAATCGTCCGAACTGCCACATCCGGCCAGCGCGACGGCCACCGCCCCGGTGGCTAGGACGATGGCGGTAACTCGCTTGATCACGTGCGTTCCCAGGTAACTCGCGGCGCCGGAGTCTCCGGCGCGTCCGGTGCAGGGTACCGGGTGAGATCGTTCGGTTGTCATGGAGCCCATAGCGCGGCGCGGCTCTTACGTTTTCCAGACGATCCCTGATGGTCAGTGGATGTGACGCTGCCAATCGGCGGGCACCCGGCCGCGCGGGCCGGGCGCAGGCTGGTCCACCGGATGATGTGTCGGCGGTGCGAGTTCCGGTCCGCCGCTGTACATCTCGTCGGAGCGGAAGTCGAAGAACCAGTCCTCGCCCGGCTCATAGCTCTGGATGAACGGATGTCCGGTGTCCTTGGCGTGTTTGGAGGCGTGCTGCTCCGGCGAGGTGTCGCAGCAGCCGATATGGCCGCACTGCGCACAGCGCCGCAGGTGCACCCACCAGCCCTGGGCCGCTTCACATTCCATACAGCCCGGACCGCTGGGCGCGACCGCGGGATCGATACCCTCCAACTCCTGCGTCATCACTGACCTCCTGCATTGGCTTCGGAACGGTCGCCGGACTCCGGCATTTCCTCGGGACGGTGCAGCGGGAGCCAGACCGTGAATCGGGTATTGCCCGGCTCGGAATCGAGCTGGATATCGCCGTGGTGCTTGTTCACCACGATCCGGAACGAAATGTCCAGGCCGAGACCGGTTCCCTCGCCCACCGGCTTGGTGGTGAAGAACGGTTCGAAGATACGGCTGCGCACCTCGGCCGGTACGCCGGGGCCGGTATCACCGATCTCGACGACGGCGCAGTCGTTTTCGTGCCTGGTGCGGATGGTGAGCGTGCCCTCGCTGTTCATCGCGTATACCGCGTTATCGATCAGGTTGGTCCACACCTGATTCAATTCCGCCGCGTAGCAGGGCACTTCGGGCAATGTCCGGTCGTATTCCTTGACCACCTTGACGCCATCGCCGATCTTGCGACTCAGCATCACCAGCGTGCTGTCGAGCAGTTCGTGGATGTCGACCACCTGGAACGGCGCCCGGTCCATCTGCGAATACTGTTTGGCCGCGCCGATCAGGGTCGAGATACGCGTGGTCGAATCGGCGATCTCGTTCATCAGCAACTCGGTCTCGATGGTGTAGTTCAGCCAGCGGATCGCGCCCTGGAACACCTGGTCGGGAGAGCCATCGAGAGTTGCCGAAACCCGTTCCAGCCAATCCACATCGAAGCCGGCCTGCACGAAATTCGGGGCCAGATTCCAGCCGTCGTCGATCCCGCGGTCCTCCAGCCATTCGCTGAGCAGATCCTCGCGTTCGGAGGCCTCCAGCGTGGTGAGCTCAGGGGCCTTGGCGACCTGGGCCGCCGCCTCCTCTTGCAGCCGCACCAGCGCCTCCAGCGACACCGTATCGAACTTGCCCTGCGCCATCATCGCCAGCTTGTGCCGCATACCGGCGATCCGGTCGCGCAGCCCGGAGGTGGCGCGCACCGCCGCGGCGGCCGGGTTGTTCAACTCATGGGTCAGACCAGCCGACAGCGAACCGAGCGCCAGCAGGCGTTCGCGCTCGGCGATCCGCTCGCTGCTCTTGCGGTTGCCGAAGAACGCGCCCTCGAGCAGGTGCACGGCCATCGGGAACCAGTCGTGCATCATCCGCGCGAAGGCGCCCGCATCCAGTACGAAGAACCGCGACCGACGGGTCACGTACATCGAACCGGTGTAGTTCTGGTCGACCTTGTCGCCGAGATAGGCCGTCCACGCGCCCGCGTACGCGCCGCGGTAGTCGGTGCGCGTCGTCTCGATCTCCGCACCGCCGGAGAGCTTGGTGAGCTGCACCTCGCCCTCGATCATCACGTAGAAGCAGGTGGCCGGATCGCCCTCGCGGAACACCAGTCCCGGTTCGACGATCTCGATGCGGCCATCGGCGCACAGCAGACTCAGCTGTTCGTCGGTGAGCTTCTCGAAGAGAAAGAGGCTGCGCAGCTCCGCCGGATCGCAGACCAGATGACTGCTGCGATCCGCTGTCTCCTTCGAATTCATGGTCCAGCCTCCTATCACGCCAGGTACCGATGCACGAGCATGACCGCCATCGCACCCTCGCCGACCGCCGAGGCGACCCGCTTCGCCGAATCGGCGTGCACGTCACCCGCGACGAAAACGCCGGGGACGCTGGTCTCCAGGTGATGCGGCGGTCTGGGTAGCTCCCAGCCCGCGGGTCTGGTTCCGTCGACGAGCAGATCGGGACCGGCCAGCACATAGCCCGCCTCGTCCCGCTTGACCACGCCGTCGAGCCAGTCGGTCTGTGGTGCGGCACCGATGAACAGGAACAACCGTTCGGCCTCGGCTTTTTCTTCCGCGCCGGTCCGGTTGTTGCGCACCACGATCTGCTGCAGGTGATCGTCGCCGTCGGCGGCGATCACTTCGGTATCGGTGTGCACGCGGATATTCGGTATCTGCGCGATCTGCTGGATCAGATAGTGCGACATGGACTTCTCCAGTGAATCCGCGCGGACCACCAGATGCACCGTGCGCGCGTTGCGCGACAGGAATACCGCCGCCTGCCCCGCCGAATTCGCCCCGCCGACGATGTAGACATCGTGGTCGGCGCATTCGGAGGCCTCGGTCATGGCCGAGCCGTAATAGACACCGCGCCCGGTGAAATCGTCCACGCCCGGTGCGGGATGACGCCGGTAGTCCACACCCGTCGCGATGATCACCGTGTGCGCGCACAGCCGCCCGCCGTCGGCGAACCGCACGGTCCGCGCGGATCCGTTCACCTCGAGCCCGACCACCTCGCGCGTGGTGATCACCTCGGCGCCGAACTTCGCGGCCTGCCGCCGCGCCCGATCGGCCAGCTGCGCGCCGGACAGCCCGTCCGGGAAGCCCAAATAGTTCTCGATGCGTGAACTCTGGCCCGCCTGGCCGCCGGTCGCGGTGCGCTCGACGAGCACCGTGCGCAGCCCCTCGGAGGCGCCGTACACCGCCGCACCGAGTCCGGCCGGTCCACCGCCGACCACGATGAGGTCGTAGAAGTCGCCGGTCGGATTGGTGTTCAGCCCGACACTTTCGGCGAGCTCGCCGTCGCTCGGTTGCACCAGTGCCTGCCCACCCGGGGTGATCACCACCGGACAGATATCGGGATCGGCACCCGCCGCTTCCAGCAGCCGTGCGCCTTCCGGTTCCTCGGCCAGGTACCAGCGGTAGGGCAGCTGATTGCGGGCCAGGAATTCGCGCACCTCCGACGACCGCGGGGACCAGCGGTTGCCGACCACCTTGGTCTCGGTGACGGGTTTGTGGTCGTTGCTGCGCCAGGCCTCGAGCAGTCCGTCCAGCACCGGATAGAGCTTCTCCTCCGGCGGATCCCACGGCTTGAGCAGATAGTGGTCGAGGTCGACGACATTGATCGCGTCGATCGCGGCGCTGGTATCGGCGTAGGCGGTCAGCAGCACGCGCCGCGCGTACGGGTGCAGGTCCATGGCCTGCTCCAGGAATTCGATGCCGTCCATGCCCGGCATCCGATAATCGGCGATCAGGACCGCGACCGGTTGGCCGCGCAGTTTCATCTCACGCAGTGCGTCGAGTGCGTCCGCGCCCGACTCCGCGCGCAGAATCCGGTACTCGGCCCCATAACGGCGGCGCAGGTCGCGAACGACCGCGCGGGAAACTCCCGGATCGTCGTCGACGCTGAGGATGGCCGGCTTCGTAGCAGCAGCGGGTGCAGTCACCTATCGAGTATGGAACGCTCGTCAAACGCGATGCTCGCGCACCAAGTCGAGCTCGGTGGGCGTGAGCAGGCGCTCCAGTTGTTCGTCCGGAACTATCGGGCGAGCGATGCGCGGCGCGAAGGTGTCTCGAGTTGCGGGTGTCTCGGGTGCGATGGCGGGAAGCAGCGGGACCTGACCCCCGTGCCGACGATGTAAGAGCGAGCGCAGTTTCACGGCCGATCACCTCACGCTTGACGGAAAAGCTTGTGGCAGTGTCTGATGCTTCGTCTATCCGCCATTGTGCGCGCGCCATTACACGGCCGGGTAATCAAATCGCGAAAAAGTGACACATTTGTCTTCCAAGAGTCGCCGACTAGGCTGTTGCCAAATCGTCAAGTCGTGCTAGCCGTAGCGATTGCTTGCAGGTCGCTCGAAAGGGCGAGCACGTCCGTCGCACAGTCCTCCGGAGGCAGCGTTGCCGAAAAATATCGAAGCCACGATCGAGATCGCGGCACCGCCGGAACAGGTCTGGGCTGTCGTCGCCGATCTCAAGCGGATGCCGGAGTTCAGCCCGCAATGCGTGCGGATGCTCGCGCTCGGCACGCCGAAGGCGGGCACCTGGACGATCAACCTCAATACCGACGGCAAGAAGTACTGGCCGACCACCGCGCGCATCGTGCGCTATGAGCCCAATCAGGCCTTCGCATTTCGGATCAACGAGAACCGCAGCATCTGGAGCTACACGCTGGAGCCGACCGCCACCGGCACGCGGCTGATCGAACGCCGTGATGTGCCCAACGGCACCAGCTGGTTCTCCCGCAAGTCCATCGACGCCGCGCTGGGCGGCGAGGCGCCGTTCGAGGAACTGCTCGAGCGCGGGATGAACGAAACGCTCAGCAAGATCAAGTCCGCGGTGGAGGCGGCTGCCTAGATTGCGCGCTATTCGGTAGTCATTGTCGCCGTACTCGATTCGGCCCTGCTGCCCACCGGATGCGGTAAATCCGATCCGGCGCCCGAGCGCGAATTCAGGGTGGTCGGCACCGGTCAGGTGCGCCGGACAACCTGAATGCCGACCTCGGCGTCGAGGTGAACGCCGACAACATATCCGCGGCCATCGTCGGCGCACCCGGACGGTGACCTTCACTGTGAAGGTCACCGAGGTCTGGGCTGAGTTACTGCCAGTTGGGCAGCGTCACGACCTGCGCTGCGTAGGAGAGACCGGCGCCGAAGGCGATCAGCAGCGCGGTATCGCCCGGCTTCGACTCACCCTTGCGCAGCAGCGCCTCCATGGCCAGTGGAATCGAGGCGGCCGAGGTATTTCCGGTCTCTTCGATATCGTTGGCCAGCGCGCAGTGCTCGGGCAGCTTCAGCACCCGGGCCATGATCTCGATGATCCGGCCGTTGGCCTGGTGCGGGATCATCGCGTCCAGGTCGTCGGTGGATAGGCCCGCGCGATCGATGGCGTCGCGGCAGACCTTCTCCAATGAATGTGCCGCCCAGCGGAATACCGCCGTACCCTCCATGGCGAGGTAGGGCCGCACCGCGTCCAGGCCCTTCTCCTCGATTTCCTCGAAGAATTCGATCCAGTCCTTGTCCTGCCGGATCGCGTGGTGCTGGGTGCCGTCCGAACCCCAGACCGTCGGGCCGATGCCCTGTTCCTCCGACGGACCCACCACCACCGCGCCCGCGCCGTCGGCGAACAGGAAGGCGGTCGCGCGGTCCTTCGGATTGATGGTGTTGGTGAGTTTCTCCACGCCGATCACCAGTACATGTCCGGCCGTCCCGGCGCGCACCAGATCCGAGGCCAGCGCGAGCGCATGACAGAAGCCCGCGCATCCGGCCGAAATATCGAACGCCGCGGTGCCGTTCATGCCCAGCTCGGTCGCGATCTGCGGCGCGGCTGCCGGAGTCAGCAAGAGGTGGGTGGAGGTGGCGACGATGACGCAGTCGATCTGATCGGCCTCGACTCCCGCGGATTCGAGCGCGCCGCGGGAGGCCGCGACGCTCATGCTGTGAATCGTCTCTTCCTTCGAGGCGAAACGCCGCGTTTTGATTCCGGAACGGGTGCGGATCCACTCGTCACTCGAGTCGATGGGTCCGGCGACCTCGTCGTTGGTGACGATTCGAGCGGGGCGGTAAACGCCGAGCCCGAGGATCGCCGTGTGCTCAGCCCCTGTGGTCTGGGTGATTTGAGCAGCCATAATGCGTCTCCTATGTACCTGCGGCGGCGCCGCCGGGTTGTACCCCGAAAGCATCGAAATGAGTCCCTCATCGGCCGGCCGCCTACGTCACCGTAGACATGAGGCCCCCTCATATTAGCCCGTGTCGCGCGTGTTGGGAGTGCGTATTCTCACATTTGGCGGGTATACCCTCGAAGCACGCCCTATGGTGCGGCGTCGCCCCAACTAGTGATTCGAGGACACCATGCTCGGACTCGGAATTATCGGGTGGATCATCATCGGCGGACTCGCCGGCTGGATCGCCAGCAAGTTCATGAAGACGGACGCGCAACAGGGCATCCTCCTCAACATCGTGGTCGGCGTGGTCGGCGGTCTACTAGGCGGATTCCTACTCAAATTGCTCGGCGTCGACGTCGAGGGCGGCGGACTCTGGTTCAGCTTCTTCACCTGCCTCGGTGGCGCGGTGATCTTGCTGTTCCTGGTGCGGCTGTTCACCGGCCGTAAAGCCGTGCACTGAGAGCGGGTGCCACAGGCTCGGTTCCCGTAAGGTGTGAACGCTTGCGCCGGACCTATCGTTGAGGGGCGCAAACCGTATGCATCGAGCACGAAAGAGGAGCCTGTGGCACGCCGTCCCACCCCGCCCGGCACGCCCGAAACGACCGGAGTCGGCCATGTCGTCGATCTGGTCCGGGCCGCGATTCCCCCGCTGCATCCCGCGGGGCTGCCCTTCGTCGCGGCGCCGCTCGCGGTGGCGGTCATCGGGGGTAAGCGCAAGTGGGTGCGCCGCACGGGTCTGCTCGCCGCCGCGGCCTGCGCGACCTTCTTCCGGCATCCGAACCGGGTCCCGCCGAACCGGGCGGGTGTGGTCGTCGCCCCGGCCGACGGTGAGATCGCCCTGGTCGATACCGCGACGCCGCCCGCCGAACTGGGCCTCGGCGATGCGCCGTTGCCGCGCGTGAGCATCTTCCTTTCGGTACTCGACGTCCATGTGCAGCGCACCCCCATCTCCGGCACCGTCCGCACCGTACTGCACCAGTCCGGTCAGTTCCGTTCGGCGGATCTGCCCGAGGCCAGTGCGGTGAACGAGCGCAACAGCATGGTCATCGATACCGCCGGTGGCGCGCAGGTCGTGGTCGTGCAGATCGCGGGTCTGCTGGCGCGGCGCATCGTCTGCGACGCGCAGGTCGGTGACAAACTGACCATCGGTGATACCTACGGCCTGATCCGTTTCGGGTCCCGGGTCGACACGTACTTCCCGGCGGGTACCGAACTACTCGTCGAACCCGGGCAGCGCACGATCGGGGGCGAGACCGTGCTGGCCGTACTTGCCACCGACTCATGATGGAGCAGGCCCTGCCCACACCGCAGCGAAGGCGCCGCAGCATCCGGCTGTTGCCGAGCATCGTGACAATCATGGCGCTGTGCGCCGGATTGTCCGCGGTGAAGTTCGCCTTGGACGACAGGCTCGACATCTCCTTGGCGATGGTCGGCGCGGCGGCCGTACTGGACACCCTCGACGGTCGGCTGGCCCGGATGCTCGACGCCACCACCAAGATCGGCGCCGAACTCGATTCGCTCTCCGACGCCATCTCCTTCGGTGTCGCGCCCGGTCTGGTGATCTACATCGCGCTGCTGGACAGCAACAGCGCGGGCTGGATCATCGCGCTGGTTTTCGCGGTGAGCCTTGTGCTGCGCCTGGCCAGGTTCAACACCCTGCTCGACGACGACACTCGACCGCAGTGGGCGCGCGAGTATTTCGTCGGCGTCCCCGCACCGGCGGCGGCGCTGATCGCGCTGGTGCCGATCGGGCTGTACGTGCAGTTCGGTGACGGCTGGTGGGTCGGCTACTACGAGGTCGCGGCCTGGACCTTGTTCGCGGCGGCGCTGGCGGTCAGCACGATTCCGACGCTGGCCATGAAGTCGGTATCGGTGGCGCCGCAGGCGGCTGCCGGGCTGCTGGTGCTGACTGCGCTCGCGGCGGCGCTGCTGGTCACCTATCCGATCGTGCTGCTGCTGGTGCTGGTCGCGCTGTACCTCGGGCATATCCCGTTCGCCTGGCATTCGCAGCGCTGGGTGGCCGCGCGTCCGGAAACCTGGCAGCACAAGCCATCCGAACGCCGGGCCCAGCGGCGGGCGCAGCGGCGACGGCCAGCACTGCGGCGTCCGGCGATCCGCGGGGCGAGCCGCCTGCGGCTGCGCAGTCCGGGTAAAGAGCGTCGGGCGGACGATCTGCACCACTGAGCTGTTGGGGCTTGCCTGGTATTCCTTAAGGAATCGTCTAGGTCGCGCGGGAATGCTGCGCCTATGAGCGGCGTTGCGGCACTTGGTGGTTTGGGGTTCTGGGGATTCGATCCGGGTCGGGTTTTCGGTGGTGGCCGGACCATCGGGTCGGCCTCCGAACTGTCGAAGGCCGGGTGGATCCCGACCGGTACCGTCATCTTCGGCGGCCGAGCACGGAAGAAGGTGGCGGTGGAACCGGATGGATTGCGCGAATTCCAGGCGCATCGCCCGCGCCTGTTCGCGCTCGCCTATCGGATGCTCGGCTCCGCGACCGAGGCCGAGGATGCGGTACAGGAGACCTACCTGCGCTGGGATGGCACCGACCGCACCACGATTCGCTCGGCCGAGGCCTGGCTGACCACCGCGGTCGTGAATCTCTGCCGCACCTGGCTGGTTTCGGCGCGGGCCCGCCGGGAGACCTACGTCGGGCCGTGGCTGCCCGAGCCGGTACCGACCGCGCGTGGTGAGCTCGGGCCGTTGGAGACGGTGGAGGAGCGCGAGTTGGTATCGCTGGCGCTGCTGACGGCATTGGAACGGTTGAGCCCGATCGAGCGTGCGGTTTTCGTGCTGCGCGAGGCATTCGGATACGCACACCGGGAGATCGCGGACATGCTCGCGGTATCCGAGGCCAATTCGCAGCAGATCTTCCGCCGGGCCGGTATCCGGGTGCGCGAGGGGCGGGCGCGCTTCGATGTTCCGGCCGATCAGGCCCGTGAGCTGATCGAGCGCTTCCTGAAGGCGGCACGCATCGGGGATATCGAGGCATTGGAGCGGATGCTCACGGCCGATGTCGTCTCGACCGCGGACGGCGGCGGTCAGGTCACCGCGGCTCGGCGCCCGATCGTCGGGGCTCCCGCGGTCGCGCGGTATGTGGCCGGGCTGTTCCGGTGGGAGGTGCCGGGGATGGTGATGGCGCTCGAGGAGATCAACGGCGCGCTCGCGGTCGTCGTGCGGTTGGCGGGGGAGCCCGCACTGGTCGTCGGCGTGGACACCCTCGACGATGCGGTGACCGCGCTGCGCTTGATCGTCAATCCGGAGAAGCTGACCTATATCGGGCGGGCGTGACGCGGGTCATTTCCCGAGGCTGTCAGGGATCGGAGGGCTGTCCCGTCTAAGGGGTGTCGGCCGATCGAAAGGGAGCCACATCATGACCGGACAGCATCGAATCGTCGTCCTCGGCGCCGGATACGCGGGGCTGGCGGCGGCCCGCAGGTTGGCGCGCACCGCCCGCGACGCGCACATCACCGTTGTCGACGTCCGCGCGACCTTCGTCGAACGGGTGCGGCTGCACCAATACGGTGCGGGGCAGTCGATTCCGGAATGGGATCTGCGAGAGTTGCTCGAACCCAAGCGAATTCACTTCGTGCGTGCTTGGGCGCGGGAAATCGATACCGAGCACAAGCAGGTGATCCTCGACGGCGCGCCGGACCTCGAATACGACGCACTCATCTATGCGCTGGGCAGCACGAACGATCCTGCGGACGTGCAAGGGGTGGCGGAGTACGCGTATTCGGTTGCCACACCGGATGATTCGGAATGGTTGCGGAACGGCGTCCCGACCGGGCGGATCGTGGTGGTCGGTGGCGGCGCCACCGGCATCGAGCTGGCCGCGGAACTGGCCGAGTCCCGACCGGATTCGCGGGTGGTGCTGCTCGGCTCGGATGAGCCCGCCTCCTGGCTGTCGCCGCGGGCGCGTGATCATGTGCGACGGGTGCTGGAGCGGCTCGGGGTCGAGATCCGTTCGGACGCAAAAGTTATCGAGGTGACTCCGGAAGGCGTTCGGTTGGCCGACGGGTCCGTGGTCGAGGCCGTCGCGACGGTGTGGACCGCCGGTTTCGGCGTGCCGGAGCTGGCGCAGCGGGCCGGGTTCGCGGTGGACGGGCATGGTCGGGTGCTGACCGACGAGACATTGCGGTCGCTATCGCATCCGGATGTCTACGCGGCGGGTGACGCTGCCGTAATCGCGGGTCCGGGTGGTCGGGAGCTGCGGATGGCATGTGCGACGGCATTGCCCACCGGCAAGTACGCGGCCGATGCCGTTGTCGCACGGCTGGCCGGTCGTGCACCCCGTGAGCTGCGGTTCCGGTACTTCTTCCAGTGCATCAGCCTCGGTCGGCGCGATGGCGTCATCCAGTTTCTGCACGCGGACGACTCGCCGGGACGGACCGTGCTCACCGGGCGGACAGCTGCCTGGTTCAAGGAGCAGATCGTGCGTGGTGCGGCCGGGGCGGCACGTCCCTGAAAAATCGTCAACTAGTGGTTGACGAAGCGGAATCGTCAACTTATGGTTGACGCATGGCAATCAACGTACGCCTCGACGATCTGATCGATGGCATCAAAAAAGCACGTCCGGACAATGTGCTCGACCAACTCTCCGATGCGGTGGTCACGGCCGGGCACTTCGGCGAAGTGGCCGACCATCTGATCGGCCACTTCGTGGATCAGGCCCGCCGCTCCGGCGCATCGTGGACCGAAATCGGCGCCAGCATGGGCGTCACCAAACAGGCCGCGCAGAAGCGGTTTGTGCCCAAGGGGCCGGGTGATCCGGCGGAAGCCACGGCCATGGATCCCAATGCGGGCTTCGCGAAGTTCACCCCGCGCGCGCGAAAGATGGTGGTGGCCTCCCAGGAGGCAACTCGCACCTCCGGTCATACGGAGATCGCGATCGGGCATCTGGTGCTGGCGCTGCTGTCCCAACCGGAAAGCCTCGGCGCGCGGGCGATTACCGCCCAGGGGGTGCAATTGGACACGGTCCGGGATGCTGCGACCGCGGCCATCGCCGAACGGCCCGCCGATCCGGAGAATATGGGCGCGCTCATTCCATTCGGACCCGAGGCCAAGAAGGTGCTCGAGCTGACCTTCCGTGAGGCACTTCGCTGGGGACACAACTACATCGGCACCGAACATGTCCTGCTCGCCCTGCTCGAACAGGAGAACGGTTCCGGAATCCTGTCCGATCTCGGCGTCGACAAGGCGAAGGCCGAAGCCGATCTGACCGAACTGCTGTCGGTGATCGCCGCCGAGAAGTCATGAACGCCAGGGCCGCGTTCGGCGCCGGACGACGTCGAATTGCCTGGCTGGTCATCGGCATTCGATCCGTGCACGCGGTCAGGGCAAGGCAGCGGCGGGCCATCCGGTCCCGTGGGATGTCGGTGCGGCACAAGCCCACGGCTTCGCTCGAATACCGTGAGCCCCTTGCGGCGTGACGGCGGCTCAGTCCTCGGGCACGTTGCGGGCGAGTTCGTCCAACCAGGCGGCGGCGGAGGCGTCGCTCGGCGCACGCCAGTCGCCGCGTGGTGAAAGTGAGCCGCCCGAACCGACTTTCGGGGCATTGGGCAGGGTGGAGCGTTTGAACTGGCTGGTCTGAATGAAGCGGCGCAGGAATTCGGCGAGCCAGTGTTTGATGGTCGGCAGGTCGTAGGTGTTGCGCTGGTCGGCCGGAATGAGGTCCGGCCAGCTGCCGCGGTCGAGCTCGGACCAGGCGTGCCGGGCAAGGTAGGCGACCCGGCTCGGGCGATAACCGAAGCGCAGCATGTAGTAGAGGTGGAAGTCCTGCAGTTCATAGGGGCCGACGGTGGCCTCGGAGCTCTGGCTCGGTGCGGTGGAATCGTGGCTGGGCACCAACTCCGGCGAGATCTCGGTCTGCAGGATAGATGACAGCACCCGGCCCGCCTCGGGGCCGAACTGATCGGTGTCGACCGCCCAGGCGATCAGATATTTGATCAGTGTTTTGGGAACCGAGGCGTTCACGCTGTAGTGCGCCATATGGTCGCCGACGCCGAAAGTGCACCAGCCCAAGGCGAGTTCGCTGAGATCGCCGGTGCCGACCACGAGTGCGCCGTGCTGGTTGGCAAGTCGGAACAGATGCGAGGTGCGCTCGCCCGCCTGCACATTCTCGTAGGTGACGTCGTACTGCGGAACACTGTCGGCGGCAGGGTGATTCAGGTCGCGCAGCATCTGGGTGGCGGATGGGCGGATATCGATCTCCTGCGCGGTCACGCCGAGCGCGTCCATCAGCGCGTGCGCGTCGGTGCGCGTTCGGGTGCTGGTCGCGAAGCCGGGCATGGTGTAGGCCAGCACATTCGCGCGCGGCAGTCCGAGCCGGTCCATGGTTTTGGCCGCGACGATCAGCGCCTGGGTGGAGTCCAATCCACCGGATACGCCGATGACCACGCGCTGACTGCCGGTCGCACGCAACCGGGTGCTCAGGCCCTCGACCTGGATGTGATGCACCTCCGCACACCGTTCGTTGCGCGCGGCCGGATCGCTGGGAACATAAGGGAAGCGCTGGATTTCGCGCCCCAAGGTGATGGCACTCGTCGGAACCGGCAACTCGACCTCGATGCGCCGCAGCCGCGCCAGGCGGTCACGGTGATCGTGCACATTGTCGGCGAAACTGGTGGTGCGGATGCGATCCGCGGCCAGCCGCTGCAGATCGAGATCTGCGGTGACCAACTGGGGATGGTCGGAGAACCGCTCACCCTCGGCGAGCAGGTCGCCGTTCTCACATACCAGTGCCTGTCCGTCCCAGGCCAGATCGGTGGTCGATTCACCGTGTCCCGCAGCCGAATACAGATAGGCGGCCAGATAGCGCGCGGAATGCGAGGTGCACAGCGCGCGGCGGTAGTCGGCCTTACCGATGACGATATTGCTCGCCGACAGATTGACCAGCACGGTCGCACCGGCAAGCGCGGCATATCCACTGGGCGGCAACGGAACCCAGCCGTCTTCGCAGATCTCCAGGTGGAATACGAAGTTGTCGAGATTGGTCGCGGTGAACAACAGATCGGATCCGAACGGCACCCGCTGACCCGCGATCGTGATGTGGTCGTCCAGCGTTTCGCGTGCCGCCGCGAACTGGCGCTTCTCATAGAACTCGCGATAGTTGGGCAGGTAGCTCTTCGGCGCGGCGCCGAGCACCGTGCCGCGGCATACCGCGATGCCGCAATTGAACAGCCGACCCTGCGTCCGCACCGGCGCACCGATCACCAGCACCGTATCGATCTCCGCGCTCGCCGCGACTACCTGCTCGATTGCCGCGCCCACCGCATCGTCGAGCGCATCCTGGTGGAAAAGATCGTCGGCGGTGTAGCTGGAGAGTCCGAGTTCGGGAAAGACCGTCAGCATCACGCCGTCGGCGGCCGCTTGCCGAGCGAGCTCGAGGGTCTGCTCGACATTGAACGCGGGATCGGCGACCCGGATCCGCGGCACCGCGACCGCCACCCGCGCGAACCCGTGCCGATAGAGCGAGTCGAACGGCAATGCGGGCACGGGCGTCCCCCTTCGGGATCGTTGATCTTCCTCCATGGCGAAATCTACGCTCGCCCGCGCAGCCCCCCGCCCCAGCGCGGCCATTTCGCCTTGGTCTTCGGTTCCTCCATGAGCGGTCCGCGCTCGATATCGGTGACCAACAGCGGCAGCCGCGGCTCGAGTTCGTCGAGCATCGCCAGTGTGCGCCCGCCCTGCGCGGCCCGGTACTCCGGCATGGTCAGCCCGACGATCTGCAGGAACTGCATCCGCCCGTGCGGTGTGTCGATGGCGCCGAGCTCCGGGTCGACGGTGAAGGCGACGGCGTGGATCTCCGAATCCGGATGATCCGCGGCGATCGGGCCGTTCGACTTGATGGTGTGGCCCGGTGCGAACCAATTCCCGGATTGGAACACATAGCGGGCCAGATTCTGCAGGAAGTTCGCGGGCCAGACCGGCGGCTTCTCGTAGGCCGGTGTGCGCAGCAGGCGGAAGGTGAATTCGAATCCCCAGCCCGATTCGTCTGGGTTATCCCATTCCTTCTCGTACAGCTCGGTCATGCCGTAGCTGATGTAGTGCCAGTGTGGGACCGGTTCGGTGCGTGGATAGGCACTGATGCCGTCCAGCGGATCGGGCCCGCCGAGCGACCAGGGGACCCCCGTCCCCCAATGGCTGGGTGCGGTGTCGTGGTACAGCTGCTCCAACGCGGCGTCGATAGCGTTCCAGCCGGGACTTTCACTCACCTGGACACCATAAGGTCGGCGCCGATCATGCGCCGCGCCACGCGGATCGTAAGCCATTGGCGGACAGCGATTTGCTGGTCGCGCGACCTGGGCCGGTGCCGCGGATCCCGGACTGGTCGGCCTGTCGGGAAAGGGCTGGTCCGGCGCACCGGTAAGCTATAGCAATGGCGGATGACATGGACTCCGACCTGGTTGCGGGGGAACGACGCGCTGATCTCGAGCGTGCGCTGACCTATGTCTCCACCGAATCGCAGCCCGATGGCAGCTACATCATCAACGGCGACCTGCCGCCTGATGTCGCGCCACCGTTCATTCGGGCGATCATGCGGGTGGAGGCGGAGTTGCTGCTGAACGACGCGGAACTCGTAACGGTCGATGAGGGTGAACCACGCACGCCCGAGGAGCGTCGGGCCGATGCTTTCGTCGCATTGATACTCCGGGTAGACGACCGCAGCTCGGCCTGAGCCGGTGCTGAGCAGCGCGGCGGACCTTGCACTCGATACCCCAGAGTGCTAAAAAGGGCTTGGCACTCTCGACGTGTGAGTGCCAGGTCGGGACGGTGAGACCGGGTTCCATCGACACCCTCGGTCGTCCGTCGCGGGCACCGAACCTGGCCAGCGTAAATGGGGCGATCCAACCTGCGGTCGTCCTGTGTGTCAGCCATATACATGTGGAGGATCTCAACGCAATGGCCAAGACAATTGCGTACGACGAAGAGGCCCGTCGCGGCCTCGAGCGGGGTCTGAACGCCCTCGCCGACGCGGTCAAGGTGACGCTGGGCCCCAAGGGTCGCAACGTTGTCCTGGAGAAGAAGTGGGGCGCCCCCACGATCACCAACGATGGTGTTTCCATCGCCAAGGAGATCGACCTGGAGGACCCGTACGAGAAGATCGGCGCCGAGCTGGTCAAGGAAGTCGCCAAGAAGACCGACGACGTCGCGGGCGACGGCACCACCACCGCCACCGTGCTCGCCCAGGCGCTCGTACGTGAGGGCCTGCGCAACGTTGCGGCCGGCGCCAACCCGCTGGGTCTGAAGCGCGGCATCGAGAAGGCCGTCGAGGCCGTCACCACCAAGCTCCTCGCGACCGCCAAGGAGGTCGAGACCAAGGAGCAGATCGCCGCCACCGCCGGTATCTCGGCCGGTGACGCGTCCATCGGTGAGCTGATCGCCGAGGCCATGGACAAGGTCGGCAAGGAAGGCGTCATCACCGTCGAGGAGAGCAACACCTTCGGGCTCCAGCTGGAGCTCACCGAGGGTATGCGCTTCGACAAGGGCTACATCTCGGGTTACTTCGTGACCGACCCGGAGCGTCAGGAAGCGGTCCTCGAGGATCCGTACATCCTGCTCGTCGGTTCCAAGGTTTCCACCGTCAAGGACCTGCTGCCGCTGCTGGAGAAGGTCATCCAGGCCGGTAAGCCGCTGCTGATCATCGCCGAGGACGTCGAGGGCGAGGCCCTGTCGACCCTGGTCGTGAACAAGATCCGCGGCACCTTCAAGTCCGTTGCCGTCAAGGCGCCGGGCTTCGGTGACCGTCGCAAG
The DNA here is from genome assembly GCF_000308835.1 of Nocardia vinacea NBRC 16497. Classification (GTDB taxonomy): domain Bacteria; phylum Actinomycetota; class Actinomycetes; order Mycobacteriales; family Mycobacteriaceae; genus Nocardia; species Nocardia vinacea. Next base: position 22,821 of record NZ_BAGN01000220.1, on the reverse strand, counting down.
GCGCAGCTCGCCGATATCGCCATCCTGACCGGTGGCGAGGTCATCAGCGAAGAGGTCGGCCTCTCCCTGGAGACCGCTGGCATCGAGCTGCTCGGCCAGGCGCGCAAGGTCGTCATCACCAAGGACGAGACCACCATCGTCGAGGGCGCGGGTGACGCGGAGGCCATCAAGGGCCGCGTCGCGCAGATCCGCACCGAGATCGAGAACTCGGACTCGGACTACGACCGGGAGAAGCTGCAGGAGCGTCTGGCCAAGCTGGCCGGCGGTGTTGCGGTGATCAAGGCCGGCGCCGCGACCGAGGTCGAGCTCAAGGAGCGCAAGCACCGCATCGAGGATGCAGTGCGCAACGCCAAGGCCGCCGTCGAGGAGGGCATCGTCGCCGGTGGTGGCGTGGCCCTGCTGCAGTCGGCTCCGGCGCTGGACGACCTGAAGCTCACCGGTGACGAGGCGACCGGCGCGAATATCGTGCGCGTCGCGCTGTCGGCTCCGCTGAAGCAGATCGCCTTCAACGCGGGCCTCGAGCCCGGCGTTGTCGCCGAGAAGGTTTCCAACCTTCCGGCGGGCCACGGCCTGAACGCCGACTCGGGCGAGTACCAGGACCTCCTGGCCGCCGGTGTCGCCGACCCGGTCAAGGTCACCCGTTCGGCCCTGCAGAACGCGGCCTCCATCGCGGCACTGTTCCTCACCACCGAGGCCGTCGTCGCCGACAAGCCGGAGAAGGCCGCCGCTCCCGCCGGCGACCCGACCGGTGGCATGGGCGGCATGGACTTCTGAGTCCCGCTCCCCAGCAACACCTTTAGACCCGAAGGCCGGGCCACCATCAGGTGGCCCGGCCTTCGGCCTTTTTGGGCTATTCGAGAACGATGAACGGAATGGCGATAGCCGAACGAGGCTGATGGTTCGGTGGAAAGGGGTTGGGGCGGGGGTTAATTCGAGGCGGCGCTCAGGTCTTGGGTGGGGCGGTTGGGGGTTTTGCCGGTGCCTTTGGCAGTGGGGGTTTCGATTTGTTGATCGGCGGCTGTCTCGGGAGCATTATCGACCGTCGGATCGGAGGCGCCCACCGGCGCGAGTGGATCGGAGTCGACCGTCGGCGCGGGGGGATCGGGTTCGGCGGCCGGTGTGATGGTCGGCAGTTCGGGATCCGCGGGTTCGGCTGCGGCCGATTCGGCGGCGGACTCTGCGGCAGCGGCCAGGCGTAGGCGTTCGGCGAGTTCGTTGAAGATGTAGAAGTTGGGGATCTGGCCGACGGGGGTGAGGGAGACCCAGCTGCCGTCGACCTTCATACGGACCAAACCGCTTCGGGCGTCGATCAATTGGATCTGTTCCCAGGTGTAGGCCCGGCTGTGGAAATAGAGTGCGGTGAGGTCGAGGGCGATTTCGCCGAAATGGACGGTCGCGCCGTCATCGATGGCGGCCACGGCGCGGGGGAGCTGGGCCAGGGTGACGGCCGACTGGATGGCCCGGCCCCAATCGCGCGCGTCGCCGAACAGGGTGTCGTCGAATGCGGCCTCGGCGCCGTCGGGGCCCGACATCCGCAGCGAGTACTCGGTGTGGGCGGAATTCTGGAAGGGGATGACCTGCTGGCGCACTTCGGCGCTGTCCCAGCGGAACCCGGCCACCTGCTCACCGGAGCGGTACACGGTCATGCCGACATCGAACAGATCCAGCCGTGCGGCGCGGTGGCGACGATTGCGCCGCCCGCGGAAGAATGCCATCGACGCGGGCACCAGGGCGAGCAGACCGACCGCGAGCGCACCGGGATAGGCGCCGACCGTCACACAGATAACTCCCACGGCCGCGAACCCGCCCCCGACGATCCCGCAGCCACGCACGAAAGTGTCGCTCGCCGGCGCCGGTAGAAAGGTCTGTCGGTGCGTGCCGAGCTTCTGATATTCGGCCATCAGGTGGATCAGCTGCGACAGTGGAACCTTTTGTGGCCCGCCGGTTCCGACATCGCCATGGCTCGGAGTGGTCAATTGTCCCTCCATGAGGCGGTTTTCCTCCGCGGCGAAGCGTATGACACTCGCCCGAAGGTCGCCACCCCAGCCGCGTGCCCGGTCAGTCGGCCGAGCTTACGTCATCGCGGCGGCATACCCGCGATGGGTACGGGCGTTTCGGAGTGATTTAGATCAAGTTGTCATGCGGCGAATAGGCCGATCGCCGGTCCGCTGAACGAACCGGCCGCGCGGCGGATCAGATTCCGTCAACTGTCAGGACGGCGAACGGCATGGTCGGGGTGCCAGGACCCATCGGCCCGCCCTTATCGAATTGGGAAGAGACAACCAGCGTTCGACCATTGCTGCGTACCAATGTGGTGGGAATGCGCAGGGAGTCATCGGTGACCGTGCGTTCCAGCTCGACGGTCGCGCCGTCATCGCTGATCTGCCAGCGGGTAATGGTGTTGCCGATATTCTGGGCCGCCCACAGCGTGCTGCCGTGCAGTTCCAGTCCGTCACCGTGTTTCAGGTCGGCGCCGCGCATGGTCACCTTGCGAATCTCCGGCGAATTCGCCGCGGTCGCAACGCGATACAGCTCACCGGAATTCATATCGACGATCAGCAGATAGCGACCGGAATCGTCGGACACGATGCCGTTCAAGGTAAACGCGTCCGGCGCGTGCGGGCTGATAATGGTGCTCAGGTCGAATTGTGTTGTCAGCACGGCCTTTCCGCCGTGCGCCGCGGTGACCTGCTCCGGGGTGACCCGGTACACCACCGGTCGCAGGCTGTCGGTCAGATATGCGCTGCCGTCCGGCGTAATGGCCAGATCATTGACCAGGCTCGGTTCGGTGCCGGTGATATCGAAGCGGGCGACCAGCGCACGGCTGCCGGTGTCGTACACCGCGACTCCGGCGGTCGAGTCGATGACCCACAGTCGCCCTGCGGCATCGACTTTCAGGCCATTGGCGGTTTTGCGGCCGTCGGTCCCCTCGGCCAGGAAGATTTCGGCTCGCGTGGCGCCGGGTGTCGCGCGGTAGACGGCGCCGTTGGCGTATGAGCCGACGTAGGTGTCACCGGTGCGGGGGTCGACGGCGATGCCCTCCGGGTAGACGCGATCACCGGGCAGTTCGTATGCGGTGCTGATGCGGGTCGTGGGTTGGCTCGCGGCCTCCGTCGCGGTTCCGCACGCCGTGACGGCGGTGCAGGCAATGGCGGTGGCGATGGTCGAGATGGTGCGGAACATGCTCAGGGCTCCTGATAGTCGAACATCCGGATGCATTCACATCGTCGAATGTGCTCGAACCTATATTAGAACTCTAATCAACGTCAAGGGCCTAATCAGTAGACGGGCAGTTACCATGCGGATATGACGTCCATGCACTCCTCCGAGCGCCTCGGCTCGTATCTCAAGCGCGCCGAACAGGCCCTCAACTCGGCGAAGAGCGCGGCGCTCAAACCGGCGGGCCTCACCGTTCCCCAGTACGGGACCCTGCTGTTCCTCATCGAAAATCCGGGCATCAATGCCGCCGCGCTGGCCCGGCTGTGCGGGGTGACCCCGCCGACCATGAATACGATCCTGACCAATCTCCAGGATCGCGGCCTCATCGAGCGCACCCCGCACGCCTGGCACAAGAACATCCTGGAGACCCGCCTCACCGAAGCGGGGGCGGCGCTCGCGCAGGAGGCGGACGTGAATGCGGTCCGCGTGGAACGCGCATTGGCCGACGAATTCACCGAGGCCGAACACGCCGCGCTGCGCGAACTGCTCACCCGCTGCGCCGACCTGCTCGACTCCATCCGCCCCGAATCCGCGCCGAAAAAATAGCTCCCGAATCGGATCGATCCGGGAGCTATTGGGGTACAGGCGATTTCACGCCGGAGCGACCGCTGCCGCTTCGGCGCGTGCCGGTCGGCGCAGGGTTGCGACGCCGAGCGCGAGGGCGCCGAAGCCGACCGCGGCGGAGGTCCACGGGAGCCAGCTCGCGCCCGACGAATCCAGCACCGTGCCGCCGAGCAGTGAGCCGATGCCGCTGCCCAGGTAGATGGCCGAGCCATTGAGACCGAGCGCGACGGTCGGCGCGTCATGGGCAATGGCGAAGAGTCGGAATTGCTGCGGGATCAGGATCGCGGATCCGAAGAGGCCGGTCAGGCCGAGTACCGCGAAAACCGCCCAGCCGGCGTGGGTGGCCGGGCCGAGCAGCATCAGGCCGATGAGGCTGCCGACGAGTCCGACGGTCAGTGTGCGGGCCGGGCCGAAGCGGTCCACCGCCCGGCCCGCCTGGGAGTTGCCGATGACCTGACCGATGCCCATGACCAGCAGCAGCCACGCGAGTTGTCCTTGCGGCACCGATGGGGCAACGACGACCGGCAGGTAGACGATGGTCGTATAGCCCGCGGTCATCTGCAGCGTCGTCACCAGCAGAACTCGCAGCACGGCGGGCCGAGCGAGCACGCCGACGCGATCGCGCAATCCGGTAGTCGGCAAGGTGACGCGCGGCAGCAGCAGCACCAGCGCGGCCGCGATGGCGCCGCCCGCGACAATCGCCCAGAGCACCCCGCGCCAACCGATCCAACGCTCCACGAAGATGCCGATCGGCACGCCCGCGACGGCGGATAGCGTGATTCCGGCGGTGACGACCGATAGTGCCCGGCCGCGGTGCGCGTCGTCGGCGACCACTCCGGCCACGGCGTAGGCATTGGCCTGGAATGCCGCCGCGCCGATGGCGGCAACGATGCGTGCTCCGGCCATTACCGAAAAGTCTTGCGCTACAGCCTGTCCGATCATGCCGATGACGAAAAGCGCCGCACCGCCGCCCAATACCCAGCGCCGGTCCCAGGATCCGGTCGCGGCCGCGATGATCGGCGAGGCGATGGCGTAGGTCCAGGCGAACATGGTGGTGAGCTGGCCCGCGGTGGCCACCGAGACGTCCAGGTCGCGGGCGATGAGCGGGAGCATGCCATTGAGGACGAAACCGTCGGTGCCCAGCACGAAAGTGCCGACGGCGAGTGGGATCAGGGATCGATACAGATTGTTCGATGATTGTCGAAGCATCTTATGATGCTGAGATACAATTCGATGGTTGTCAAACGATCGGAGGATGAACATGCGCCAGCTACCGCAGCCGAGCGCCGGCGACCTGGACCTGATCCGGGTGCTCAGCGCCATCGCCGATCCGATCCGGCTGGAGCTGATCCGCTCGCTCGCCGGGGTCCGTGAACCGCTCAGTTGCGCCATCGACAAATTCGATGTCGAAATCACCGCCGCCACCGCGTCGCACCACTGGAAGGTGCTGCGCGACGCGGGTGTCACGACCACCTACGTCTCCGGCCGCAATCGACTCGTCGAACTGCGGCGTGACGATCTGGAGGAACGTTTCCCCGGCCTGCTCGATGCGATTATCAACGGTTCGCAACGCTGACCTGAGCACTCGACCGCCTGGTGTTCAAACGCCCCAGAAGTATTGGCTTTACCGGCGATCCCGTAGCGGGTGCACTTGGGGTGGGGACAGGCCTTGAACGTCACTCAGGGGGGACAATGGACGGGTTTTTGGTCGTGATCGTGATCGGTGTCGTACTGCTGCTGTACGGGGCGCTCGTGATCATCAATCTCGCGCACCGCGACAGTCGGGGGCGCCGCAACCGCCGCAGTCGGAGTCGATGGGCCGCAGGCGGCGGTGGCGAGGGCGGCGGCGGTTGCGGCGGCGGCTCCAGTTGTGGCGGTGGTTCGGGCTGCGGTGGGGGCGGTTGCGGTGGTGGTGGTTGCGGCGGCGGCAGCTGATTCAGTCCGGCAACAGACTCTGAAATGCGCTGTCTACCAACATCCTTCGCTGTGATTCGGTGCTCGGGAGCGCGTCGGGGGAGACGCGGGCCAGTTGGTTGAAGCCGTGGTAAATGCTCACGGCGACAACCGCTCTGGTCCGCGCCTGCCCGGCGGTCAGCCCCAATTCGCGAAGCAATTCCGCGACGTATTCGATGCGCCGGTCCGCGACTCGGCGCAGTGTCGCGGCGACCGATTCCTGGTCCGCCGAGGCCAATAGCGCCAATTCGACGCGTCCGGTGGCCGCGTAATCGATGACCTGGGCGAAGAGTCGGTGCAACCGCTCGGCCGGGTCGGTCTCGATGGCGATCTCGGCGATTACATCGTCGGTGCTGCGCTGCTCCCAGCGCGCCAGTGCCGCCTCGACGAGGGCCGCGCGGTCCTTGAAATGCCAGTAGAAGCTGCCCTTGGTGGTGCCGAGCCGCTTGGCGATGGGCTCGACGGCGACCGCCGCCAGACCGCCCTCCGCCAGCGCGTCCAGTGCGGCCTGTGCCCAATCGTCGGCGCTGAGCCGTGTCTTCGCGGTCGCATCCCCTTGTGCCATTCCCATACGCTACCGTATGGTCGTTCCATGCGGCCCAGTATGGGTTATCGGAGGAATGTGATGCCGACTTATGAACTAGTCGAAATTCCCGAACGAGCCGCCCTGGCGCGCTCGTCGGGCACCGATTGGGATTACATCGATTCCTACGAAATAGCGTTGCCGCCAGGCGCTCCAATCGACCCTCGGAAATGGACCCGAAAGATATTCTTCGGCAACCCTTTTCCCGATCGCGAATGCGACGAGCGCGAGCATGTGACCGCCGATGTGCTGGCGGTCCTCGACTTTGTCGTCTCGGTTCTCGTCGACGATGGTACGGTCACCATCACTTCGCTGGTCAAGTATCGAAATCGCTGGGGCCGAAGGTATTTCGCCGTCGTGCGCCCATTCCATCGTCGGCTCGTGCCGTGGATGCTTGCGCGCGCCGCCCGCAGTTTCGCCCGCTGACCGCCGTGTCGAACAGATGCGGGGACGCGCCCTGTTCCGCGGTCGTAGGCTGAACCCATGTCCGGCGACATACGCGGGGTGCTCTACGACATCGACGGCGTGCTGGTGACCTCCTGGCACGAGATCCACGGTGCGGTCGACGCCGTGCGCCGCGTGCGCGAAAGTGGTTTGCGCCGAAGGTTTCTCACCAACACCACCTCCCGAACCTGCGATGAGATCGCCGAGCGGCTGCGCGACGCCGGGTTCGATGTCGATCCCGCGGAGATTGTCACCGCTGCCCGGCTCACCGGCGAATATGTGGGCCGCCGCTACCCGGATGCGGCAGTCTGGGTGCTCAATCACGGCGATATCGCGGCCGACCTCGCCGAGCTGACTCTCGACGACGAACATCCGGATGTCATCGTAATCGGCGGCGCCGGTGCGGAATTCACGCATGACGCGCTGAGCCGGGTGGCCGAGCTGATGCTGGACGGCATTCCGGTCGTCGCGATGCACAGCGGCCTGAGCTGGGCCACCGATACCGGACTCCGCATCGACGCGGGCGCGTACCTACCGGGTCTGGAGGCGGCAGGCAATGCCGAGATCGCCGTGGTCGGCAAGCCCGCGGCGGCCGGATTCCGAACCTGCGCGGACCTTATGGACCTCGACCCGGCCGAGGTGCTGATGATCGGTGACGATCTGCACTCCGATGTGCTAGCCGCCCAACAGGTCGGTATGACCGGAGTTCTGGTGCGCACCGGCAAATTCCGGCCCGTCGTTCTGGCGGCGGCTTCGGCCGCACCGGATCACGTCATCGATTCCGTGGCGGAACTGCCCGCGTTGTTGAAAGATCTGTCGAAAGAATTATTCTAAAAAAGTCCTGCAAAACACTTTCGGCGTGCCGAACCCCTCGGCATCCTCCGTTGCGGCAAACAATCAGTGACGACCACTGTTGCGGCACCTAGATCGGAGAGCAGCATCAGCTGAGCGCAATAGCAACCGAGCGGCCAACTTTCGGCTAACACCTGTTCCGCCGAAGGTTGAGACGAACAGCCCGATCCATGACGAGGCGATCGGGCCCTTCGGTATTGTCTGCCCCAATGTCACAGGATGCGAATACGGGACGAATGTATGCCGGGCAACCCGTAGAGGACCGGCAACGTCAGCGGCGTGCGCGTTTTCTGGAATCGGGCCTGACGGTCTTTGCGCGCGATGGCTACGCCAATAGTTCGGTCGGCGCTATCTGTAAGGACGCCGGACTCTCCTCGAGGCAGTTCTATGAGGAGTTCACCGGCCGCGAATCCCTCCTACTCGAGCTCTACGAGCAGATCGATAGGGAATCGCGCGATGCGGTGACCGCCGCCCTCGAGAAGAAATCCGATGCGACCGCGCTGGAGATCATCGATGCCTCGGTGCGCGCCTACGTCGAATCCATCGGCTCCGATCCGCGCAAGGCGCGGGTGGCGCTGGTAGAGGTCGTCGGCGCCGGGCCGAAGGTGGAGAAGTTCCGGCTGGAGCTGCGTCGCGTCTGGGGTTCGCTACTCGCCGGCGCCGCGGAGGATGCCGCCTTGCACGGCGAAATCCCAACGGGCGACTACGAGATGCGGGTGCTGGCCATCATCGGCGCGGTCAACTACGTGGTGGATTCCTGGAGCGGTTCGGACCCACGCCCGCCACTAGACGACGTGATCCGGGTGCTCAGCCGAGTGATCATGGGTGCGGTCGGCGCGTAGTTCCGGCGGCCGTCGGCTAGCGTGCGCTCTATGGAGACGGTTCCCATCCAGATGCCGGACGGCACCACCGTGCCGGTGCGGCTGTTCCCGGCGACCGGTGCGCATCGGCATCCGGTGCGCCCGGATGCGCCGCGTCCGGTGGTGGTGATGGTGCCCGGCCTCGGTGTCCCGGCCGGGTACTACGAACTGTTCGCCCAAGAGCTGGCCGCGCGCGGCTTCGATGCCGCGATCGGTGAGCTGCGCGGCGCGGGTGATAGTCGCCCGCGCCCGAGCGCCGCGAGCACCTTCGGCTACCACGAACTGGCATCGGTCGACTTCCCGGCGATCTTTTCGGTGGTGCGCGACCGGTTCCCGGAGAGCACCCCGTATCTGCTCGGCCACAGCATGGGCGGCCAGCTCGCTGTGCTGTACGCGTCACGGATCCGCGGCCGCCTGGGTGGGCTGATCCTGATCGCCTCCGGCACCCCGTATCACCGTGGATTCCGGGGTATTTCGGGTCCTGGCATGCTGGCCGGCACCGCGGTCATGTCGCTGACGGCCAATCTGGCCGGCTTCTGGCCCGGCGACCGGATCTCGCTCGGCGGCTTCGGACGTCAGTCGAAGGTGCTGATGTCGGATTGGGCCCGGCTGGCCCGCACCGGCCGCTTCGTGCCGGTCGATGCGGATATCGACTACGAGGAGCGGATCGCCAGACTGAAGCTGCCGGTGCTGTCCATCACCATGACCGGCGACGATCTCGCGCCGCGCAGTTCAGTCGCACACCTGCTGGCCAAGATGCCCAAGGCCGAGGTGACCACCTGGGTACAACCGGAACCGTTGGGGCATAACGGCTGGATCCGTCGGTACCGCAGCACGGTCGATCAAATCGAGAAATGGCTGCGGGACCGCTGATCGGACGCTTGATGGTGACCGCAGGCTCGGCGCTTCATCGACTGGGCGCACGGCGATCGTGGGTAGGTGGCCGCTTGGGTTTGCGCAGCGACGAAGCGCAATCGAGCAAGCCGTCATAGGCTGGTGCTCGTGTCGAATGAGCAACGGCGGCAACTACATCTGGATGTCATCGCGGAATTCCGCGCCAATGCGGGAAAGGTCGGCGGGCAGTTCGCGAACATACCGCTGCTACTGCTGACCACCACCGGCGCCCGCACGGGCGAATCCCGAACCTGGCCACTGGCCTATCAGCGCGACGGTGACCGGGTAGTGGTCTACGCCGCGAACGGCGGGCGCCCGAATCGTCCGGGGTGGTACCACAATCTGACCGCGCATCCCGAGGCCGTCGTCGAGGTCGCCACCGAGTCCTGGCCGGTAATCGCATCCTTTGCCGAAGGTGAAGAACGACAAAACCTTTGGGACCGCAAGCTGGTGGACGCACCATTCCTCGCGGACTTCCAGGCCAAGGTGTCCTGGCAGATCCCGGTGGTCATCCTGGCTCCCGCCAACGCCAATTCTTAGGCGCGGCTGGAACACCAACCAAACCGGCCCCCGAGAGCTTCGCGCTGTTTGCTGAATCGAACCCGTTACGGAACTTCCCCGGCTAGGTGACGGGGCAGATACCGGATGTTCTCCCCGGATTCGATATTCCGGCCCGTGATCGACAGTAGCCAACGGTGGTAGCCGCTGAGTGGCACAGTGGCACCGTCGACCAGTAGCACCGTAAAACGTCCTCACTTTCTTCTCGACCTCGATAGCCGCCTCATCGTCTGCCAATTCGAGCTGAGCCAGCGTCTCAGGCTCGGTCACCGGTCGGCCCGACAGGGTGAACGTGCCCCGGCCGGTGTCCGTCATGGTGGCACCGATGAATGTTGACCTACACGGAATTGGTGGAGTTGGTGACCTCGATAGTGCCTGGCCCGGCGGGGCGTGACGAATTGAACCCGGTGGAGCCGGTCACCGTCACATACGAACTATCGGGGCCGGATGCCGACGAGTTCAGAGCACAGATCGACGGGTCTGAATAGCCCAAACCAGGGAGCCCTCAGCCAGCAGGCTGAGGGCTCTACCTGTGTGGCGCGCCGTACCTCGTCCAGGGGTGGGAGACGGCCACACCGGAAACCATCGAAATCCCTCACTTGCTAACGGCTTTCGCTCGAGCCGATACGCCTTCTGCGGCGCAGACGGATCGAAGTCGTTGATGACTCCACGCTGCAACGGTTTTCCACCGACCCGAGGCCACCACACCTCGAGTGTGGACCACGGGATGCCCTGCAGCAGGGCTACTTGCAGATCCTCGGGTGCCATATCGTTGCGACCGTGTTGTTCGGCAACCTGCGCGGCGCGACGAAGCAGCGAAATCACTGCCGGACTCGCCCCAGTGATTGTGGTGACGGAACCAAATCGTGAGGTCATGACATCGAGCCTATCGCCCGCCGAAGGGGCGCTGAATCAGCTGCGACCTTCGAAAGGTGCTAAGTGTGGTCGGCGATTTCGCCGAGATGCTTGCTGAAGCCGTCGAGCATCGCCGTGAGGCCGATATCGAAGTGGTCGGTGTTCGCGGTGGCGTCGGCGGCTGCGGAGAGGGTGTTGTAGTCGGGGGCGTTCGGGGTGGGTTTGCGGCTGCGTTGGGATGCTACGGCGGCTACGGTGTGGCTGAGGATGTGGCCGATTACGTATTCGCGTAGGCAGCGGGCGAATTGCAGGGCTACCGCGGGGGTGAAGCCGCCGCTTTGGAGGCGTTCGAGCATCCAGTTTCCGGTTTCGATCGCCACGGCGCTGCGGACCGGTCGGGTTGCGAAGATCGGTACGGCGTTCGGGTGTCGGCGCAGGGTGGAACGTAGGCGATGGGCGTAGGCGGTCATCAGCTCCGGCCAATCTTCCTGCCACGGAAGAGTTTCCATCTCCAATTCGTCGAACATTGCTTCGGCGATGCCGTCGAACAGGTCCTGCTGGTCGGTGAAGTGCCGGTAGGCCGCCATCGGGTCTGCGCCGAGTGCGGTACCCAATTTCCGCATGGTGAAGCCGTCGAGGCCCGCAGTATCGATGACGGTCAGCGCCGTCGCGGCAATGTAGTCGCGATTCAATGCGGTTCGGGTGGGTGGCTTCGGCTTGCTCATGCGCTCATCTCGTCGAACAGCTCCACCAGCCGGGCGACGAACTGTTCCGGCTGCAACTGATAGGGCACATGTCCGCCAGGGAATTCCATACAGTCCCGGCCGAGTTCGTCGGCCAGTGCGTGTGCGGCGGCGTAGTACGGCTTGCCGACGCTCTCGCGTCCGGTCGCCAGCTGCCACGGCACCTCGACCTTCCGGAGGGCGGCCAGGTCCGGGTGGTAGTCGAAGCAGAAGGCGGGCAGTTCGCGTCGCAGCAGCAGGTCGGCATTGTTCAGTTGGCGGGTCATGGTCGACGGCTGAGTTCGGGTGATCCGGCGAAGCGCGGCTCCGATCGCGAGCGATACGCGACTTGCACCGGCCAGCAGAGTTTGTCCCAGACTCGACCGAAGGATCCGTGGCACATTCGGCATGGTCATAACGCCGAATGCCGCGAACGCGCGCATCGGACTCTTCGCAACGGCGAGTGCGCCTATGTCGGCGATCTCCTGCCGCGCAGGGCTTTCGACGGGCAGCAGTTGGACCAGCGGCGGTTCGTGCACGACTGCATCGATAAGCCGATCTGCGTGTGCGGCAAGCAGTTCGAGCGTGATGATCGCGGCACCGCTGCTGCCGAAGACGTGTGCGCGCTCGATCGCGTAGGCGTCGAGGACCGCGATGACATCCGCCGCCTGCGTCGCGACATCGATCGTGGCGTGCGGATCGGTTAGCGCGCTGCGCGAATTGCCGCGCCGGTCGAAGGTGATGACGCGGAAGCGGTCGGCCAGCAATGGCACTACAGCCTCATACATTCCGGCATCACCGCCGCCGCCGGAAATGAGGACCAGATCCGGCCCGGTTCCGGCCGTTTCGGTGTGCAGTTGTGCGCCGAGGGTTTCGACGATTCGTATGGCGGTTTCGGCCATAGCGGCTCCTTGTCTACGCTGTAGATCTAGTCTACATCGTAGACATACCGCCGCAAGAAGTCGGCCCGGTGCAGGATGCACCGGGCCGGTTGAACCTGATTACCGTTCCATCAACATCTGGGTGAAGAACTCGTAGATAAGTCCGGCCTGGAACGCCGACTGCTTGTTGTCGGCCGCACCGCCGTGGCCGCCCTCGATGTTCTCGTGGTACCAGATCGTGTGGCCCTGTTCCTCCAGCAGCGCAGCCATCTTGCGGGCATGGCCCGGGTGGACCCGGTCGTCGCGGGTGGAGGTGGTCAGCAGGATCGGCGGATAGGACGCGTCGGCGCGGACGTTCTGGTAGGGCGAGTACTTGCTGATGTACTCCCACTCCTCGGGTTTGTCCGGATCGCCGTATTCGGCCACCCACGACGCACCGGCCAGCAGCAGGTGATACCGCTGCATATCGAGCAGCGGGACCTGGCAGACGATGGCGCCGAACAGTTCCGGATAGCGGGTCAGCATGACGCCCATGAGCAGGCCGCCGTTGCTACCGCCGACCGCGCCCAGTTGTTCATGCGTGGTGATGCCGCGGGCCACCAGATCCTTGGCGATCGAGGAGAAGTCCTCGTAGACCTTGTGCCGGTTGGCCTTCTGCACCGAGGTGTGCCACTGCGGGCCGTATTCGCCGCCGCCGCGGATATTGGTCATCACCCAGGTGCCGCCGCGTTCCAGCCAGCCCATCCCGGAGGCGCCGCTGTAGGAGGGGGTGCGGGATACCTCGAAGCCGCCGTAGCCGGACATCACCGTGGGGCCGGGGGTGTCCTTGCGGTCGCGGTGGCGGATCACGAAATACGGCACCACGGTTCCGTCATCGGAGCGCGCGAAGAACTGCTCGGTCTCGATGCCGTCGGCGTCGAAGAAGCCGGGTTCCTGTTTGAGTTGTTCGGACCGGCCGCCCACCGAACTTGCGAGCAGGGTGGCGGGAGTGGTGAATCCGCTTGTGGTCAGCATGAATTCGTCGCCGCCCTCGAGCGGGTCGAGATTCATCACGCTGGTGGTCGCCATCGGCGGGGTGTCGGCGAGTGGCTCCCTGTGCCAGCCGTCCGGACCGGGCGTGAGGACGTAGAGCTTGGTCTGCACATCCTCGAGGGTGATCAGCAGCAGATGGTTCTCGGTCCAGCCGTAGCCGTGCAATGAAGTGTGCTCGTCCGGGGTGAAGATCACCTCGAACTCCCGTGCGCCGGAAAGGAATTTCTCGAAGTCCATGGCCAGCAACGCACCGGCCGGGTAGGTCTTGTCACCGATTTCCCACGGCGACTTCAGTCGGACCAGGAACCAATCCTTGTACCAGGACTCGCTGGCGTCGGTCGGTACATCGAGATGCCGCAGACTGCCGTCGCGTTCGAGCAGGTACACCTCTTCGTTGAAGAAGTCGGTGGCACGACCGACGAAATGCCGTTCATAGCCGGGCGTCCGGTCGTAGCCGGCCGAGACCGCGACATCGCCTGCCTCGCCCTCGAATACCGTCTCGGCCTCGGTTAGCGGGGTACCGCGCCGCCAGCGCTTGGCGATTCGCGGATAGCCGGAATCGGTGAGCGAACCCGGTCCGAAATCGGTGCCGACATAGACCGAGTCGATATCGATCCAGCGGATCTCGGATTTCGCCTCGGGCAGGAAGTAACCGCCGTCGGCGGGATCGATGAATTCCCTTGTTTCGATATCGAATTCACGCACGACCTTGGCATCCGCGCCGCCGCGGGACAGGCTGATGAGCGCACGCGACTGTTCCGGCCGCAGCACCGCGGCACCACCCCACACCCAGTTCTCGCCCTCGGCGGTGCCGAGTGCGTCCAGGTCGATCAGCACATCCCAGTCCGGCGCTTCCTTGGCGTATTCGGCGAAGGTGGTGCGCCGCCACAGCCCGCGCGGATGTTCGGCATCGCGCCAGAAGTTGTAGAGCCAGCGGCCGCGCCGACCCGGGTAGGCGATCTTGGTATCGGTGTCGAGCATGTCCAGAATGCGGCGCTCGAGCTCGGTGAACCGACCGGAGCTGGCGAAACGCTCGACAACCACATCGTTGTGCGCGCGGGCGAAGTCGAGGGCCCGCTCATCGGTTACTTCTTCGAGCCACAGGTAGGGATCGGTCACAGTTTGCTCAACGCCCGTCATGTCCACATTGTTGCCGAGAGGCTTTAAAGGTGAGATATCACTCGATGAATCGGGCAATTCGGGCGGCCTGTTACCGGTTGCTCGACATCGATTCAAGGCGTGACATACGTACCGGTCGGATCAGTAGGATCGCTGGTCCGATACCGAACCGAGGTGGAAGGTGGCCGGTTTGCCACAGTTTCTCTGGGAGCAGCACTGCTGCCTGCCATTACTGCATTCCGCTCGGATCGCCGATCTGGCGCGCTATCCGCTCGGCTCGTATTTATCGGTGAACGTCGGGTATTCGCGGCAGTCGACGGAGGATTCGCTGGCGCTGCTGCACAAGTTCCGCCGGGACGCGCTGGGCGACGGTCGGTTCCGGCTGGTCGACCGGTTCGCCGATATCGGTGCCGCCGAGACCATTTCGCTGGCTTTCGACCTGGAGGATTCGGGGCCGCTGGGTGGTGATCCGGATAACCTCGAGATGTTCTACGAACTGGGCGTTCGCTCAATGCTGCCGACCTACAACCACGCCAATGCGGCCGGTTGCGGCTGTCTGGATACCGACGACACCGGACTCACCGCCTACGGCCGAGATCTGGTGCGCAAACAGAACGAGGTCGGCATATTCGTCGACGGTTCGCACTGCTCCCGCCGCACCGGACTTGACCTCGCCGAATGCACCGGGGTTCCGATGATCTACAGCCATTCCAATTTCGCCGCACTGTGGGCGCATCCGCGCAATATCACCGACGAACAGGCGCTGGCTTGTGCCCGGACCGGCGGGGTTATCGGTATCAATGGAGTGGGAATCTTCCTCGGCCAGAATGCGATCGATGGCCGGGCCGAGCGGGTCGCGGCAATGGCCGCGCATATCGAATACGGTGCGGAGCTCGTCGGGATCGAACATATCGGCATCGGATCCGACTACTCCTTCGATGCCGAGGATTTCAATGACATGCTCACGCAGGATCCGGGGGCGTTTTCCGACGCGTATACCAAGTGGGGGCCGCTGCAATGGGTGCCGCCGGAAGATCTGCTCGGACTGAACGAGCTGCCCGGATTGGATGCCGAGCTTGCCGGTCGTGGTTTCAGTGCTGGGGACCGGGCGGCGGTGTTCGGTGGCAACTTCGCTCGGGTCGCCCAGCAGGTCTGGCGGGACTGATCCGCGGCACCCACAATCCGTTCATTTTGTTCTCGACCGGGATCGGCACGGCGAACCGGGCGTCGCGAGCCGTAGTGATCTGCGGCCGAGCCGGGAATCGCCAGGCCCGGGGCATCCGAGGCGTTGACCAGGCGCATCCAACCTTGGTGGGGGACGGGTGGGTGAAGTTTGCTCGACAGAGTTAGGCTCGACGGCGTGACTTCCCATTACGACGTTGTCGTTCTCGGTGCCGGTCCTGGCGGTTATGTCGCCGCCATCCGCGCGGCACAACTTGGCCTCCGTACCGCGATCGTCGAGCAGAAGTATTGGGGTGGTGTCTGCCTCAACGTGGGCTGCATCCCCTCCAAGGCGCTGCTGCGCAACGCGGAACTCGCGCATATCTTCACCAAGGAAGCCAAGACCTTCGGCATTTCCGGCGACGTGAGCTTCGACTTCGGTGTCGCGTTCGACCGCAGCCGCAAGGTCGCCGACGGCCGGGTCAAGGGCGTCCACTTCCTGATGAAGAAGAACAAGATCGACGAGTTCGACGGTAAGGGCACCTTCACCGACGCGAACACCCTCTCGGTCGCCCTGTCCAGCGGCGGCACCGAGACGATCACCTTCAGCAATGTCATCATCGCCACGGGCACCGTCACCAAGCTGCTGCCGGGCACCTCGCTCAGCGCGAATGTGGTGACCTACGAGGAGCAGATCCTCACCCGCGACCTGCCCGGCTCGATCCTGATCGTCGGCGCTGGCGCGATCGGCATGGAGTTCGGCTACGTCCTGAAGAACTACGGCGTCGATGTGCGCATCGTGGAGTTCCTGGATCGTGCGCTGCCGAACGAGGACGCCGACGTCTCCAAGGAGATCACCAAGCAGTACAAGAAGCTCGGCATCACCATCACCACCGGTGCGGCCGTGCAGTCGATCGACGACGACGGTTCCAAGGTCACCGTGTCGATCAAGGACAACAAGACCGGCAACCTGGAGACGGTCACCGTCGACAAGGTGCTGCAGGCCGTCGGCTTCGCGCCGCGGGTCGAGGGCTACGGCCTGGAGAACACCGGTGTCGCGCTCGAGCGCGGCGCCATCGCCATCGACGACAACATGCGCACCAATGTGCCGCATATCTACGCCATCGGTGACGTGACCGGGAAGCTGCAGCTCGCCCACGTCGCGGAGGCCCAGGGGGTCGTGGCGTCGGAGACCATCGCCGGCGCGCCGACGGTGACCCTCGGCGACTACCGGATGATGCCGCGCGCCACCTTCTGCCAGCCGCAGGTCGCCAGCTTCGGCCTCACCGAGCAGCAGGCCCGCGACGAGGGCTACGACGTGAAGGTCGCCACCTTCCCGTTCACCGCCAACGGCAAGGCGCACGGTCTCGGCGATCCGACCGGTTTCGTCAAGCTGGTCGCCGACGCCAAGTACGGTGAACTCCTCGGCGGCCACCTCATCGGTCCGGATGTCTCCGAACTGCTGCCGGAGCTGACCCTGGCCCAGAAGTGGGACCTGACCGTCAATGAGCTGACCCGCAACGTCCACACTCACCCGACGTTGAGCGAAGCCCTGCAGGAAGCGTTCCACGGCCTCGCCGGCCACATGATCAACTTCTGATCCGTGTCGGAGACGGTGGTGTTCGGGCCGAAAGGTCCGGGCGCCACCGTTTTTCATTGGAGCTGAACGATGCGACGCAAATGGTTGATCGGTAGTGCGCTGGTGCTCGTGGTGGTGTTGGCGCTGGCGGTCGGCGGCTACTACCTGATGAACTCGCGCACCTTCCAACTGGCGGGGCGGCTCGTGAACCGAGTCGATACCACCGACAAGGTGGTCGCATTGACCCTGGACGACGGGCCGACGGACAAAGCGCCCGAAGTGTTGAAAGTCCTTGCCGAAGCGGCGATTCCGGCCACTTTCTATCTCATGGGCCGTGATCTGGCCGCGCATCCCGAATACGGCAGGGCCATTGCGCAGGCCGGTCACGAGATCGGCAATCACACCTACGACCATCGCCGCATGGTGCTCGTCTCCGGCGACACCGTTCGCGACGAGATCGAGCGAACCGACGCGGAAATCGCGAAAACCGGTTACCAGGGCCCGGTCACCTTCCGCCCGCCCTACGGCAAGAAGCTCTGGGCGCTCCCGAAGTACCTCTCCGACCACGACCGCACGACGATCACCTGGGATGTGGAACCCGACTCGGGCAAGCAGGCGAGTGCCGATGCCATCGTCGCCGAAACCGTGTCCAAGGTGCGGCCCGGCTCCATCGTCCTACTGCACGTCATGGGCCAATGGCATGAATCCCTTGCCGCCATTCCGCGCATAGTCAGCGAACTGC
The DNA here is from genome assembly GCF_000308835.1 of Nocardia vinacea NBRC 16497. GTDB lineage: Bacteria > Actinomycetota > Actinomycetes > Mycobacteriales > Mycobacteriaceae > Nocardia > Nocardia vinacea. Next base: position 4,803 of record NZ_BAGN01000220.1, on the reverse strand, counting down.
GTTCCGCCGGTTACCAATTCGTCACGGTGTCGGAGCTTCTGAAGCACTGAGAATCGTCAGAGCATGCCGTAGGCGTGGGTGGGCGTCAGGCGAACGAGGGCGCGGCGGTCGGTGACCATGGCCTTGCGGTATTCGTCCCAGTCGGGGTGCTCGCCTGAGCCCGCTCGGTAGTAGGCGACCAGTTCGTCGACAGTGGAGTCGTTGGGGTCGGCGGCGACGGGCGTGAGATCGACGGTGCCCTCGATGACGGCGTAGGCGAAGAAGTCGTCGCGGGTGACGTGGATTGCGGCCCACGGATCGCGCACCAGATTGTGGTACTTGGCCCGGTCGGCGGTGATGGAGATGCGGATGACCCCGTCGTCACCCACCACATGCAGCACATTGGACAGCTGTGGGCGACCATTGCGCCGGATGGTGGTGAGCACGGACCGCTTGGTGGTCCGCGCGAAATCAACAGCCGAGGAAATTTCCATACCCACACCAACCCGCGACAACGCCCCGAGCTTCCCGGGCGCGCATCCGCCGACCGAGTTGGGGTCAGTCGCGGTGGTACGCGGCTTGGGCTTCGAGGACTCGGGGCATGTTGGTTTCGACGATCTGGATGAGGTCTTCCAGGCGTTCGGCGACCAGAGTGCCAAGCTCGGTGAGGGTGTATTCGACTCGCGGGGGGATGGTTTCCTGCACCTCGCGATGGACCATGCCGTCGCGCTCCAGGGCCTGCAGAGTCTGCGAGAGCATGCGCTCGCTGACGCCGTCGACGCGGCGGCGCAGGGCGCTGAACCGGTACGGCCCCTCGCGCAGCGCGACCAGGGCGAGGGTGCCCCAGCGGCTGATCACATTCTGGAGCACCGGTCGTGACGTGCAGTTCCGGGCGAATACGTCGGCTTCCAGCGTCGGATCGTCGGTATCCACCAACGGCGTGCGCTGAGTGGTCATGGAATCGATAGTACCCAACTTGACCAAAGTGGATGCGGAATGCATAGTGCTTACTATTAGTTAGTACTTGATGAACCGTACAGACCCATGGAGGTAAGTCATGACCGTCGCCGTAACCGGAGCTGGTGGGCAGCTGGGCCGTCTCGTCGTCGAGGCGCTGTTGCGTGAGGGGACCACGCCCGTGGTCGCGATCGTGCGTGATCCGCAGAAGGTTGCCGATCTGGCCGAGCGGGGCGTCGAGGTCCGGCAGGCCTCCTATGACGACGCCGAAGCCCTCGACCGGGCCTTGGCCGGTGTCGATCGGGTACTGCTGGTCTCCGGAAACGAATTCGGGTCCCGAGTCGCCCAGCACACCAATGTAATTCGGGCCGCCGAGCGTGCGGGCGTGCAGCTGCTCGCCTACACGAGCATTCCGCGCGCCACCGAGAACCCGCTCATCCTGGCCCAGGAGCACCGGGGCACCGAGGAGGTACTCGCGGGATCGACTGTCCCGCACACACTCCTGCGCAACGGCTGGTACTGGGAGAACTACTTCGGCGCGCTCGGGCACACGGTCGAGTCCGGCGTGCTGCGCGGTGCTGCGGGTACGGGTCGCGTTGCCGGTGCCGCGCGCGCCGACTATGCCGAGGCGGCCGCCAAGGTGCTGACCACCGACGGCCACGCGGGCCGGATCTACGAACTCGGCGGCGATGAGCGCCTCACCTATGCCGAACTCGCCCAGGTGATTTCGCAGGCATCCGGCAAGCCGGTGCGCTACGAGAACCTGTCCAAGGAGGACTACAGCGCGGCGCTCGAGCAGGCCGGTCTGCCCGGCGACTACGCCGCGGTGCTCGCGGATGCGGACGCCGGAGTCGGCGACGGCATCCTCGATGTGGATTCCGGCGACCTCCAGAAACTGCTCGGCCGCCCCTCCACTCCCGCCGTCGAGGTCTTCGGCGCCGCCCTCGCCTAAATTGGTTGGCTAAGACGCCGAGGTCGTGCGCCTCCCAGCTCCACGCGTCCAAAGGCAGGTCACCCAACTTGCACGCCCGTATTTCGGTCGCGCGTTATCCGCGTTCGTCGATACGGTGTGCAATCCCGTTCTGTGTCAATGGAATTGGTAGCTGAGTCGCGGGGGGCATACGCCGCCGCAGCGTTGCAACCATGGGTAGGTTCACCGGGCTCGCACGCCGCGGCCGTGAGGCGTTGAGACGGCGTGCAGGCCCGGTTGCATCAACCGAGGTCGTATGCCCTGCTTACCGCACGGCATGCGACCTCGACTCGCATCAGACCCACTGCACCAATTGCAGGATGATGCCGTTCGGATCGGCCGTCTGGAAGTAGCGCTCACCCCAGGGCTCGGTCTCGATCGGGGTGACGATCGGCACGCCCTCGCTCTGGAGCCGTTCGTACTCGGCATCGATATCGTCCACGACGAACGCGACCAGTAGCCCCTCGCCAGCACTTCCCGCTTTGTCTTTCGGCTTGAAGCTGTCGAGACCCGTACGCAGGTAGCACACGGTGAAACCGGCATCGGGGCGGGCGACCGAGACGAAACCGTCGGCCGACATCTGCTCGGTGAAGCCGAGGTGGTCGATGGCGAACTTTGCCGAGGCCTGCGGGTCGGCGACATTGAGCGAGATGGCGGAAGCGGTGATTTTCACAAGGTCCTCCTCGGGAGCTGGACTCAAATACTATACTAAGTATGCTGTACTCTGTAGAGGAATTCCCGAGTGGCCGCACTGTTATGTGGGTCACGCCGATACGATCGGCTTTCGCACGGGGATCTCGCGAACACGAGGAGGCGGCATGGCCGAGCAGTCACGGGACCGCAGCAGCGCGGGCGATCCCGTGCGCACCTTGGAACTGCTGTGGCGCGTGCCTGCCGCATCGGTGCGCGGACCGAAGCAGCGCAGCAGTGTGGATGCCGTGGTCGCGGCGGCCATCGAAATCGCGGACGCGGATGGGATCGGCGCGCTCACCATGCGAGCGGTCGCCACCAAGCTGGGCTTGACCCCCATGGCCACCTACACCTACGTGCCGGGCAAGGCGGAACTCGTCGACCTGATGCTCGACGCGGTCTATCGGGAGATGCCGCGGGCCGACCTGACCGGTCTGCCCTGGCGCGATCGCGTCACGACGATCGCCGCCGAGAATCGCGCCATGCTGGTCCGTCACCCGTGGGTCGCCTATCTGCCGACCACGCGGCCACCGCTCGGCCCGGGTGTCGCCGCCAAATACGAACACGAACTGCGCGCCTTCGACGGCCTCGGTCTCGACGACCTCGAGCTGGACGCCGCCGTCACCTACGTCCTCGGCTTTGTCACCTCGGCGGCTCGCATCGCCATCGACACCGAACGCGCCGCAACCGATAGCGCCATGTCCGACCGGCAATGGTGGGAGCGTGCAGCTCCGCTACTGGCGCAGTTCTTCGATGCCGAGCGCTACCCGCTGGCCGCCCGCGTCGGCGCGGTCGCGGGGCAGGCGTACGACTCCGCCTACAGCGCCGACCACGCCTACGAATTCGGTCTGGTGCGAGTCCTGGACGGCCTGGCGCAGCTCATCGAAAGCCGCTGAGCCGCAGGGCTACTGATCGCCGGTCTCGTTGTGCGGTTTCGGATGCCGCGCGGTGTCCGCACTGCCGGGAAGCAGGAAGCTTGTGATCACGATGGACAGAAGAATGAATCCCGCCACGATCAACACGAGGCTGACAGTCATGACGGCCCCTTTCTCCTCTAGAGCCGACAGTTAATTGCCAGCTAGCTTGATGGAGGGGTTTCCGATCCTGGTGCTGTCACACTATGGCGTGCGACACACGTCGGTTGATGTCTCGAAAGCTATGGTGCTGCATGACGACGGGGATGAAAGTCGTCATTCTGTGCGTGTCGCGTTTCAGTTTAGGGGCTATCGCGGGTGATCGCTATGGAATTGCTAAATCGAGAATGGGTGGCGTTGGCGAGGGGTGGCGAACTGTGCGCCAACGCCGTGGTCGGTCAGACGCCGTCGCGCTGGATCCGCAGCGCGGTGATGGTCGCGGCCAGCCCCTCGTACTGATTGATGAGCAGCACGATTTCGATCAGGCTGCGCTCGTCGTAGTGCTCGGCAAGCGCGGACCAGGTGGCGTCGTCGATATCGCGGGTTTCGACCAACTTGTCGACGGCGGTGAGCAGCGCGCGATGCTTATCCGACCACCCGTCGGCGGCGGGGCCGGTGCGAACCCGGTCCAGGATCTCCGGCGTGACGCCGGCCCGCCTGCCGAGGCGAATGTGATGGTCCATTTCGTAGGCGCAGTCGCGCAGTTGTGCGACGCGCAGGATGACCAGCTCGGATTCGTGCCTGGGCAGTCGGCCGCCCGGCATCAGCCGCCCGGAGAAGTGCAGCCAGCCGCGGAACAGTCCTTTGGTGCGGCCGAGTGTGCTGAACAGATGTGCGTCGTCCGTCCCCGCCGCACGTGAAAGTATCTGCCAGACAATCCAATTGATCGGGCCCAGCTCCCGGAGTCGACCGGGTGAAATGCGTGGTTGCAACGCCGAAACCATGCTCATGCCTCCTTGTCCGCCGCCGGTGGCGGGGTCCGTCCTGCCGGACCGAATCCGAGCGTACTAGCGGGTAGGTCCGTGATCGGCGGGGCGGCGGTGCCGAATTGTGCGGTGCGCGGCTCCGGGATCTCGGCTTATCCGCGGATCCCTAGGGGTACCACTAGGGGATCGGCCGGTCGGGATAGATCCGACTGATCGGTTTCTATTGCTGAATTGTGCTGGTCTTCTTGGCTTTCCGGTGGTCTTCGCGGCGACGGCGGGTCATCATCAGTACCGGCGCGGTGGATGGTGGGACGCCGGGGTGAACCGGATGAGGGTAGGGAATACGCGATGCTGGTGAAGATCAAGA
>NZ_BAGN01000221.1 GCF_000308835.1 Nocardia vinacea NBRC 16497 | reverse complement strand
GGCCGAGCATTGATGGGCTCGTGCCCATGCTCGGCTGGATCCGCGATGCTCGGCCGGCTCAGGCAAAATGCCAATCGAGGCGTGTCTGGCCGCGATTGGTTTCGCAGCGACAATTGGACTGGCTCGGTCCGGGCATGCACTCGGTGTGCGGATCCGGTTCGCGCGGTTGGCTCAGGCGCGGGTGAGGGCGAAGATGCGCAGGTCCCGGGTGGTGCGGGTGCGGTAGATGCGGTAGGCGCTGGTGATCTCGACGAAGCGGGCGAAGAGGGCGTCCTTGTCGGACTCGACCAGGGTGGCGCGCACGGGGATGCGTTGACCTGCGATGGCGACGGTGGCATTCGGGTTCGCCAGGAGGTTGGTGGTCCAGGCCGGATGCTGGTGCTGGCCGAAGTTGCTGCCGATCACGTAGATGGTGTCGCCGTCGTGCAGGCAGAGCAGTGGTTGGGTGCGCGGCTCACCGGATTTGCGGCCGGTGGTGGTCAGCAGCATGACCGGGGCACCGATCGGGCCGAGGAGGGTGTACTTGGCATTCGTGCGCTCGAGGATGGCCCGATCCAGCGGGGTAACTTTCCGAATCAGCCACGACCCGGGTTTGGTGGAAGCGAGCTTGGTCGCTAGGCGGGCAAGAAAATTGGTGTTCGAACCCCACTGCCGCTTCGGGAATTGCTCAGCCATGCCCGGACTATATCCGGATCGGTGCGAATAGGAGTTCGTGATCGCCGTCTCGCCGAACGGTCGAGGTAGCCGCGGCTTCACTAAGCTCTCGGGCATGGCCGATTCCGCTCCATCCGCTGTGTACATCGCATCTCCGGAGGGTGACACCGGAAAATCGACGGTGGCCCTCGGCATGCTCCAGATGCTGTGCGCGACCACCGCCCGGGTCGGCGTATTCCGGCCGATCACCCGCTCGACCACCGAGCCGGATTACGTCCTGGAACTGCTGCTCGAGCACAGCACCGCCGATATCGACTACGCGCAGGCCATCGGCGTTACTTATGAGCAGGTACACGCGGATCCGGATGCCGCGATCAGCGAGATCGTCATGCGCTTCCACGAGGTCGCGAAGCTGTGTGACGCGGTAGTGATCGTCGGCAGCGACTACACCGATGTGGCCAGCCCGAGCGAATTGCGCTTCAATGCCCGCATCGCAGTGAACCTCGGCGCGCCCGTACTGCTGGTCGTGCGCGGTTCTGGCCGCACTCCCGACGAGGTCGAGCACCTGGCCGAGCTGTGCGCACACGAGCTGTCCCTCGAACACGCGCACTTGGTGGCCATCATCGCCAACCGTTGCGACCCAGAGCAATTGGACGAAGTAGGAGCCGCACTGAAGGCCTTCGATGTGCCATCCTGGACGTTACCCGAAGTGCCACTGCTGATTTCGCCCACCATGGCCGAGCTGTGCACCGCGATCGGCGGCGAAATGTACAGCGGTGATGTGGAATTGCTGCAGCGTGAGGCATTGAAGGTCATGGTCGGTGGCATGACGGCCGAACATATTCTCGAGCGGTTGGTCGACGGTGTCGTGGTCATCGCGCCGGGCGATCGTTCGGACGTGCTGCTCAGTGTCGTGAATGCCCATGAGGCGGAAGGCTTTCCGTCGTTGTCGGGCATCATCATGAACGGTGGCATGCTGCCGCATCCGGCGGTAGCCAGGCTGATGAACGGCCTCAAACCCAAACTGCCCATCCTCACCACCGAACTGGGCACCTACGACGCCGCGAGCGCCGCCTACCGCACCCGCGGCCGCATGTCGGCGGGCAGCCCGCGCAAGGTCGACACCGCGCTGGCCCTGATGGAACAGCATGTCGACGCGTCGGAGTTGTTGCAGCGCATCGAAATCCCGGATACCTCCGTGGTGACACCGCAAATGTTCGAATACCAGCTGATCGAACGCGCCAGGGCGAACCGCAAGACCATTGTGCTGCCCGAGGGCGACGACGACCGCATCCTGCGCGCGGCGGGGCGGGTGCTGCAGCGCAAGATCGCGGATCTGGTCATTCTGGGCGACGAGGCGGCGGTACGCGCCCGTGCCGCCGAACTCGGCGTCGATATCTCGGCCGCACGGGTACTCGGCCCGCGCACCTCCGGCTACCTCGACGAATTCGCCGCGGAATACACCGAACTGCGCAAGCACAAGGGCATGACACTCGAGCGCGCCCGCGAAACCATGTCCGATATCTCGTATTTCGGCACCATGATGGTGCACAAAGGCATTGCGGACGGCATGGTCTCCGGTGCGGCCCACACCACGGCGCACACCATCCGGCCGTCCTTCGAGATCATCAAGACCGTCCCGGGCGTGTCCACGGTCTCCAGTGTGTTCCTCATGTGCCTGGCCGATCGGGTGCTCGCCTACGGCGACTGCGCCGTCGTGCCCGATCCGACCTCGGAGCAGCTGGCCGATATCGCGATCTCCTCCGCGCACACCGCGGCTCGCTTCGGCATCGACCCGCGCGTCGCGATGCTGTCCTACTCGACCGGTGAATCCGGTAGCGGCGCCGATGTGGACAAGGTGCGCGTCGCCACCAAACTGGTTCGCGAGCGCGAGCCGGAACTGCTGGTGGAGGGCCCGATCCAGTACGACGCCGCGATCGAGCCCACGGTGGCCACCACCAAACTCCCCGATTCCGAAGTGGCCGGGCGCGCAACGGTCTTCGTGTTTCCCGACCTCAACACCGGTAACAACACCTACAAGGCGGTCCAGCGCAGCGCCGGTGCGATCGCGATCGGCCCGGTGCTACAGGGGCTGCGCAAACCGGTCAACGACCTGTCCCGCGGTGCGCTCGTCGCCGACATCGTCAATACGGTTGCCATCACCGCGATCCAGGCACAGGAGAGCTGATGTGCGGTGTGGCACACAGCGGAACAATCCGACCGGGTTCGCGGTTGCTGACCGAGTGCGGGGCACGCGCGTGATGCAGGAGGTGCGGATATGGACGCGGCATCGCTGAGCGATTCGATGATGGCCGGTGGTCGGGCGACGGGTGGGCGCGATGACCTGGTGCTGGTGATCAATTCCGGCTCGTCGTCGATCAAATACCAACTGCTGGACCCGGAGTCGGGTGTGGTCGCCGCGTCCGGCATGGTCGATCGGATCGGCGAGGAGCAGGCCGGGATCGAGCATCAGGTCGATGGCCGAACCATCCAGCATCGACAGCCGATCGCCGATCATACGGCGGGGCTGCGGCTGGTCTTCGATGTGTTCGCCGAATCCGGCCACGATCTGGCCACCGCCGGGGTGCGTGCGGTCGGGCACCGCGTGGTGCACGGCGGCGAAGTGTTCTACCGGCCGACGCTCATCGATGACGCCGTGGTCGCGGCCATATCCGAGCTGTCTTCGCTTGCGCCGCTGCACAATCCGGCGAATGTCGCGGGCATCGAGAGCGCGCGCGAACTGCTGCCCGGCGTACCGCAGGTGGCGGTCTTCGATACCGCGTTCTTCCACGGCCTCCCCGATGCCGCCAAGACCTACGCCATCGACGCGAAACTCGCTGCCGCGCATGGCATCCGGAAGTACGGCTTCCATGGCACGTCGCACGAGTACGTTTCCGGCCGGGTCGCCGTGCTGCTCGATCGAAATCCCGCAGACCTGAATCAGATCATCTTCCACCTCGGCAACGGCGCATCGGCATCGGCCATACGCGGCGGACACCCGATCGACACCACCATGGGCCTCACCCCGCTGGAGGGGCTGGTGATGGGCACCAGGGGCGGCGATCTCGATCCCGGGATCTTCGCGCATCTGGTCCGTGCGGCCCACATGGATGTCGACCAGATCGACGAGATGCTGAACCGCAACGCCGGACTCAAGGGCCTATCCGGCGTCAACGACTTCCGTGAGTTGCAGCGGCTCATCGACGCGGGCGACGCCGCGGCCCGCTTGGCCTACGACGTGTACATCCACCGCCTGCGCCGCTACCTCGGCGCGTATCTGATCGAGCTAGGCGGCGTCGATGCCATCACCTTCACCGCGGGCGTCGGCGAGAACAGCCCGCAGGTCCGCGCCGACGCACTCGCCGGGCTGTCCCGCTTCGGCATCGCGGTCGACCCGGCCCGCAACACCGCTGAGGACCGCGCGGCCCGGCATATCTCCGCACCGGACGCAGAGGTCGCCGTGCTGGTCGTGCCGACCAATGAGGAATTGGCGATCGCGCAGGCCGCACTCCGCGTTGTCACAGCTCAGCGCGCTGATTGAGAACTCTAGAAAACCTCACGGAATCCTCACACTCGCTGCGGCAGTATTGGTATCGGATCAGGGTTCGCGCCGGACGCCGAAACCGGGCCGGACCTCCGCCGCTATCGGGACCGCGATGCCCTCGCCACTCCCGATGTGCCCGCTCCGGCTGCCCCCGGAGCGGGCCGGAAGCGCGGAATCCCGGGGATCATCGGTGTGCCGACTGCTCCGCGAATCGAGATCCGAGGCTCCCCCGCCTCCCCGGGCCTTTTGCCGGTCGTTGGGAGGTGGGGGACCGGTCGTCGCGGGCCGGCGGTTGCGAGGGTGGCTCGGTTTTGGGAGTACCCGATGAGTTACCCATATTGGTACGAGATCAGTCGTCCAGCTTCGAATCTAGATCCAGGTCTTGGCTCGGATGGAATTCGCCAGGTCGACCAGCGCATAGCGGTGATTGCGGCCGGGGGCGCTGCGGGCCAGGGCGCGGAGCCCGGCCTCGGTGCCCGCGCGCAGCTCGCGCTCGGTGAACGGCGCGCCGAAGAGGGTTGTCCCGTCGCTCCTCGGCGTATTTCCCGATTGCAGCCAGGCCAGCGCGGCACCGAGGACGAGTACGCGCATCTGGGTCGCGCGGCTCTCCCCACTGGGCAGACCGACCACGCGCGAGGCCGAAAGGTGCAGGGTGGATTCGGGGAGTTCGCCGATCGGGGCGGCGGTGAGCAATAGCCATACCGCGGTCATCCGGGCTGTTGTGTAGTGGCGGGAGGCGGCGGGCACCTCGTCGAGCGCGCGCACGGCCTCGTCGACCTGACCCGCCTCGGCCGACTGTCTGGCCAGGCCGAATGCGGCGCTCACCACGGCGCGGTCGGTGCGCCAGACGGTGGCGTAGAACTTCTCCGCACAGGCCCGCCATTGTTCGTGGTCGTCCGAATCCCAGTGCTGCAGAACCAGTTCCGCGGTCGCCGCGAGTGCGAGCTTGGGCGCGATCTCGCCGGGTAGCACCCGCAGCACCGCATCGAAGCTGTCATACGCCTGCTCGTAGTCTAGCTCGAGCAGCCGGGCCTGGCCCAGATACCAGTTGATGCGCCAATCGTGATCGCCGGACACTCGTGACAGCATCTGCAGCACCGCCGCCGATTCGCCGAGTTCGAGCCGGAGCTTGGCCTCGGCCAGTGTCAGCTCCAGATCCCATGTCTCCTGGGTTTTTTCGGGATCGGCCACGGCGCGCTCATGTGCCTCCTGCAACGCCGCAAGCGCGTCGTTCGGTTCCGGATGTGCCACGGCCGCGAGCACCGGCACCGATGCGTCCGTCGGATCGATGAGCGGAACCGGAAGTGCCGCAGCCACTTCGGCGGCGCGCAGTAGGTTGCTTCTCGCGATGCCGTCGGCATAGGCGTCGGTCTGGCTGATCAACTCCTCGGTGCCGAAGCTGCCGCGCTGTGGACTGAAAACTGTGGACAGCTGGGGATGTTCGGAGCCGGTCGCCATGGACAGGATCTCGCGCAGCACCCCGGCCAACTGGGCCGACATGACGCGCGCGGAGGGGAAACGGCGTTCGGGATCGGGATCGGTCGCGCACAGCAGGAGGCGATGGAAGAACTCGTAGCGTTCGAGTACCGGATTGTCGGCGGGGTCGGGTATGCCGTCGAGATAGCGTCCCTGTTCCATCGGCATGCTCAGTGTCAGTACGGCCAGCGTCCGCCCGACGGTGTAGATGTCCGAGGCCACCGTCGGCCCGGTCCTGGCGATCTCGGGTGCCTGAAAACCCCTGGTGCCATACAGGTTTCCGTAGGCATCGATGGTGGCGACGGCGCCGAGGTCGATGAGTTCGACCTGATCCTCGGTGACCATGATGTTGTCGGGTTTGAGGTCGTTGTAGGTCAACCCGATCGAATGCAGATACTCCAGCGCGGGCAGGATCTCCAGCAGATATGCGATTGCCTCGGGGACCGGCATCCGCTCCGGCCGCGGATAGGTGTCGAGAATATCGCGCAGCGAGCGGCCGCCGACGTACTCCATGACGATGTAGCCGATGGACTCGCCGTCGGGGCCGGTGTGCTCGACGAAGTTGTGGATCTTGACGATGCTGGGATGTGCCACCTCGGCGAGGAATTGGCGTTCGGCGACGGCCACCGCCTGCGCCTCGGTATCGCCCGCGTGCAGCAAACCCTTCAGGACGACCCAGCGGTCGCTGACATTGCGGTCGATCGCGAGGTAGATCCAGCCGAGTCCGCCGTGCGCGATACAGCCCTGGATCTCGTACTGGCTCGACACCAAATCGCCCTCGTGCAGTGACGGGCGGAAATCATATGGCGCACCGCAGGTTTCGCAGGTACCAGCGGTTGTCGCGGGGCGGGTCGCGGTGGCCCGACCGACCGGGTTGCCGCAGCGCCAACAGAAGCGCCTGCCCTCGGAGACGACGGGATCGGCGAGCACCGCGGTGCGTGGATCGGCGGGCGGGATATTCGGAATCGTGACCAGTCCGGCGCCGAGTTTGCGCGTCGTCGGTCGCGAGCGCGCGGTGCGGACGCTGCGGCCGGAGGTGCGCATGGTCGCCGCGGAGGTCGGCTCCGGGGCATTCCATGCGCCGACGGTGAATTCAGCGGCCATATTGTTCCGCCGAACGGTTTCGCCGGAGGCGGGTTGGTGGCGCATGGTTTCCGCGGAGGCGGGGTGGTCGCGGGTCGTGTCGGCGGAGGCGGGGTGGTGACGGGCGGATTCGTCGGCGGTCTCCTCGGTGCCGGAAGTGGCCTCGGGACGCAGGGTTTCGGCCTCGGGGCCGGTACCCGGTGACCATCTGATCGTTTCGATGGCCGCGGAGCCCGGTTCGGCCATATCTGGTTCGAAGAACGCGGTTGCCCTGGTGCTCTCTGCGGATTCCTCGGCGGGTTCCTTCGGCTCGCCCTTGGTCGAATCGGTGGCATCGTGCGGTGATGTCATCGCCGTCAGTCCTGATAGGTCGGGACGGGCGGGGCTGGGACCGGCCCTAGAGCGATGAGGTATTGCTGGTACAGCCGTGCCCATGTGCCGTCATTGCGGATGCGCTCCAGCGTGCCGTTGACGAAGCGGACGAGATCGTCATTGCCCTTAGGGATTCCGATGCCGTAGGGCTCGACGCTGATACTGGGGCCGACCAACTCGGTGTACGACGAGTCCTGCGTGGCCAGACCCGCGAGGACGGCGTCGTCGGTGCTTATCGCGTCGACTTGGCGCTGCTGCAGTACTACCAAACAGTCGGCCCAGGTGGGCACGGTGAGGATGGTCGCTGCGGGCTGTTCGCGGCGCATGTGGTCCAGCGAGGTGGTGCCGGAAACGATGCACACCCGCCTACCCGCCAAATCGGCCAGACTTCGGATGCCGGAGTTCTTCACCGCGAGCACGCGCTGATTCGCGTGGAGATAGACGGTGGAGAAGGTGACCTTCTGCCGCCGTTCACAATTGATCGTCATCGTCTTGGCGACGATATCGACGAGGTGATTCTGCAGCGCGGACTCGCGCTCCGCGGACCCGAGACTGCGGTACTCGATCTGCTCCGGACTGCCGAACAGATCGCGCGCGACCTCCCTGGCGATATCGGCATCGAACCCGACGATCGTGCCACTCACTGGATCCCGGAAGCTGAAAAGGTTACTGCCGGTATCCAATCCGACCACCAGCCGACCGCGGGCACGAATCGCATCGATGGTCGGTCCACGGGCGGCCGCACCCGCCCCGGTGGGCCGCAGACTCGCGGTCGGATCGCCGCATTGCTCGTCGCGTTCCGCTGGAATCGGTGAGTCCGTCGGTATCGAAACGGCTTTGGCGGGCAGCGGTGGTTCGGTGTACACGGTGGTCTTGTTATCGATCGTGTCCGAGCCCGCCGCGCACCCGGCGACCAGGGCGCTTGCGGCGAGCGCGGCGAGCAGCCCGCGCACGCGGTTCATCGGTACTCCCGAAGTCGCGGCCACATACCGAGGCCGACATAGGCCGCGGCGAGTATCCCCAGCACCATCGCGCCCGGTGCCAGGAAGTCCAGTGATCGGGCCGCACCGGAGATGTTGTCGCGCAACGTATCGCGCGTTGCGTCCAAACCCAGTCCCAGTGCGCGGTCCAGCGATTCCACCTGTGCTTCGGCATCCGCCGTGCCCGGCCCGGTCGCCACCGTTGCCGCCCCGACGAAGTCGCCGTGCGCGAGATTGTCGTTCATGCGCTGATGGGCCGCTCGCCAACGGATAAGTGCCGCACGGGCCTTCTCGATCTCATCGGCGGCGGGCGCATCGGAGGGATAGCCGCTGAGTAGTTCGTCGAGCCGGGTGACACTCGACTCGTAGGTCCGGTCGTAGTCGCCGGTCGCGTCGCGACGCACCAGCTTCAGCGTCTCCGCCGAACGGGCCTGCTGGGTCAGAATGCGGCTCTCGGTCAAACGGGAGCTCGGCACCGCGCCGTGGTCGCGGCCACCGATCATTTCCGCGGCGGAGACGGATCCGGCGATCAGCGTCCACGCCAACAGGATCAATATCGCGGCCGAGGCGAGCAGCAGTCCCGGATTGAGCACGCGGTGCCAGCGCTTCGACAGATCGAACTGCGCCCAGACCAGTGCGCCCAGCGCCAGAATCAGCACACCGATCGCGGACCACGGCGGCTGCACATGATGCCGCTGGGCCGCGCTGACTGCATCGGAGCGATGGCTCTGCAGCTGTGCGGCCATCGGGAGCAGGACGGTCTGCATCTGATTCGATGCCTCGCTCAAATACGCGGCGCCGACCGGGTACCCGTTGCGGTTGTTCGCACGGGCGGTTTCGACAAGACCAGAGTAGACCGGAAGGCCGGTGGCGATGCCCGTGCGCAGCCGGGTGTCCGGATCGTCAGCGGTCGCCTCGCCGGCCGCATGACCCGATTGCGTCACCAATTCCGCGGAAGCCTCGCCGAGTGCCTGGCTGTAGCGGTCGCGCACGGTCTCCGGTTCCAGGCCGCCCGCGATGAACGCGGTACTCGCCGCGGCGTCCGCGATGGACAGCGAGGTGTAGAGGTGATGGGAGGAGTTCGCGTCCGGCTCGGTGTCGTCGAGCAGGATGTCCAGTGCCTGCTGGCGGTCGCTCACGGTTGCGGCGGTCATCATGCCCGCGGCCAGGCACAGGCCGATGAGCAGCAGACCTATGGCGATGAGCCGGCCCGGTGTCGATAGCGCGAAGGATCGTAGGTTCGCCGGGTCCAGATGGGCGCGTAGCCCGGCCTCGCGCGGCACGTCCAGCCGCTCGGGCCCGACATCGGCCGTGACCGACGGCGGCCGCGGGGCCGTCGTCGAGTCGAGCGCTGCCATCTCCACCTCCCCGGTTGGTGCGCACATGTGCTCCTGCTGGGAGCTTATTGTGGTCTTACCGGCGCCGTCGCGGTGAAACAACCGCGCAACGGCTAGATGAGGATGGTAACCAGATGCGTGGTGACGGTGACGGTTGGTCACGCGGCCCGGACGGATTGCGGCA
>NZ_BAGN01000222.1 GCF_000308835.1 Nocardia vinacea NBRC 16497 | reverse complement strand
CATGCGCAGGGGAGCCTGTCGATGCTCGGCCGGTGCGAGTAGTTGTGGCTCAGCCCAGGGCGCGGAGGCGGGGGGCCAGGTCGCGCTGGAAGAGGTCGAGGAAGCGGGACTGGTCGTGGCCGGGGGCGTGGAAGACCAGGTGGTTGAGGCCGGCGTCGAGGTACGGCTTGATTTGTTCGACAGCCTGGTCCGGATCATTGGCGACGATCCAGCGCTTGGCGATCTGCTCGATCGGGAGGGCGTCGGCGGCGGCCTCCATTTCGATCGGATCGGTAATGGAATGCTTCTGCTCGGCGGTCAGCGAGAGCGGGGCCCAGAAGCGCGTATTCTCCAGTGCCAGTTCGGGATCGGTGTCGTAGGAGATCTTGATCTCGATCATCCGGTCGATCTGCTCGACGGCGCGTCCGGCTTTGGCGGCGCCCTCCGCGACGGCGGGCATCAACTTCTCGGTGTACAGATCCATGCCTTTGCCGGAGGTGCAGATGAAACCGTCACCGGCGCGGCCCGCGTAGCGCGCGACCAGGGGGCCGCCCGCGGCGATATAGATCGGGATGCCGCCCTTGGGCACGTCGTAGATCGAGGCGCCGACGGTCTTGTAGTACTCGCCGTCGAAGTCGGTGCGTTCACCGGTCCACAGCGCGCGCATGAGGTCGACCGATTCGCGCAGCCGAGCGAAACGCTCCTTGAATTCCGGCCATTCGCCGGTGTAGCCGGTGGCGATCTCATTGAGCGCCTCACCGCTGCCGACACCGAGCATGATGCGGTCGGGGTAAAGACAACCCATGGTCGCGAAGGCCTGCGCGATCACGGCGGGGTTGTAGCGGAAGGTCGGGGTGAGCACCGAGGTGCCGAGTTGAATGCGCTTGGTGCGCTCGCCGACCGCGGCCATCCAGGCCAGCGAGAACGGCGCATGCCCGCCCTTGTGCCGCCACGGCTGGAAATGGTCGCTCACCGTTGCGCTGTCGAGGCCGTGTTCCTCGGCCGCCACCGCGATTTCCACCAATTCCCGCGGTCCGAACTGTTCCGCCGACGCCTTGTATCCGAGCTTGAGATCACCCATATGCGCCACTCCTGTCGCTTCGCTCAACGGTCCGTGCGGGAGGTTCCGCACTCCGTCGGCCGCCTGAATCCCGCGACCGCATCCCGGTACAACCGCAAGGGCGACACCGGAGTTCCCGAGCCGCGATCGGCCTACCTGAGCGCTGCGCGATCGGTTCTCACACGGCCTCCCCTCGACCATAGTCAGCGCGTCCTGGGAAGGTGCGCAGGGCCGCACCCGGTGATCGCAATACCCAACTCCGGGGACCGGATCTCCGTCGGCAGAAGAACCGGGCATTCGAGGTGCTGCGTATCGCTGAGGTGCGACTCCCCCGCGGCGCGGTAAGTCGGTGGCAGCCTGCGGCGGCACAGCAAGTCGCTGACGGCTATTGGGGAGTCGGCATCAGCGCACGATGCGACGGCAAGCCGGAGACGCCCATGGGGACCTCAGCATCAACTCACGACGCAGCCACAAGCCAGAGACGCCCATGGGGACCTCAGCATCAACTCACGATGCGACGGCAAGCCGAGAACGGCTCCTGGGGAAAGTCAGCATCACCCACGGTGCGACGGCAAGCCGGAGACGGCCCTTGGGGAAGTCAGCAGCGACAAGCCGGAGACTGCTCACGGCGAGGCAAGTGACAACACACAGCGAGGCAGCCAGTCTCGCGACGACTCACAGCGACGCGGCAAGTGGGTGGCGCTAAGGGCGGTGTGGGGATGGTCGCATCGAAGCTGGTATTCGCGCGGTGGCCGGGCGGATAGCCGACAATTGACTCGTGAGCACACCAGATGAACCGATCCTGTCCTACCTCACCGATATGGATGGGGTGCTGGTGCACGAAGACCATCTGGTGCCCGGTGCCGACAAGTTCCTAGCAGAGCTGCGCGACAATGAGATCCCGTTCCTGGTGCTCACCAATAACTCGATCCGCACGCCGCGCGATCTGCAGGCCCGCCTGCGCCACACCGGACTCGATATTCCGGAGGAGGCGATCTGGACCTCGGCGCTGGCCACCGCGACCTTCCTCAACGACCAGCGCCCCAACGGAACCGCCTACGTGGTCGGCGAATCCGGACTTACCACCGCACTGCACGAAATCGGCTATGTGCTGACCGATAGCGATCCGGACTACGTGGTGCTCGGCGAAACACGCACCTACTCCTTCGAGGCGATCACCACCGCGATCCGGCTGGTCGATCGGGGTGCGCGCTTCATCGCCACCAACCCGGACGCGACCGGCCCGTCCCGCGAGGGCCTGCTCCCCGCGACCGGCTCGGTCGCCGCACTGATCACCCGCGCGACCGGCAAGGAGCCGTACTACGTAGGCAAGCCGAACCCACTGATGATGCGCTCGGCACTGCGCCGGATCGGCGCACATTCACAGTCGACCATAATGATCGGCGACCGCATGGACACCGACATCGTCTCTGGCCTGGAGGCGGGCATGCGCACCGTCCTGGTCACCACCGGCATCTCCACCCGCGAATCCGTCGAGCAATTCCCCTACCGCCCCACCCTGGTCGTCGACTCAGTAGCCGACCTCGTAGGCCGAACCCACAACCCCTTCCCCTGACCCTCACCCCCGCCCCCGCGGGCGATCAAGATCAGGTGGAACTGGTGGCGTAGCCTTCTCGCGTTTTGCCGCCGTAGTTTCCACGTGATCATTTGTCCAGGTCGGCAAGTGGCCGGGACAAGGGGGAGGTGGGGGTTGCGTTCGGGGTGGTGGGCTGCGGTGGGGCCTGTTGTTCTGCACTGACTTCCGGGGTCTGGCGGTCCAGGATGGTTTGGCGTTGCGTGGTTTTGTCGGTGCAGTGCTGGGCACGTTGTGTGCCGTACCCGGCTTACCTTCCGCAGCCGGGTGGGCAGGCTCGCGGCTTCCAGCGTGGTCGACTGGCTGTGGTTGCGTTCTCGAGCGTGGGATCAAGATCAGGT
>NZ_BAGN01000223.1 GCF_000308835.1 Nocardia vinacea NBRC 16497 | reverse complement strand
CGCGCTATGGCCCGTGCCGGGAACCGAATTGGGTGTCGTCGGTTGGCCGGCGACCCGTCGTGAGCAGGCCTTCGCATCCTGGCACTACTGGTGGCAGGCGCATCTGATCGACTGCGCGGTCGATGCCGCCAACCGGGTGCCGACGCCGACGCGACGCAAGCGCATCGCCGCGATCGCGCGGGCGCATCGGCTGCGCAATATCACCGGCTGGACCAATAACTACTACGACGATATGGCCTGGCTGGCAATCGCCTTGGAGCGTGCCGAGCGAACCCAGGGCATCACCGAGGCGCGCGGCGCTTTGATCGCACTCGAGAAGGAGCTGTACGGCGCCTGGGATCCGGCGCGTGGCGGCGGTGTGCCGTGGCGGGTCGGCGCGGACTATTTCAATGCCCCCGCCAACGGACCGGCCGCGATTGCGCTGCTGCGCCTCGGCCGCCATGTCCGCGCGCAGGAAATGGCCGACTGGATCGATGCGACGTTGTGCGACAAGGAATCCGGCCTGATCCTGGACGGCATCCACCTGCCCTCCGGCGAGATCGAGCTCCCGACCTTCACCTACTGCCAGGGCGTTGTGCTCGGCCTGGAAGCCGAACTCGCGGTGCACACCGGCGAGCCGCGCCACAGCGAACGGGTGCACCGGCTGCTCACCGCGGTCGAGGAGCAGATGACCACCAACGGGGTGATCAATGTCGGCGGTGGCGGCGACGGCGGCCTGTTCAATGGAATCCTGGCCCGCTATCTCGCGGTGGTCGCGCTGATGCTGCCGGGCGATGAGCGCGAACAGGTGGCCGATCGCCGGACCGCGGCTGCCATTGTGCGCGCCAGCGCCGCGGCAGCCTGGGCGAACCGGCTCGAGGTCGAGGGCGAGCCGCTGTTCGGGCACGACTGGAGCAAACCCGCCCAGTTACCCGGCGGCCGGTCCGGTGCCGGATATTTCACCGCGGGCGGTTCGGTGACCTCCTCGCGGGTGCCCGAACGCGATATGTCGGTGCAACTGTCGGGTTGGCTGCTGATGGAAGCGGCCTACCAGGTCAGCGCCGCCGGACTGTAGGCATCAGCACTCGGACTCCAGCACGCCGGTGGGCGCGATTTCGAAATCGAAATCCTCGGCGGGTTTGGCGATTTCCTGGCGGTAGTGCCGGATGCCGACGGCGGTTCCGACGATCAGCCCGACTACCAGGGTGCCGATGACACCTGGCATCAGCCACGGGACACGGTCCAGGAAACTGCCCGCGTAGTAGCCGATGAGCAGCAGCACCGGCGCCCAGATAATGGCGCCGACCGTGCTGGCGACGGTGTATTTGCGGTGATCCATCCGCGCCGCGCCCGCGACCATCGGGCACAGCGTGCGCACCCATGGGATCCAGCGCGAAATGAGGACGGCGAGGAAACCGTGTCGCTGCAGCAATTCGGTGACCCGCTGCAGGTTGCGGGTGTTGATGTAGCGGCCGTTCTTCCTGGCCACCAGATGATGGCCGGTGCGGTGCCCGATGACATAGCCGACCTGATTGCCCGCGATGGCCGCGATCATCGCGCCGATGGACAACGCCCAGACATGGGCCTCGCCCGCGGCGTTGGATGCCATCACGATGCCCGCGGTGATGAGCATCGAGTCGCCGGGCAGGAACAACCCGATGATCAACGCGCACTCGAGGAAGACGAAGGTCAGCACCACCGTCCAGACGAGCGCGGGCCCCGCCGAGGTCAGCGGATCGAAACTGCCCACTGCTAGGGGCAACTGCGCCGTTGACACCGGCTCAGTGGGTCGGCTCGTTCGTCGAGGCGGTCAGCGCGGCGTCGTGCTGAGCGGCCTCGTCCGCACCGCGGTTGAGCACCTTCTTGGCCACCGCGATGATGCCGGGCAGGATCGAGATAAGGACGATGAGCAGGAAGATCGGCTCGATGTGGTCGCGGATGAACGCGACGTTGCCGAGGAAGTAGCCGAGCACCGTGACACCGCCACCCCACAGGATGGCGCCGACGATGTCGAAGGTGACGAACTTGCGGTAATCCATCTTGGACACACCCGCCAGCACCGGCATGAACGTGCGCACGATCGGCACGAATCGGGCCAGGATGATCGTCTTCGGCCCGTGCTTTTCGAAGAAGGCATGCGTCTGGGTGACGTAATGCTTCTTGAACAACCGGGTGTCTTCCTTGTGGAACAGCGCGGGCCCGATCGCCCGGCCGATCCAATAGGCGCATTGATCGCCGGCGAAGGCGGTCACCATGACGGCGGGCAACAGCAGCCAGATCGATACCGGCGGATTGTCCGTAGCGGACAGCAGGCCGCCGGTGAACAGCAGCGAATCGCCCGGGAGGATCGGGAAGAGCAGACCGGTCTCGATGAAGACGATCACCAGGATCGCCGGGAGTACCGCGTTCTTGAGCCACGTCTCCGTAAGCAGGTGCATCGGGTCCAGCAACTGGGTCAATGCGACGTTGCTCGTCACCGATTCTGTCGCTGCCAGCAGAATCACGCGGCCTCCTGTCCCGGGTACGGCTGGCCTACATCGCTTGCCACCGCATCGGAAGCTGCCAGCGCAATTACGCGGCCAACAGTACCGGGTCCAACTGAGAAACCTCTTGCTGTGCGAAAAGTTCGCATCGTCCGACCGGCCGGTCCGTATTGTCAACCCGCCTCACAGAGCGGTCCCCGCACATCGCGCGAAAGCCCGCTGGCCTACTCTGTGGGCTGACAGAATTGTCTTTTGCCGCACAACACGGAGGTCTTCACAGTGCCCATCGCGACTCCGGAGGTCTACGCCGAGATGCTCGGTCGGGCCAAAGCGAACTCCTTTGCATTCCCGGCCATCAACTGCACCTCCTCGGAAACCGTCAACGCGGCCATCAAGGGCTTCGCCGACGCGGGCAGCGATGGCATCATCCAGTTCTCCACCGGCGGCTCGGAGTTCGGTTCGGGCCAGGGTGTGAAGGATATGGTCGTCGGCGCGGTCGCGCTGGCCGAATTCGCGCATGTGATCGCCGCGCGCTACGACGTGACCATCGCGCTGCACACCGACCACTGCCCCAAGGACAAGCTGGACACCTTCGTGCGGCCGCTGATCGCCATCTCTCAGGAGCGGGTGAACGCGGGCAAGAACCCGCTGTTCCAGTCGCATATGTGGGACGGTTCGGCGATCCCGATCGACGAGAACCTGGAGATCGCCAAGGAGCTGCTCAAGGCGACCAACGCCGCGAACATCATCCTCGAGGTCGAGATCGGCGTCGTCGGCGGTGAAGAGGACGGTGTCGAGGCCGAGATCAACGAGAAGCTCTACACCTCCCCCGAGGACTTCCAGAAGACCATCGACGCGCTCGGCTCGGGCGAGAACGGCAAGTACCTGCTCGCCGCGACCTTCGGCAATGTGCACGGCGTGTACAAGCCGGGCAATGTGGTGCTCAAGCCCGAGGTGCTGGCCGAGGGGCAGCGCGTCGCGGCGGCCAAGCTGGGTCTGGCGGCGGACGCGCAGCCGTTCGATTTCGTCTTCCATGGCGGTTCGGGCTCGCTGAAGTCGGAGATCGAGGATTCGCTGCGCTTCGGTGTGGTGAAGATGAACGTCGACACCGACACCCAGTACGCGTTCACCCGGCCGGTCGCCGCGCACATGTTCACCAACTACGACGGTGTGCTCAAGATCGACGGCGAGGTCGGCAACAAGAAGGCCTACGATCCGCGCAGCTACCTGAAGAAGGCCGAATCGGCCATGGCGGCACGTGTCGTCGAGGCGTGCAATGATCTGAAGTCCGCGGGTCGCTCGATCAGCGCCTGACCCTATTTACCCTTCGGGGGGCATTGAGCACATGGTTCTGGATGTGCGCGTGCTCGGGCCCGTTCGACTGCTCGTCGGTGGTGAACCGGTGGCGGTCGGCGGGCCCAAGCCGCGAGCCTTGCTTGCCGCGCTGGCCGTCAATCGACGGCGCGCGGTGGCTTCGGCTGCGCTCGCCGATATGGTCTGGAACGAGGATCCGCCCGATTCCTACGCCGCCAGCCTGCAGGTATTCGTCTCGAATATCCGCAAGGCACTGCGTAATTCGGGTGTGGATCCGGCGATGGTGCTGCGCACCGAATCATCCGGTTATCGACTCGAGATCCCGGAGGATGCCTGCGATCTCGGTCGCTTCGAGGCGGCCAGGGATGCGGGCGCGCGCGCCGCTGAGGTCGGTGACCATCTGGGCGCGTCGCAACTGTTCGGAAATGCGTTGCGCGAGTGGAGTGGTCGGGCACTGGCCGATCTGGCCGGCTTGCAGTTCGCCGACGGTTTCGCCACCGCGATGGACGAGGAGCGGCTGCAGGCCGCCTCGGCTCGTATCGATGCCGAAATCGCTTGTGGGCGTGCGTCATCGGTGATCGGCGAGTTGGTCTCGATGACCAATGAGCATCCGCTGCGCGAACCCCTGTGGGGTCAGCTGATCACCGCGCTGTACCTATCCGGCCGACAGGCCGATGCGCTGGACGCGTGCCGTCGGGTGCGCACGGTGCTCGCGGACGAACTCGGTATCGATCCCGGCCCGGTCCTGGTCGATCTCGAACAGCGGGTGCTGCGGCAGGAACCGCTGAGCACGATGGAGCTCAAACGCACCGAGCGGCTGGCCGCGGCGATGACCGAGACGGTCACCGAGATGCCGCGTGCGGTCCGCAGCGGTCAGCTGCGCATGCCGGACGGCCGGGTCACGGCAATCGCGCAGGGCGGCATGCGAATCGGCCGAATGACCGATAACGATCTGGTCCTCGACGATCCGAAGGCCAGTCGCTACCACGCGCATATCATGCCGAGCCGGGCCGGACTGCTGATCAAGGATCTGCATTCGGCCAACGGCGTGTACGTCAACGACGAGGCGATCGAGAGCGGCGCGCTGCTCGCCGACGGCGACAATATTCGCATCGGCGCAACGGTTCTGGTGTTCCAGGCCATCCAGTAATCGCTCAGTCGCAGGCGATGCCGTCCCCATCCGGATCGAGATACGAGTTGTATCCGGGCTGACCGCGATAGAGCGGTAGCTTGCCCTCGGCCCGAACCTGATCGCAATCGGTGTAATACCTCGGCGACTCCTCCTCCGCCGACTTCTCCGGCGGCGGCACATTCGACCCCTTCGGCCCCGGCCGATAGGACGGCACCGGAAGCGAACTATCGGGCCCGGCAACGAATTGGACGGAATCGGCGGCGGCGATCGGCGTCGCTATACCGCCGATCACCAGACAGGCGGCGCCGAACGCGGGTACAGCGCGGCGATAGATCAGTGCAGCTTTCACATTCTCCATCCTGCTCCGCTTTCCGCGTCGGCGTCAGTGCACTTTATTCGCAGGCGATTCCGTCGTTGTCGCGGTCCAGGTGTCTCTGGTCGAATGGTCGAATGAGAACCACCGGAGGCCCTTTGCTCCCCCGGTGGACGGCCACTCACCCCGACTCGAGTTGTCGTGTCGTGGACGGTAGCAGGGCGGTCGGGCTGCGTCCCGAAAATGGAGTAGGAGTTTCCTGTTAATTCTGGATATCCGTGTGGCGCATGGGTGAATCGATCGGTAAGTCGGACCGGGCGAAGAGGGCAAAACGGGTAGGGTCGGGCGCTGGTGCACAGCATCGCGGAGAGCTTTGATGCGGCGTGACGGGTGTCCATTTTGCGCGAGATATCGAGGGGTTGCGGATGACTCGGCGGTGGGTGGCAGTGTTCGGTGCGGTCGTATGCGCGGCCGGGGCGTTGACGTGCGCGGCGCGAGCCGGTGCCACCCCGGAGGAGGCCGGGCCGGTGGCCGGTCCGTGTGTGACGGATCCGCCCGCGACGCATGAAGGCTTGGTGCCCAAGACGCTCGACGTACCGATTCCGTATCCGGTGATCACCGTGCTGCCGCCGGATCGGCCCGAACCCGCGCCGGTTCGGACGCAGATGCAGTTGCCGTCGGATCCCTGCACGAATCCGTGCCCCGATCTGACCGACTTGCCGGCACTGCCACCGAGTCCGGCGAGCCAACTCGGCATTCCGGAAATTCTGTTGAGCCCCAAGCCTTTCCACTTCGCGGTTCCGGGACCGGGACCGGATCCCGGTCAGGTGCCGCCGCCTCCGCCGCGGGTGGATCCGTCGACCGAACCCGCTCCTTTGACTGCGGCTCGGCCGACGCCACGGGTCGGCGCGGTCACCGAGGTGGCCAAGCAGACCGGCGCGAGTTCGGTCAATCGGACCGATAAGCGCTGGCAGGTCTATGGCACCGATCTCGGCATCATGTGGGAGAGCGCGCCGGGGGAGATCGCGACCGCCTTCGGTGACACCATCGGACGCGGCTTCCACCCGCCGGGCGGAATGGGTTTGGATTGGCGCAGCAATGTGCTCGCATTCAGCACCGATCGCGATCTCACCGACGGCATGACCTACGACCGGATGGTGACCGACGACCGCTGCCACGCGGCCGAGGTGCTCTCCAGCCGCAAACTCGACAATGTC
The DNA here is from genome assembly GCF_000308835.1 of Nocardia vinacea NBRC 16497. Lineage (GTDB taxonomy): Bacteria > Actinomycetota > Actinomycetes > Mycobacteriales > Mycobacteriaceae > Nocardia > Nocardia vinacea. The sequence continues at coordinate 27,722 of NZ_BAGN01000223.1, read as the reverse complement.
GAGGTCACCACGATTCCGACCTCCGGATTCGCACTCGGTGAGCGGCAGTACCTGAGCTACATGTCGATTCGCACCTGGAACAGCATTCCGGGCACGTTCTTCACCAATTACGGCGGCATCGCCTATTCCGATGATCACGGTCAGACCTGGACCAAGGATCCGTACGCGCGTTGGGACAACATCTTCGGTCTCGCGAATTTCCAAGTGAGCGCGATGGTTCCGCAGGGCGACTACGTGTATATGTTCGGTACGCCCAATACCCGCCTCGGCTCGGTCGGCCTTGCGCGAGTCCCGAAGGATCAGCTCCTCAACACCACCGCCTACCAGTATTGGCGAGACGGAAACTGGACTCCGGTAGGCGGATTCGGCTCCGCCGGCCCGATCGTCGACGCGCCCGTCGGTGAGTTGTCGGTGCGCTTCGACGCCTCCCGAAACGTATGGCAGATGAGCTATTTGGATACCGCGAAAGCGGCACTGGTTGTCCGCGAAGCGAATTCACCGCAAGGAGTGTGGTCCGATGGCGCACCGACGGTGACGGTGCGCGAATATCCGGAGCTCTACGGCGGATTCATCCACCCCTGGTCTTCGGGTTCGGACCTGTACTTCAATGTTTCGACCTGGAGCGACTACAACGTCTATCTCGTGCACGCGACCATCGAATGAGGTTTGCGCCGCTAGGCGAAGCGAACCTCGGCGATGGCCCGGCCGAAGAGTTTGCGGCCCTCCGAATTACCCGCGAGCACAATGGTCGCGGTCCGTCGGTGCGGATCGAGCGATTTGATCTTCCCGCTGAATTCGATGGCGCTCGGCGCCTCGGCGGTCACCGGAACGAATCCGGCGAACCGCACGCTGAACTTTTCGATGGCCGTCGGATCACCGAGCCAGGAGGTCAGATAATCACCGGCCAGGCTCATGGTCAGCATGCCGTGCGCCACCACTGTCGGCAGTCCGGCCAATTGGGCCGCGCGCTCGCTGAAGTGAATCGGGTTGGGATCGCCGGAAACGCCCGCATAGTTGGTCAGATCGCCGCGCGTCACATGCGCGGTCTCGGCCGGGAGCTGATCGCCGACGGCCAGCCGGTCGAAGTCCGGGAGCGAGCGCACGGATGCGCTCCGCACCGCGGGCTGTCCGGGGGCCGGGGCATCCGCGGGCAACGCGACCAGCGGGCCGCTGTCCGGCACCGTGATATCACCGACGGTGACCGGGCGCGCGTGCATCATGATGTTCTCGACGGCGGCCGCGATATTCGGATCCACCTCGACACCGCGGCGCGCCACGATGGTGGTCGAACCCGATACCACGATCTCGCCCTGCTGGTTGGTCAGCGAGAAGGTCACCAGGATGAAGTCGTTATCGCCGAACTGGCGGATCGAGTCGATCACGATCTCGGTGCTGAGCCGGTCGCCCGCCAGGATCGGGCGGGTGAGCTCGAAGACCTGGTCGGTCTGCAGGATCTGGGACAGGTCGTATTCGGTTAGCACCGTGTCCAGCAGGACTCTGGTCGCGTTGATGCCGATGACCGAGGCGAAGGTCGGCGGCGCGATGATGCCGTCGTAACCGAGCTCGAGCGCCTCGGGTTCGGAGTAGTGCGCACCGTGGCGACTCTGCGTCGCGCGGGCGAACTCACGGACCTTCTCCCGGCCGACCGAATAATGTTCGCGCACCCGGAATCGGCTTCCCGCCAGCGTGGCTGTCTGCTCGACCACTTCGACTTCCGGCTTTTCGATTGTCTGCTCCCTGACCATGATCCGGGCCATGCTACTGGCGAACCGGTCCGATGACCAGGTAAGTGTGACGTTCGCTACCGGTTAGAGGGCTTACCTTTTGGCTATGTCCTGCTGGACTCGGCGTCACCCTTCGGCTAGGGCGTCCCGGCGCTCGGCGGGTCGCAGACCTTCCAGCCGTCGGCGGTCTGCTCCAGATCGAACGTCCGCGCCGAGCGCTTCGTCGGATCCGCGTCGGTGTACACGTTGGCCTGAGCGATCGCCGTCTTGTCTGTGATCTTGATCGCATCGACGCTCGCCACCACGGGAATGTTCTTGTGATCCATCGACAGCTGGTGCACGCCCGCGAACTGGTCCGCCGCAATGCCCTGATAGAAGTCGTGCAACTGTCCGCAGGTGGTATTGCGCAGCGCCGCGAGATCGCCGGATTTCAGCGCCTGGGTGTAGTCGGTGATGGTGGCGCGCACCTTGGCCTCCGGGGAGTTGTCGCTCCGGCCCCCGATAAGCGCGACCGCGAGCCCGATCACCGCGATGAGCGCCACCGCGGCCGCACCGATGAACAACCAGCGCTTCGAGCGCTCGACCGGTGCGTCGGCGGCCACCGGTTGCTGACCGGGCGTGATCCGCTGCGGCTGGGCCATCGGCCGTGATCCGGTGACCGGCTGCGCGGGTCGAGTCTGCTGGGTGTCCGCGGGTGACGGGGCCGACGCGACCTGGCGCGGCCGCCCTGGCCCCCGCGGTGCCGAGGGTGCGGTCTCCTCCACCCCCGGCCCACTCTGCGAAGGCCCTTGCGCCCCAGCCTGTTTCGGACCTGCTGCCGGACGTGGTGTGCTCGGCGGCTTGGTGATCGGACCGGGCCGCGCCGCGGGCGGAACGACTCGGTCGGTACCGGGCTTGGTCCCGGCATCGGTCCGCATTCGCTCCGTGGCGTCCTTGTCGACCGGCTTCTGAATCGGCAGTGCGACGGTTTTCTCGGCATCCAGCTTCGAAACCACCGGCATGGCGACGGTCTTGTCGTCCGCGCCCGCCAAATCCGGCTCATCCCGCGTCGGAGCGGCAGTCGCTCCCTTGCTTGTCGACTCACCCCTTGGATCGACCCGTCGCATCACCATGGTCGCCGCATCCGCACCCGCGGCATCGTCGACCTTGTCGGCTGCCGCCGCGGACTTGGCCGCGGCCGAATCCCGCTGAATTACAGCGGTTTCCGCAGCGGAACCGGTCGCCGATACGGGGACGTCACCTGGTGATGGGGTTTCAGACGGTTGCTCAGTTCCAGTCGATTCGGCGGCACTTGATGCGGTCACCCCTGTGGTGGGTGCCGTGGACTCTTCGGCCGGGGCAGCGTCGGATCCCGCGGCGGCCGCAGCAGCAGTGGACTTCGCCGTACCGGCAGCCGACTGGGCAGCGGGACCGCCCCGTTTGATCACGACGGTCGGTGCATTCGGCCCGGAGCCGGTATCGGCTGCGCCGCCGGAGCCGGCAACGGACGTCGCCTGACCCGGAGCCGCCGCGTCCGGCGCCTTCGTGGAAGCCGACTTGCCCTCGACGCCACCACGCGAGATCTCCGTGGTCTTCACCTCGGAATTCGCCGCGTCACCCCCGGACCGTGTGGAATCGGCAGCTGCACCCGGTTTCGCGGAACCGGGCGCAGACGGGGCCGCACCGCCATCGCGCTGGCCCGCGCCACCCGGCTTGGTTCCGCCGCCGGGAGCAGGCGAGGCTGCGCCGCTGTCTCGTTGGCCCACGCTGCCCAGCTTTGCGGCGCCGCTGTCTCGCTGGCCTGCACCGCTTGGCCCGGTTGCGCCGCCGCCGGGCGCGGGAGCAGATGAAGCTGCGCCGCCATCGCGCTGGCCCGCGCCGCCCGGCTTTGCTGCGCCGCTGTCTCGTTGGCCCGCGCCGCCGGAGTTGGCTGTGCCGCCCGGCGCGGGAACGGATGGGGCGCCGCCATCTTGTTGTCCTGCGCCGCCCGGCCTGGTTGCGTTGCCTGGCCTGGTTGCGTTACCCGGTGTGGGGGTAGATGGGCTGCCGCCACCTCGCTGGGCCGTGCTGCCCGGGTTGGCTGCGCCGCCCGGCGCGGGAGTAGACGAGGCTGCGCCGCTATCTCGCTGGCTTGCGCCGCCCGGCGTTTGAACGGATGGTGCTGCACCGCCACCCTGCTGGCCGCCGCCGCGCGGCTTGGCGGTGTTGCCCGGCGCAGGAGCAGGCGAGGCGCTGCCGCTATCTCGTTGGCCCGCGCCGCCTGCCGCGGCTGCGGTGCCCGGCCCGGCGGTGTTGCCCGGCGCGGAAGGCGAGGTTGCGCCGGTATCTCGCCGGCTCGCATTGCCCGGCCTTGTTACGCCGCTCGGCGTCTGAGCGGATGGGTTTGCGCCGCCAGCCCATTTACCTGGGCCATTGGGCTTGGGGGTGCCGCCAGGGGCGGATGTCGATGACGGCGCATCGGCTGCTCCGCTCGGGCTGGGTGCTGCGGGCTTCCCGAGCGCGGCGATATCCCCGGTCGCCGCACCCGACCCGCCCGACTGCCCGGCACCGGGCGACGGCTGCTTCGGCGACGATGCTGCAGGAACCGGCCGCGTCGGTGCGCTCGCCGCCCCTTCTTTCGCAGCCGAACCACTTCCCGATGGTGCGCCGGATCCCAGGGATTCGCTCGGCCCCGACGAGGCGGGGACCGGTCTAGTTGGAGCAGTGGCCGAGCCGGCGCTGCCTCCCGAAGCACCAGGCCCCGAGGAGGTGGCTGGCTCGGAGGGTGTGCCGGGTCGCGAGGGGGTGCTGGCTGGACCAGGGCGGGTCGGGGCGTTGGATCCCGACGAGCTGGGCCCTGACGATGAGGGGAACGGACGGGTCGCGTCAGCCGCGCCTTCCTTCGCGCCCGCCCCGGCTCCCGAGGAGCTGCCCGGTCCCGACCGGGTGCCGGAGCTGGTGGCCGGACCGGGGCGCGAGGGCGCACCCCGTTCGGAGGGGTTGGGCGAGGTGGGTGTCCGGTCTGCGGGCGCCGCTGGGCGCGGGTCGGCTGCCGCTTCGGCGGGGCGGCCGGGATTTTGTGCCGGGCTCTTCTCGTCGTTCGGGTCGGACACCTATAACCCCTCGGTCGGGCGGAACAGTTGAACTCGACGGCCAGCCTAGCCAGCAATTCGGTCGACTGTGACGATTCCCCTGCGCCGTACTCCGCCTCGTCCGGCTCGACAGCGGTGGGTGGGCGGGCGAGGTGGGCTGGGCACTGCTCAGCCAGGGGAACGCCGTGTCGGCGCCGCACGCGCGCGCAGTGCACAATGAACCGCATGACCTCGTTCGGTGACTTGCTCGGACCGCAACCGGTACTCCTGCCCGAAGACTCCGATGCGGAGGAGGCGCTGCTGAACAATGCCGATCCGGTGCAGGTCGCGGCCGCGCATCCGTCGGCTTCGATCGCCTGGGCTCATCTCGCGGAGGCCGCGTTGGAGCGCGGCGGGGCCGAGGGCGATACGCAGGTGGTCAATCACGACATCGTCGCCGCGTACGCGTTCGCTCGCACCGGCTACCACCGCGGCCTGGACTTACTGCGGCGCAATGGCTGGAAGGGTTTCGGGCCGGTGCCGTGGAGCCACGAACCCAATCGCGGTTTCCTACGCAGTGTCGCCGCGCTGGCCAGGGCTGCCAGGGCGGTCGGCGAGACCGAAGAGTACGCACGCTGCCTCGACCTGCTGGAAGACTGCGACCCGCGCGCCGCGGGTGAGCTGGGCCTCGACTAAGAGTTGATCGATCCGAATTCCCCGGTAGGCGTCGCCCGCGCCAGCAGCATGGAGAAGCTGCGCAGTTCGTGGGCGCGGTTGCGACTGTCCGCGCTGCCGATTCTGCAGTGCGCGGTCGGTGCGGCGCTGGCCTGGTTTATCGCGCACAACATTGTCGGGCACACCCAGCCCTTTTTTCGCACCGACCGCGGCCGTGGTCTCGATCGGCATTTCGTTCGGCGCCCGGCTGCGCAGGTCGGTGGAGTTGGTGGTCGGCGTCGCGGTCGGCATCGGTATCGGCGACCTGTTCATCACCCGCGCGGGGACCGGCGTCTGGCAGATCGCCCTCGTCGTCGCGGTGGCCATGGCGCTGGCGGTATTCCTGGACGGCGGTTCGATCATCACCATGCAGGCCGCCGGTTCGGCGGTGCTGGTCGCGACTCTGCTGCCGCCGTCAGCGGGCGGCGGCTTCTCGCGCATGATCGACGCGCTCGTCGGTGGGTTGGTCGGTGTGGTCGTGGTCGCATCGATACCACTGCATCCGGTGCGTCGGGCCCGCGAGCAAGCCGCGGAAGTCCTTGCGGTACTGGCGAAGTCGCTGCACGCCTGCGCCGACGGTCTGCTCGAACAGGATCCGGAGAAGATCCGCACGTCCCTGACCGCCGCCCGCGCGACCCAGCCCCAGATCGATGGACTGCGCTCCACCCTGGAGGGCGGCCGCGAGATCAGCCGGATCTCTCCGCTCTATTGGAATTCCCGCCAGCGCCTCGACCGCATCCGCGCCACCGCCGACCCGCTCGACAATGCCGTCCGCAATACGAGGGTGCTGCTGCGCCGCTCCCTCACCTTGGTCCAAGACGACGAAATCCTCGACCCGCGACTGATCGAGGAACTGGAGCGCCTGGCCCAAGCCGTCGAGGTGGTGCGCCGGATGATGCTCGCCGATCCCGGCCAGCAGCCGGATCAGGCCGAGGCCGCCCGGGTGCTGCGCGGCATTGCGAAGGCCGCGCGACCGGAACTCGTTGAGGGCGCAGGACTTTCGGCCCATGTGGTCTTCGCGCAGATGCGCTCCATGCTGGTCGATCTCATGCAGGTCTGCGGGATGCAGCGCATCTCGGCCATGGCGCTGCTGCCCCCGACGGTCCCGAATCCACACGTGCCGCCGGAGAAATGAGCAGACTACTCAGCGGATTTCGGACATATTCCGCCGCTGCGGGGACAGCATGCTCGGCCCCCGGCACCCGAACCACGATCTTCACGTAGTCCGCTACTCGTGTTCGCAGCCGCCTGCGGTCATAGCCTCGAGAGGCAACCGCGGTTACGAGGGGTAGCGCGGTTGGGACGCTTCGCCCGACGGCGAACCGCCCTACCGGCCATAGGTGTGGTGGCCGGGCGGGTAAGGGCGCGCAGCGGTCGTGCGGAGAGGTCGCCCGGTCCAGGAGGTCGGACCGGGCGACCGGTATATCGGCTAGGTCCAGAATCGCGTCAGCCAGCTGCCGAACCGCGACCAGTCCGCATCGACCCCGGACAACTCGTACAGCGAGTACACCGCATCGAAGAAAACCTTGTTGATCGACGGCGTGAACAGCAGCGCGAACAGGATCAGCATCCCGAACGGCTTGAACTGATCGAGCGCCCGCCGCGTCTGATAACTCAGCGACGGCTCGACCACGCCATATCCGTCCAACCCGGGCACCGGCAGAATGTTCAAAAGCGTTGCGGTGATCTGCAGAAACGCCAGAAAGCTCAGGCCATACCAGAACGCGCGATGCGAAGTGTCACTGCCGAAAAACCGCACGACCACCAGCAGCAGCACCGCGCACACCGCATTCACCGCAGGCCCGGCACCGCTGATGATCCGCTGCATGCGCGCGCTCACGTTATGCGGGTGCACATACACCGCACCGCCGGGCAAGCCGATACCGCCGAGCGCGATGAACACCATCGGCAATACGATCGATAGCAGCGGATGGCTGTATTTCAGGGGATTCAGCGTGAGATAGCCCCGCAACTCCACCTCGCGATCGCCCGCCCGCCACGCCGTGTACGCATGCGCGAATTCGTGCAGACAAAGCGTGACGATCCAGCCGAATACGACGAGCAGAAATACCCCGAACTTCGCCCGCGTCGACTGCACATCGGCGTCCCATGCGAGCACGCCACCCGCCACCGCGATCGCGATCACCAGCAGGAATATCGGGCTCGGCCGCCGCGAAACACCCGATGCGGGGCGGCGGTCTCTCGGAAAACGCATCGTCAACGCACCAGCAGCCAGTTTTCGTGATGCCGATAGAACGATGACCGCGGCAGCACCCGATCGTTGGCGATGCCGTCCCTGGTCACCACGGCCCCCGGCGTACCGAGCTGCGCGGCCCGCCCTTCCAGCCAGCGGCGCCTGCGGATGATGTTCTTCTGCACGCTGGCCCGCACCCCCGGCATATCCAGCATGGGGGAGACGACCATCGCGTTGACCTTGCCGGAGAACAACTGAACGTCGTCTACATAGGCTTCGCCCTCGAGCTTCTCGCCACCGGGCCCGGTGATCTCGGCCCGTCCGACCAGCACGGTCCCGGTGTCGTCGCGAATCAGCGGGGTTTCGACCGGCCGACCCTTCACCGCCCGCTTGGCGGCGGCATTGCCGGTGCCGGTCTGGTAGGCGCGCGAGCCGTAGGTCTTGTCGACGGGCACGTACCCGATCTCCACATGCAGCCGCTCGGTCCGCATCAGATGGGTCAGCACGGAGGCCAGGGCGGCGTCGTCGCCGAGCACGATCAGCCGCGGCAGGCTGTCGGCGGCGAGGACGGGCAATAGCTCATCGATGACGCTGTTTTCCGGGATGGCGGTCGTCTGCGAGAGCGGCAGCGACGCGAGGGCGATGGGTACCGGTGCGCCGTTGCAACGGAGAACATGGGTACTCAAACTGCCGTACACCCTCCTCGGTTCGGCCGACAACCCGTCGGTCACCCTCGCCACCTGTCGGCGGACCACTGGTCCGCCAGTGCCTCGCAACCATAGCTGTGTTTTTGGCGGCGCGGGCGCCGCGTGTTCGCGGCCCCCTGTGTCTCGCGTCCGAGCCGTCGAGACTCGCGACTGCGTCGCATGCGCTTCGACGACTCGGACGCGAGACGGGCCGCGAACGGGTCGCTCGTAAGACTCGCTCCGTGGTGGTCACCGATGGCGGATCGTTCGGCCACCGATGCACGCGCGCTGAATGGTCGAGCCCTACGCGTGTGGTGCATGCGCTTCGACGGCTCGGCTGTGTTCGATGGCCGCGCCTTCGGCGCGAACGCGCGACGGGCCGCGAACGGTCGCTCGTAAGACTCGCTCCGTTGGGGTCACTGATAGCGGATCGTTTGGCCACCGATGCACGCGGGCTGGATGGTCGAGTCCTACGCGTGCGGCGCATTCGCTTCGGCCACTCGGCGGCGAGATGGCACGGGTCGCTCGGAAGACAGGTCCGTTGTGGGTGCGTAGAGATCGACCGTCGCCTGCGAACCGGACGGTGGCTGGGACGCAACTGGGCGTTGGGTAGACTGTGCTTCCGGCCACCGCCTCGATACGGCAGGTAGCTGCAACAGATGGCTGTTGCGCGTCGAACCGTAGGAGACACGACCATGCCGGCAATCGTCCTGATCGGCGCCCAGTGGGGCGACGAGGGTAAGGGCAAAGCAACCGATCTGCTCGGTGGCAGGTTGCAGTGGGTGGTCCGGTACCAAGGCGGTAATAACGCCGGTCACACGGTCGTTCTGCCCAATGGCGACAAGTTCGCACTGCATCTGATCCCGTCCGGCATTCTCACGCCGGGCGTGACGAACGTCATCGGCAATGGTGTCGTCGTCGATCCCGGTGTCCTGCTCGCCGAGCTGGCCGGACTGGAGGAGCGCGGCGTCGATACCTCCGGCCTGCTGCTCTCGGCCGACGCGCATCTGATCATGCCGTACCACGTGGCCATCGATAAGGTCACCGAACGCTTCCTCGGCAATAAGAAGATCGGCACCACCGGTCGCGGCATCGGTCCGTGCTATCAGGACAAGGTCGCCCGGGTCGGCGTGCGCGTCGCAGATGTGCTCGACGAGAAGATCCTGACCCAGAAGGTCGAGGCGGCCCTGGAATTCAAGAACCAGGTCCTGGTGAAGATCTACAACCGTCGCGCATTGGATCCGCAGCAGGTGGTGGACGAGGTACTCGGACAGGCGGAGAGCTTCAAGCACCGCATCGCCGACACCCGCCTGGAACTGAATCTGGCGCTCGAGCGCGGCGAAACCGTACTGCTGGAGGGTTCGCAGGGCACCCTGCTCGATGTGGACCACGGCACCTACCCGTATGTGACCTCGTCCAACCCGACCTCGGGTGGTGCGGCGGTCGGCGCGGGCGTCGGACCCAACAAGATCACGACTGTGCTCGGCATCCTGAAGTGCTACACCACCCGCGTCGGCTCGGGTCCGTTCCCGACCGAATTATTCGACAATTTCGGTGAATTCCTGGCCAAGCAGGGCGGCGAGGTCGGCGTGACCACCGGCCGGGCCCGCCGCTGCGGCTGGTTCGACGCGGTCATCGCGCGCTATGCGACCCGGGTCAACGGCGTCACCGACTTCTTCCTCACCAAGCTGGACGTCCTGTCGAGCCTGGAGCGGGTGCCGATCTGCGTCGCCTACGAAATCGATGGCAAGCGGGTCGAGCAGATGCCGACCACACAGACCGAATTCCACCACGCCAAGCCGATTTACGAAGAGATGCCCGGTTGGTGGGAAGACATTTCACATGTCGAGACCTTCGAGGAATTGCCCGCCAACGCCCAGGCCTATGTCTTGCGTCTGGAGGAACTGTCCGGCGCCCGCATCTCCTGTATCGGCGTCGGACCGGGTCGTGACCAGACCATTGTCCGTCACGACGTGCTCGGTTAGGAGCCGAAACAGCGGAGCCGGTGCGCCCGTTCATGGTTCGTTGTCGTCGATCATGATCCGTGACGAACTACAGTAAGAGCTATGGCTCGGAACTGGCCGATGATCGAGCGCGAGACCGAGTTCGAGGCGATCCGCGCGGCACTCACCGGAACTGAATACGTCGGTGCGGTATTGACGGGCGACGCCGGAGTCGGGAAGACGACGCTGGCGAGACAGGCGACGGCTGCGGTAGGCGGCAACGTCCGGTGGGTGGCGGGTACAGAATCGGCCCGCAGCATTCCACTGGGCGTATTCGCCCATATGGTCGGCGTTTACACGGCGCACGATCCGGTGACATTCATGTCCGCCGCGCGCGAGGCACTGCTCGCCGACGGGCACGCGATCATCGGTGTCGACGACGCGCACCTGCTCGATCAGCTTTCGGCCACACTGCTGTTGCAGCTGGCCATCGATAAGGCCGCGCATATTGTCGCGACCGTGCGCAGCGGGGTGCAGGTGCCCGATGCGGTGACCTCGTTATGGAAAGACGGCCATCTGCTGCGCATCGACCTCACTCCGTTCACGCAGCGGCAGAGCGTCGATCTGGTGGAGTCGATGCTCGGCGGGCAGTTGGAAGGCTTCACCGCCAATCTGATGTGGGAGTCCTCCGGCGGAAACGCCCTGTTCCTGCGGCATTTGGTGGAGGGCGCGCTGGAGGCGGGCGCGCTGCGGCAGGTGAACGGCGTCTGGCAGTTGCGCGGCCGGGCCGCGGTGACCTCGGAATTGGCTGCGCTACTGGAGGATCGGGTCGAGCAACTGCCCGAACCGGTGCTGCGGGTGCTCGAACTGCTCACCTTCTGCGAGCCCATCGATCTCGACGTGCTCTCCGAACTGGCCGGCGAGGAAGCCGTGGAGGCCGCCGAAACCCGCGGTCTCATCAGGGTTGTCGAGAACAGCCACCAGTTGATCGTGCGCTACAACCATCCGCTGTTCGGTGAGGTCATCCGGCGCAGGCTGGGCATCGCCTCGGCCCGGCGGCTGCGCGGTCGGCTGTACTCCTCGCTCAAGGAACGCGCGATCAATTCCGCGCCGGACCGCATCCGGCTGGCTGAATTGGCCTTGGACAGCGATAAATCCGCCGATCTCGAACTCTTCGAGGCGGCCGCCGCCGATGCGATCGGGCTGGCCAATTTGCCGCTCGGTGAGCGTTTCGCCAGGGCCGCGGTGGAACGTCGCGGCGGGGTGGAGGCCGCGGATCTGCTGGCTCGGGCGCTGCTGTGGCAGGGGCATCGCATCGAGGCCGAACGCACCCTCGCCAGCTTCGATCCGGATCAGATGAACGAGGTGCAGCTGGGCCGCTGGGGCAGCACCCGGGTCTCGAATCTGTTCTGGGCCATGGGCGATGCCGAGCGTGCCGACGAGGTGCTCGCGATGCTGCGCGGCAAAGTGCAGCATCCGAAGATCATGGCCACCTTCGACGGCCTGGCCGCGGCGTGCGCGGTTCACGAAAATCTGCTCGAGGACGCGTTTTCCGGGGCCGAGTCGGTGATGGAGACCGAAGGCGCACCGCCGTGGGCGGTTTGGTGGGCCGCCTTCGGCGGCGGCCTGGCGCTGGCGCTGATGGGGAGGGGCGAGGCGGCCCGGCAGTACGCGGCCCGCGGGCACCAGGTGGAGTCGCATATCGACGGACTCAACCGGTTCATCTCGACCCATGCCGAGGTGCTCGCGCTGATCTGCATCGGTGATCTCGAGGCCGCCCGCCGGCGCGCCTCGGGGTATTTCGGCTACTCGGCACCGGGCCAGTACCTGGCGTGGGGCATGTCGAAGATCTTGCAGGGCACCGTCGACGTGGCGCAGGGCCGCTTCCTGGACGGGATCGAACATCTCGAACAGGCGCTGGCCGCGCTCACCGCCGAGGGTGCCGCGGCTTGGCACATTCCGGCGAGAATCCGTCTGGCCGAGGCATATTCGGCACTCGGGCGGGCCTCGGAGGCGGCCGAATCCATTGCCGAGGCGGCCGCTCGCGGCGGCAGGCACAGCGCGGTCTACGACCCGCAATTGGAGATCGCGCGCGCCTGCGCGGCCGCCGCGGAAGGCACCGTCACCCCCGCCATCCGACTGGCCATGGGCGCCGCCGATTCGGCGGCGCGCGCACATCAGCACGCCATCGAGGCCATGGCACTGCATACGGCCGCCCGCTTCAGCGACCATTCCGTGGCAGGCCGACTCGCCGACCTGGCCGCACGGGTCGACGGCGAACTGGTGCAGGTCCAGGCCCGCCATGCGGTGGCACTCGCGGCTCACGACGGACCAGGACTCGACGCGGCCGCAGCCGAATTCGAGCGTATCGGCGCCATGCTCTCCGCCGCCGATGCCGCCGCCCAAGCCGCATCCGCCCATGAACGCGCCGGTGACCGCCGCCGCCTCCTCGAATCCGCGGCCACCGCGAACCGTCTCGCCGCGGCCTGCGGTGGTGCCAGCACGCCCGCTTTGCGCCAGGCAGCCCAGCCTTTGCCACTGACCTCCCGCGAACGTGAAATCGCGAATCTCGTTGCGGCAGGCCTGTCCAACCGTCAGATCGCCGATCGCCTCACGGTTTCCGTGCGCACGGTCGAGGGCCACCTCTACCGAGCCTGCATCAAGATGGATGTGACCGACCGCGAGTCGCTCGGGGCGCTGATGCGCGGTGAGTCCTCCGGTGGGGCCAGCTGAGCGCGGCGTTATTCGGTGATGCGCCAGGTGATGTCGAAGCGAGCGAGGGCATCGAGGAGTTCTTCGGCGTCGAAGGCTTCGGCTACGGACAATGTGCCGGGCTTGGTTGTTCCTTTCGCCAGGCGGACTGCGATTTCTACTGCTTCCATAGCTGAATCACGGTAGGAGTCGCCGCCGCTCACCACGCCGCGGGCCGAATGTCCGCTGGTGTCATAGGCGTCCACGACCACGTCGTAGCGGAGGTCGGAGCTCGGCTCGTCGGGGAGTGAGTCGATGATCTCCTCGGTGAAGGAACCGAGTAGGTCGAGGATGGCGGTGTCCAGGACCCCTTCCACATACGACACATCGGTGTGCCTGGGGATCGTGATCACCGGTGGCTGTGGGAATTTCGCAACCGAGGTGGTCGCGGTGTGGCCCGGAAATGTCATCTCGGCGTGACGGGCGGTGGCGCCGGTGCACAGTTCGCCGTCCTGGAAGTGCCAGCCGCCGCTGCGGAACCAGTCGAGGCTGGCGAAGACCGTTTTCGCGCTACCTTTGGAACCGTTGCCACCGCCCTTGCTCAGATGGCTGAGCACGATCTCGACCGGTCCGGTCAGTCGGCGCGCGGTCAGGTGGGCGAGTAGATCGCCCGCCACATTGTTGTCGGTGACGCCGGGGATCACTGTCACGCCCGCGGCCTCGGCTTTCGCGCCGTACTCGTCGAAAACCCGCTTCAGGAAAAGCTGTTCGCCGGACAGATCCGTGTAGTGCGCCTCGGCCGCGATGGCCGCCGCCAGCACCGGCTCGCCGTTGTGTACATAAGCGGACAGGCTGCTGATGACGACGTCCGCGTCGGTGAAGGCAGCGACCAGTGCGTCGTGATCGGTGAGTGCCGCGACCCGGATCTCGGCATCCGGCACCCCGGCTGCCACTGCTGCCGCGTGCATCCGAGATGCACTGCGGCCCACCAGGATCGGGGTAATTCCGCGTCGATGTAATTCGGTGAGCAGGTAGCCGCCGGTGTGGCCGGTGGCGCCGTAGACGGCAATCTTCGTCGTTGTCATGAGTGAGACGCTATCGACAGCTTATGAGTATATGAATGGCTAATATGCGCAGTCTGATGTCTGAAACGCTCATTGGTTGGAGGTATGGTGAACAGGTGGACATTCTCAGCGAAACCATCGCCGCCATCCGCACCGGTAACCCGACCTCCGGCCTGTTCATCCGGCACGCACCGTGGGGCCGTGCCTATCCGGTCGTCCCCGGCGCGGGTTTCCATGTGGTGCTGCAGGGTTCGTGCTGGGCGGTGCCGACCGGCGGCGAACCGGTAGCTCTCGGTGTCGGCGACGTCCTGTTCATGCCGCGCGGCGCCGACCACGATCTGCTCGACCGCCTCGACAGCCCGGTCACCGAGAAGGCGCAGCCGGGGGAGCCGCGCGAGATCACCGGACCGGGTGCGCGCACCGCCCTGCTGTGCGGCGCATACGAACTCGGCAGGCAGCGTAGCCATCCGCTGCTCGACGAACTCCCCGAATTCATCCATCTCCCAGCACGTCCCGGCCGTCACCCGTCCCTGCGCGCCGCCGTCGACCTGCTCGCCGCCGAGGTCGCCGAACCGAAACAAGGCAGCGATGCCGCCGTTCCCGCCATCCTGGAAACCCTGCTCCTGTTCATGCTGCGCGCCTGGTTCGACGAACAGGCCGTCGACGAACCCGCCACCGGTTGGGCGGGAGCCTTCGCCGATCCGGCGGTCGCCGCCGCACTGCGCGCCGTACACGAAGCACCCGCCCGCACCTGGACGGTCCCCGACCTCAGCGATATCGCGGGCGTCTCCCGAGCGACCCTGGCCCGCCGCTTCACCGCTACCGTCGGTGAACCACCCCTGGCCTACGTCACCCGCTGGCGCATGCTCACCGCCGCCCGCCTGCTCCGCGACACCGACAGCCCCCTCGGCGCCATCGCCCGAAAGGTCGGCTACACCTCCGAATTCGCCTTCGCCAAGGCCTTCAAACGCGAATACGGCGAGGCCCCAGGCCAATACCGCCGCGCCGACGACCAGCCACCCCTGATCGCGGTCTGAAGTTCAGTGGAGTCGGATGATGATCGCTGTTTGTAGCCTCAGGCGCTACGGTGGGCTGCGCTGAGGTCATGAAGGTGATTACGCAGCGGGAGTTCCGCAATAACTCCGCGGCGGTTATGGACGCCGTCGAGGCCGGTGAAGTGTTTCGGGTCACCCGCAATGGTGTGGAGGTCGCCGAACTGCGGCCCGTCGGTCGCCGCCGCCGATTGACCGCTGCGGAACTCGTAGAGCGGCATCGCAAACTGCCGCGCGTAGACCATGCCCGCATGAGGCGGGAGGCCGAGGAGTTCTTCGGTACCGAGGACCGTATCGGCGACGATGACGCATGGGAATCCCGTCGATGACGAACCGGCACGCTTCCGGTGTCCTCGATACCTGCACGTATCTCGATCTGGATGTGCTGGATCCGGATGCCCTGCCCAAGCTCCCCGAAATCACCGCGATCACCCTGGCGGAGCTGAACCAGGGCGTTGCGATGGCCAAGGATGCCGTGACCCGTTCCGCGCGTTCCGAGCAGCTGGGCGCTGCAATTGTGGACTTCGATCCGCTGCCGTTCGACGAGGACGCCGCGACGCGGTACGGCACGTTGGTGGCACTGACTATGGCGGCGAAACGCGATTCCGAACCCCGCAGGATGGACCTGCTGATCGCGGCGATAGCTTCGGCCCGCGGGCTGCCGCTCTACACGCGCAACGGCAAGGATTTCCGTGGGCTCGAGAGCATGCTCGAGGTCGTTGCGATCTGACGCGGCAATCGGTCAGCTGAATGGTGTCTTCGGGCGGTCCTGGAGTTCGCCGTCGAGGTAGATATCGACCTTCTCGTTGTAGAAGCAGGCCAAGCCCGCGATCTTCTGGCTTTCCGGGAGTGGAGTGCGGTAGCCCCAGACGATGTCCGGGTATTCCTTGCCGTCGATGTGGACGGTCCAGTAGTCGGCGGTGCCCTTGTAGGGGCAGCTGGTGTGGGTCGCCGAGGGCTTCAGCAGATCCTGGCGGACATCGGTCAGGGGGAGGTAATACCTTGCGGGGAGGCCGGTTTCGAAGAGAATGCGGGGGGAGTGCGAGTCGGCGACGGTGGTGCCGTCGATTTCGACGCGGATATGCCGGGAGCTGGCGAGGATATCGACGCGGGTGTACGGATCGCGCGGGTGGACGTAGACCGGCTCGTCCTCTTCGAACCATTCGTCCATGGCGTTCCAGTCCAGGCGCACCAGCTCGTTCAGTTCGGTGAACGGGGAGTCGTGATAGCGCACCGCGGCTCCGGACGCGGTGGTGCCGTCGACGACCACGTCGTATCCGGTCGCGGTGCCGCGGCTCGGGGATTTCGCGCTGGTGCCGTTCGGCTCGAGTTTCGCATGCAGATCCGCGACGGGCAGATAGTAGGTCGGGTAGTGCGGACTCTCCCAGACCAGGACCGGTCGGGAGGTATCGGCGACCAACTGGCCGCCGAGGTAGACCCGGACTCGCTTCTGGCTGGTCGCTACCTTGACTCGGCCACGCTTCTCATCGGTCATACTCTCCGACCGTACTCCGGCGGGCGATCCCACCGCTCGAATCGGCTATCGCGACCTGGACAGATGCTGCGGCATCGACTGCTTCAGTGCGTCGAGCAGTTCCTTCATGTCACTTTCCATGCGGGCCAAACGTTCGATATCGAAACCGGTGAGCCCCGCCGCCATCGCCTCGCCGAAGGCGCCGCGGGCACGCGTCAGGCGAGTGCGGCCGGCCGGGGTGAGTTCGACGACGACGGCCCGGGAATCGTCCGGATCCTTGCGTCGGGAGGCGTATCCGTCCGCGACGAGCTTGCCGATCAGCGCCGTTGCCGCCGGCTGTGAACATCGATCGATACGAGCGAATTCGCTGACGCGCACCGCGCCGTGTTCGTCGAGCACCGCTAGTGCGCGCATCACTGCTCGCGGTAGATCGTCGCCGCTGATCACCCCGGCCAGCCGGGTCAGCCGGCCCGCGGTGACGAGGAGGTTGACCACGATGTCATCTGCTGTTGCCACCTGAGCCTGCTGCATAGAATATTATTACATACGCTAACTATGTATGGCGAGAGCGTGTACCGGACCTGTCCAAACGATAGCGCCCCGGGGACTCCACCGGGGCGCGTGACCGTCAGGCGGTTTGTGTGAGTGGCCTGCGTGGCTGCCCGAACAACTCCGCATCACCATGTGCGCGCTTGAAGAACAAATGCGCGTCATGTTCCCAGGTAATGGCGATGCCGCCGTGCAACTGCACCATCTCGGCCACGATGGTCGTGAACGTCTCCGAACAGTGCGTCCGCGCCACCCAGACATCCTCCGCAGCGGACGGGCTCTGCTCCGCCACCGCGACCGTCGCCGCATAGGACGCGGATTTGGCCGACTCCACCAGCACATACATATCCGCCATGCGGTGCTTGAGCGCCTGGAAGCTGCCGATCGCCCGCCCGAATTGCACGCGGGACTTGGCGTATTCGACCGTCATCTCCAGGCACCGCTCCGCGGCACCGATCTGCTCGGCAGCCACTGCGGCCCAGGCGATTTCGTGCAGCCGGGCGGTGAGCGCCGGATCCGCCGAAGCGAGCCGTCGCGTCGGCACTGCCGCAAACGTGATTTCGGCAAGCCTGCGCGTCGGATCCATGGTCGCGACAGCGCGCCGGGTGACGCCCGCGGCACCCGACTCGACCTCGAACAGTCCGTCGGAAGTCACAACCACAAGCGTGTCGGCAGGCAACCCATCGAGCACGTAATGCGCTGTGCCGGACAGTGTTCCGTCTTCGGAATGCACACCCGGCTCATCCCAGCCGCCGGTGCCCGCCCAGCACACCGCGATCGTGCGGGCGCCTTCGGCAACCTCGGGCAGCAGCCGCTCACACGCCTCGTTGTCACCGGACAACAGCACCGCCTGCGCACCGAGCACGGCCGAACCCAGCATCGGCACCCCAGCGAGCGTGCGCCCCAATTCGGTTACCACCAAAAGGGATTCGACCAAGCTGGCGCCGAACCCGCCGTATTCCTCCGGAATCGCCAGCGCCGCAACACCGACCTGCTCGCACAGCAGCCGCCACAGCGTCTCGTCGTAGCCGAGTTCGGTATCCATTGCCGCCCGCACGGCGGCGGATCCGGCGTGCTTGGTGAGCAGCGCCCGGACCGAGGCGATGAATTCCTGATGTTCGGTGCTCGTCATCCGATACCTCGCAAGGCCCGGTCCCGAACAGCCTCGTCGCGCAGTGCGCGGGAAATCCGGGAACGATGCAGATCAGGTGTACCCCAGGCCGACCGCAACGCAGTCACCCTGGTCAACCATAGCGACAGGTCGTACTCGGCGGTGTAGCCGATCGCGCCGTGCACCTGCAGCGCCGCCCGCGCCGCCCGATAGGCCGCATCACCGCAGGCGATCACCGCAGCCGAAACGTCGCGCCCGCGCGTGGTTTCCCCCATCGTCAATGCTGCCCGATAGAGCAGCGGCTCGGCCAGGTCCAGCCCGATCAGCACATCGGCCAACTTCTGTTTAACGGCCTGGAATTCGCCGATCGGCTTACCGAACTGCTTGCGCTGCTTGGCATATTCGGTGGCCGCGGCCAGCAGTGCCCGTCCCGCACCGAGCAATTGCGCGGCATTGGCCAGCGCACCGGAATCGAAGGCGGCCCCAACCGCCTCGAGCACCTGCTCACCTTCGGCGACAACGGCATCGGATTCGACGATGAACAGTCGCCGCGCCGGATCGACCGATCGCACCAGACCCGCGCGATGTCCGGTGCGGAGCTGATTACCGTCGGCGATAAGCACCACGTCGGCGGTGTCGGCATCCAACGCGACCGTGCCGTGCTCGGCCGAGGTGAATGCCAGCGTGCCGAGCGCCGCACCCTCCGCGAACTCGGGCAGCCAGCGGGCGGCCAATGCGGTATCCGGAAGGGCTTGCAGCAGTGCGGGTATCGCGGCCGCCGTCTCGACCAGCGGTCCGGGCACGGCAGCCCGGCCCATCTCCTGGAATGCGACGACCAGATCGATCGGCTCCGCGCCGACACCGCCGTGCTGCTCTTCGACGGCAAGACCGAGCGCACCCGCACCGGCCAGTTGTCGAATGAGCCCGCGTCCGGGCCGGGGATCGCCCGCGGCCCAGTTGCGCACCGCGGCCGGTGTCCGTCCGGCGTCGAGCAGCTTGCGCAGGCTGGCGCCGAAGTCGAGTTGTTCCGGGCTGAGCGCGAATCTCATCGGCTGCTCCCTCTCGGTAGTCCGAGCAGCCGCTCGGCGATGATATTGCGCTGAATCTCATTGGTACCGGCGTATATCGGGCCGGACAGCGAGAACAGGTAGCCGTCGGTCCACGGCCCGGACCGCTCGGCCGCACCGCCGAGTACCTCCAGCGCGGTCTCGTGCATGGCGATATCCAATTCGGACCAGAACACCTTGGTTATCGAGGATTCCGCACCCAGCTTGCCGCCCTCGTGCAACCGGGTGACCGTGCCGAAGGTGTGCAGCCGATAGGCCTCGCTGCCGATCCAGGCGTCCACCACCGCATCGCGCTGCGCGGTATTGGTGCGGTCACCGGTGTCGAGCCAGAGATCGATGAGCCGCTGCGCGGTGGCGCTGAAGCGGCCGGGGGACCGCAGCGACAGTCCGCGCTCATTGCTCGATGTGCTCATCGCGACCCGCCAGCCGTCGCCGGGCTCGCCGATCACATCGCGATCCGGCACAAAGACATCGTCGAGGAAGATCTCCGCGAATCCGGGTTCCCCGTCCAACTGCGGAATCGGCCGCACCGAAACACCATCCGCGGACAGCGGGAACATCACATAGGTGAGTCCGCGGTGGCGCCCCTGGCGGCTGCGGTCAGGCCCGGAGGCGGCAGCCTGCGTAACCACGGAGGGCCCCGCATCCGCCGCATCGGGCACAGCCTGGGGATCGCTGCGGAACAGCCCGAATGCCCAGTCCGCGAACGTTGCTCGCGAACTCCAGGTTTTCTGGCCGCTCAACAGCCAGCCGCCGGTGGTGCGTCGTGCGGTCGAGCGGATACCGGCCAGATCGCTGCCCGCCTCCGGCTCGGACCAGGCCTGCGCCCAGATATCGTCACCGCGTGCCATCCGCGGCATGATCCGTTCCAGCTGCTCTGGCGTGCCGTGCTCGAAAAGTGTTGGCGCCAGCAGGAATATGCCGTTCTGGCTGACCCGTCCCGGCGCACCCGCGGCGTAGTACTCCTGCTCGAACAGCACCCATTCCAGCAGCGAGGCATCGCGCCCGCCGTACTCCTGCGGCCAGGCGACGACCGACAGCCGCGCCTCGGCGAGCGTGCGCTCCCATTCGCGATGTGCTTCGAACCCGGCCTTCGTATCCATCGAAGGCAGCCGTTTCGCGGGTTTGTTGGCGGCGAGGAATTCGCGGACGTCCTGCTGGAATTCCTGCGTCGCCTGATCGAGATCCAGATCCACTACGTTGTCCCGTTCTGCTCGGACGTCGAGGCCGTCGTCGCGTTGGCCTTCATCGACTTGGCGTTCATACCGCCGAGCGAATCCGCGCCGACCTCGGCATTGTGCGCATGCGCGAAGTGATGCAGGCCGAATACCGAATCCATGCCCGCCCGCATGCCCATGAGATCCTCGGCCTGGTTGACCGCCTTCTTGGTCAGCGCGAGCCCGAATTGCGGCATGGTGGCGATCTTTTCGGCCAGTTCGAGGGTTTCGGTTTCGAGCTGGTCGCGCGGCACGACCCGATTGACCATGCCCCATTCCTTCGCCTGCGCCGCATCGAAGCGGTCACCGGTGAACAGGAACTCCTTGGCCGCGCGCGGACCCATCACCCATGGATGCGCGAAATATTCCACACCCGGAATGCCCATGCGCACAACGGGATCGGAGAAGAAGGCGTCATCGGAAGCGATGATCAGATCGCAGACCCAGGCAAGCATGAGCCCGCCCGCGATGCAGGCGCCCTGCACCATGGCAATGGTCGGCTTCGGAATTTCCCGCCAGCGCCGGCACATACCGAGGTACACCTCGAGTTCGCGCGCGAAACGCTGGTCACCGCCGACCTTGTCGACGTGATCCCACCAGAGCGCGGCCTTGTTCTGGTAGCGCACATGGTGATCACGGCCTGGAGTGCCGATATCGTGCCCGGCGCTGAAGTGTTTTCCATTGCCCGCCAGGACGATTACGCCGACCTCCGGATCCTCGACCGCGCGCTCGAAGGCGGCGTCGATGGCGTAGGTCATCACCGAATTCTGCGCATTGCGGTAGTCGGGCCGGTTGAGCGTCACGATGGCGACCCGCCCGCGCCGTTCATACGTGACGACGTCCGGCTCATACGGGATCTCGGACATTACGACTTCTCCTCACGTAGTTCACGTTTCAGCACTTTCCCGGCCGCGCTATAGGGCAATTGGTCCCGGAATTCGATGAACCGCGGCACCTTGAAATTCGCCAGCACCGTGCTCGCGTGTGCGCGCACCTGCTCCTCGGTCAGCCCCGCGCCGGGTTTGCGCACCACAAATGCCTTGCCCACCTCGCCCATTCGGGTATCGGGCACCCCGATGACCGCGGATTCGGCCACCCCGTCGAGCCGGGCCAGCGCCTGTTCCACCTCCGCCGGATAGACATTGAATCCGCCGGAGATGTACATGTCCTTGAGTCGATCGGTGATCTTCAGATAGCCGCGCTCGTCGATCGTGCCGATATCGCCGGTGTGCAGCCAGCCCTCGGTATCGATGGTTTCGGCGGTGCTCTCCGGATCGTTGAGGTAGCCGAGCATGACGTTCGGGCCGCGCAGCAGCACCTCGTCCTGCGGACTCAGCCGCAGTTCGAAATCGGCGATCGGCCCGCCGCAGGTGCCCGCGATGGTCGCGGCATCGTCGTCCGCGCGGCACATGGTGCCGAATCCCGCGGCCTCGGAAAGCCCGTAGCCGGTGATGACGACATCGAAGTCGAGTTCCGAACGCATGCGCTCGACCAGCACCACCGGTACGGTCGCGGCGCCGGTGACGGCGACCCGCAGGGTGCTCAGGTCGAAGTTGTCCCGGTCCGGGAAGTCCAGGATCGTCTGGTAGATGGTCGGCGGTCCGGGCAAAACCGTGACCTTCTCTTCGCCGACCAATCGCATGGTCACCGGCACATCGAAGGTCGCCTGCGGAATGATCGTCGCACCGGTCACCAGGCACGCGAGAATGCCTGCCTTGTAACCGAAGTTGTGGAAGAACGGGCTGACCACCAGATAGCGATCGGAGCTGTCGAGGGTGGTGCATTCGGCCCAGGCCCGCACCACCGACAGCGCCTGCCGATGCGCGACCAACGTGCCCTTGCTGCGTCCGGTGGTGCCGGAGGTGAACAGGATGTCGGAAATATCCTCGGGGTCGACATGTTCGGCGCGTTCGACGGCATCGGCCAATGGGACGGATTCGGCTATTTCGGCCAGCTGCGACCAGTTCAGCGCGGTGGGATCGTCGGTATCCGACTCGACCGGAATGACCACCACCGTATCGATATGCAATTCCGGTGCTGCGGAACGCAATTCGGCCAACCGATCCCGGCCGAGGAAGGTTCCGGCAATGAACAGCGCCTTGGCCTCGACTCGCTCCAACACATCGGCGGCCTCGTCCGCGACGTAGCGGGTATTCAACGGCACCAAGGCCGCGCCCGCGTAGTGCGCGGCCAGGGCGGCGATCACCCAGTGGTAGGTATTCGGCGCCCACATGGCGACCCGATCGCCCGGCTGCACGCCACGGGCGATGAGCGCCCGCGCCACCTCCTGCACCGCCGATAGCAACTGCGCCCAGTCCAGCCGCACCTCGCCGTCGCCGAGGGCGGGCGCGGTGCCGAAGGTGCGCGCGGCATCGTGCAGTGCCACGGGTGTCGTTTGTGCAGGGGTTGTCACGGGTGTCCTCACCGTCGGCGGGGTCTTTTGCTGCCTTTGCTCGATAAAAGCGGTCCGGCTCTAACAAAGCAAGTGCTTGGTAGGTTATCCTACCGACGTGGTTGCGATCCAGGCATCAGATTCCGACAAGGGGGGCGGGCCAACGGTGGGTGGGCCCGAAGGGCAGGGGGGCGGGAAAGGCGCAGGACAGGGGGGTGGGGACAATACTGCCGCACAGGACGCGCGGTTTTCCGCAGAAGTGCGCGAGTGGTTGGCCGAGAACCTCGATGGCGAGTTCCGCGAGTTGCGTGGACTCGGCGGGCCCGGCCGTGAACACGAGGCCTTCGAGGAGCGCCTCGCCTGGGACCGGCATCTGGCCGCCGCCGGATGGACCTGCCTGGGTTGGCCGAAGGAGTGGGGCGGGCGCGAGGCCTCGGTGCGCCAGCAGGTGATCTTCCATGAGGAATACGCCAAAGCTAATGCGCCTGCGCGGGTTTCCCACGTCGGTGAGGAACTGCTCGGTCCGACGGTATTGGCCTTCGGCACCCAGGCGCAGAAGGAGCGGTTCCTGCCGGGCGTCCGGAATGTGACCGAGCTGTGGTGCCAGGGCTACTCCGAACCCGGCGCGGGCTCGGATTTGGCGGCCATCACCACCAGCGCCCAGCTCGACGGCGACGAGTGGTCGATCAACGGCCAGAAGATCTGGACTTCGCTGGCCCATGTAGCCGATTGGTGCTTCGTCGTCGCGCGCACCGAAAAGGGTTCGACCCGGCACAAGGGCCTTTCCTACCTGCTGGTTCCGATGCATCAGCCCGGTATCGAGGTCCGCCCGATCATCCAGCTGACCGGCACCTCGGAATTCAACGAGGTCTTCTTCGACGATGCCCGCACCGCCGCGGATCTGGTCGTCGGCGAACCCGGTGACGGTTGGCACATCGCCATGGGCACGCTCACCTTCGAGCGCGGCATCTCCACCCTCGGCCAGCAGATCCGCTTCGCCCGCGAACTGGCCGATATCGAGGCATTGGCCCACCGCACCGGCGCGGCCGACGACCCGTTGATCGCCGACCGCATCGGTCGGGCATGGGTCGGCCTGCGCGTGCTGCGCGCCCACGCGCTGCGCACCATGCAGGACAGCACCGCGGACGAGGGCGGCCAGGCCTCGGTTTCGAAGCTGCTGTGGGCCAACTGGCATCGCGGCCTCGGCGAATTGGCCATGGCCGTGCTCGGCCCCGCCGGTCTGGTGGCCGATGAGCACGATCTCAACGAATGGCAGCGGCTGTATCTGTTCACCCGCGCCGACACGATCTACGGAGGTTCGAACGAAGTGCAGCGCAATATCATCTCCGAGCGCGTGCTCGGCCTGCCGCGGGAGGCTCGCTCATGAGTGGACCGCTTTCTATTGCGCCGCAGCCCATTCCGGGGCACGGCCTGCTGACCGGACGCAATGCCGTCGTCACCGCCGCGGCGGGCACCGGCATCGGCTCCGCCACCGCGCGCAGGCTGCTTGCCGAGGGGGCCGATGTAGTCGTATCCGACTGGCACGAGCGACGTCTCGCTGAAACCGAGGTCGAGCTGAAGGCCGAATTCCCGGAGCGCCGGGTCGCCTCGATCGTGTGCGATGTGCAGAGCACCGAACAGGTCAACGAGTTGATCCGCGGCGCCGCAACCGCATTGGGTCGTATCGACATCATGGTCAACAATGCCGGACTCGGCGGCGAGACCCCGGTCGTCGATATGACCGACGAGCAGTGGGACCGAGTCCTGGACATCACCCTCAACGGCACCTTCCGCTGCACCCGCGCCGCCCTCGGCTACTTCCGCGATGCGGGCCACGGCGGCGTCATCGTCAATAACGCCAGCGTGCTCGGCTGGCGCGCGCAATACGGCCAGGCCCACTACGCCGCCGCCAAGGCCGGCGTCATGGCCCTGACCCGCTGCAGTGCCGTCGAAGCCGCCGAACTCGGTGTCCGCATCAATGCCGTCGCCCCGAGCATCGCCAGGCACGCCTTTTTGGACAAGGTCAGCTCGACCGAACTGCTCGACCGCCTCTCCGAGCGCGAAGCCTTCGGCCGCGCCGCCGAGCCATGGGAAGTCGCCGCCACGATCGCCATGCTGGCCAGTGACTACACCACCTACCTCACCGGCGAAGTCGTATCGATCAGCAGTCAGCGCGCCTGACCGACGCAACAACGTTGGCGGCCGGTCTCGCGTCCGAGTCGTCGAAGCGCATGTGCAGCAGGCGCGGGACTTGACCGTCCGTTGCGTGTGCATTGGTGGCCGAGCGATCTGCTGTCGGTGCCCCCTGCGGAGTGAGTCTTACGAGCGACTCGTTCGCGGCCGGTCTCGCGTCCGAGTCGTCGAAGCGCATGCGCCGCACGCATAGAACTTGACCGTCCGTTGCGTGTGCATTGGTGGCCGAGCGATCCGCTGTCAGTGACCCGAACGGAGCGAGTCTTACGAGCGACCCGTTCGCGGCCCGTCTCGCGTCCGAGTCGTCGAAGCGCATGCGACGCAGTCGCGAGTCTCGACGGCTCGGACGCGAGACACAGGGGGCCGCGAACACGCCGCGCCGAAGGCGCTGCCATCAGACACTGCCTGATCAGGTAAAAAAGGCCGGGACGCAGGGTGTCCACGTGTGCAATGCTGGGAGTGGTCGAATCCCGCACTCCCCTAAGGGGCGATGGCTATGGGGCAGGATCGCCCACCGGCCCGCGAACAACTGGAACTCGAATTGGTGCGCGAAGTCGTGCTGGCCAGGCGACGGCTGGACAGCATGGTGCTCGCGGCACTCACCCTCGGTGCCGAACTGATGGACCACACGTCCGAACGCGCGACCGCGACCCGGGCTGCCCAAATTCTCGAGGAGTATGCGATCGACGAGTCCGAGGTCGCCCGCGATCCGCGCGGTGCGCTGCGCGCTGATATGGCACGCGATTACGAACGTGCCTGCCGCATCGGGCTCAGTGCCGTATCGCTCGGATCCAAACAGGACCGTAGACGGCGGCGGCAAACGGCACTGTTGTGTGAGGTGCGAGCGGATCTGCTCGGCGTTATTCGCAAATGCCGCAAATTCCGCTTCGATCGCGTGGCATTCGCCGATGAGATCGCCCAAGGCCTGTGCGCCGCCACGGACAAGCTGGTGGTCGGCGCGGATATGGATACCTATCGAGCCTGGCAGCGCGGCATGATCCTCAAACTCATCGAGGAGCCGGTCCCATTCGGCCCACCGCGCGTCATGGCAACCGTGGACGCGGGCCCGGATCGTAGCCCGCTGACCGTCGAATGGGACAGCTGTGAGCGCAGACTCGCGCTGGTCGCCCGGATGGCGCGCGCAGGCGTCTCACCGGTCGTGATCTGCGACCGACTCCTTGCCGACCTGTCGGTGTCGTCGCCGCTGCGCTATTCGATGCGCTGACCGAACGAGGTACGCCGCTGGCCCAAGCAAATGCTTGGTTGTATTATGAGCCGTGTGACCGCACCAGACGCCTCGAAATCAGCTCGGCGCAATGAATTGCTCGCACTCGCGGCCCAACTGTTCGCCGAGCGCGGACTGCGTGCGACCACCGTGCGGGATATCGCCGATGCGGCCGGGATTCTATCGGGGAGCCTCTATCACCACTTCGATTCCAAGGAGTCGATGGTCGACGAGATTCTGCGCGGCTTTCTCGACGACCTGTTCGGCCGGTATCGGGAGATCGTGGCCTCCGGGCTCAGTTCGCGAGATACCTTGGAAGCCTTGGTGATCGCGTCCTACGAATCCTTCGACCGCTCACACGCCGCGGTGGCGATCTACCAGGCCGAGGCCAAGCGCCTGCGCGATTCGGAGCGGTTCACCTATATCGCGGACTACAACCGCGAATTCCGCGAGCTGTGGCACCGGGTGTTGATCAATGGCGTCGAGGACGGCAGCTTCCGGCCGGAACTCGACGTCGAATTGGCCTACCGGTTCCTCCGGGACACGGTTTGGGTTGCGGTGCGGTGGTACGAGCCCGGCGGCTCGATCACCGTCGAGAACCTCGCCAAGCAGTACCTGACCATCGTGCTCGACGGCCTCACCGTGCCGTAGTTGATCTTGGCGGTCGCGGGGCCCTCCATGGTTACGCAAGCTACCGCCTCCGGGCCCGTCGCTCCCGCCGGGCAACACCAAGTAGGAGTTCCAGATGTCAGCACCATCCGCTCGCCGCCCCTATGCCCCGCTGCGGGATGCTTATGTGATCGACGCGGTGCGCACCCCGGTCGGCAAGCGCAATGGCGCGCTGGCCGCGGTGCATCCGGCCGATCTCGGCGCGGCCGCACTGCGCGGGCTGCTGGACCGCAACCCGATCGATCCGGCAGTGGTCGACGACGTGATCGTCGGCTGTGTCGACAATATCGGCCCGCAGGCGGGCAATATCGGCCGCACCATGTGGCTGGCCGCCGGTTATCCGGAGGAAGTTCCCGGGGTCACCGTCGACCGGCAATGCGGATCTTCCCAGCAGGCCATCAATTTCGGCGCGCAGGCCATCATGAGCGGCACCGCCGAGGTGATCGTCGCGGGCGGCGTGCAGAACATGAGCGCGATCCCGATCTCGGCGGCCATGTTGGCGGGCAAGGAATATGGTTTCGACGCTCCGTTCGTCGGTGCGCAGGGCTGGGACCATCGCTATGGCACCGCCGAGGTTTCGCAGTTCAACGGTGCACAGTTGATCGCCGACAAGTGGAATATCAGCCGAGAAGAGATGGAGCGCTGGGCATTGCGCAGCCATGAGCGCGCCCGCGATGCCATCAAGAACGGCCGCTTCGACGGTGAGATCGTGCCCGTCGGTGATTTCT
>NZ_BAGN01000224.1 GCF_000308835.1 Nocardia vinacea NBRC 16497 | reverse complement strand
CGCAGGCTGCCGGCGGTTTGGAGACTGGCTTGTCCACAGGAATTGGTGGCGCGCTCGATGGTGGTGCGCAGCTGGGTTCTGAGCTTGGTGGCAGTGTGTCGACCGATCTGGAGGGCGCGGCGGGTGCCGGTGCGCAGGCCGGTGCCGGTCTGGGTGGTGGCTTGTCCGCTGGTCTGGGTGGTGCTGTCGATGCAGGTGCTCAGGCGACGAGTGGTCTGGAGGCTGGGCTGTCCACCGGGATCGGTGGGGCTGCGCAGGCCGGTGCGGGTGTTGGGGCTGGGTTGTCCACAGGGGTGAATGGGGTTGTTGATGCTGGGGCGCAGGCCACTTCGGGGATCGAGGGAGCTTTCGATGCGGGGGCGCATGCGGGCAGTGGGCTCGGCGGTGGTCTGGAGGCCGGGCTCGGCGGCGTGGTGGATGCCGGGGCTGGGCTCGGTGGCGGCGTGTCGAGTGGGGCTTCGTCCGCGATCGGTACCGGTGCTCAGGTGACGACGGGGCTGGAGTCGAGTTTGGCTACCGGTGCGGCGCTCGGTGCGGGTGCTGAGCTCGGTGGCGGGTTGTCGAGCAGTCTCGGTGGTGCTCTCGGGGGCGGTGCGCAGGTCGGATCGGATCTCGGTGACGCTGGTGCGCACGCTACGTCCGGGTTCTCCAGTGCCATCGGTGGCGCGGCTGATCTGGGCGGCGGTTTGTCCACTGGTCTGGGCGGTGCGGTCGGCGCCGGGACGCAGGCCGGTGCGGGGCTGTCCACGGGTGTCGGCGTCGGTGCACCGACTGGTGCCGATCTCGGTGGCAGCCTGGCGCCCGGACTGAGCGGTGCGGTCGGCGCCGGTGCTCAGGCGGGTGCCGATCTCGGTGCGGGCCTGTCCTCGGGTCTGAATGGCGCGGTAGGCGCCGGTGCGCATGCGGGTTCGGAACTGGGTGCGGGCTTGTCCTCGGGTGTGAACGGTGCGGTCGGCGCCGGTGCGCATGCGGGTTCGGAGCTCGGTGCGGGCTTGTCCACAGGTTTGGGCGGTGCGGTTGATGCCGGGGGCCATGCGGCTACCGGTCTGGAGACGGGGCTGTCGACGGGGGTCGGTGCGGCCACCGGACTCGGCGGAAGTGTGTCCACCGGAGCGCAGGGTGCCGTCGACGCCGGAACGCACCTGGGGACAGGTCTGGAGACCGGCCTTTCCAGCGGAGTCGGCGGTGGTGTCCAGGCCGGCAGTGGCCTGGAAACCAGCCTGGGCGGTGCCATCGATGGTGGTGCACATGCCGGAACCGGTTTGGCGACAGGGCTTTCCACCGGTGTCGGTGGCTCGGCGGATGCGGGCCTCGGCGGCGGACTCTCGTCGAGCGTCGACTCCACGGTGCACTCCGGCGCCGCGGCGCAGGGCACCGCCAACGGCGCCGCGGATCTGGGTGGTCACGCTGGTTCGACACTGACCGGCGGCGCCGCCTCGACCGTCGGGTCCACCGCGAATACCTGGTCGTCGCTGGACGTTTCGAATGCCTTCGGTTCCGGACTCGACAGTTCGGCCGGATCGCATCTGGACACGTCGGTCACCGGACACAGCGATTCCAGCCTCTTCACCGATACTCATGCGGGTACCGATCTGGCCGGACATGCCGGCGCGGATCTCGGCGGCGACGCCTTCCTGCACTAAGCGGCAGCGGATATTCGTACGAAAGAGG
The DNA here is from genome assembly GCF_000308835.1 of Nocardia vinacea NBRC 16497. Lineage (GTDB taxonomy): Bacteria > Actinomycetota > Actinomycetes > Mycobacteriales > Mycobacteriaceae > Nocardia > Nocardia vinacea. The sequence continues at coordinate 37,686 of NZ_BAGN01000224.1, read as the reverse complement.
TTCGATGGGGACACCCGCAGTCAATGCTCAACCGCCCGCGGTACCGCTGCTGACGGTATTGGGTGAAACCATCGCCGCGGCGCGCGCCGCGGGTCGCAATGATCTGGTCGGTCGCCTGGAAATGGCGGCCGACCGGGTCCGCGATCCGCGGCGGCGCATCGTAATCGTCGGCCACCTCGGTCAGGGCAAGAGTTGTTTCGTCAATGCCCTGTTGAATCTGGAGATCTGTCCGGTCGGCGATGACGCGACCACCGCTGTCCCGACCTTGCTCGCCCACGGTCCCGAACCATATGCCGAACTGGTGCTCGCCGGTCCGAGCGGAACCGAGGAGGCACGAGTTCCAATGCCGGTCGACGAGATCGGCATGATCAACGTCCGCACACCGCAGGCGCACGGCCGACGAGTGCTGCGCATCGAGATCCAGCTCCCGAATCCGCTGCTGGCCGACGGCATCGTCCTGGTGGACACACCGGGCGTCGGCGGCCACGGAAGTGGTTATGCGGCAGGCGTACTCGGCCTGGTCGCGACGGCCGACGCGGTCCTGGTGCTCTCGGATGCCTCCACCGAACTCACCGAACCGGAACTGGCCTTCCTCCGGCAGGTCCGCGAACTGTGCCCGACCACCGCACTGCTGCTCACCAAGCTCGATCTGTATCCGCATTGGCGTCAGGTGCATCAGGCCGACGAAGGCCATCTGAGCCGAGCGCGAGTCGAGGTGCCGATCATTCCGGTTTCGGCGGTACTGCGCAGGCACGCGATGCTGCTGCAGGACCAGCAGTTGGGCGCCGAATCCGGCTTCGGTGTGCTGTATCAGTTCCTCCGCGAACAGGTCGTGGCTCGCGACCAAGCCGCGACCCTGCTCGCGGTGGCCCACGATATCCAGTCCGCCGCAGAGCATTTGGCGCTCGCACTCGGCAGTGAACTGGTCGCCCTGCGCGATCCCCGCCAGGGCGCGATGGCGGTCCGCGAGCTGCAAATCGCGAAAACCACCGCCGAGGATCTGCACCGGCGCACCTCGGCCTGGCAGCTGACCCTCTCCGACGGCATCACCGATCTGGCCGGCGATGTCGATCACGATCTGCGCGAACGCCTGCGCGAGATCGCCCGAACCGGTGAGGAATGGATCGATAAACACGATCCGGGCCGCCATTGGGACCGGATTGCCGAATGGCTAACCGGCGATATCGACACCGCCCTCGGCGACAACCTGCTCTGGACGCACACCCGCGCCGTGGAACTCGCCGAGCGGGTCGCCGAGCACTTCACCGAGATCGGCATGGTCGAACTGCCCGATGTCAGCTCCGGCCTGCACACCGAGGACAGCCGCGCGGGCGGGGGCACGCTCGCCGATCTGGAGCCCGATATCGGCTTCGGCAGCAAAATTCTGGTCGGCATGCGGGGCTCCTACGGCGGCGTGCTGATGGTCGGGCTCGCGACCACCTTCGCCGGGCTGGCCATGCTCAATCCGATCTCCATCGGCGCCGGTGTCCTGGTGGGCGGCAAGGCTTTCCGCGACGACAAGCAGGCCAGACTGGCCCGGCGCCGCAACGAGGCCAAGGTCGCCATCCGGCGCTTCATCGATGACGTCGCCTTCCAGGCGGGCAAGGAATCCAAGGACCGCCTGCACCGCATCCATCGGGCGTTGCGCGATCACTACACCGGCGTCGCCGAACGCAGCCTGCGCTCCATCGACGATTCGCTGCGGGCCGCGCAGGAGGCGGCGAATATGGAAACGGCCCGCCGGACCGAGCGCTGCGCGGTGCTCGACCGGCAGCTGCACATGGTCGCCGAGCTGCGACGCTATGCGGATGCTATGCAACCTGCCATCGCCGCGCCGCGGAAAGGGGCCGCCGGTACGGTAACCCCGTGAGAAGAGACGTGACCCGGCATGATGCTCGGCGGGCGCCCGGCATTGTCGCCGAGGCGCATCAGCTGGTCGCCGCGGCCAGGCAGGCATTTCCCCGTGAGCCGCGACCGCGTGCGCTGCTGGCCGACTGTGCCCGCCGCCTGGATCAGCCGCTGCGGGTGGCGCTGGCGGGTTCGTTGAAGGCGGGCAAGTCCACTCTGCTCAACTCCCTGGTCGGTCAGGACATCGCCCCGACCGATGCGACCGAATGTACGCGCGTGGTCACCTGGTACCGCAACGGCTCGACTCCGAGCGTCACGGCCTACGCACCGGACGGCTCGACGGCCAATGTGGTGGTGCGCCGCGGCAGCGGCACGCACGGGCTCACCTTTGATCTGGAACGACTGAACTGGAATGCGCCGGGTCCGCGCGAGGTCGATCACCTCGAGGTCGAGTGGCCCGCCGCCGCACTGGCGAATACCACCATCATCGATACTCCGGGCACATCGTCGCTGTCCCGGGAGGTGTCGTTGCGTACCGCGCGACTGCTCACGCCCGGTGACGCCGACGGCGACCGCGGCACGGCGTCCGTATCTATTCCGGGCGCGGATGCGGTGGTCTATCTGCTGCGTCGGCTCGACGACGCCGACGTCCGGTTCCTCGAACAGGTCGGTGCCGGAACCGCTGGTGCGCAGGGTATTTCGGGTCCGCTGGGTGTTATCGGAGTGGTCTCGCGTGCCGACGAGATCGGGGCGGGCCGAATCGACGCACTGCATTCCGCTCGCGATGTCGCGGCACGTTTCGCGGGCGAGTTGGAGCGAACGGGACTGTGCCAGGCGGTAATTCCGGTCGCCGGTCTGCTCGCATTCGCCGCAGCGACCCTGCGTCAGCAGGAATTCACCGCCTTCGAAGCGCTGGCCCGGGTCCCGGTCGACGAGCTGAGCGCCGCACTGCTATCGGCAGATCGCTTCGCCCGCCCCGATATTCCGCTCCCGGTCCCGCCCGAACTCCGTGCCCAGCTGGCCGCTCGTTTCGGCCTGTTCGGAATTCGCATGGCGGTCACACTGATCCGCCTCGGTGTGCGCGACTCCGCCACGCTGGCAGCGGAGTTGACCAACCGCAGCGGTGTGGACGAACTCCGCTCGGTACTCGACGTCCAATTCGGCCAGCGTGCCGACCAACTCAAGGCGCACTCGGCCCTCACCGCCTTGGCCCGCGTCCTCACCGCATACCCCGGCACCTCCGCCGACCAGCTGCTGCCCCGAGTCCGCACCCTGCTCGCCGACGTGCACGGTTTCGCCGAACTCCGCCTCCTCGGTCGCCTGCGCACCGATGAATTAGCCCTGCCCGCACCGGATCTCGCCGAATTACACCGCCTGATCGGCGGCTCCGGCGTCGCCCCGCACCTACGCCTCGGCCTGCCCTTCGGCACCGACTCCGCCATACAGCGCGCCGAGGCCATGGCCGCCGTGCGCAAATGGCGTGCCCGCGCCCGCCACCCCCTGGCCGACCAGTTCACGACCACTGCCTGCCTCACCGCAGCTCGCAGCGCCGAAGGCACCCTCAGCCTGCTGCCGGAGTAATTTTCGGCGATCAGCCTCGATCTGCGCGCGATTGCGCGGGTAGCGGATCGGCGGCGGTGCCGCACACCCGTTGGTGCGGCCGCATACCTGGGTGCGCGGCTGTGACAGTGGGTCCGCTGGCATGGGTGTGTGCGGGTCAGCCGGTGATTCGGCGTAGGGCGTCGGCCAACTCCTTGCCCGACGGCGCTTGGTCCGGATCGATCAAAATCTGGGCGGCCAACCCCGTCAGCAGTGCCTGATAGAGCGACCCGATGGCGCGCCCGCCTTCGGTATCGGATTCATCAATGCCCTCGAAGAGGCGGGCCAGCCCACGGCGAGCCTCGTCGAGACTGCCCGCCAACTGCGCGCGGGTCGCCTCGTCCTGCCCGGACTGGGCGATGATGTCGAAGGTCGCCGACCAGAGCCCGCGGTGATCGGCGATCGAGTCGAGCACGATCGTCGAGCGCGCACCGCGGCTGCGTACCGGCGGTCAGGCCATCGACGTGCTCGGCACCGCGACCGAGGTCGTGCGCCGAATGGGCCTACTCGAGCGGGTGCACGAGCTGAGCACCGGCAAGCGTGGCACCTCCTATGTCGACGCCAAGGGCAAGGTGCAGGATCCTCGCCGACCGGTTCGCGGGTCAGGGCTGGGAGGTGCCGAAACTGCTCGCACATCTCGACGCCGCCGAAGATTTCTACTTCGACGCCATGGCACAGATCCACATGGACGACTGGTCGAAGGGCCGCATCGCACTGGTCGGCGATGCGGGCTATTGCGCATCGCCGCTATCCGGGCAGGGCGCGGACCTGTCGCTGGTCGGCGCCTACATCCTGGCCGGTGAACTCGCCGCGGCGGGTGGTGATCACACCATCGCCTTCGCCCGCTACCGGCCGGAAATGCTGCCGATGGTGCGGGCCTGCCAGAGCTTCGCCGAGGGGGTCGGCAAATGGTATGCGCCGCCGAGCAATTCGATGATCCGCATGCGCAATCTCAATGTCCGGCTGCTGCCGTATCTGCCGTGGCGGGGTCTCATCGGCGGTGCGCCGCAGAAGGTCGCTCGCACGGTCGTCGCCAAGGATTACGCGGCATAGGTTCGGTCGCGGGTGTGGACCCACGACCCCTGGGTACGCCCCGGATATCGAACCCAGGAGCATGCGATGACACAAAAAGATGTGGTGAAGGCTCTGCTGGACCGGGCGGGTAGCGGCTATGCGGCCGAGGCCGGTATCGCGCTGGCCGATAAACCCGCTCCGCTGTTCCAACTCCTCATGCTCGCCGAATTGCTCAGCACCCGTATTTCCGCCGATATCGCGGTCGCCGCCGCCAAGGAACTGGTGAGCACCGGATATCGCACACCGAACCGGGTCGCGGACGCTGATTGGCAAGAACTCGTCGACGCACTCGGCCGCGCCCATTACAAGCGCTATGACGAAAGTACGGCGTCGCGCTTGGGTGCAAACGCGTCTCGCGTGCTGGATCGCTACAACGGCGACCTGCGCAAACTCGCCGATGAAGCCGAGCACGACCCGTCTCGTGCGGCCGAACTGCTGCAACAGTTCCAGGGCATCGGCCCGACCGGCAGCGATATCTTCCTGCGCGAAGTCCAGGATGTTTGGACCTGGGTCCGACCGCATTTCGACGAACGCGCGCTGCGCGGTGCCGAACGCGTCCGGCTTCCGAAAGATCCGGACCGCCTGGCCGAACTCGCGCCGGAAAACCACACCGCCGATCTGGCCGCAGCGCTGGTCCGCGTCACCTTGGACCGCCAGATCGCCGATGAGGTGCTCGCCGCCGGCTGAGGCTCAGGTGATCTGTACCTGTACCCGCAGACCGGCCGCGGCGATCATATTGACCAGCGCGTCCAGGCTGAACAGCTGCGTTCGGCCGCCGAGCAGATCGGAGATCCGCGCGGCGGTCACGCCTAGGTGCTCGGCGGCGACCTCCGGATTCCAACCGTTGGCGGCGATCCGGTCGGTCAGTTCGAATATCAACTGCGACCGCAGCCGCATATTCTCGACGTCGCCGCGGATGTCATCGATCGCATCCCACACGATGTCGAAGATCTTCTCGGCCATGCTTAGCCCACCTTCTCGAGCTGTTCGAGGACGTATGTGCGCTGCTGGTATACAAGTGGAGAGACCGTGCCCATCGTCGCAGCAGGTGCGGCCAAACGGCGGCAACTCCGCCGAACCCGCGTATTTCCGGACCCGGCGAAGGAAGGTCGTGAGGTGATGTCGGACCGTGACGCGAAACCGTTCGCCCAGGTGAGACTGGCTGTGGGAGCTTTGTTCGTGCGCGGCGAGGACGTGCTGCTGGTCCATTCGGTCGATCGGTGTGGTTGGGACATTCCGGGCGGCATTGTCGGGCCCGGCGAATCGCCCGCAGCGGCCTGTCGCCGTGCGATCGGCGAAGAACTCGGCCTCGACCGCCCGCCGCAGCGATTGCTCGTGCACGACTGGACGCGCAAACCCGCCGGCGATGAGATCCGCTACATCTTCGATTGCGGCGAGCTCGGCGACGAATCGGCCCTCCAACTGCGGGAAAGTGAACTGGACCGCTGGCAGTTGGTCCGCGTCGATACTGTGGACACCCTCGTCGGACCCGAGTCGGCCCGCCGCATCTGGCAGGGTTTCCGCGCCCGCATGGAGGGCCATGCCGTCTACCTCGAACACGGCGAACCCGCGCTCAGGTACCCGGACACCGCCCCCTCATGGCTCGATCGGCAGCCCGACCGCGACCGGCACCTCGGCTGAGCGTCAGGGCGTCGTTGCGGTACTGGCCGGGTCGATCAGGATCTTCGCGTGCTGTTCCGGATCGGCCAACGCGGAGAACGCATTATCGATACCGTCCAGCCCGACGGTGCCGGTGATCAAGCGAGCCGGGTCGACCTTGCCGTCGGCGATCATGTGCAGTGTGTCGCGGAACTCTCCCGGGTCGTAGCCGAAGGCGAAGCGAAGTTCGATTTCCTTATTGATGGCCATCGCCGGTTGGAAGCGGTCGGTCTCCATGCAGACGCCGACCACGACCACGCGCGACAGCGGCGGCGCGGCCGCGAGGATCTGATCGATAATGCCCGGCACACCAACGCATTCGAAAATGACCGGACCCGCCGGACCCGCATTGAGCGAGTGCGCCAGCCGGAAGACATACCACCACGGCAGATTCGGGACCCGTCGCAGGCGTTCCATGGTGTCGAAACCGAGGCTGAGAATGTCGGTGACTCCATTGATCCGCCCGCGCTTCGGCGTTGCCTCCCACGGTGATTCGGTCGCGGGATCGACGACGATATCGGCACCGCAACCGACTGCGAGTTCGCGGCGGCGCGGTGAGAAATCACTGGCGACGATTGTGCGCACCCCCGCCGCCTTCAACATGCTGATGACGGCCAAACCGATAGGGCCGCAGCCGATTACGAATGCCGTCTGGCTCTTGCCGACCCGCCCTTTGCGGACCGCGTGCCAGGCGACGGCCATCGGTTCGGTGAGTGCGGCATGTTCGGCCGAAAGCCCATTCGGGATCGGCATTGTCATGGATTCCTGCACAACCACCTGTTCGGCATAGGCACCGGGCGCGGCCGTGGATAGGCCGGTCAGCTGGGGTGCGCCGTCGTGGCGCACGATCGGTAGGGCAACCACCGGGGTACCCGCCCGCCAGCGTTTGCGGCAGCCCGGTCCGTAATCGACTATCGCACCGCTGAATTCGTGTCCGAGCACCACGCTCTGATCCGATCGCATGAATTGGTCGTATCCGGTGCGTGTGGCCAGCTCGGCCATCTCGTCGGCATGGGTGCGGGCGTGCAGATCGGACCCGCAGATGCCGCATCGCGACACGTTGATCAGCACCTGCCCGCGTCCGGGTGTCGGTGTCGGCAACTCCTCCACCGAGAACTTGGTATTGGTGACGACGGCGGCCCTCATAGACGACTCCTCGGATCGGCGGCGGCGAAAGCCTCCCCTCTGCCGCCACCCTACTGCCGCGCTAGTCGGGCGCAGCGGAAATGGTGCGACTGGATCAGACAGTCGCGGCTGAGTGGGCTTCGGCGTCGCGGGCTCGACGATCGTAAGAATTACGGGCCGTGGCGATTTCGTTCTGATGACTTTCGGTCCACACCACCAGCGCCTTGATGGTGGTGTGCAGACTCGCGCCGAGTGGGGTCAGGGCGTAATCCACGCGAGGCGGAACGGTCGGATAGACCGTCCGCTCGACCAGCCCGTCGCGCTCCAGATGTCGCAGCGTGCGGGTGAGCATGCGCTGGCTCACGCCGTCGATCTTGCGCTTGAGTTCGGTGAACCGCAGGCTGCGCTGGTCGAGCAGCGCGATGACCAGCAGTGACCATTTATCGGCTACGCGGTCCAGGATCTGGCGGACCTCGCAGTCGACTCGGGTGTCCCACTGGAGAACGTCGTAGTCCTCCTCGGTATCCCCGCAGTGACCGAGTGACTTCGAAGTGCCGTCTTCCATGGTCATCGATTCTGCCGAAGACTCGACCTCGGTATCAATAGGGAACCGACCTCACCATCGGTAACCATGTCTAGTGGGAGTCATGCGATGTCGAAATCGAGACCCGCGGTGGTCTTCACCGAGATGTCCGGCCGGGCTTGGGCGGTGCTCGCGGTGCTGTGCGGCGCGATCTTCCTGGAGGGCATCGACGTCGCGATGCTGAATGTCGCGTTGCCGTCGATCCGGGCCGATCTCGGCCTGTCCACCGGCATGCTGAGCGGGGTCGTCTCCGCGTATGTACTGGGCTACGGCGGGTTCATGCTGCTAGGTGGCCGGGCCGCCGATCTGTTGGGGCGGCGGCGGATGTTTCTGCTCTGGCTGACGGTATTCCTGCTGTTCAGCGGATTGGGCGGGTTGGCGACCGGGGGCTGGACGCTGTTGACGGCCCGCTTCGTCACCGGTGTCGCCGCGGCCTTCATGGCCCCGGCCGGCTTGTCGTTGATCACGACCAACTTCGCCGAGGGACCGGCGCGCAACAAGGCGCTGCTGGTCTACGCGGGCATCGCGGCGGGCGGGTTCTCCCTCGGCATGGTGGTCGGCGGATTGCTCACCGCACTCGGTTGGCGGTGGGTGTTCTTCGCGCCGGTCCTGCTTTCCGGGCTGATCCTGGTGGCGGCGTTCGTGCTGGTGCGGGATGCCGCTGTGCCCGAGGGGGTTTCCGGCGGGTTCGATCTGCCGGGTGCGTTCAGCGTGACGGGTTCGATGCTGCTGCTCGTCTATGGCGTTGTGCGGCTGGAACATCCGAGCGACGGTGTAGTGCTGACAGTCGCGGTTTTCGGTGCGGGTCTACTGCTGCTCGCGTACTTCGTGTGGAACGAACGTCGCTCGGCCAGCCCGCTGGTCCGGCTCGGTATCCTGCGGTCGGGAACGCTGGTGCGCACCAACGTGATCGCGCTGCTGTTCGTCGGATCGTTCGCGGGCTTCCAGTTCTCGGCGACCCTGTACTTCCAGGAACTGCGCGGTTGGTCGACCGTGCAGACCGGCCTGGCCATGGCGGTGGTCGGGGTCGACGCGGTGCTCGCACCGATGCTCACTCCGCGCCTGGTGGACCGATTCGGCAATGCCCGGGTGGTTTTCGGCGGCGTACTGCTCGCGGTACTCGCCTACGCCATGTTCCTGCCGACCGACCTGGACCGAACCTACGCCGCGATGTTCCCGGCAATGCTGCTACTCGGCGTGGCCTTCGCACTCGTCTACGGACCGCTGACCATCGCGGGCACCGAGGGAATCGCCGAACAGGATCAGGGCCTGGCCGGCGGTCTGCTGTACACCGCCTTCCAGTTCGGCTTCGCGCTCGGCATCTCGGCCGTCACCGCCGTGAACGTCGCGGCGATCACGGCCGGTGATTCCGAAATCGACGCCCTGCGAACCGCATTGATCGTTCCGGTCCTCACTGCCGCGATCGCGGGCGCAGTCGCCGCATTCGGCCTCCGACGCATCGCGCCATCCGATCGGGACCCCGCCTCCGATGAGCTTCCGAACGTGACGGTGGTCTCGAAATGACCACCACAACCACATCATTCGACGACATCCGCCGCGAGTTCGATACCTACGTCGGCGATATCAACTACGCGACGATGGTCACCGTCGACGCCAAGGGACGTCCGCGAACCAGGATCCTGATCCCCGTCTGGGAAGTGCCGGACCGGAATCCGCTCGGCTGGTTGGCCACCTACCGGACGCCGGTGAAGGCGGCGCACTTGGCCGCGAATCCGAACACCTCCTTCTCCTACTGGACTCAGCGGCAGAATTCCGTGCACGCGGACGCGATCGCCCAGTGGGTTGCGCTCGACGATCTCGCTACCCGGCAACATGTTTGGGATCTATACCAGCGCACGAGCCCGGCCGGTGCGGGTTATCCGCTCGGTCAGTTCTGGCAGGGCATCCACGATCCGAAGCTGCACATACTTCGATTGACGCCTTGGCGGATTCAGGTGATTCGTGGTGGCGATTTGCGGAGCCGGATCTGGAAAGCGGCACCGGATCTCGGGTGACTCCGACACAGTATGGCGGCTCCCTCGGGAATGAGAGGGAGCCGCCGTCCAGCTACTACTGACGCTCCAGCGTCGGAATGACCACGTCGATCAGGTACTCCTCGATACCGCGTCCGGCGCGCTCGGCTTCGTGCACAGTGACGTGCTGGTCGGCCGCCTTCTGCTTCAGTGCGGCACGCGAATCGGGTTCCACCCCACCGCCGATGATCAGATCGGTGACCTCGCCGGTATCGAGTACGCGCAACGCTTCGGCATCGGCGATGGTGCCAACGGCTGCAAAACCGTTGGCGCGCAACAACTTGGTCGCGGTGTCCACAATCTCCGGGCCACGGCCGATAGCAAGTACTTTCATCTCACGCTCCCGTCGGTGCCAGTTCCAAAGGATCATCGATTGCATGGTGCTCGAGTCGTGCGTTCTTGGGCAGCACCAGAAAACCGAGGCACATGACGGCCAGCAGGCCGATCCCGTACCACAGCGTGTAGCGGAAGGTGTTGGCGAAATTCACCGCGTTGGCGTGTTCGCCCGCATCGGTGAGCGCCTGTGCCACAGCGTAATTGCCGGTATCGGAGCGTTGGCAACTGGCCGGGACGGCGGTCGGGTCGACCTGTGCCGACCGATCGCGGACGCAGGCAAGGAAATTCGTGAGAATCTCCTCCTGCGCCGGCTCCGGAAGACCGATCGTGCTCAGTTCGGTGCGCACCTGCGGTGTGACCGCCTCGACCCCGCGTGCCGAATCATGGTCCAGCTGACCGAAGAACACCACGCCGACCAATGCGACTCCGAGCGCGGTGCCGAGCTGCTGTCCGGTATTGAGCAGCCCGGACGCCGCCCCCGCCTCGCGCGCGGGTACTTGACCGAGTAGCAGGTCGATCGTCGGCGCGACCACCATGCCGAATCCGACACCGGTGACTATCAGCGGAATCACCATCTGCCATGACGTGATCGACGCACCGTAATGCGCGGCCAGCCATCCATATAGCGCGAATCCACCGGCATTCACCACACCACCTGCGACCAGCACGATGCGTCCGAACCGCGGCGCGAGCACACTCACCGAAACCCCGGCTCCGATGCCCGCGCCGACCGCGAAGAAGACTGCCGTGAGTCCAGCCCGCATTGCCGACCAGCCCAGCCCGGCCTGCATGAACAGCGTCCAGATCAGGAAGAACCCGCCGACGCCGATCCAGAACAGCAGCCAGCTCGTGAGGCCGATGGTGAACGGACGGGACCGGAACAGGTCCAGATCGATCAGCGGGGATCCGACGGTTCGCGCCCGCCGCCGCTCGAAGGCGACGAATAGACCGAAGGCCAACCCGGCACCGGCCATCAGGATGAAAGTCCATGCGGGCCAACCCAATCGGCGGCCTTCGGTGAGCGGATAGGCCAGCAGCAGCACCGCGGAGATCGCCAGCACCATGCCGATGGGATCCAGCCGCGGTGCGGCTGCCGATCGCGAATCCCGCATGACGATGGTCGCGGCGATCAGCGCCGCGATCCCGACCGGCACATTGACCAGGAAGATCGGCCGCCAGTCCAGATCGAACAGATTCCATTGCACCAGCAGTCCGCCGAGTGACAGGCCGACCGCGGAGGCCGAGCCGCCGACACCGCTGTAGATCGCGATGGCCTTGGCGCGCTCTTCCTTCGGGAAGGTGGCTCGGATGATGGCGAGGATCTGCGGCACCATCAGCGCCGCCATCGCGCCCTGGACGAACCGGGAGGTGATCAGCATGGTCGGATCCGAGCTGAAGCCGCAGGCAGCCGAGGCCAGTGTGAAGCCGGTCATGCCGATCAGGAAGATCCGCTTGCGGCCGTAGATATCGCCGAGCCGGCCGCCGGTGATGAGCACCGCGGCGAAGGCGAGCACATAGGCCGCGATGATCCATTCGATCTGCGAATACTGGGCGCCCAGATCGGTCTGAATGCTCGGCACCGCGACATTGACGATGGTGACGTCGAGTAGATCCATGAACCCCGCGGCCAGCACGACCGCGAAGGCGATCCAGCGGCGCGGGTCGAGGTGTGGTGGCGCGTCCGCGCCCGGAGAGATGTCGGTATCCACGAGAAGGCTCTTTTCGAATCGGTGGAGTAGGGCGACACCTCAAACTATGCACTTGAAGTGATTATCAATCAAGTGTGCAATCACTAATTGTGCATTGATCGGGGTATGCTCGGTGCGTGACCGATCCGACCTTCGTGCCGCTGGCCGAGCACCCCGCCTTCCTGCTCGGCCAGCTCGGGTTCCATGTCGCTCAGCGCTTCACCGACCTGCTCGCGCCGCTCGATATCAGCCCACGCCACTACGGCACGCTGCGAATATTGAGCGCAAACGACGGCCAATCGCAGCAGCAGCTGTGCGAGGCGCAGCGGATCCACCGCAATGTGATGGTCGGGCTGGTGGACGAACTGGAGAAGCGCGGACTCGTCGAGCGACGCAAACATCCGACCGACCGGCGCGCGCACGCGGTGTATCTACTTCCCGCCGCGCACGAGCTGCTCACCAGGGCCGAAGCGATCGTGACCGGATTGGACGCGGACATCACGGCGGCGCTCGAACCCGACGAGCGCGCCACCCTGGTGGACCTCCTGCAGCGCACCGCGGCGGTGAACGGACTGATCCCGGGCATTCACCCGGGCCTGGCCCGCCCAGCGGACAAGTGCTGAGCTCAGATCAGCACGCCGGGATTGAGGATTCCAGCCGGATCCAGCGCGGATTTGGCCGCCCGCAACGCATTCGCGAACGGCTCGGGGCGCTGGCCGTCGTACCAGGGGCGGTGGTCTCGACCCACCGCGTGATGGTGTGTGATGGTCCCGCCCGCAGCCGAGAGTGCCTCGGAGACAGCTGCTTTGATGTCATCCCACTGCGCGAGTGTGCTGCCCCAGCGACCGGCGGCGTAGATGCCGAAATACGGTGCCGGACCGTCCGGATACACATGGGTGAAGCGGCAGGTCACCACACCCGTAGCGCCGACGGAACGGATGGCCGCATTCGCGGCCTCGGTCACCATTGCCTTCAGATTGTCGAATTTATCCCAGGTGCAGGCGGTTTCGAAGGTTTCGGTGATCATCGACCGGGCCGCGAGGGCATCGCGTTGATAGGGCATCCGGAGAAATGACGAACGCCAGGTGTCGGCTGCGGCCGAACCTGCTTGATGCTCGGTCGATTCGGTGTAGCGCGCGGGTTCGGGAAGGGTGCCGCCGTGGTCGGCGGCCAACTCGAGCGTGCGTTCCATCCAGGTGCGCGTTGGGTGATCGGCGGATTCGAATCCGAGCACCAGCACGCCGCCGCTCGTCGCGGCACCGGCATTGAGAAATGCCTCGGCCGGATCGAGCAGCCGGCAATTGGTCGGGTAGAGGCCGGACTGCGCGATCGCCCTGGTCGCCACCACGGCCTGGGCGTAGTCGTCGAAGTGCACGGAAGCCGTTGCGCGCCAACGCGGCCGGTCCTGCAAGCGCATCCACGCCTCGGTGATTATTCCCAGGATCCCCTCGGATCCGAGGAACATCCGATCCGGTGACGGCCCGGCCCCCGATCCGGGCAGCCGCCTCGATTCGCTTGTGCCCGTCGGGGTTACCACGCGCATCGACTCGACCAGGTCATCGATATGGGTGTACAGCGTCGCGAAATGTCCACCGGCCCTGGTGGCCAGCCAGCCGCCGAGCGTCGAGAATTCGAACGACTGCGGAAAATGCCGCAGCGTCAGATTCGCGCCGCGCAGTTGATCCTCCAGCGCCGGACCGAAGACTCCGGCCTGAATTCGCGCCGCCCGGCTGGTGCGATCGATCTCCAGCACCCGATCGAGACGACCGAGGTCCAGACTGATTGCCCCCGCGAATTCGTCCGGCCCGTCTCCGGAACCGCTCGGCCCGGTCGATTTTGCGATCCGGCCGGGCAACCTGGGCTCGACCCCGCCCACCACGGAAGTCCCACCACCGAACGGGATTATCGCGATACTCGCCCGGGCCGCCCAGTCGAGCACGTCGACGATATCGCTTTCCGTGCGCGGCCGAATGACCAGATCCGGCGCATTGCGCACCTCGCCGAGCAGATTGCGCACTACATCGCGGAATGCCTGACCGTGGGCGTGAGCTGCCCGATCGGCGGGATCGGTCGACACCAACTCGGCGAGTGCGTCCGGTGCGCACACCCGTGGCTCGGGCAGTCCGAGCGATTCGACCGAAGGCGGTTCATGCGGTGTGAGATCCGCACCGGGCAGAATCGCCGCGACCCGCGCGGTCAGCGCTTCCCGCTCCGCGCCGACGACCGCGTCCTCGACATTGCCCCAGCCCCACCACGACCGCGTCTTCGTCGACACATCCACTCCTCTCGGCGGATCGACGGCGATCGGCGCCGCCGTCGCCGCCATCCTCGTGGACCACCGGATGCCTGGGCAACCTGCACGCGGTGGATCGAGCGACCGTCTATCACCATGGCCATCATTCGTGGCTCGGACTCTCGACCCCTGACGACAATGGCGGGCGGCCCCTTTCTTCCTGGTTCGGGAATAGACCGCGTGGGCCGTCGGTTGAGCTGTTCGACAACATTGAGTGTGTTCGGCTCAAGTTTCAGTTGACGTCCGGTGCCGAATGGGTGCAGGATTGAGCCGACCACGCTCAGCGTTGCTGGGACCGTGCTCCGTGAGGTGCTTGGGGCGAGGTCTCGCGGCACCCGCCCCGGCAGTCCCGGGCGGAGGTCGCAGAGCGGGTGGATCGCCCGAAAACCGCGATTACCCAGCACCGACACAAGTAGTTACACCAACTAGGAGGAACCACCATGGCTCGTGCGGTCGGAATCGACCTCGGGACCACGAACTCGGTCGTCGCCGTTCTCGAAGGCGGCGAGCCGGTCGTCGTCGCGAACTCTGAAGGATCGCGCACCACCCCATCGATCGTCGCGTTCGCCAAGAACGGAGAGGTTCTGACGGGCCAGCCCGCCAAGAACCAGGCGGTCACCAACGTCGACCGCACCATCCGCTCGGTCAAGCGCCACATCGGCACCGATTGGTCGGTGGCCATCGACGACAAGAAGTACACCGCGCAGGAGATCAGCGCGCGCGTGCTGATGAAGCTCAAGCGTGACGCCGAGGCCTACCTGGGCGAGGAGATCACCGACGCGGTCATCACCGTGCCCGCGTACTTCGAGGACTCGCAGCGCCAAGCCACCAAGGAGGCCGGTCAGATCGCCGGTCTGAACGTGCTGCGCATCGTCAACGAGCCCACCGCGGCCGCACTCGCGTACGGCCTGGACAAGGGCGACAAGGAACAGACCATCCTGGTCTTCGACCTCGGTGGCGGCACCTTCGACGTCTCGCTGCTGGAAATCGGCGAGGGCGTCGTCGAGGTCCGCGCCACCTCCGGCGACAACCACCTCGGTGGTGACGACTGGGACGAGCGCGTCGTGAGCTGGCTGGTCGACAAGTTCAAGGCCAGCGCGGGCATCGACCTGACCAAGGACAAGATGGCCATGCAGCGCCTGCGTGAGGCGGCTGAGAAGGCCAAGATCGAGCTGAGCTCCTCGCAGAGCACCTCGATCAACCTGCCCTACATCACCGTCGACGCCGACAAGAACCCGCTGTTCCTCGACGAGCAGCTGACCCGCGCCGAATTCCAGAAGATCACCTCGGACCTGCTCGACCGCACCCGTGCGCCGTTCCAGTCCGTGATCAAGGACGCCGGTATCAATGTCGCCGATATCGACCACGTCGTGCTCGTCGGTGGCTCGACCCGTATGCCCGCCGTCTCGGACCTGGTCCGTGAGCTGACCGGCGGCAAGGAGCCCAACAAGGGCGTGAACCCGGACGAGGTCGTCGCCGTCGGCGCCGCCCTGCAGGCCGGTGTGCTCAAGGGTGAGGTCAAGGACGTCCTGCTGCTCGATGTCACCCCGCTGTCGCTGGGTATCGAGACCAAGGGCGGTGTGATGACCAAGCTCATCGAGCGCAACACCACCATCCCGACCAAGCGCTCGGAGACCTTCACCACGGCCGATGACAACCAGCCGTCGGTGCAGATCCAGGTGTTCCAGGGTGAGCGCGAGATCGCCTCGCACAACAAGCTGCTCGGCTCCTTCGAGCTGACCGGCATCCCGCCGGCCCCGCGTGGGGTGCCGCAGATCGAGGTCACCTTCGATATCGACGCCAACGGCATCGTGCACGTGACCGCGAAGGACAAGGGCACCGGCAAGGAGAACACGATCAAGATCCAGGACGGCTCCGGCCTGTCCAAGGAGGAGATCGACCGGATGGTCAAGGACGCCGAGGCGCACGCCGCCGAGGACAAGGCCCGCCGTGAGGAGGCCGAGACCCGCAACCAGGCCGAGTCGCTGGTGCACCAGACCGAGAAGTTCATCAAGGAGAACGAGGACAAGGTCCCCGCGGACGTCAAGACCAAGGTCGAGGCGGCCATCGCCGAGGCCAACGAGGCGCTCAAGGGCACCGATATCGCGGCCGTGAAGTCCGCGGTGGAGAAGCTCGCGACCGAATCGCAGGCGCTGGGTCAGGCGATCTACGAGGCATCGGCCGCCGAGCAGGCCGCGTCTCCCAACGGCGCGTCGAGCTCCGCAACTGATGACCAGGTCGTGGATGCCGAGGTCGTTGACGAGCCGGTCGACACGGAGAAGAAGTGAGCGAGGGAAACTCCGAACAGGAGCCGATCACCTTCGTCGACAATCGCAAGATCGATCCGGAGACAGGTGAGATCCGGGAGCCCGCGGCGGCCGACGCCGCGGGGCCCGGTCCCGAAGCCGGGAACGGCACCGAACCCGTCATCGGTTCCGATGCGGGCGCCGAGATCCTGGCCGAGACCATCACCAAGGAGCTGGCCGAGCGCACCGCCGACTTGCAGCGGCTGACCGCCGAATACGCCAACTACCGGCGTCGGGTCGAGCGGGACCGGCAGGCCACCATCGATGCGGCCAAGGCGGCCGTGGTCTCCGAATTGCTCGGCGTACTCGACGATCTCGATCGTGCGCGGGCGCACGGCGATCTCGATGCCGGACCGCTCAAGTCGGTCGCGGATAAGCTCGCCGACGCGCTGCACAAGCAGGGGCTGCAGGAATTCGGCACGGAGGGTGAGCCTTTCGACCCGACCCTGCACGAAGCCGTGCAGCACGAGGGCTCCGGACACGATCCGGTGATCGGCCTTGTCATGCGCAAGGGCTATCGGTTCGGCGATCGAGTGCTTCGGCACGCGCTCGTCGGGGTAACCGATGGCGTGGCCGATCTGGTCGAAGAAGAGGCATCGGATGCTGATGCCAATGCGAACAACCAATAGAAACCCGAGAGGAGGAGATGCCCGGTGAGCCAACGGGAGTGGATCGAAAAGGACTTCTACAAGGAGCTGGGTGTCTCCTCCAGCGCCTCGCAGGACGAGATCAAGAAGGCGTACCGCAAGCTCGCACGTGACCTGCATCCGGATGCCAATCCCGGCGATACCAAGGCCGAGGAGCGGTTCAAATCCGTCAGCGAGGCGCATGCCGTGCTGTCGGATCCGGCCAAGCGCAAGGAATACGACGAGACCCGAAAGCTGTTCGCCGGTGGCGGATACGGGCGCGGTGGCTTCACTCCCGGTGCGGGCGGCGGCTTCTCGCAGGACTTCAATATCGGGGACATCTTCGGCCAGGCGAATGCCGGCGACGGTGGCCTCGGTGACCTGCTCGGCGGCCTGTTCAACCGGGGCGGCACGCGCACCGCGAGCCGCCCGCGCCGCGGCGCCGATGTGGAGACCGAGACGACCCTCGGGTTCCGCGAAGCCGCACAGGGTGTCACGGTTCCGCTGCGGATGACGAGTCCGTCGCCGTGTACGACCTGTCACGGCAGCGGTGCCAAGCCGGGGACCAGTCCGCGAGTCTGCCCCGTCTGCAATGGCAACGGCGTGATCAGCCGCAACCAGGGCGCGTTCGGCTTCAGCGAGCCGTGCGACGAATGCCGTGGTACCGGTTCGATCATCGACGATCCGTGCGTCGACTGCCACGGTAGCGGCATCCAGAATCGGACCCGCACCATCACGGTGCGGATTCCCCCTGGTGTCAGCGATGGGCAGAAGATCCGGCTGGCCGGACAGGGCGAGGCCGGGCTGCGTGGTGCGCCCTCGGGTGACCTCTATGTGACCGTGCACGTCAGCCAGGACAAGGTCTTCGGCCGCAACGGCGATGATCTGACCCTGGTGCTGCCGGTCAGTTACAGTGAATTGGTGCTGGGCACAACGGTTTCCGTGCCTACACTGGAAGGGCGCGTCGGTGTCAAGGTGCCTCCGGGCACCGCGGACGGTCGCATCCTGCGGGTGCGCGGCCGTGGCGTGCCCAAGCGTGGTCCCGGCGGCGGGGCGGGCGATCTGCTCGTCACCGTCAAGGTGGCCGTGCCGCAGAAGCTGGACGACAATGCCGCCGAGGCGCTCAAGCGGTACGCGGAGGCGGAGAAGACCAGCGGGTTCGATCCACGTGCGGGATGGGCAGGTGCGTGATGTCCGATAATCCGAAGCAGGCAGCCGGCGGGGCGTCGCGGGCGGAGTTCTTCATGATCTCCGTGGCGGCCCAGTTGGCGGGTATGCACGCGCAGACACTGCGCACGTATGACCGCCTCGGACTGGTTACGCCGCAACGGACTTCGGGTGGCGGTCGACGTTATTCGGCACGGGACGTCGAACTGCTCCGCGAGGTGCAGCGGCTATCTCAGGACGAGGGCGTCAACCTGGCGGGCATCAAGCGCATCATCGAACTCACCAATCAGGTCGAGGAACTGCAACAGCGCGTCGCCGAGATGTCGGCCGAGCTGGATCGGCTGCGCGCGGGGTATCGCCCCGATCTCGCGCCGCCGCAACGCAGTACCGCACTGGTGGTGTGGAAACCGCGCAATAGGCGCTGATAAGCGCGAAAGGCTCCGGGATTCGGTTTCGACCGAGCCCGGAGCCTTTTGTCATTTCGTGCCGATAAGTGAATGTGTTATGTCGCAGCGCCGTATCGGGTTGTGGACCCGAATAACCGCCGGCAGTGCTCGAGCAAACTCCGGAACCGGGTCGCATTACCCGACAGCCGGTTCGGCCCCTCGTGGGTGTCGGCATGTGGTTCGGAAGGGTTGCCAATGATGTGCTGAGCTGCGAAGTTTGCTGCGGCCCTTGCTTCAGCAAACAATGCGCCGGATCGGTCTGCCGATTCCGTCCGTCGCCAGGTCGGCCGACGCCTGCGGTTTGCTCGAGCCGGATGGGCGGTCCCGGATCGCGGGTTGCCGCACGATCGCTCCGAGATCCCGAACGGGATGAATCCTGCAAACCGGGCCTTCCGAATTCGGTAAGTATATGACGGATTTCGCCGTCGTGTTCGTTCTTTCGGTTTGTTTTCAAGGGTTTTCGTGGTGCGAATCCTCGTTTCGGGGGAATTACATGCGTGATGTTCAGTCGACTGATTCCGTAGCTGGCAAACCTCGCCTACACTCATTCGCATCGGCTGCTGTCGAGTGTCCCGCAGCACATCACTCGCCGGCACGGGTTTGTGTTCGAGTGCAAAAGGGGTTGTGACACAAATGGACTCGCGGACCGTCGCTTTGATAAGAACGACGTTCAAGGCGGTTGCTGCGGAGGAGGGGGGTCCGGCCAAGCTAGCCAGTTCGTTCTACGCAATTCTGTTCACGGACTATCCTGCCGCCCGGGATTTCTTCCCCGCAGCGATGGATTCCCAGCGTGACAGATTGGTCAAGGCCATCTCCTACGCGCTGGATCGGCTCGAGGAGCCGAATAAGTTATTGCCATTCCTCGCCCAACTCGGGCGCGATCACCGCAAGTACGGGGTACAGGCCGCGCACTACACGGCCGTGGCGACCTCGTTGAAGTCCGCGATGCGGATCTTCGCGGGCACCGAGATGTGGACCGACGAGGTCGACCGAGCCTGGGACGAGGGCCTGAAGATCATCGGCGACACCATGATCGGCGCGGCCGAACAGGAATCGGCGCCACCGGTCTGGAGCGGGACCGTCGTCGAGTGCCGCGAGGTGCTGCGCAATCTCGCCGTGGTGCGGCTGCAATTGAATCAGCCGATGCAATACGCCGCAGGCCAGTACATCAGCGTGCAGATCCCGGCCCGGCCGCGCATGTGGCGCTATCTGTCCCCGGCAGTGCCCGCGAATGCGAACGGGGAGATCGAATTCCACATCCGCGGGGTGCTCGGCGGCTGGGTCAGTCCGGCCATTGTCGGCCACACCAATATCGGTGACCAGTGGCTGCTCGGTTCACCGCTCGGCGGACTCGGCGTGCCGCGCAATGTGAAACGCAAAATGCTGATGGTCGGCTGCGGTACCGGCATCGCACCCCTGCGCGCCCAGCTCATGGCGATGGCACAGCGGCGCGTCAATCCACGGGTGCATCTGTTCGTCGGCGGCCACCATCCGTGTGACCTCTACGATCTGGAGATCCTGAGCCAACTGGCCACCGCCAATAAATGGCTCACCATCACACCGGTCACCGAGAGCGATGAAAACCCTTGGTGGTACCTGGATTCCGGCGAACCGGAGCACACCTGGCCGGGTCTGGAAGCCCGGATGACCGGCCA
The DNA here is from genome assembly GCF_000308835.1 of Nocardia vinacea NBRC 16497. GTDB lineage: Bacteria > Actinomycetota > Actinomycetes > Mycobacteriales > Mycobacteriaceae > Nocardia > Nocardia vinacea. The sequence goes on along the minus strand of NZ_BAGN01000224.1, from coordinate 17,248 downwards.
GATCGGCAAGGTCGTCGCGAGCTACGGCTCCTGGTCCGACCGGGATGTGCAGATCGTCGGATCACCCTCGATGGTGCAGACCACCAAGTTCCGCTTGATGGCCGCCGGAACGCAGACCAAGAACATCCGCCACGATCCGCTCTTCTGAATCTTTGGCCGCGCCTTCGGCGCGGCGTGTTCGCGGCCCCCTGTGTCTCGCGTCCGAGCCGTCGAGACTCGCGACTTCGTCGCATGCGCTTCGACGGCTCGGACGCGAGACGGGCCGCGAACGGGTCGCTCGTAAGACTCGCTCCGTGGTGGTCACCGATGGCGGATCGTTTGGCCACCGATGCACGCGGGCTGGATGGTCGAGTCCTACGCGTGTGGTGCGTGCGTTTCGACGGCTCGGCTGTGTTCGATGGCCGCGCCTTCGGCGCGGACGCGAGACGGGCCGCGAACGGGTCGCTCGTAAGACTCGCTCCGTTGGGGTCGGTGATGGCGGATCGCTCGGCGTCGATGCACACGAGTCGGATGGTCGAGTCGAGTCCGGCGCGTGCGTTTCGACGGCTCGGCTGTGTTCGATGGCCGCGCCTTCGGCGCGGGCGCGAGACGGGCCGGGAACAGGGTCGCTCGTAAGACTCGCTCCGTTGGGTCGAGTTCGCTGGTTACAGTCCTTCGAATTGTATTGCGGCAGCTGGGGTTCCGGTTTCGACGAGGCGGTCCAATGTTACCCGGACCATATTGGGTGAACCGCAGACCAGCACTTGGTGGTGGTCGAATGCGCCGTGTGAACCTACGACATCGGCGAGCGTGCCGAAGAGCATATCGTCGAGCGGGAAGCCGATATCCACGCGCGACTGCTCGTACCATTCGTCGACCCAGCCGGGATCTTCCGGACCCTCGATCACGGGAATCACCGTGAGCCAAGGCAATTCGTTCGCCAGCAGGAACAGCATGTCATCGGCGTAGAGGTCGCGCGGGGAGCGCCCGCCGACGAACAGGTAGGTGGGCGGCGGATCCTCGTGGCGGGCGAGGTCGAGAATCTGAGAGCGCATCGGGGCCAGCCCGGTGCCGCCCGCGATCATCACCACCTCGTCGCCGTACGGATCGACGGCGAGGGTGCCGAGGGGAGCGCTGATCTGCCATTCGTCGCCCGGTTGGGTATCGGCGACGATACTGCCGCTGCACCAGCCGCCCGGCACCGTGCGCACGTGGAATTCCAGCTTGCCGTCCAGCGACGGCGGCAGCGCGGGGGAGAGCCGACGACGCATCCCCGGATGCTGCGGCACTCGGACCTCGACCGACTGTCCCGCGAGAAACGGGACGTACTCACCGATCAGACGGATAACCGCGATGTCGTGGCGCAGCCGGTGGTGACCGACGACGGTCGACTTCCATTCGGGCGCCGCACCATTGCCGTTCGGGCTCGGATCAATTGTCATTACTTCTCTCACACTGGATCTGAGCTGATTACCGACTCGGGGGTGCCCACCGCCATCAGGGCGCGGCGGGTGTCGGCGATCATGCGGGCCGAACCGGCGATCTGGATCTGCCGGTCGGCCCATGAGCCGAAGCTGGCGACGACCGCGCCCAGATTTCCGATCAGGCGGCGGTGCATGCCGTACGGCTCGTCCTGCGGTGGATGCGGATACCACCACGGGTTGGTCTTCTGCTCGCAGACCGGGACCACGGTGAGCCACGGATTACTCTGCGAGAGCTGCCACATATTCTCCACGTCGTACAGATCGCAGGGATAGCGGCCGCCGATGAAGAAATGCACGCGCGGATTGATGCCGCGCTGACCCATCTCGATCAGCTGCGCGCGCAGCGGGGCGATGCCGGTGCCCGCACCGATGAGCAGCACGTCACGACCGCTGTCGCGATCGATGTGCAGACCACCGAGCGGACCCGCGATCATCCACCGATCGCCGACCCTGGTCTCGTTGACGATCGCCGGACTCACCCAACCGCCGCGGATCTTGCGGACGTGGAATTCGATCTCGCCGTAGGGATTCGCGGGAATCGCGGGCGAGAGGTAGCGCCACATCTTGGGGCGCTGGGGCAGTGAGATCGGTACGTACTGCCCGGCCTGATACGGAATCGGGCTGTCGGTCTGCAGCCGCACGATGGCCAAGTCCTCGAGCACCCGGCGATGGCCGACCACGGTCGCATCCCAGTACGGCTGCGATTTATCGGAATTGGCGCCGATGGCCATGGAGGCGGAGATGAGGATGGTGATATCACGCCAACCCTCTTCGAGCGCGCGATTCCACATCGGACCGTTGAAGACCCGGAACGCGGCCAGCAGCGCCCGCCCCGCGATGTCGTAATGCGCGGCGATGACACCGTACTTGCGGTGATCGCGCGCCAACTGTTCCAGGAACTTCTGGGCCCGCCCCCAGTCCTCGAGATTGTCGAGCACGTAATGGATGGCGGTCACCACCCGCTTCGCCTGCATCTCCATCGCGGGCGGGAACAATTCCCGCAACTGCGGCTTCTCCGCAAACAGGTGACCATAAAACGCACTGATCAACCGCTCGGGTCCGTTCGGTGACTCGATCACCGCTCGGAAGTTGGCGCGGACCAGCGCTGCCGAACGCGCATCCACGAAGTGGAGCTTCCTTTCCCTCAAAATCTGCCCGGGGACATATCCGTAACCGGCGGTCCTCCGCCGACAAGTATCCCTGAAAATCACGTGGTCGTGTGGGTATGGCCGATCACGCCCGCGCTCACGGTAATCCGTGGGCAAATCGGGGCTGCTCTGGGCCGGACATGCAGGGTATCGCGACCTCGCTCGCGCCGGGTTACCGCCGGGTCAACTCGCGACGTTCGCGCGCACCGCGGGCGTGACCAATTCGGCGTAGCGATGTACCTGGTCGACGGGGTCGCCCTCGGTCGGCCAGAAGATGAAGCCGTCGATGCGCTGGTCACGATGCAGTGTGGACAGGTCGTCCACCCAGCGCTCGGGCGGGCCCTCCAGGAACCCGTGGTCCGTACCGTTGGCGGTGATGGTGCCGGAGAGGTTGTAGACCCGGCGGATGGCGCGCGGATCGCGGTCCGCCGCGGCGGCGGCATCGTCGATGCGCTTACCCGCCTCGGTCAGGAATTCGGGCGGGGCCCAGGCTGCCGAGGGCAGCCAGCCGTCGGCGCGCTGTCCGGTCAGGGCGAGCATGCGCGGTCCCTTCGCGCCGAGCCAGATGCCGGGATCGTGCTGCGGCTGCGGTCCGGGGTGGGCACCGGCGAGCAGATGATAGGTGCCGGGCACCCGGACCGAACGTTCGTCGCTCCACATGGCCCGGATGACCGCTATGCCCTCGGCCAGCGCCTGGACCGACTCGCCCGCGCTCAGGTGGTAGCCGCCCATGGCGGCGATGGCGGCCCAGAACGCGCCTGCGCCGAGTCCGAGGTGGATTCGTCCGCCGGTCATTATGTCGAGGGAGGCAACGGATTTCGCGAGTACCGCGGGATTGCGCAGGGGCAGGTTGGCGACGTCGGGAAAGAAGGTGATTCGCTCGGTCCGCATGGCCAGGGCGGTGATCAGGGTCCAGGTGTCGAGGAAGCGTCGCTGGTAGGGATGGTCCTGGACGCCGATCAGGTCGAGTCCGGCGCTTTCGGCATAGGTCGTCAGCTCGGTGATCTGCTGGTAGTTATCGGCCTCCGGAATCAGGAAGAGGCCGAATTCGGGTGGGCGTGAGCTCTTTATGCGGGAGCGCACCTGAGCTCAGATGGCTAGCACGGTTTTGCCCCGCGCGCCCGCCGCGCCGATGACCGAGAGGCCCTGATCCAGCGGGATGGTCGCGTCGATAGGCACGACCACATCGCCTGCGGCGACCCGATCGAGCAGGCGGGTCAGTTCCGGTCCGCGTCCGGAGGATTCGATATTGCCGCCTTTGATGCCGCGATCGCGCAGTACGTCCGGATCGGCGGACCAGATGGTGGAGTAGACGGTGCCGCCGTCGCGGACCAACGCGGTCAGTTCGGCCAGCACCTCGGGTGGACTCACCAGATCGAACAGTGCGTCGACGCCGTCGGGATGCGCGGCGGCGACCTGTTCGGCGACCGGACCCCGGGTGTAATCGATGGTCTCGGCAGCACCGAGCCTGGTCATCTGATCGGCGACTGTTCCGCGCGCCGTCGCGATGACGTGCGCTCCGGCGATATTCGCCAGCTGCACCAGGAAGGAGCCGACGCCGCCGGTGGCGCCGACGATCAAGACCTTCTGGTCCGGTTCGAGCTTGGTGGCGTCCACGATGTCCTGCGCCGTGATGCCCGCGGTCGGCAGGGCGGCCGCCGCGACGGTCGGCACCCGGTCCGGGATCGGGACCAGGGTGGCGTCCTCGGGCAGTACCGAGTACTCCGCGAAGCTGCCGTGGCCCGCGGGCGGGACCAGGAATTTGCCGACGACGCGGTCACCGACGCCGAATTTGGTGACGCCGGGGCCGACCGAGGCCACCGTGCCCGCACCGTCGACGCCGAGGATCATCGGGAAATCGTGCGGCAGCTTGCCATCCAGAATGCCGCCGGCCATCTTCTGATCGAAGGGGTTGACACCGGCCGCCTCGACCTGAATTCTGACCGCACCCGCGCCGGGTTCGGGGGTCGGCATTTCGGCCAGTTCGGGTGTTGCTCCGAAGCTTCGTACCACGATCGCGCGCATCCATCGCTCCTCGAGTCGGGCTGGATTTGATGCATCAACCAACGGCCAAGGCCATCGTAGGCATCGCGGTCCCGTAGACCCGGAGATTGATGCCATTCGGCAGTGTCGCGGCGTAGCGTTCGAATCGAGTCTGTTCGAGTGTCGAGCGGTCCGGTCGAGAAATTGAAGTTGAGTGGAACAGACTCAACCTTTCGGACGTTGGATAGTGCGAATCGACTAGTAGGAAGGTGACTTGTGGACTCGTTCAATCCCACCACCAAGACCCAGGCGGCCCTGACCGCCGCCCTGCAGGCCGCCTCGGCCGCGGGCAATCCGGAGATTCGTCCGGCGCACTTGCTGGTGGCGTTGCTGGATCAAACCGATGGCATCGCCGCCCCCTTGCTCAAGGCCATCGCGGTGGATCCGGCGACGATTCGACGCGAGGCACAGGACATCGTGGACAAGTTGCCACGAGCGACGGGTGCGACCACCACACCCCAACTCGGCCGCGAGGCTCTGGCCGCGATCACTGCCGCCCAGCACCTGGCCACCGAACTCGGCGACGAATACGTCTCCACCGAACACGTCATGGTCGGCCTGGCCGAGGGCGATTCGGATGTGACCATGCTGCTGAAGAAGTACGGCGCGACCCCCGACGCGCTGCGCGAGGCATTCACCACCGTACGCGGCAGCGCGCGCGTCACCAGTGCCGATCCGGAGGGCAGCTACCAAGCGCTGGAGAAGTATTCGACCGATCTCACCGCGGCGGCCCGCGCAGGAAAGCTCGATCCGGTGATCGGGCGTGATACCGAAATCCGCCGTGTCGTACAGGTTTTGAGCCGTCGCACCAAGAACAACCCGGTGCTGATCGGTGAACCCGGCGTCGGCAAGACCGCGATCGTCGAGGGCCTTGCCCAGCGCATCGTGGCCGGTGACGTGCCGGAATCGTTGCGCGGCAAGTCCGTCGTCTCGCTCGACCTGGGCGCGATGGTGGCCGGTGCGAAGTACCGCGGCGAATTCGAGGAGCGGCTCAAGGCCGTACTCGAAGAGATCAAAAGCAGTGCGGGACAGATCATCACGTTCATCGATGAGCTGCACACCATTGTCGGCGCGGGCGCGACCGGTGAATCGGCGATGGATGCGGGCAATATGATCAAGCCGATGCTCGCCCGCGGTGAGCTGCGCCTGGTCGGCGCCACCACGCTGGAGGAATACCGCAAGTTCATCGAGAAGGACGCCGCCCTCGAGCGCCGCTTCCAGCAGGTGCTGGTCGGCGAGCCGTCGGTGGAGGACACCATCGGCATCCTGCGCGGCATCAAGGAGCGCTACGAGGTGCACCACGGTGTGCGCATCACCGACTCCGCACTGGTCGCCGCCGCCACGCTCAGCGACCGCTACATCACCTCCCGGTTCCTGCCGGATAAGGCGATCGACCTGGTCGACGAGTCGGCGTCGCGGCTGCGCATGGAAATCGACTCGCGCCCAGTGGAAATCGACGAGGTCGAGCGTGCGGTGCGCAGGTTGGAGATCGAGGAGGTCGCGCTGGAGAAGGAGACCGACGCGGCATCCAAGCAGCGCCTGGACAAGTTGCGCCAGGAACTCGCCGACGACCGCGAGAAGCTCAACCAGCTGATGACCCGCTGGCAGAACGAGAAGAGCGCCATCGACCAGGTGCGAGTCCTCAAGGAGGAATTGGAATCGCTGCGCGGTGAATCCGAACGCGCCGAGCGCGACGGTGATCTGGGCAAGGCCGCCGAACTGCGCTACGGGCGCATACCGGCGCTGGAGAAGCAGCTCGCCGAGGCCGAAAAGGCCTCCGCCACAGCCGCTGACGGCGAAGTGATGCTCAAGGAGGAGGTCGGCCCCGACGATATCGCCGAGGTGGTCTCGTCCTGGACCGGTATTCCGGTCGGCCGGATGATGGAGGGCGAAACCCAGAAGCTGCTGCGGATGGAGCAGGAACTGGGCAAACGCGTGGTCGGCCAGACCGAGGCGGTGCAGGCGGTTTCCGATGCGGTGCGGCGGGCGCGCGCCGGCGTCGCGGATCCGAACCGGCCGACCGGTTCGTTCATGTTCGTCGGCCCGACCGGTGTCGGTAAGACCGAGCTGGCAAAGGCGTTGGCGGACTTCCTCTTCGACGACGAACGCGCCATGGTCCGCATCGATATGAGCGAGTACAGCGAGAAGCACTCGGTCGCTCGGCTCGTCGGCGCCCCGCCCGGCTACGTCGGTTACGACCAGGGCGGTCAGCTGACCGAGGCGGTCCGACGTCGGCCCTACACCGTGGTGCTCTTCGACGAGATCGAGAAGGCGCATCCGGATGTCTTCGACATCCTGCTCGCCGTACTCGACGAGGGTCGCCTGACCGACGGCCAGGGCCGCACGGTCGACTTCCGCAACACCATCCTCATCCTGACCTCGAATCTGGGTGCGGGTGGCGATCCGGAGTTCGTCATGAACTCGGTGCGCGCGGCCTTCAAACCGGAGTTCCTGAACCGCCTCGACGATGTGGTCATGTTCCACAGCCTCGACGAGGAGCAGCTGGAATCCATCGTCGATATCCAGCTCGACCAGCTGCAGAAGCGGCTGTCGCAGCGCAGGTTGAAGCTGGATGTCAGCGATTCGGCCCGGTTCTGGCTCGCCGTGCGCGGCTACGACCCGGTCTACGGCGCCCGCCCGCTGCGCAGGCTGATCCAGCAGGCCATCGGCGACACCCTGGCCAAGGAACTGCTCGCGGGCGAGGTCACCGACGGCGACACCGTCGCGGTCAACGTCAGCCCGAACGGCGAGGGCCTCATCGTCGGCCGCGGCTGACCGCAGGTGGCCCACGCAGCGGCCCGGCTTGCGCGATAGAACCGCAGCCGGGTTGCCTCCGTGAGACTGCACCGCACCGCCGGTCTCGCCCGGCGTAAGTCAGGCGCCGCGCGATCCGCTCAATTGCCGACTACCGCGGAGCGAGTCTTACGTCGCGGCCCGTCTCGCGCCCGATGGCCGAAGCGCATGCGCCGCACGCGCGGGACTCGACCATCCGGCGCGTGTGCATCGACGCCGAGCGATCCGCCATCGGTGACCCCAACGGAGCGAGTCTTACGAGCGACCCGTTCGCGGCCCGTCTCGCGTCCGAGTCGTCGAAGCGCATGCGACGCAGTCGCGAGTCTCGACGGCTCGGACGCGAGACACCCGGGGGCCGCGAACACGCCGCGCCGAAGGCGCGGCAAAAACAACAGAGCCTACCCTGGAGGCCATGAGTAGTCCCAACGATCCCTGGGCACAGCGACCGGAGGATGCGCCGACGGAACACATCGGTCCGTCGGGTAAGTCGGGATTCCAGCCTTCGTCGCATACGGCGGAATACACCGACGCGTATGGCCACGGCGATGCGACCTCGGTCTATCCGTCGACCGAACAATACGAGCCGTGGGGGCCGCCGCCGGTCAATGCCACCAAGGAGTTCCCGCCGTACGACAGCCAGGTCCAGTGGGGCGGGCAGGAAAGTGGCGCGTGGCAGGAGCCGACCCAGGTCGGTGCATACGGCCAGCCCGGCGCGCAGTATCCGCCCGGCCCGCCGGGTGGAAACCTACCCCAGGATCAGCAACCGCCGCGCAAGCGGAATACCGGCCTGTGGATCGCTCTCGGACTCGGGGTGATCCTGCTGATCGGCGCGGTCGGCGTGCTCGCGGGTGTGCTGATGGGCGATAAGGACACCCCGTCGAGTTCCGCCGCGAGCACCTCGGCCTTCCCGACCGCGGGCCGATCCACCGGCACCGCGCCCTCGGGCGGTCCGTCGTCCACTCAGGTCCTGCCGAGCATTCCGGGACTCGGTGGCATCGATAGCCTCGGCGCGACCATGGGCACCATCACCGCAAATGCCGGTGGCCAATTGACCCTCGACACCGTCGGCGGATCCGCCGTGACGGTGCGCACCACCGATAAGACCCAAGTGATCTCGTTGACCGGGTCCAAGGCAGCCGATCTTCCGGTCGGCGACATGGTTGTGGTGCAGGGTGATAAGGCCGCGGATGGTTCGATCGACGCGAAGATCATCATCAGTACCGCACTGCCCGGGGGCACGCGGTGAAATATCAGTGGGCAGTGATGCGCAATAGCCCTGTCGGCTCTATAGGGTAGGCGACGATGACGGCAATGTGGTTCGGGTTGGCGGCGATCGCGCTCGTTGGTGCGATCGTGCTGCTGTATTTCGATCGGGTCCAGCGACAGCGGACCGGTCATGCGCGCCAGGTGTGGGCGAAGGCCCAGGGCTATACGTATGTGTCGGTGGAACCGGCGCTGGCGTCCACCTGGCGCCGCGGTGCGTTGGCCAAGCTCGGCTACCTGTCCGCGGTGGATGTGGTGTCCGGCATCCGCAAGGGCGAGAAATTCGTCCTCTTCGATCTGGAAGATGCGGCGACGCTGGTCGCGGTGCGCAGGCAGATCGGCTCCGATATCGATGTGGATATGCGGCTCAAGACCGCGTCCCCGCCGAAGGACGCCGATCTGGAACTGCTCGGCGCGATCGGCGATCGGGTGGTGTTCGCGACCAATCCGGAGATCGCCAGGCACGCCGTCGACCAGCGCATGGTCGCCTTCATCGAATCGCTGCCCGATAGCGTGCAGATGTTGTGGAGTGAGGGCAATTGGACCCTCGGCATGCTGAATGTCGGGACGGTGGCCAAGGATTGGGAGACCGCCATCGATGCGGTGCTTCGCCTGTCCGGTCTGCTGCATGTGCTGCCGCCCGTCAGCGATGTGCGCGGGGTGGATTCCGGTGGGCACAATCCGGGACGCCCTCATCCGCGCAAGCGCTCGGATGACCAGGAAGAGGCGGACAGTCCGGTGGCCGCGCGGGTCGCGTCGGCGGATCTGCGCAAGGGCGAGGGTTTCGACGACGACTACGAGGACGCCGCCTACGACGAATCGTCTTATGACGAAGACGATTTCGACCGGCCGAAATACCGCGAGTATTCCGACGACGACTATTACGACGATGAACCGGCCGCCGAACCGGTGACCCCGGAACCGCCGCGCCGCCCCAGTCTCGCCGTCGTCCCCGACTCTCGCTCACGGGCCCGCGACGAGCGCTGGGCGGCGGAACCGGAGGACGACTGGTCGCCGGAGGACCGCCCCGCTCAGCGCAAACCCGCGAAGCCCGAGCCTGTCCGGTCCGAGCCGGATGCGGATGATTGGCCGTCGGCCGAGCACACTCCGGAACCGCCAGGCGGTCCGTTCCACCCGGGATTCCGCCCATATCAGGGACCCGTGCCGCAGTGAGCGGGCATGGCGCCCTCTCGACTCGGATTGTGCAATGAATGCAGGATCGCGGAGCGATTCCATGAGGGGTGGCCGGGAGACGGGCGGGCCCGACCGTCCTGTGCGCCTGCCCGGTGCCACCCGCCCCGTCGCGCTGATCACCGGACCGACTTCCGGCATCGGACGCGGATTCGCCGTGCGTTTGGCCACACTCGGCTATGACCTGGTGCTCGTCGCCCGCGACAAGGACCGGCTGAATGCACTCGCCGCGGAATTCGAGCGGAAATTCGCGACCCGTTCGGAGGTGCTTGTCACCGATCTGGCCAAGGCCGACGATCGGGATCGGGTGCTGGCCCGCGCCGCCGACGGCATCGAATTCCTGGTCAACAATGCCGGATTCGGTCAGTCGGGGGAGTTCTGGACGCAGCCGCCCGCCGAGGTCCAAGCCCAACTCGATGTCAATGTCACGGCGGTGGTGCAGCTCACCAGGGCCGCGCTGCCGTCGATGATCGCGTCCGCGAAGGGTTCGATCGTCAATGTGGCCAGCGTCGCGGGTCTGATCCCCGGACGTGGTTCGACCTATTCGGCCTCCAAGGCCTACGTCGTATCCTTCACGGAAGGGCTGGCGGGTGGACTGGCTGGAACGGGAGTCCGGGTCCAGGCCCTGTGCCCCGGATTCGTGCACACCGAATTCCACGAGCGGGCCGGTATCGAGATGTCCTCGCTGCCGAAAAAGCTGTGGCTGAGCGTCGACCAAGTGGTCGCCGGTTCGCTACGTGATCTGGAGAAGGACCGGGTGCTCAGCGTGCCCGGTGTGCAGTACAAAGTGCTCACCACCGCCGCCGGGATGATCCCGCGAGCCCTGGCGGCCCGACTGAATCGCGGCATGTTCAACGCACGCGGAAGGACTTGACAGACATGATCGACCAGGCGAACAAGGCCCCCGTTTCGACGGACGACCGAGATAGATTGGCCGCACTCGTGCGCGAGCTCGCCGTCGTGCACGGCCGGGTCACACTGTCCTCGGGCAAAGAGGCCGACTACTACGTCGACTTGCGCCGCGCTACCCTGCACCACGGTGCCGGACCGCTCATCGGCAAGCTGCTGCGCGAACTCGTGGCGGACTGGGATTTCGAGGCCGTCGGCGGGCTCACCATGGGCGCGGATCCGGTCGCGCTGGCCGTCATGCACGCACCCGGCCGTCCGATCGACGCCTTCGTGGTGCGTAAAGCCGCCAAGACCCACGGCATGCAGCGCCAGATCGAGGGCCCGGACATTGTCGGCAAGCGAGTGCTCGTCGTCGAGGACACCACGACCACCGGAAATTCGCCGCTGACCGCCGTGCGCGCGCTGCGCGAGGCCGGTGCGACCGTCGTCGGCGTCGCGACCGTGGTGGACCGGGAGACCGGTGCCGATCAGGTGATCGCGGCCGAGGGCCTGGAGTACCGGTCCATCCTTGGATTGAAGGATCTCGCCCTCGGCTAAGCTGCAAATATGCGGTCCCGGGTCGCAATCGCTGGTGGTCGGAGCTTCGAATCGCTTTGAAACATCGACAGCGTTGCGACCCGATAAGGGGGACGCATACGCCGAGCGCAGCGAGGCGGTCGGAGACAGTGAAGGGTCGTGGAGTTACCTGTGGTGAGCATTGCAGTCAATAAGAGCCGTGCGAATGTCGCGATGCTCGGCATCGGTGCTTACCGTCCGAAACGCCTGGTCAGCAATGAAGAGGTCTGCGAGGTTCTCGACTCGACCCCCGAGTGGATCTATGAGCGCACCGGTGTGCGCAACCGTCGGTGGATCAGCGGTGACGAAACGCTGCAGTCGATTTCGGCGGCCGCCGGTGAGCGGGCGATCATCAACAGCGGCATCGACCGGTCCAAGATCGGCGCGCTGATTCTCGCCACCTCGAGCTGGTTGACGCTGACCCCGCACGGCGCCCCCAAGGTCGCCAACGACCTGGGGATGAACGGTATCGCGGCCTTCGATCTGACCTCCGGCTGCGGCGGTTTCGGCTATGGCCTCGGCGTCGCCGCCGACCTGATCCGGGCGGGATCGGCCGAATATGTGCTGCTCATCGGTGCCGAGACGATGACGGTCGGACTCGATCCGACCGATCGCGGCACCGCGATGATCTTCGGCGACGGCGCGGGCGCGGTGGTGGTGGGCCCGAGCGAGGAGAACGGCATCTCCCCGACGGTGTGGGGCAGTGACGGCGAGAATGCCTCGGCGATCGAGCAGGACGTCAACTTCCTCGAATACATGGAGAGGGCACAGCGGCTGCAGGGCATCGATCCGGCCGTCGAGCCCATCGGCCGGATGTCGCTGCGGATGGAGGGCCCGCGGGTATTCCGTTGGGCGGCGGTCACTTTGCCGCGCGCGCTGGCCTCGGCGCTCGAGGTCTCCGGTGTCTCCAAGGACGATATCGAGGTCTTCATTCCGCATCAGGCCAATGCGCGCATCAACGAGCTGATGAAGAAGAACCTCGGGCTGGCCGATGACATCCCGGTGGCCAATGACATCGAGAACACCGGCAATACCTCCGCCGCCTCCATCCCCTTGGCGATGGAGGAAATGTTGGTTACCGGTAAGGCCAAGGGCGGCCAGGTGGCGCTGCTGCTCGGTTTCGGTGCGGGGCTGAGTTATGCGGGCCAGGTCGTCACGCTGCCGCCCGCTCCGAACGAGCCGAGCTTTTGACGGTGTCTGACTCGAGCGACCTGCAAGCAGTCGCTACGCCTCCGGGCTCGTCGCGGCGTCCGTTCCGAGCCGCATTTCTGGCGGCTGCGGCGGCGACCGTGTACGGCGCGGTGACCGGCCGTGAGAAGGTGCAGTGGGTGGCGAAGCCGCTGCTGATGCCGCTGTTGGCGGCGGATGTGGCGACCGATCGAGCGGTGTTGGATCCGGCTGATCGGACGGTTCTGCTGGGTTCCCTCGGTGCCGCGACCATCGGTGATGTACTGCTGATCGAGCCGGACAATGATCGGCGGCTGATCGCGGGGGCTTCCTCGTTCGCGGTGATGCAGACCGGATATTCGGTGCTGTGGTGGCGGCGCGGTGGGCGGCCGCGCCCGGAGATCGCGGTGCCACGAGTGCTGGCCTGGCTCGGAGCCGCACTGCTGATGCGGGCCAAGGCGCCGACCGTCGCGGCTCCGCTGACGGCCTATGGTGCGACGCTGGGCAGTGCGGCGGTGCTCGCCTCCGATCCCGGATTGGCTCCAGGCGCGAAAAACATTGCCGGACTGAATATTCCGAGCACCGATCCGCGTAGTCGGCTCGGCCTGGGCGCATTGCTGTTCACCGTTTCCGATGGGTTGATCGTGCTGCGCCGGCTGTTCGCGCGCAATGAGCGTTCCCGGCGGGTCACCGAGGGAGTCATCCTGGCTACCTACACGGCCGCGCAATATCTGCTCGCGGACCCGCGAGCGCACGTGCGGGACTGACCTCGCGCCCGTCGATTCGGCGAAATGCGGGATCGGTCCGTGTCGGCCGGGTGGTCGAAAGCTACTGCCCCAGAACGAGAATGATCCGATCGCGGTTTTGTGGATCAACCCGGATGGAGATGGTCTCGCCGACCGCGAGCCGCGGCTTGTCGGCCGGTGTGACATCGAAAACGATGGTGCCACGGTAACTTTCGGATCCCGGCACAACGAGCTCCAGATCGAATTCGGTCAGTTCGGTGTGATGATCGGTGCGTTGCAGCGTATGCGCGCCCTCGATGGTCGCCCACCCCTCCAGCCCGTGCCGCCACAACTGCCGATCCGCACGCGATGGCCGAGCCGCCAATAGCATTCCGACGCCCACACACGATCCGAACAGGCCGACCAGCGCGACGATCTGAAATGGCTCGGTCCCCGGCGGCGTATGCGGCAGTAGCCAGCCCAGCCAGAATCCGAGCACGATCAAATACCCGGTGGTCACCCCGAGCACTGTGCGGAGAACGCGTGCGTGATCCATGCCAGCCTCCACCCGACTGCCCTGCACCTCCAGGATAGGACCGCCCGCCCCACCGTGAACCCGCCTTGACCACAACCGTGACCTGCCCGTCCCCACCGCGTCCCAACAGCCCATTTCCCACCCCGATGAGCAACCGAATGCCAGCGAGCCGGGATAAGGTCGGCCTTTTCCGGTGCGCCGGTTCAACCCTTCAGGCGCAGGACCGCGAGGACTCGGCGGTGGTGGGTGTCGGAGGGTGGCAGATCCAGTTTGGTGAAGATATTGCCGATGTGCTTTTCGACCGCACGCTCGGTGACCGTGAGTGCGGTCGCGATCGCGTTGTTGGACAGTCCCTGTGCCATCAGTTCGAGGACCTCGCGCTCGCGGGGTGTCAGCCGGGCGAGCGAATCCTGTTGGCGTGCGGCACCCATCAACTGACTCACCACCTCCGGGTCGAGTGCGGTGCCGCCGGTGGCGACGCGGTCCAGGGCGTCGACGAAGTCGCGGACGTCGGCCACCCGATCCTTGAGCAGATAGCCGACACCGCTCGCGCCGCCGGCGAGAAGTTCGGTGGCATAGCGGGTTTCGATCCACTGCGAGAACACCAGCACGCCGGTGAGCGGATATTTGCGGCGTAACTCGATTGCCGCGAGCAGCCCCTCGTCGGTGAAGGTCGGCGGCATCCGCACATCCACCACGGCCACGTCGGGGTTGTAGGTGCCGACCACATCGCTCAAGGTGGTGGCATCGCCGACGATGGCGACCACCTCGTGGCCGCGCTCGGTCAGCAGTCCCGCCAGCCCGTCGCGCAGGATCGCATTGTCCTCGGCGATGACCACCCGCAACGGCGTACTCACCGTGGCCCGGCCGTCGGCAGCAGGATGGTCACCACGGTCGGCCCGCCGGTCGGACTCTGCACGGTCAGCGTGCCGTCCACCGCACGCGCCCGCGCGGCCAGTCCGGAAAGTCCGCTGCCCGCAACGTGTTCTCCGTCCATCGGCTGCAGTACACCACCGATTCCGTTGTCGCGCACGGAGACCGCGATGGTGTGCGCATCGGTCGGCACGACCGACACCCACGCACTGGTGGCACTCGCATGTTTGACCACATTGGTGAGCAGTTCGGCGACCGAGAAGTAGGCGATCGCCTCGATGGCCGGATTCGGCCGCTGCGGCAGATGGACGCGCAGCTCCACCGGCACGGCACACCGCGAAGCCAGTGTCTCCAGTGCCGGCCCGAGCCCCAATTCGAGTGCGGGCGGATGGATTCCACGCACCAGTTCACGCAATTCGGTCAGCGCCTCCTTGGCATTGGCGTGTGCGTCGGCGATCAGATCGCGAGCGTCACCGCCGAGGGATATCCGCTCCTCGGCCCGGCCCAGGGCCATGGCGATGGTGACCAAGCGCGCTTGCGTGCCATCGTGCAGATCGCGCTCCACCCGACGTAGCGTCGCCGCCGAATCCTCGACTGCCGCACGCCGACTCGCACGCAACTCGACCAGTTGCCGGTCCCGCGCCGTCGCCGACAGCAAGGCGATGGTGAGCAGTCCGTGCACCCAGCACACCGCGCGCAGCAGCCACGGCAGTGCGAAACAGCAGATGATGCCGACCGCGGACATCAGCAAGACCCTTGGCCAAGTGTCGATATAGAAGGATCCGAACTGGGCCAGCGAATGGTGCTCGACGCCGTTGTCGTCGATATTTGTCGGGTTGAACAGCACCCACGGGATGGGCGAGAGTGCGGTGAATACCGTCATGGCCACCACGATCAGCACGAGATAGCCGCCGACCACACCGAGTACGGCCTGCGCGAACAGAAACAGAATGGCCCGCCAACTCGCGCGATCGGTGAACGCGCTCTTCAGAAATCCGAAAAAGCCCGGCTGCGAAACATGCGGCGGCGGCGCGTCCACCGGCGTATCCAGCAGATCCCTGGCCAGCGCCCGATACACCTTCGCCCATAGCCGCGCGCCCAGAATCACCAGTGCCAGGATCGGGATGCCGATCAGGAAGATCGAGGCATACAAACCGCCGCCGAAACCGAAGAACAGATAGCAGACGGCGAGCATGCCGATCACGAAAACCGTGAATACATAGACGAGTTGCTTCCAGGTCCGGGCCTGGATCGGCGCGCGTAGCACCGCGCGCAGCACCTTTCGCGCGTCCGGACCGGTCTTGCCGATGGGCGCTTCGAGCACGAGGGTTTGTGTCTCGGTCATGGACTCCATGGTTGTCGCGGTCGCGGCGGCATTCGATCGAGCTGGCCGCCGAATCCGAGGTGTGGCCAGCCACACCACCAACTACCATCCTGCGCATGAACTATCCGCCGCCACCGCAGTACGGTTCGCCGTACGGCTACCCAGCCTATGGCCCGCCACAGGATCATCCGCAAGCCATCACGATCATGATCCTCGGCATTCTCGGCCTGCTGCTGTGCCAGTTCCTCGGCCCGGTCGCGTGGGTGATGGGCAAGAAGGCGCTCAACGAGATCGATGCGTCCGGCGGCGCCATCGGTGGTCGCGGCAGCGTCCAGGCCGGATATATCTGCGGCATGATCGCCTCGATACTGCTGATCCTGACCATCCTGTTCATCATCCTGATGGTGGTCCTCGCCGCTGTCGGCGTCCTCGGCTCCTCGTCCTCGACGTACTGAATCCGGCCACCCGCAGGTGGCGGTGTTCGCCTCCGGGCCCATCGCGCAGAGCGCGGGGCGGCCGGAATTAGCATCGTCGGGGTGAACCACCCCGCGCCGGATACGGCCGAGCAGCCAGGACCCACCGAATGGGGCGAGCATCCGCACGGTGTCGGACCATGGGCGCAGGAGTACGGAGAAGCCCCGCCGGAGGATCCCCACTACGATCCGGAGCTGCTTGTCGGCGGTGACCGCCGCAATGTCGTCGATGCCTACCGCTACTGGAAGCGCGAGGCGATCATCGCCGATATCGATCGCCGCAGGCATCCGTTCCACGTCGCCATCGAGAACTTCGGCCACGATGCGAATATCGGCACCGTGGTGCGCACCGCCAACGCCTTCGCCGCGGCCGCCGTGCACATCGTCGGCAGGCGGCGCTGGAATCGCCGCGGCGCCATGGTCACCGACCGTTATCAGCACATCGAACATCACACCGATATCGGCGAGCTACTCGCCTTCGCCGAGCGGGAAAACCTGACCATAGTCGCCGTGGACAATGTGCCCGGGTCGGTTCCGCTGGAAACCGTCGAGTTGCCGCGCCGCTGCCTGCTGCTGTTCGGGCAGGAAGGGCCAGGTGTGACCGAACATGCCAAGGGTGCGGCCGCACTGACGGTTTCGATCGCGCAGTTCGGTTCGACCCGCAGTATCAATGCCGGAGTCGCGGCCGGTATCGCAATGCACGCATGGATCCGGCAACATGCCGATTTGACGTCAGCTTGGTAACGAAAAGACCGGTATTAATCGGCTCGAAGCTGGCACCATTGA
>NZ_BAGN01000225.1 GCF_000308835.1 Nocardia vinacea NBRC 16497 | reverse complement strand
GACAATCACCGTGTAACGGCCGGATTCGATGGTCGCGCAGAGGGATTCGAGATCCGAGTGGGTCAGGGTGTGGGCGTTGTCGATGATCAGGGCCGGGCGCGGTGTGCGCGGATGTGCACCGTCGGGGCGGTGGATCGGATGCGCTCCGTTACCGGTGCGCTGGATGATGTCGGGCTTCTCCGCGGTTCGGGTTCCGTGGCCGTCACCGGTGGCGTTGGCCGCGCCGATGGTATGCGAATCGTCGTGGTCGGGGTGCCGCCCGTCGGCGCGGTGGGCGTCTGCCGTCGCATGCGCCCCGTTGCCCGAATTAGCTTGC
Organism: Nocardia vinacea NBRC 16497; assembly: GCF_000308835.1. Classification (GTDB taxonomy): domain Bacteria; phylum Actinomycetota; class Actinomycetes; order Mycobacteriales; family Mycobacteriaceae; genus Nocardia; species Nocardia vinacea. The sequence goes on along the minus strand of NZ_BAGN01000225.1, from coordinate 3,037 downwards.
ACTGCAAGGTATTCGGGCACTGCAGGATCGTCTCGGAACGGGATGCCGTGGGCGCGCAGGCGGGCCCGGATCACCGAGAGGAGGGTGGATTTGCCGGAGCCGGAGCGGCCCCTGATCAGATAGACGACCGGTTCCCGGTCCGCGGAGTCCAATTCGCGGAAGATCTCGCGTGCGCAGGGCAGCGTGTCGAAGGCGATATCACCCATCATCTGCCTCCGGGAATCTTGGGCAGTGCGGGTACGACGGTGTCCTCGACCACGCCGAGGGGATTGGTGAACGGCGGCACGGTCGGGATCTGGACCTGCGTCTGCGGGGCTGGTTGCGTCTGCGGGGCTGGTTGCGATTGTGGTGCGGGTTGGGTTTGCGTTGCTGGCGTCTGCGCCGCCGGCTGCGTGGCCGGTTGGCCGGGAGCCGGTTGGCTCTGGGTGGTCTGGCCGTCGGCGGACTCGCCTGCGACGGGTTGGCTGCCCACCACCGCGACGGTGCTCGTCGCGGCGGAATCTGGTTGTCCCGCAGTGGGTTTCGGGTTCGGACTACCAACGGGCGAATCCTTCGCCGATGTCGTCGCCGAGCCGGTGGGATTGCCGTCACTGGTCGCCGCGACGACCGATGCGCCCGGCGTTGTCGTCGGATCCGAACTCGCCGGTGAGGTCGGACCGGGCTGCGCGCCGGTGCCGATGGCGACGGTGCCGGTCGCGAGTGCGCCGAGCACCAGTGCCGCACCCGCGATGATGGCGGCGCGCTGGCGGCCGCTGAGCCTGCGGCGGGGCCGGTCGCTCGTGCCCGGCAGGGTCTTTTTGGGCACGGTGTCATCGTGGGAAAGGCCGCCGCTTGCCGCTGCAGTTCTGGTCACGCGCGCGCTGTTCGCGGACTTTTCGACCGGCCGCGGCACGGTGGGCAGTTCCTCGGTTTTCGCGTTGTTGCCCATGGCTGCGACCGGGGTGCGATCCACGGTGACGGACATCAAGTCCGCGGCCAGTTCGGCGGCGCCGAGCGCGCTGGTGAGCCGCGGTTGCGGCGCCGCAACCACGGGGAGGGCGAATTCGGTGGAGATCAACTCGGCCACCAGCGGGATCGCACCGCCGCCGCCGGTGAGCAGCACCCGGCCGATATTGCCGATATCGAGTCCAGCGCGATGTACCGCGTCACGGATGAGATCGAGTGAGGTCAGTAAGGGCCCGCGCAGTAGGTCCTCGAGTTCGTCGCGGACCAGCCGGATGTTTTCGGCGTGGTGATCGTCGGGGTTCAAACGGACCGGGACAACTGTCGCGGTATTTGTGGAAAGCTCTTCTTTCGCATATCGGCAGCGATCGCGCAATGCCGACAATTCCCGTTCCACCACCGGATCGAACGGATCGAAATCATTTCCACGCAAGGCATTAGCCAGGACATAGCGCATGGTCAACAGATCGAATTCGGCACCGGCGACATCGGTGGTGCGCAATGGCGCGCCGAGTACGGCCGCCTGCGCGCCGGTGCGGACCACCGAGACGGTGAGGCCGGAAGCGCCGAGGTCGTATACGACAACCGTGCCGTCGCCGAGCGGGCCGTGCGCGGCCTCCAGCCAGCGCACCGACGCGGTCGGCTCCGGAACCAAGGTCACCTCGCGCAGGCCCGCGCGATCCAGCGCGGCCCGCTGCACGTCGACGGTATGTCGCGACCACCACGCCGGATGGCAGGCGACCATGGAGTGCGCGGCGCCGGCCCCGATCTCATCGATCAGACAGCCGACGGCGGTGGCCACGAGATCCGCTGCGGAGTGGGCGGTTCCGTCCTCGGCGAGGATGTCCACCGGATCGCCGACCCGGGCGAGGAAGCCCTCGAGTACAACGTCACTGGAGTGCCTGCCGGTGGGGCGAGCGCCGCTTCCGAACGCGGGCGCCGCCTGCGGAGCGAGGCGCAACACACTCGGATGGGTGATGACAGTGTCGCCGGAGTGACCCCTGTCATAGTCGCTGCCGTCCCCCGGGGTCGCCACGGCGACCGAATTCGACGCTCCGACAGTGATGCCGAGCGCCAGACGCTCTGTCATTCGAGAACCCCGTTCGAAAACTGTGTGGCCCGGTAGTCGCTGTTGTATAGACGGGAAGGCGTAGTGGACCTGCCAGCCGCAACACTTCTGTCGGTTGCTGGGCATCAGCCGTTACTCAGTCGGGGAAGGTGCGGGGAAATTCCCCTAATGGTTCGGGGGTCCCTAACGGGAACGTGCGGTTCGTAGTAGGGGTGCGCCCCGTTTCGTAGTAACGCTGGGCGTCCCTAGCGTGAAAAGCATTCCAACGACTGCGGATCGCGAGGGTCCGCTCATCCAGGAGATGATTTCGATGACACCCAACGCGATTCTGGAGTTCATTCTCAACCTGCTCCGCGACCACGAGGCCGCGGTGGGTTATTGCGCCAATCCCGGCCAGGCGCTGGCAGCTGCCGGTTTGCCCGCCGTGACGCCGGAGGATATCGCCGCCGTCGCCCCCATGGTCGCCGAATCGGCGCTGATCGCGGGCGGGTCACAGTTGTCGGCGATCGTGGCGGCCGGTGGCGCCGGTGCCGCCGATGCCGGTGCCGCCGCCAGCGCCAATACCGCCGCCGCGGTTGGACTCGGTGCGGCCGCCGACGCGGGCGTGGACCTCGGCACCGATATCGACCTCGGCGTGGACCTCGGCCTCGGTGTCGGCACCGGGCTCGACCTGGGTGCCGGGCTCAACGGCGCGATCGGCGCGGGCCTGCAGGCCGGAGCCGACCTCGGCGCCGGTCTCGGCAGTATTGTCGGCGCGGGCGCGGATCTGACCGCCGGCCTGGGCGGCGCCATCGGCGCCGGTGTGCAGGCCGTGACGGGGCTCGGCGGCGCGCTGGGTGGCGCGCTCGGCGCGGGAGCGCAGGCCGGAGCCGATCTCACCACCGGTCTGGAGGGTGCGCTCGGTGCCGGAGCGCAGGTCGGCGCGGGTCTGGAGGGGGCTCTCGGCGCGGGCCTGAACGGCGGCGCGCAAGTGATTTCGGGCTTGGAGACGGGTCTCGGTGGCGCAGTCGGCGCGGGTCGCCGATC
>NZ_BAGN01000226.1 GCF_000308835.1 Nocardia vinacea NBRC 16497 | reverse complement strand
CCGGGTGCCTTCGCGGCGCCCTTCATACCGAGACCACCACCTGGTGCTTTGGCCGCACCCTTCATACCCAGACCACCGGGCGCCTTGCCGCCGCCCTTCATCGCCAGACCGCCACCGGCCGGAGCTGCCTTCGGTTCGGCGGGCGCTTCGGCCACGGGTGCCGGTTCGGGTTCGGCGGCAACCGGTTCCGGCTCGGGTTCGGCGGCAACCGGTTCCGGCTCGGGGGCCTGCTTCGGTTCCTGCACCACGGTCAGGTTCTCGGTGAGCTTCGACGGGTCGACCCGGTCGATGGCGTCGAGCATCAACTGCGCGACATCGACGACCTCGACGCCCTGGCCGACCTCGCCGCCGTCCTTACGGGCGGTGACACCGTCGGTGAGCATGACGCGGCAGAACGGGCAGCCGGTCGCGATCTTGGACGGTTCGTTGCCACCGTTCAAGGTGGACAACGCCTCGTCGACGCGATCGATATTGATCCGCTTACCGAGCTGCTCTTCCATCCACATCCGCGCGCCACCGGCGCCACAGCACATGGAACGTTCACCGTGCCGGGGCATTTCGACGAGGGTGGAGCCGGAGGCCTCCATCAACTCGCGCGGCGCGTTGTAGACCTTGTTGTGGCGGCCCAGGTAGCACGGGTCGTGGTAGGTGACATTCTGCGATACCGAGGCGACCGGGATCAGCTGCTTGGTGCGCACCAGCCGGTTCAACAGCTGGGTGTGGTGCACCACCTCGTAGGTGCCGCCGACCTGCGGGTACTCGTTGTTCAGCGCGTTGAAGCAGTGCGCACAGGTGACGACGATCTTCTTGCGCGACGGCTCGACGCCCTCGAACACCGAGTTCAACAGGTCGATGTTCTGCTGCGCGAGCTGCTGGAACAGGAATTCGTTACCCGCCCGGCGCGCGGAGTCACCGGTGCAGGTCTCGTCGGCGCCGAGCACCATGAACTTCACGCCCGCGGTGGCCAACAGCTCCGCGACGGCCTTGGTGGTGCGCTTGGCGCGATCCTCGTACGCACCCGCGCAGCCGACCCAGAACAGGTACTCGTACCCGTCGAAGGAGGCAATCTCTTCCCCATTCGGGGCGGACTGGCCGAAGACCGGGATCTGGAAGTCGAGTTCGTTGATCCAGTTCAGCCGGTCCTTGGCGTTCTGGCCCCACGGATTGCCCTTGTTCTCCAGGTTTTTGAACAACCCGGCCAGCTCGGAGGGGAACTCCGACTCGATCAACACCTGGTAGCGGCGCATATCGATGATGTGATCGACATGCTCGATATCGACCGGGCACTGCTCGACGCACGCACCGCAGGTGGTGCAGCTCCACAGCACCTCGGGGTCGATGATGCCGTTGACATCCTCGCCGCCGACCAGCGGACGCTCGGCCTCGGCCTTGGCCAGCTCGGAGATCTTGGCCAGCTTCGCCTCGTTGGGCTTGCCTTCGCCATCGACCAGGCCGATCTCGTCGCCGCCCATATCCTTGCGGCCACCGGCCAGCAGGTACGGGGCCTTGGCGACACCGTGGTCACGCAGCGACATGATCAGCAGCTTGGGCGACAACGGCTTACCGGTATTCCAGGCCGGGCACTGCGACTGGCAGCGACCGCATTCGGTGCAGGTGGTGAAGTCCAGCCAGCCCTTCCAGGAGAAGTCCTCGACCCGGCCGGCGCCGAAGGTGTCGACATCCGGGTCGGCGGTCTCCATATCGACCGGCTTGCCCTTGGACATCATCGGCTTCGCGGCGCCCAGTGCGACGCCGCCGTCGTCCTCGCGCTTGAAGTAGATATTGAAGAAGGCCGCGAACCGGTGCCAGGCCACACCCCAGTTGATGTTGCGACCGACCAGCAGCAGGAAGGTGCTGCCCGAAACCATCTTGATGAACGCGAAGATGGCGACCATCGCCACGCTGGAGGGCAGCAGCTTGGCCACCTGCATGGTGAAGAAGTCGGTCCACGCCTCGGAGTGGCCGTAGGTGGCGATCTTGCCCGCCTTCACCATGACCATGCCGATGCCCTCGAGGAACACGATCGCCTCGATGACGTACGCCGGGGCGAACCGGGAACCGCTGAATCGCGACAGCCGCGCGGGCACCCGCGGGTGGTTGAGCTGGCGAATGACGATCAGCACCAGGATGCCGATCACGGTGCCGATGCCGAGCAGTTCGTCCCACAGGTGGTAGATGCCCCAGCCGCCGATGATCGGCCAGTGGAATTCGGGATCGAAGGTCTGCCCGTACGCCTCGAAGTACAGGATGAAACCGCCGAGGAAGCCGATCATCACCAGCCAGTGCGCCCAGCCGACCGTGCGGAATTTGTTCATCCGGGTGTGGGCGAGGAATTCGACGATCATCGTCTTGAGGCGCGGGAAGAATGGTCGCCAGCGATCCGGCGCGGGCTGGCCGATCATAATCGCGCGGGTCATTTTGCCGACGCCGCCGACGAATGAAGCCCAACCCAGGAGGCTGAACGCCACACCAATCGTGCCCAGCGTCAGTGTCAGGGCATTCATGTCGCGACCTTTCTTTTGAGGCAACACGAGCGTGGGCGGCGATCTCGCCGCCCGGTTGGCTCGTATCCTAACTGCAGGTAAGTTACCCACCGGTAACTTACCTGTCTACCGTACGATCGCCGGTTGGGTACTGCCCCCTCTTCCTGGGGCTTGACCCGTATCGGGCCTGTGAGGGATTTCACGAAGATCGTGCGATCCGAGTGTCGATCGGGGCGACAACCACCGTAAACGGTGCAACGTGTCCGCTGGGCAGTAAGGACAGGCTTAGTCACGCCGAGATCACAATGTGAAAAACCAATCTCGCATCTTCATGTCGGTTCGATTACGCTCACGACGTTCTGTTTGCTGTGCCTGTCTTTCACACTGCTCGGGGAGAATCCGGGGTCCGACCACCTCGGGTTGATGAGCGCTCTCGCGTGTACGGAAGCGGCGCGTGAACAACCTGATGATGGATTGGAAACTGAATGAATCTCCGCAGCACCACCGCGGCTGCCACGATGGTCATCGGCGCTATGACTGTCGGATTCGGAGTTGCTCACGCCGAGCCCGCCCCTGCGGCTGCTCAACCGATCAGCTACTCCGTCAAGCTCGTGGACAAGACCGTCGTCGCGACCCTCAAGGGAGGGACTTTCGAGCTGACGAAGTCCGACGAGGAATTGAAGGAACCGGACCTCTACACGGTCAAGGACGAACTCGGTAACGCCGTTCTTTCGGTGCCGCTCGACGTCAACGTGGGCGAGAGTCAGACCCCGGTCGACGTCAAGCCGGTTGTGAAGGACGACGGCAAGGTGCTCGAACTGACGCCGGATCAGAGCGTCAAGGTCGAGCAAAAGGCGAATACGGTCAACGCCATCGCCAAGCCGATTGCCTCCCCGGATGAAGACCAGCGGGCAATGAACGAGTTCTCTACTCAGTTCGGCATCGCCACGGCGGTCGGTGGCTTCGTCGGCACCGCCATCGGTGTCGTCGCCGGTGGTGTCATCGGCTGCATCCTCGGCCTGCCACTGCTCGGTGTCGGCTGCATTCCGGCCGCTATCGCGGGCGCTGGTATCGGTGGCATCCTCGGCACCCTCGCCGTCGGTGGTCCGATCCTGACCCTCGCGGGCATCGACCTGATCAACACCCTGCAGGCGGCGCCCGGCACCACCAAGTTCGCCGAGAAGTCGGTGCCGGCCCAGCAGCCTGCGCCGGCCCAGCAGCCGAACTGATCTCGATCGAACTCGACCGGCCCGCTCCCACCCAGGAGCGGGCCGTTTGCGTTTCAGGCCTGACGCTCGCGCAAATCCAAACTGCCGCTGAACATTTCCTCGCCCTTGTGCCGTCCGAAGCGTCCGAAGGAACGCTCGGCCATCTCGAACGAACCGTCCTCGCGCACCAGCAGGACCGTGCTCGCCCTGGTCCCGTGCAATGCGTTGGCGATGAATCTGGCCGAGAGCGTGCGTTCGCGCCGCAGCGGAACTCCGGTGTGCGGCAACAGATCATCGGGCGCCTCGGTGCGATCGGCCAGCACCTCGAAGTAGCGCGCGACATTGCCGGGATCCGATTCGACCACCGTGCGCAGGTCGCTGAGACCGCCGCGCACCTTGGGCCAAATGGGTTGGGGCGCTTCGAATGCCGCCCCCGGGCCGGGTGCGGCCGAGGCGATGAACATGCCGTTGGATACCCCGTGGAAGCCCGGTGTCAGCTCCTGGGGCGGTCGTGCGCTGCGGTTGGAGTGCCACCACAGCGATTCGAGATCCGACACCAGCATGTTGTAGCCGTTGTAGTCGTCGGGGGCGGCGGCTACGTCGAGCACATAATTCTCCGGGGCAAGTAGTTCACGCTGGTCGCCGGTGCCGCGCAGGAAATCCATCAGCAGTGCCCCGCGCGAACGGGCATCGCCGCGTTCGTCTTTCGGATTGCGCACATTGGTGATGGTGGCGAATCGATTGCGGCCCTTGTCGTCCCGTGTCAACCCCAGCCAGGTACCCGGCGGATCGCCCGCAACCTTGCGCAGCGCCCCGAGATCGCGCCCGGCCAGCAGTCCGGACACCTCGGACCACCATCGCATCGACTCGGTCGGGCGGGAGTAGAACTCGTCGCGGTTGGCCGCGACGATCAACCGATACTCCGGATGGACCCGCCAACCGATCAACACCAAACACATGCATTCCAGGATGCCGGAAGGTCGCCGGGCCCCACAGGTCATTGCTGACCTTTTCGAGCGACCTGCAAGCAGTCGCCAGCGGTGCACTCGGGCAACGCGAGTTCAGGGATCGGGCCCGAGGACAGCAAAAAGGCCGACAGCGTCGCCGCTGTCGGCCTTTTTGCGGGGTTCTGCTAGTTGTTGACCTTGAGGCCCGGGTTGTCCGAAAGAACCACGCTGACCGGCTGGGCGAACAGCTGCGGCGCATTACCGGTGAGTGCACCGATCAGATTCGGGATCTCGCAGATCGGGAAGTCGGCCACCGACGACGCGCTGGAGATGCCCAGTGCCATCCGGCCGGACACGATCGCGCCGCCACTGTCACCGGGCAGGGCGCAGATGTTGGCGGAGAATGCCTGGGTGAGCTCCCGGTCGCCGACCTGCACGGTCTGGTCGACGGCGTTCACGATGCCGCAGCTGAAGCCGGTGCGCGCACCGGACTTGCAGACCGGAGCACCGACCACCGGCACGGCAACGCCCTCGACCGCGACCGGCTGGCCGGGTTGGCGCACGAAGTTGTTGCTGAACCGATCCTTGGCCTGATCGTTGATCCGGATGATCGAGTAGTCCTGGGAGCCGAGCACCGACTTCTGGAAGGTGCCCACTTGCGCACCCGCCCGATCGCCTGCCAGCTCGTAGACGCCTGCCGCATTCCCCGAACCCGCCGACGAAATGTCCGGATTGCAGTGGCCCGCGGTGATGTTTACGACGTTGCCTGCCCGGTCCGTGCCGTTGAAGCCGAGCGAGCAGCGCAGCGACGTCTTCCCGGCGATCGAGGCGAAGCCGTCGCCACCGGCCAGCGGGCCGGTCTGCATGGCAGCCGCGACCGGGGTGGTCTGCAGCTGCTCACCGGCGATCGGCGGGACCGTCACGATGACCCGCGACGGGTCGACGAAGTTCGGCATCGGCAGGCCGGCCTGCTCGACCCGCACCGCGATGCTGTTGTTGACGGGATCGACCACCACACCGCGCACCAGCGCGGAGACCGCCTCGGGCTGCCCCTCCAGCCAGCGCTCGAACGCGCTCTTCTCGCCGCGCAGTGCCGCCTCGCTCTTGGCGACGTTGCGGACCTCGAATCCGGCCGACGTGGCCGCCTGGCGCGCCTCATCGGCACCGGGACCCTGTGCGAGCGCCACCACCGCCTTGCCGCCGTCATCGAGCCACGAACCCGCGAAGACCTGCGGGAACTGGCGCTGCGCCGTGGTGGCGAAGGCCGCGAGCTGCTGGGCCAGATCGGCCCGGTGCAGGTACTCCTCGGGGGAGATCTTCAGATCGCGCGCGACCGCGGCGATCAGGTCGGCGGGCAGCGCCGGCTGGTCGGGTTGTGCGTTCGCTACTGCTGCCGTTGGACCGAACAGCAGAATCGCCGCCGAGGCGGCGATAACTGTTTTTCGGACCCGGGTCTGTCGCGCAGCTGATCGGAACTGACCTATACGTGGCAGGAGCATGCCCATACCTTAAAGTGTCCGGGCGGTTATGCCTACTTATGTCGGAATGTTGTTCTGCCCACTAATCGACCGGCGGTCGGTTTATCGGAAATGCGCTGTCCGACAAGCCCTCTCACCCGGCGTTCGGCCGGGTCCGCAGCGATATGCCGGTGCCGACGCCGCCGCCTGCGGACGCGTCGATATCGGCCAGGATCGAGCGGATCGGGATGCCGAGGGTCGCGGTGCCGCCATATTGCGCGAGTGCGATATTGGCCTCGTTGCAGTCGGGCGCGTCGGCGGCATTGGAACCGCTGGTGATGCCGAGGGCCAGCGTGCCGGAGACGATCGCGCCGCCGCTGTCACCGCCGAGCGTGCAGGCCGAGCTGGCGAAGCCGCGCACGGTCTTGCTCACGCCCTCGGCGGTGTACAGCTGTGTTTCGACCCGATCGGCCACCACGAACCCGCAGGTGAAGGTGGAGGACTGGCCCGACTTGCAGACCGGGGCGCCGGTGACCGGCTCGGCGGTACCGGTGATGGTCAGCGTGGTGCCGTTGGCGCCGCGCACCGACGGCTGGTCCATGCCCGCAGTGACCGAGCGCTCGTTGAGCTTGATGACCGAGTAGTCGAGCGCGGTCGGGCCGCCGAGGCGCGCCTTGACGAAGTTACCGAGCTCGATGCTGTTCGGGATGTCCCTGACATTGGGCAGGTAGACCGCGGCGTGCTGATCGTCCTTTTCCAGGTTCGGGTCGCAGTGGCCCGCACTGATGTTCAGCGCGTTACCCGCGGCGTCCACGCTGTTGAAGCCGAACGAGCAGACATCGACGCCGCGCAGCGAGGTGTCCTTCAGCGAGGTCGGCGCGGTGATGTAGGTGTCGCCGCCCATCGGACGGCGTTCGATCGGGCCGCCGCTATTGGGCGAAAGGATGACCTTGACGTTGGCGATCAGGGTCGGCAGGTTCAGCGCGTGGCCGACCGGCGTATTGGCGACCGACAGCACCAGCTGGCTGTTCAGGAAGTCGACCGCGACGGAGTTGATCGACTGGGAGATCTCCTTGGGCAGCGTGTTGATCCACTGATTCAGCTGCATCAGCGAGTTCTCCAGGCTGTTCGCCGAGATCGGGGCCAGATGGGTTTGGTAGCCGTCGGCGGCGGCGATCTTGGCGGCGTCGACCGAGGTGACCGCGACGACCGGCTTACCGTCGGTGCCGAGCCAGGCGCCCGCGTAGGTGTCGGGGCGCTCGCTGCGGAACGACTCCGCGTATTCGCTGAGCTCCTGGGCCTTGGCGGAGCGTTCCAGATACTCCGCGGGCGTCATCTTCAGATCGCGGGAAATGGCCTCGACGAGTTCGGGCGGCAGGTTCTCGGAGGAAAGCTGCCCGGGTGCTGTCGGTTCGGCCGAAGCGGCGTTGGTGACGAGCAGGGGTGCGATGAAAACGGTCGCGGCGAATCCGATCGAGGCTGCCTTGACCGCGGCGCTGCGCGCCACCAACTTGCGCATGAAGTCCCTTCGTCGGCACGGATGTGCCAGCCACTACACCGGTCAGCGGATCACTTTAAGGCACAAACCCGGGTAGGTCGCTACGAAATCAACCAGGAGGTGCCAACTCGAACGGAATCGGCTGCTGCCACGGCAGTTGCGTCCAGGTCGGAGGCGTCCACATCGGGAAGCCGGGACGGGTGGTCGTGGTCCGGCTCGGCCGGGTGGTCGTCGGCGGTGTCGTCGTGGTCGGTGCGGGCGTGGTGGTCGGTGGTGTCGTGGTCGGCGGCTCGGTGGTCTCCGGTTCGCTGCTGGTGATGACGACGGGCGGTTCGGTGCTCGGCGGCGTGGTTTCCGGCACGGTCGGTAGGTCCACCGGCGGCTGCGGGGCCGGGCTCGTCGAGACCTGGTCGGATTTGGCGTCGCGCACCGGCGGCACCGGGGTCGAGCCAGGATCACGGAACAGCACGGCGACACCGATGCCGCCGAGTATCAGGCCGATGCCGACCGCGACCGCGATCAGCAGTGGTGTGCCGCGGTCTTTCTTGGGGGTCGCGGCAGGCGGCGGCTCCGGCGTGGTCGCCTCGACCGCGGTCGGCGCGACCAGCGGTGCGGCAACCGGCATCGCCGCCGAATAGGCCTGCGGCTGCACCTCGGGCGTCGGCACCGCCGGGATGACATCGGTGACCACGGTCGAGTTCTCGGCATTGCTCGGATCCGGCGGGGTCGCGCCCGCCGGGGTCGCCAGCACCGCGGCCAGCGCGGCGCGTGCGGCGTCGTAGGCGTAGGCGTTTTCCGGTGCGACGGCATCGCTGCCGGGAAGATCGCCTTCGCTGACCAGCAGAACCGACTTCAGGCCCAGGTAGTCCAGTGCGTCGCGGAGCGAGAGCACGTACTCCGACGGCCAGCCCGCGGGATAGGTCGCATAGAACTCGGCGGCGCCGTTCAGATGTTCGGCGGTCAGATTGATCAGGCAGAACAGTGCGGTCGCGACCAGATCCTCGGCCCGGTAGGCCTCACCGGCGTCGACGGAGATACCGGCCGGATCGCCGACCGCGGATGCGAATCCGGTGATCGAATGCGTATGACCGGCCGGGGCCGGTCCGCCGAGGACGGTGTCGCCGTCATCCGACATATGCAGGATCGACTCGCGGACGATGAACGTCGGTTCGCCGTTATCGGTGACGATGGCCGCTGTGCAGTTGTCCGCGGCGATGCGCAGGCCCACCCCAGTGGCCATCCTCAATACCTCGCTTCGGCGTCACGGATCGGGCCGCACCCCGATCACACCAGCAGCGAGCCGTGTCCCATGGCGCGGAGCATCGACAATAACTCTGAACGGGAACGGGCACCGATCCGGCGTCGGATCCGGGCCACATGATGCTCCACGGTCTTGGCGGAAATGTACAGGCGAGCGCCGATCTCCCGGTACGTCAAACCGAGTAGGACGAGTTCGGCGACCTCGCGTTCGCGTTCGCTGAGAATCGCCGCGTCGGCGACCGGTTGCGGGGCGGCGGCCTGACCGTTGCCCGAGGTCGCGGCCGTTGCGGTCGGCCGAGCCGCGGGCTCCTGCGGACGGGCGTCGGCCCGGACGGTTCTCGCCAGTTTCAGCAGAGTGGTCGCGGTCGTGGAATCGGCGGCGGCGAGTGCGGCCTCGCTCGCGAGCCGGGCGGCATCCCAGGTCAGCCCGATCTCGCTGAGTCCGGCGACCGCCGCCTGCACCGGAGCCGCGGCGACCTGACCGCGCAGCACCAGCACCCAGGTGCGGCCCGCGTCGGCGAGAATCGCGGCATGCCGGTCACCGGCCTCGGCCGCGGCCTTGAGCAGCCGGGCGTGCGGGAGCAGTTCCTCCGGACTCTCGTGTGCGATCGCGGCCTGCACGCCGTACCAGTGGAAGGCATTGGCCCACGCGGGCGGCTGGTCGAGTCGGCGCAGCAGCGCGAGACTGGCGTCGACCAGCGGTGCGATCCGGCGCTCGTCGCGCAGCCGGATGCCCGCGAGCCACAGTTCGCCGATCGGCAGCAGCGTGAGCAGGTCGGCGTCAACATCGTCGAAGAGCGGATAGGCGGCCTGCCAGGCGCGGGTGAGTGCGGCGTGATCGCCGCCGCGACGGGCCAGGCCGACCGCGACACCGTGCGCGAGCAGGCGGTCGCGGATATCGAGGGAATCCATTTGCAGCGCGGCGGCGGTGGTCGCGGCGGCCTGTTCGTCGCCGCCGAGCATCGCCGCCCAGGCGGTCAGCACCTGCAACTGGTGGCAGCGCAGGCCGCTGGTGGTTGCCCGGCGCAGTGCCTCACCGGCACGACGCGGTTCGCCGGTGCTCAGGCACAGCAGCGTCGCGATGGAGACCGCGGTGCACGGCAGGAACCGATCGGTGCCCGCATCGGCCTGCGCGGCCTGGATGAGCGCGGATACGGCTGTGGCCGTGCCGGTTTTGTCTTCGACGATGGTGCGCGCGAGTGCGGTGGCGATCAGGCGTGCGTGCGCGTTGGCCTCGGTCGGCGGCCACTGCGTCGCCGATTCGGACAGCTCCGCGGCGGCGGTCACCTCACCGGCGAGATACTGCACGGTCGCGCCGACCGCCCAATCCGCGCCGACCCGATGCGCGCCGAGCCAGGAATACAGTTGCGCCGCGCGCCCGACCAGACCGCGGCGGGTCAGCACCGCCGCGTAGATCCGCACGGCCGCAGCCAGTTCCGCGCCGGTGACACCGGGACGAGCCAGCACAGGTTCGGCAAGTCGCATCGCGGTATCGCCATCGCCGGTGCATGCGGCCGCCTCCGCCCAGCGCAACGCGATGACGTCCGGATCTGCGCCGGTCGCCGCCGCGGCGGCGTAGTAGCGCACGGCCTCACGTCCCGCCTTTTCGGCTGCGGCGCAGAGGAATTCGGCGAGACGCTGGTCGCGGACACCGGATTCGGCGAGTAGCAGCGCGGTGTGATCGCGCAGCAGGCCGGCATCCAATCGCGCGTTGAGCAAACGACGCTGCACGGCCACGAAGCGGCGGTCGCCGAGCAGGGTGCGCAGCGGCGTGACGGCGGGTTCGAGCAGCAGATCGGCATCGGTGACCAGCGCGCTGGCCCTGGCCCGGTCGATCAGTTCTTGGGCCGCGGCGGTGTCCACGCCGAGGACCTCGGTGAGTTCGGAGGAGTCCAGGCCGGTGCCGGTGGTGGCGACGACCAGGGTTTCCAGCAGATCGGGCTCGAGGTTGTCCAGGAGGGCGCGGGCCCAGGCGGCGACGGCGTCGTCGACGGCGCGGATTCCGGCATCGAGGCGGGCCGAGCAGGCGGCGGTCAGTGCGGCCACCACGCCACCGCGGCTGCCCGCGGTCTGACGATGGATGTGCTGGGCGACCGGGCGCGGCACCGCCATACCCAGCTCGCGGGCGAACGGGGCGAGTATCGGAGACGCCGAGTGCGCGCA
>NZ_BAGN01000227.1 GCF_000308835.1 Nocardia vinacea NBRC 16497 | reverse complement strand
GGACAGCGCCGCCTTCGCCGCGATCGCCGACGCCGAGGCGCACGCGGCCGCCGAACGCCTCGACCCCGCCGCGGGCATCATGCTGCAGTTGGTCTGGTTCGACTGGGCGCAGCGGCCGGGACGGCTGCTGGTTGTCGCACACCACCTGGTCATCGATGGGGTGTCGTGGCGGATCCTGATTCCCGACCTCGCCACGGCATGGGCCCAGATCGATGCCGGGCAACGTCCGCGGCTCGCACCCGTCGGCACATCGATGCGGCGCTGGGCGCACGGCCTGAACGCGGCCGCCGAGAGCCTCGACGAGCTCGACTGGTGGCGGTCCACGCTCGGTGCCGCCGATCCGCCGCTCGGCGCCCGCCCGGTCGACCCCGAACTCGACGTACAGGCGACCGTCGCGACCGTCGAGGTGACACTGCCGACCTCGGTGACCCGCGCTGTGCTCACCACACTGCCCCAGGTGTTCCGCGCCAGTGTGGACGACGCCCTCATCGCCGGGCTCGCACTGGCACTGACCCGATGGCGGCAGCGCCACGGCGACAACGTGACCGAAACGCTGCTCACGCTCGAAAGCCACGGCCGCCACGACACGGTGCTCCCCGGCGCCGACCTCACCCGCACGGTCGGATGGTTCACCACCGCCTACCCGGTGCGACTCGACCTGTCCGGTATCGACATCGACGACGCATTCGCCGCGGGTGCTGCCGCGGCGGCGGTCATCAAGTCGGTCAAGGAACAACTGCGCGAGGTCCCCGACCGCGGGATCGGCTACGGGCTGCTGCGCTACCTCAACGCCGATACCGCCCCCATCCTGCGTGCGCTGCCGGCCCCGCAGGTGAGCTTCAACTATCTCGGTCGTTTGGACACCGTTCCCGAGGCGTTGCGCGACAGCGGATGGCTGCCCGCCGATGGCGACACCGGCGGCGGCAACCAGAATCCCGACGCAGTCGCGGCAGCCGTGCTCGGCATCAACGCGGTCACCACGGATACCTCGGACGGCCCCGCCTTGACCGCCGCCTGGGACTACCCGACCGGCGTGCTCACCTGCGCCGAAGTCACCGACCTCGCCGAACTGTGGCGCGACGCCGTGACGGCTCTGGCTACCCACGCGTCCCGACCCGGCGTCGGCGGGCTGACACCCTCCGATGTCGGCCTGGTCGATCTCGACCAGGCCGCGATCGACCGGCTGGAGACTCGATACCAGGCTTTGGACGACATCTGGCCGCTCACGCCGCTGCAGGCGGGGCTGCTGTTCCATGCCCAGCTCGCCGACGGCGCACTCGACGCCTACATCGTGCAACTCTGTGTGGAACTCGCCGGGCGCGTCGATGCGGACCGACTGCGCCGCGCCGCGCAGACTCTCCTCGGACGGCACCCGAACCTGCGGACCGCGTTCGTGCGCGACGGCGCCCGCGAACCGGTCCAGGTGGTGTACCGGCATGTCGACGTACCCTTCGCCGAGCTCGACCTGGCAGAGCACGACGACACCGCGGCCGCACTCGAACAGGCCATGGACGGCGACCGTCATTTCGATGTGACCGCGGCGCCACTGCTACGACTGACACTGATCAGGATCGCTCCCCAGCAGTACCAGCTGGTGTTGACCATGCATCACATCCTGATCGACGGCTGGTCCACACCACTGCTGATCCGGGAACTGCTGATCCTCTACGCCGGCGACGGCGACGTCGCGGCACTGCCCCCGGTGCGTCCCTACGCCGATTACCTGATGTGGCTGAACAGCCAGGACCGGGCCGGTGCGGAAACCGCCTGGGCACAGGCACTCGAGGGCGTCGCGGAGCCGACTCTGCTGGCCCCCGAGGACCGCGGCCGCCGAACCACCGCCGCATCGGGCGAAGTGCAGGTGCGGCTGGGCCAGGACCACACCGCGGCCCTGGTCGAGGTGGCACACCAACACGAGACCACCCTCAACACCATCGTCCAAGCGGCCTGGGCGCTGGTGCTCGCCAACGCGACCGCCCGCGAAGACGTGGTCTTCGGCACCACCGTCTCCGGGCGTCCGCCACAGCTTCCCGGCATCGAATCGATGATCGGACTGTTCGTCAACACGGTGCCTGTACGGGTCCGGCTCGACCACCGCGAAAGCCTCGCCCAGCTACTGCGGCGAATCCAAACCGAACAAGCCGCGCTGCTCGACCATCACCACCTCGGACTCGCCCGGATCCAACAGGTGGCCGGTTCCGGCGCGATGTTCGACACCGTGACCGTCTTCGAGTCCTACCCGGTCGACCGGGCCGGATTGTCCGAAGACATCGACATCGCCGGAATGCACATTCGCGGCATCGTCGGACGAGACGCCGCGCACTATCCGCTCGGCCTGGTCGTGCACCACGACACCCGGCTGCACCTGACCTTCGAATACCTGCCTGAACTGTTCACTCGACAGCAGATCGACGCCCTCGCCGACCGGGTGCTGCGCGTCCTGGACACCGTCGCCGCGCATATCGACCTCCCGCTCACCGAACTGCAGCTACTGTCGCCCGTCGAGCGGGCCACGCTGGTGCCCGTCCGCGGTCGGCCCGGCCCGGTGGCGTCGGTATTGCCGCAGGTGTTGTCGGATGCGGTCACGATGGCGCCCGGCACGGAAGCGCTGGTCTGCGACGGTGTGCGGCTGTCGTATCGCGAACTCGACGAGGTCTCCAACCGCTGGGCGCGCGTATTGATCGATATGGGAATCGGTCCGGAAGCGATGGTTGCTGTGGCGCTACCGCGCTGCCTCGACGCTGTCATCGCGGTGTGGGCGGTCGCCAAGTCCGGTGGCGCGTTCGTTCAGATCGATCCCACCCATCCTCGCGACCGGATCACGCGCATTCTCACCGATTCCGGCGCCGCGGTCGGGCTGACCCGCGACATCTACCGAGAGCAGTTGCCGGACGCACTCGAATGGCTCGCCCTCGACGATCCCGCCTTCGTCGCGATGACGGCGGAGACGGACCCCGCGGCGATCGATGACGCCGAGCGCGCAGCCCCGCTACGGCCGGAGCATCCGGCCTATCTGATCTATACCTCGGGCTCCACCGGGACTCCCAAAGGAGTTCTGGTCACCCATACCGGGATAGCGAACCTGGCCACCGAAATACGGGAGCGGTTCGGCCTCACCCCGGCTTCTCGGATGCTGGCCGCCGCCGCACCGACCTTCGACGTCTCGATCCTCGAATGGTTCAGCGCGACCGCCGCCGGTGCCACCCTGGTCGTGGCCCCCGCATCGGTAGTCGCCGGCGCCGCACTGGCCGAGTTGATCAATGCCGAACACGTGACCCATGCCGCCCTCACTCCCACCGTGCTCGCATCACTGCACGCCGGCGAGGTCGACACCCTCGACACGCTGATCCTGGGCGGCGAGACCTGCCCACCCGATCTGGCAGCACAGTGGACGCCGGGCCGCACCGTGCTCAACGCCTATGGGGCTACCGAAACCACAATCGTCAGCTGCGGCCATGCTCCGCTGACCACAACCACGGGCTGTCCGGTGACAATCGGCGGGCCGGTGCTCGGGTTCACCGCCGTCGTACTCGACCGCAGATTGCGCCCCGTCCCGGCCGGAGTGGTCGGCGAACTGTACGTGTCCGGACCGGGCCTCGCCCGCGGGTACCACCGCCAACCTGCAACCACAGCAGCCCGATTCATCCCCGACCCGTACGGACCGGCTGGGACACGCATGTATCGGACGGGTGACCTGGTCAGCTGGACTACCGATCGAACACTGCGATTCTCCGGTCGCAGCGACCTACAGCTCAAGAACAACGGCCACCGCATCGAACCCGGCGACATCGAAGCCGCGCTCCGCAGTCACCGAGACATCGAGCACGCCGCCGTCACGGTGCGCACCGGACCCAACGGCAGCACTCAACTCGTCGGCTACGTGGTGCCCGTTCCCGGCAGCACGACCGACACCGCCACACTGACCGCCCACCTCGCAACGCGACTGGCCACACATATGATCCCCACGGCCATCCGCACGGTCGACCGGATACCCCTCACCCCCACCGGCAAAGTCGATTACCAAGCCCTACCCGCACCCGAGTGGCGACCTGCCCGGTTCCGGCCGCCGTCCACCGCACTCGAGGCCACCGTCTGTGCTGCCTTCACCCGGACCCTCGGCATCGAGCGGGTCGGCCTCGACGACGGCTTCTTCACCCTCGGCGGCAACTCGCTTGCCGCGGCCGAGCTGGTGGCGCGTCTTGCCGAGTCGACCGGTGTCGACGTGCCGGTTCAGTGGATATTCACCGATCCGACGCCGGAGTCGCTGGCCCGCCGCATCGACATGCGGCGGCGCGGGCTCGACGAGCACGACCTCGGCGATGCGCTGTCCGTCCTGCTCCCGCTGCGCGCCGCCGGAAACGAGCCGCCGCTGTTCTGCGTCCACCCCGCGATCGGATTGGCCTGGGGTTTCAGCGGACTCGTGCAGCACCTCGATCCCGACCGCCCCGTGTACGGGGTGCAATCCCCGGTATTCAGCGAGGCCACCACGGAGTTCGAGACGCTCGACCAACTCGCCGCCCGCTATGTCCAAGAGATCCGGGCTGTCCAGCCGCACGGCCCGTACCATCTGCTGGGCTACTCGCTCGGCGGCACCATCGCGCACGCGATCGCGGTCCAACTCCGCGGCGACGGTGAGTCCGTCGCCACCCTGGCCATGATGGACACCCGCCTCGTCACCGCCGACACCGTCCGTGTACCCACGCCCTCCATCGCGCAGTTGCTCGCCGAGTTCGCCGGCCTCGATGTGCCGCAGGGCGCGGCCGATGTCACCGCCGCGGCCGCGGCCGAGCTGCTCCACCGACAAGGCGGACTCTTCACCGCCGTGACCCCCGAGCACCTCGTGATCCTGCACGACGACTACACCCGACTCGTCGACCTCACGTGGAACCACCGGCCGACGCCCTTCGACGGCGACTTGATCTACTTCAGCGCCGCCGCCCACACAGACGACGGCCCCGCTCCGGCACTGGCATGGAACAACCTGATCAACGGCCGGATCACCGACCATCACATCCCGGTCCGGCACGAGCGGATGATCGAACCCGAGTCGCTTCGCGCGATCGGATTCGTCCTCACCGAGCACTTCCACTCAGCCCGGACCATCCCGATGGAACCCGCCACCTCCGCAAGGAGAAGCCGATCATGAACCCGCACCGAATCGTCGGGACACGTTCCGGCATCGAGCCGGTCAACCTATTCGCTCTCGATCCGACGACGCATATCGATCTGCACCCCCATGCTGCCGAATTGCGTAGGTGGACTTGCGAATACCTGTGTCGGCCGCACCCCGACCTCGGCCGATCCGGTCCGGTCTGTCCTTACACCAGCCACGCCATCGCGAACCAGTCGCTCTGGGCCGCATTCTTCGGAGGCCCTTCCGTGGGTGCCGAGCGCCTGATCGCGATCATCGACGATCTGTACGACATGTTCCCCGCCCTGCCACCCCAGGATGAACCCGAATGCAAGTTCAAGGCCGTCCTCGCGGTCTTCCCGAACCTCACCGATTACGCCGATATCGACGCGGTGCAACATGACCAGAAGTCTCGGTTCGTCGCAAAGGGTCTGATGCTCGGCCAGTTCTATCCGGGCTGCACCGTCCCGGGGCTACGCAACCCGGCCTTCCCCGCACTCGACGCGCCCCTGCCGATGCTCGCCATTCGCCATATGGCCGCCACCGACTTCCCATTCCTCAGCTCCCGCCATGAATGGGTGGACTCCTATCTCAAAATATTCGCCCCCGCGATCCCCAAGTTCATCACCAGCGCCATGTCCGACAGACTCGTGCAGACAACCGACGCCTCGGACGGAAATCACTGAGATCGGGTCCCTGACAAGGTAACCGAGCCATCGACAACGCGGCGGCAGCTCGTCACCATGCGGCGGCTGAGCAGCGGTATCGAGCAGGCGCTACGCTCGTCGGCGTGCTGCTTTCCGATCGTGACATCCGTGCGGAGATCGCCGCTGGGCGTCTCGGCGTCGAGCCGCTCCTGGAAAACCTGATCCAGCCGTCGAGTATCGATGTGCGACTGGATGGGCTGTTCCGGGTATTCGACAACACGCGGTACACCCATATCGATCCCGCGCAACGTCAGGATGAGCTGACCAGTCTGGTCGAGCCCGACGTGGGGGAGCCGTTCGTGCTGCATCCCGGCGAATTCGTGCTCGGCTCCACGCTCGAGGTGTGCACGTTGCCGGACGATCTGGCCGGTCGGCTGGAGGGCAAGTCCAGTCTCGGACGGCTCGGCCTGCTGACTCACTCGACGGCGGGCTTCATCGATCCGGGCTTCAGCGGCCACATCACACTGGAACTGTCGAATGTGGCGAATCTGCCGATCACCCTGTGGCCGGGTATGAAGATCGGTCAGCTGTGCCTGTTGCGCCTGACCAGTCCGGCCGAGAACCCTTACGGCAGCACCAGCGCGGGCTCGAAGTACCAGGGCCAGCGCGGACCGACACCCTCCCGGTCATATCTGAACTTCCCGCTGCCCACCTAGTCAGCGGCAGTGCGGGTTTCGGCGGGCCGGAAGTAGTTGCGACCAGCGGCAGGCGATTTCGGCAGTGACCCGTACGCTCGGTGTCAATCCGAACGAGCTTCCTCGTCTCGCTCGAATCTTGCAGATGTGTACGGGTTTCGGCTCCAGGACGCAACCCCCTGCCCTTTCGCTGCCTCTTCGCCCACGTTGGATCGCGCTGCACCGGCCCGAAAACAGCCGACCGAGCCCGCCCCTGTCGACTGCCAGTAGAGGGGCGGACTCGGTAGGCTCGGCGGCGGGGACCGACGACGCATTCAATCCCCGCCGCCCGCTCCCACCGCGAGTGCCGTCGTGATGATGACGGATAACGGTGGGAGCGTGTCGCCGCGACTCGGTGGGTTGACCCAGAAGCACCCTTCCCGGGTCCATCGACCGAGCCCGGTCGGCAACATCACGGCACTGCCGATGGCCGGTATGCCTATATCGAGACGGTTCAGCACCTCCAATACCTGCGCGCCCGGCCGACTGTCCGGCTCGGCGAGGAAGCTCCAGCGGATCTGCCTGGCCAGCATGGGGCCCCTCGTCCCCTGCTGTTCCAGTGCGGCCCTGACCTTTTCGGCCCGAGACGTCGGCAGATGAACAACGCAGACCCGGCCGGTGATGGGCAGCATCACGAACCCGCCGCGTTCGGTGACTGGTAATCCGAACTCGTGCCGGTAATAGGCCACCCAATCGTCGACTGTTCTGAGTTTCTCCACGTTCACGGCCAACTCCTTGCCTCCTCGTGTCCAAGGGTCCTGTGCCGGACGGCGATTCGGGAATTGCCCACCCGCTCGCCTTCTACTGCCATTCCGCTGCCTCTGATAGCGGACTGCTTTTGCTTGTGGCCGCACTCACAAAGCACTCGTACCCTGGGAAGGAGTTCGTTCGGAAGGGATGACGTCGTGGTCCGGCAGTGGTCAGGTAGAGAGGCCCGTGCCCTTCGCGATGCCAGGCGGATGAGTATCCGAGAGTTCGCGGCACATCTGGGTGTGCACGAGCGGCTCGTATCGAAGTGGGAGGCCGGCGGCGCGCGGGTCCATCCACGTCCGGTGAATCAAGCCGCCCTCGATACATCCCTGGCCAGGTCCGACGATGTTGTGCGGGCGCGGTTTGCGGCCATGATCGATCAACCCGTATTCGATCGACCGACCGCGCCCGGATTCGAAAGGCGGGCCGATACTTCGGCTCGCGCCAATTATTCGAGTGACGCGGACCTTTTGGCTCTCATAGACGCCGGTGCGATGAGAGGTGATGCGTTAGAGGCGATTTCGGAGAGGGATCTGATCATGGCGGCTGCCCACGAGGCGAGCGAGCACGCCGGCCAGGCCGAGAGCACCAATGTGGGTGCCACCACCTTGGAGCAGCTCGATGCTGATGTCACGCGCATCGCGAACGACTATGTGCACATCCCGCCGGTACCGATGATGGTGGAGATGTTGCGAGTGCGACGCCGGGTGTACCGGCTGCTGGAGGGGCATCAGCGCCCCGCCGATACCAGCCACCTGTATCTGCTGGCGGGCACACTGTCGGGATTGCTCGCCAATGCGAGCACCGACCTCGGCTATCTGGATGCCGCGGGCGAGCAGATCAGAGCGGCCTGGGCCTATTCGGAATTGTGTGGTCACAACGGGTTGCGCGCCTGGACCCGCGGCATGCACGCGCTGATCGAATACTGGTCCGATCGACCGCGTCGGGGAGTGCTGCTGGCACAGAGCGGGCAGGACTTCGCCGAATCGGCCACGGCCAAGGTTCGACTATTGAATATCGAGGCCAGGATCTGGTCCCGGTTGGGCAGTGACGCCGATGCCGATCGCTGTATCCGGGCCGCCGACGATGCCCGCGAGGTGTCCGATACCGACTCGCTGCACGATGAGGTCGGCGGCGTCTTCGGCTTCAACGAGGCCAAGGCCCACTACTACGCGGGCGCGACCTATATCCATCTCGGTCAGGCCGAACCCGCATTGGCCGCGACGCAACAGGCCATCGAGTTGTACGCCAACGGCCCGTCCGAGCGGCGTTCCTATGGCACCGAGGCGATGGCCCGGGTCGACAGTGCCGCGGCGTATCTGATCAACGGCAGTCTGGACGGTGCGGCTGCCGCGCTGGTTCCGGTGCTCGGCCTGGCCGAGGACAAGCGGATCGCCCAACTGGAGGAACGGCTCGTCGGGCTGCGGCAGCGGATCGCCGGACCGGAGTTCCGCGATGCCGTCGAGGCACGGTTCCTCGACGAGAAAATCGAAGAGTTCTGCGGAACCACTGCGGCCAAAGGCATCCCACCGGGCAGCCCGACGACTTGACGCCAGCTATTGCTGCGAGGCGACGTTCGCACTCACATCCCCACCACGGAGCGAGTCTTACGAGCGACCCGTTGGCGGCCCGTCTCGCGTGCGCGCCGAAGGCGCGGCCATCGACTCAGCCGAGTCGTCGAAGCGCATGCGCCGCAGGCGCGAGTCTCGACGGCTCGGACGCGAGACACATGGGGCCGCGAACACGCAGCGCCGAAGGCGCTGCCAAAGGCACTGATTAACCAGTTGCCGGGGATGGCACCATAGGCAGGGTGAGTCCTAGCCATCTACCGCATCACCCGCCGCGCGTGCTGGAGCAATCCACGAAGCTGCAGAACGTCCTCTACGAAATTCGTGGACCGGTGGGCGCACATGCGGCACGGTTGGAGGCGGAGGGGCATCGCATCCTCAAGCTGAATATCGGCAATCCCGCGCCGTTCGGCTTCGAGGCGCCCGATGTGATCATGCGCGACATCATCGCCGCGCTGCCGTATGCGCAGGGCTACTCCGAATCAAAGGGCATCCTCTCGGCCCGGCGCGCCATCGTGACTCGCTATGAGCTGGTCCCCGGCTTTCCCGAACTCGATGTCGACGACGTCTACCTGGGCAACGGCGTCTCCGAGCTGATCACCATCACCATGCAGGCGCTGCTCGACAACGGTGACGAGGTGCTGATCCCGGCGCCCGACTATCCGCTGTGGACCGCCATGACCAGTCTGGCGGGTGGCACTCCGGTGCACTACCTGTGTGACGAGTCGAACGGCTGGCAGCCCGATATCGCGGATATCGAATCCAAGATCACCGATAAGACCAAGGCGCTGCTGGTCATCAATCCGAACAATCCGACCGGTGCGGTGTACTCCACCGAGGTGCTGCAGCAGCTGGTCGACCTCGCGCGCAAGCATCAGCTGCTGCTGCTCGCCGACGAGATCTACGACAAGATCCTCTACGACGACGCCAAGCACATTTCGCTGGCGACGCTCGCGCCCGATCTGCTCTGCCTGACCTTCAACGGACTCTCCAAGGCCTACCGGGTCGCGGGCTACCGCTCCGGCTGGTTGGCGATCACCGGACCCAAGGAGCATGCGGCTGGTTTCCTCGAGGGCATCGATCTGCTCGCCTCGACCAGGCTTTGCCCGAATGTGCCTGCGCAGCACGCGATTCAGGTGGCACTCGGTGGACATCAGAGCATCGAGGATCTGATCCTGCCGGGCGGCCGACTACTCGAGCAGCGCGATGTCGCGTGGGAGCGGCTGAATATGATTCCGGGCGTTTCCTGTGTGAAGCCGAAGGGCGCGCTCTACGCGTTCCCGAAGTTGGATCCGAACGTCTATGAAATCCACGATGATTCGAAGTTGATCTTGGATCTGCTGCTGCAGGAGAAGATCTTGATGGTGCAGGGCACCGGGTTCAATTGGCCGAATCATGATCATCTGCGGATCGTCACGCTGCCGTGGGCACGAGATCTCGCGGTGGCGATCGAGCGCTTCGGGAACTTCCTGTCGAGTTACCGGCAGTAGGTACTGGGCGGTCCGGACTCCCTCGTCAGCGTGCGCTGGGCTACCGGATCGCCCCGCTTCCGGGGGCAAAACATACCCGGTGTACGGATAGTTGCGAGTTTTGGTTACTAGCTAGCGCTAAACGAGACTTTTTGTGTACAGTGTCTCTTGGCACTTCGAGTGCCCGGTCAAGTTGTCTACCCCCCCTGGACAACCTGACCTCGGGTTAGGCTGCCTACCCCCCTGGGCGCCAACCTGCGGGCGGCGGAGACATCCCCCTGCTCTCCGCCGCCCCCTCCCGATTTTCCATTCGGAACCTTTTCATGACTCTTGTCGGTCGCTGTCGGTCCGTGAATCCGATCTTGAAAATGAAATCCTTTAAGCTCGCACCCTGGACTACAGACGAAAAGGTAGGAGTCCGGTGAGCCATGAGTGATCATCACCATCACCACGACCATTCCGGCCCCATCGCGATCGGCGCGACCGCGGCCCGTGTGGTCGTCGGGCTGCTCGCCGCGATCGGTGTCGTGGTCGTGATCGCCGCGATCGTGCTGTGGCCGAGTAGCCAGCACATCGACATCCCGCTGCCGATGCAGAACGCGGGCGGTGGCGCGGTGCAAACCGAGGCCGGAACCGTGGTGATGCAGGACGTCGGCGCGTGCGGCAGCAGTTCGATCGGCAAGGTGTTCATCGATAAGCCCGAGCAGCCGCGCGCCGCCGGCTATACCTGTCAGCGCAGTCTGATCAGCATCGATTCCGGTCCGCACCAGGGCAATCACACCCTGTTCGAAATCGCGCCCGGCCCAGGACAACCCGATCTGCATGCCGGTGACCACATCCGGATCGTGCGGCAGACCGATCCGAGCGGTATGCCGCTGTACTCGTTCGAGGACTACTCGCGCGGGCTGCCGCTGACCCTGATCGTGCTGGCCTTCGTGGTCGTGGTCATCGTGGTGGCGCGCTGGCGTGGGTTGCGGGCGCTGCTCGGGCTGGTCTTCGCCTTCGCGGTGCTCGTGCTGTTCATGCTGCCCGCACTGCTGGACGGTAAGCCCGCTATTCCGGTCGCGCTGGTCGCGGGTGCGATGATCCTGTATGCCGTGCTGTACTTGGCGCACGGTGTGAATCTGCGCACCAGTTCGGCGCTGCTCGGCACGCTGACATCGATGATCGTGGCGGCGGTGCTGTCCTGGGTCGCCATCGAGGTCACGCATCTGACCGGGCTATCCGAGGAACAGAACACCAACGTCGCCACCTACATCGAGCACGTCAGCATTACCGGTCTGCTGCTGGCGGGCTTCATCATCGGTTCGCTCGGTGTGCTCAACGACGTCACCATCACCCAGGCCTCGGCCGCCTTCGAACTTGCCGCCATCGATGAATCCGCTTCGCGCCGGGAGGTTTTCGCAGCTGCTATGCGCGTCGGCCGGGACCACATCGCGAGCACGGTCTACACCCTGGTGCTGGCCTACGCGGGTGGCGCGCTTCCGTTGCTGCTGCTGTTCAGTGTCGCGGGCCGCTCTATCCGCGACGTCCTGACCGGCGATGCCGTCGCCATCGAAATCGCCCGCTCCTCCGTCGGCGGTATCGCGCTGGCCCTTTCGGTCCCGTTGACCACTGCCATCGCCGTCATGCTCGCCCGGCCCTTCGGGCACAAGCCCGAACCCGTGGCCCCCGCCCGGCACTCGCGTCATGCGAAGTCCGAGGCGTCCGCACCTTCCCGGCGCTCGCCGTCCCGCTCCGCCGCCGCTCCCAGCCGCCAACGGACCTCGACTCCGACCCGGGATGACGAGCCGGGCCCGGCTGCCTGGAACGACCAACCCTCGAATCCCGGGGCATACGAACGCAGTCGGGGCTACCGCAGCGCCGACCCGCGGGACTACGAACCCGACTACGACACCGACCCGCGCGGCTACCGCCGCCCGGATCCGCGCGGGTCCTGGGACGACGACGGCCCTGTCTCTCGGTAGTCGCCGCCCGGATCCGAGATCGAGCGGGGCGACGAAGGACCCGCCCCTCGGCAGATGTCGCAGGGTTCAGCCCAACTATCCACCGCCCTACGCGCTCGCAAGGCGAGTGCGCACCCCGCTACCGGGTGTGCACTCGCCACAAAGGGCGTGCAAAACGAGACCTACTGCCGCATAGCCTGCTTCGCTGGGGAGTGCGGGGCACCGGTTCAGCGCGGCGCGGGTGGCGGGAAGGGGAGGATCACGGGCGGAATCGTCGGCACCACGATCGGCGGAAGTCCTGGCACGACAATGGTATTCGGGCCGGGCGTGGGCGAGGGCGGCTCCGTGGTCGTCGCACGGTACGGTGGCGGGGCGGCCACCGACTCGGCGGACTCGGTGGTGCTGGCCGGTGCGACGGCGATCTGCGGGTCCAGGGTGGTGGTACGCGGCGGGCCGGTCGGCGAGACCGAGGTCGGGTGGTCACTGCTCTGCGAATCGCGCGTGAGAACCTGTGGGCCGTAACCGAGTCCGAGTCCGATCGCCGCGACGACTGCCAGTGCACTGACGGTAAGCACCGCACCATTGATTTCCCGCTTGCCGCGGCGCCGCTTGGGCGGTGCGGATAGCCAGGCGGGTGCGAGCTCATCGTCATCGACCAGCGAATCCGTGGCGGGCGCGTGCTGCTGCGGGGTCTGGACGACCGTGCGCACCGGACGCGCCATCAGGGCGGCACCGCGGGTGACCACCGTCTCCGGGCTGTCGGGAACGATGACCGGCACACCCATCCAGCGTTCGAGCACCTTGGCGATCAGCGGAATTCGCGCACAACCGCCGATCGCGAGCACACCGTGCACCGGACGATCCGAGCGCACGATGACATCGCGCGCCATCCGCGCCGACGATTCGATCGCCAGCATGATGAGGGCCTCGAAATTCTCCTGGGCCAGCAGCACCAGCCCTTGTTCGCTGGGCAGTGCCACAGCGGTATTCGAGGACAGCTGCTCCTTGGCCTCGCGGCACAGTGCGTCCAGGGCGGCCAGCCCCGCCGAATCCGGCGGATGCGCGATCCGGCCCGAGGCGATCTGCTGTTCGCGGATCAGCGAATCCAGGTAGTCGCCGCTGATATCGCTGGTGCGTTCGCTGTGGCGGATCTCACGGGTCTGGGTGTCGACGACGCTGACCGTCAGCCCGGAGCTGCCGAGGTCGTAGACGACGAGTGAGGAGATGCCGCGAATATCCCCGGTGGCCTGCGCGAATTCGACCGCCGCGACAATTTCTGGCACCAGTTCGTAATTGGTGAGCTGTTGACGCGCCATGGCCGCGCGCAGCGCCTTGGCATGCTGCTCACTGCGGTAGGCGATCGCGGTGGCAGCGATACCGGGCATGGATTCCAGCGTCACGCCGATCGCCTCGGCGGCCAGCTCCTCCACCTGGTGCTCGACCACCGGAATGGTCTGCAGATCGAAGGAATGCGGTGCGATGGGGCCGTGGGGGCTCGCGGTGTGTGGTCGCGCCATACGGACGGCGCCGGCCCCCACCGAAACTCCCAGAACCGAACTCATCAGCTGCCCATCCCGTTTCACACATCACGACATGCGAGCCTGCGCCGCCCGCCGGGGAAACGGCCCGCTCTCGGGACCCTACCGCCGACGTCCGACAGACCCGAAGGCAGGACCTGATCGTCCCGGCGTCGCCCCCGCGTCGCAGGCAACTCTACGGTGTGCCGAGTCCGGCGTACACCCATCCGGCGTCTCTCCAGGTGGCTCGATTGAGACAGTTCCGACCGTCGATGATCGACCGTTTGCGAACCACCGGATCGAGGTCTTGCGGACGCAATGCGACGAATTCGTCCCACTCGGTCAGCACCAGCACCACATCGGCGCGATCGCAGGCCTCGGTCACCGAGGTCGCGTAGTTCAATGTGGGGAAGACCCGTCGCGAGTTCTCCGCCGCCTTCGGGTCGTACACCGTCACCACCGCGCCGTGCAGCTGGATCATCCCGGCCACATTCAGCGCGGGTGAGTCACGCACATCGTCGGATTCGGGTTTGAAGGCCGCACCGAGCACCGCCACATTGGCGCCGAGCAGCGATCCGCCGCAGGCCCGTGCGGCCATATCGACCATCTTCGTGCGGCGGCGCATATTGATGTTGTCGACCTCACGCAGGAAGGCCACCGCGTGATCGGCGCCGAGTTCGCCGGAGCGCGCCATGAACGCGCGGATGTCCTTGGGGAGGCAGCCGCCGCCGAAACCCAGTCCGGCATTGAGGAATCGGCGGCCGATGCGCGCGTCGTAACCGAGTGCGTCGGCCAGCATGGTCACATCGGCGCCGGTCGCCTCGCAGACCTCGGATACGGCGTTGATGAAGGAAATCTTGGTCGCGAGAAAGGCATTCGCGGAGACCTTGACCAATTCGGCGGTGGCCAGGTCGGTCAGCAGGAACGGCACCTCGGCTGCGATCAGGTCCGCGTAGATCTCGCGCACCAGTTCCTCTACCCAGACGGCGCTTTCGCGTTCGCGATCCACGCCGAGCACCAGTCGATCGGGGCGCAGGGTGTCCTTCACCGCGAAACCCTCACGCAAGAACTCCGGATTCCACGCCACCTCGACCTCGGCGTCGGTCAGCGCGCGGGCCCGCGTACCCAATGCGGCGGCGGTTCCCACGGGCACCGTCGACTTCCCGACGATCACCGACGGCCGCTCCAACAGCGGTGCGAGCGTATCGACCACGGCGTGCACATATTTCAGGTCCGCGGCGTACTCGCCCTTCTTCTGCGGTGTCCCGACCCCGAGGAAATGCACCTGGGCGTGGTCGGCCGCCTCCGCGTACGAGGTGGTGAAGCGCAGCCGACCGGCGTCCAGGTTCCGGCGCAGCACCTCCTCGAGCCCGGGTTCGTAGAACGGCACCACACCATCGGACAGCTTCGCGACCTTGCCCGGATCGATATCCACGCCGATCACATCGTGTCCGAGCTCGGCCATGCACGCCGCGTGCGTGGCCCCGAGGTACCCGGTTCCGAAGACTGTGCATCGCATGATCGATTGATAGGTCCCGCCGATGGCCACCCCACGTCAGCGAGGCAAGGGTCTCGGCAACAGCAGATGTACATGTGGCGACATGAATTGCGGATAGCGCTGCTGACCTGCGCAAACTCATCCACTGACGGCCCGGTTACGATCGATCTTGTGCGACGCCAGCGCAGCATCCGGGCCCGCAGCGCCTGGGTGGTACTCGGCGTTGCGGTGGTGGTGTCGGTCGCGGGCCTGTGGCCGGTTTACGTCCGGCCGCAGGTGGACGCACCCGCGAAAGCCGATGCGATTCTCGTGCTCGGCGGTGCGCACGATGGACGCGAGAAGCTAGGGCTGCGGCTGGCCGGTGCGGGGTACGCACCCCGGGTGCTGTTCTCGGACCCGTATGAGAACAGTGCGCTGATGAATCGAATCTGCCACAGCCGCTACAGCTTTCAGGTCATCTGCTTCGATCCGTCGCCGCGCACCACGCGTGGTGAGGGTCGTGAACTCGCCGAACTCGCCGCGGCGCAAGGTTGGCGTCGAGTCATCGTCATCACCTTCACACCGCATATCTCGCGGGCTCGCTACATCCTCGGGAAATGCTGGGACGGTGAGGTGCTGATGGTGGATCCGCGGCCGCGTCTTTCGGTCGCCAGGTGGGCCTACGACTACGTCTACCAGTCCGCCGGATACGTCAAGGCGTTCTTCGAAGACTGCTAGCGCCCACAAGTGCGGGCAGGTGGCATCAGTTTGATTTTCGGCGTGCGACAGACGTACATTGCGTCTCGTGGGGCCGCAGAGCGACCCGATGCAATGACGCAGATCCCTCCGGGAGGGCAGATGGATTACGACTGGTCAGCGGCCGATCTGGACTTTCGCGACGAGGTGCGCGCATTTCTCGACGAGAAGCTGACGCCGGAGCTGCGGCGGGCCGGGCGCTTGGCGACGAGCGTGTACCCGGACCACGAGGCGAGCATGCAATGGCAGCACATCCTGCACGAGCGCGGCTGGGCCGCACCGGCCTGGCCGGTGGAACACGGCGGCTGCGATTGGAGCCTCACCCAGCACTACATTTTCAATCGCGAGTCGATGCTGGCCGGTGCGCCGTCGCTCTCGCCGATGGGCATCCGGATGGTCGCGCCCGCAATCGTCGCATTCGGTACGCCGGAGCAGCAGGCCTTCTATCTACCGCGCATCCTGACCGGGGAAGTCTTCTTCTGCCAGGGCTATTCGGAACCGGAGGCCGGTTCGGACCTGGCCGCGCTGACCATGGCCGCCGTCGATGACGGCGCCGATTTCGTCTGCACCGGCAGCAAGATCTGGACCACCCATGCCACCGCGGCGAATTGGATCTTCTGCCTGGTCCGGACCTCGCGCGCGGGGAAGAAGCAGCAGGGCATCACCTTCCTGCTGATCGATATGACCACGCCGGGCATCGAGATCCGCCCGCTGGTGATGACCTCCGGCGAACAGGTGCAGAACCAGGTCTTCTTCGATAACGTCCGGGTGCCGAAGACGAATGTGCTCGGTCGAATCGATGACGGCTGGACCGTCGCGAAATATCTGCTCGTGCACGAGCGAGGCGGTGCGGCCGCGCCGATGCTACAGGTCATGGCCCGAGATGTGGCCACCGCGGCGGCCGAGCAGACCGGACCCGACGGCAATCCCCTGATCGATGACGCGGCATTCGCGGCGAAGTTGGCGGAGGCTCGAATTCGTACCGAGGTGCTCGAAATCCTGGAGTACCGCACGCTTTCGGCGATGGCGCAGGGCAAGAATCCGGGGCCGGCGTCCTCGATGCTCAAGATCCTGGCCACCGAATTGAGTCAGCGGCTCACGGAATTGGCGCTGGAGGCGGCCGGTCCGCGCGGCCGGGTTTATCAGCCGCATGCCACCGCGCCGGGCGGGCCGATCGCCGAATTCACCCCGCCCGCCGACGGCTATCGCAGCGGCGCGGACTGGCAAGCCGTCGCGCCGCTGCGCTACTTCAACGACCGAGCGGGCTCGATCTATGCGGGCAGCAACGAAATTCAGCGAAATATCCTCGCCAAGGCAGCATTGGGGCTCTGATGGACTTCACCTTCACCGATGAGCAAGAACTGCTCCGCGACGCGGTGGCCGGATTCCTCGGCGCCCGTTACGAATACAACAGCGTCGCGCAGCGACTCCATGAGGGGCGGTGGTCGGGCGACGGGTGGGCCAAAAGCCGGGGCGCGGCGAAATCCGATGCCGGTTGGCAGCCGAGCGTGTGGCGCGGATTCGCCGAGGAGCTGGGCATTCTCGGCGCCACCCTGCCCGAGCGGGTCGATGGGATGGGCGGTGGTCCGGTCGAGTTGATGATCATCACCGAGGAACTCGGCCGTGCGCTGGTCGTCGAGCCGTATGTCGACACCGTGGTGGTCGGCGCCGGGCTGCTGAATCGCGCCGGTGGCGAGCGTGCGGATTCGGTACTGCGCCAGATCGTTTCCGGTGCGGCGCGGACAGCGTTCGCGGCGCTGGAGCCGAGCTCGGGGCAGACGCTGCACGACGTATCGACCACCGCGCGTCACGATGGTGACGCGTGGGTGCTCGATGGCGTCAAGACGGTCGTGACCAGTGCGCCGCTGGCGACGCATCTGCTCATTACCGCGCGCACCGCCGGTGACCGGCGCGATAGGGACGGAATCTCGCTATTCCTCACCGAATTCGATGCCGCCGATCTGCCCGCCGGTGTCGAGGTGCATTCGTATCGGACGATCGACGATCGGGTCGGCTCCGATATCACCTTCACCGGCTTCCGATTGCCGGCCGATGCGCTGCTCGGTGCCGAGGGTGCGGCATGGGACGCGATCGAGGCGACGGCGGACGAGGCGACGGCCGCGATCGCGTCCGAGGCCGTCGGCTGCATGCGAAAGGTGTTGGCGGACACCGTCGAATACGCCAAACAGCGGCAGCAGTTCGGCCAGCCGATCGGCAGTTTCCAGGTGCTCCAGCATCGCATGGTCGATATGTTCATCGAGCTCGAACAGGCCATTGCCGCGGTGTATCTGGCCGTCTACTCGTTGGGTGCTGCCGCGGCGGACCGGGCGCGGGCGGTCTCGGCCGCGAAGGTCACCATCGGTCGGGCCGCGCGCTTCATCGGCCAGAACGCCGTGCAGCTGCACGGTGCCATGGGCATGACCGAGGAACTCGCGATCGGCCACTACTTCAAGCGACTGACCGCGATCGAATACGAATTCGGTTCCAGCGACCAGCATCTCGCTCGTTATGCGGCGCTGACGAGGCCATAGTCCTGTCCGAAGAAACCAGCGGGCGGTCAACGAAAAGCGAGCGGCCCGGGTGCACAATGTGCACCCGGGCCGCTCGCTTGTTTCCGCCTACCCGTCAGTTCTTGCGGCCGGGGGCCTTGGCGCCGGATTTGAAACCGAGGCCGCCGGGCTTGGCGGGTGGGGGTGCCACGGCGGGGGTGCCGTTGCCGTTGGTGGGCTGGTCCGGTTCGTCGGCGGGTTCCGTTGCGGCTTCCGGGGTGGCGGAGGCCGGTTCAGCGGGGGCTGATGGAGCCGGGCCAGCCGTGCCGGGGGCCTTGGGGCCGGGGCGTTTGAAGCCGGACTTCATGGCCAAGCCCTTGGCGGGGATGGACGGCTTGGTTTCGGTTGGCGTCGAAACCGGTTCGCTGGCGGGGGTTTCCGCTGGCGGGGCCGCTTCGGCGGGGGCCGAGGCTTCCGGTGCCTTGGCTCCGGGTGCTTTTGCCGCGCCCTTCATGGCGAGCCCCTTGCCCGGTGCCTTCGCCGGACCCTTCATGGCCAGACCCTTGACCGGCGGTGCTGCCGGTGCCTCGGCAGCGGGTGCTGCTTCGGTGGCGGCGTCGGGAGTTGCCTTGGCTCCGGGTGCTTTTGCGGCGCCCTTCATGCCGAGGCCCTTGCCCGGTGCCTTGGCGGGGCCCTTCATCGCGAGGCCCTTGACGGGCGCTGCCGGAGCAGTCGCCGTTGCCGCGGTGTCCTCGGCCGCA
>NZ_BAGN01000228.1 GCF_000308835.1 Nocardia vinacea NBRC 16497 | reverse complement strand
ACGGCGCGCCCCGGTTCCGCGGTGAAGCAGGACGAGGCGTGGCTCGAGATCGTGACCGACCTGCGCAAGCGAGTGAAGAAGGTCCCGCTGATCCAAGGTGGGCGCAGCAATGGGGCTCGGGTGGCCTGCCGCACTGCCATTGCCGCCGACGCGCGCGGCGTGCTCGCGCTGTCCTTCCCGCTGCATCCGCCGGGTAAGCCGGAGAAGACGCGTCGCGAGGAACTGCTGGCTCCGGGCGATATCGAAGTCATCGTGATCAACGGCGCGAACGACCCATTCGGGATCCCCGACCCCGCCGATGCCGCCGAGGTGCGCGTAATCCCTGGTCAGCCGCATTCGTTCCGGTCGGGATTCGATGTAATTGCCGACACGGTCGCTCCCTGGTTGCAGCGCTGGTCCCAGTAGCGCACGGTCTGGGCGTGAGGCCGCGTGTGCACGGGGGGCCGGGTGCGACGGGCCGCTGACAGCCCCGATCTGCACGCGTGCGGGCGCGCAGGCCACTTGCGATGGTTCGATCACCTTGCCTGGAACGCTTCGAGGACCCGCAGATTGCGTTCGACGACCAGCGGCGCCGCGCGGCCCTAGGTCATCGAGGGCGCCGCGGCGCGCTCGTATGCGGGTGCTGGACGTCTCGGGTCCCGGGCCTGCATTTGCGCGCCGCGCATGAAATGTTCGGCCGAAACGTGCGTGGCGCGCAGAGATGTGCGCGGCGCGGGCGGCAGGCTCGGCTAACTGGGCGATGCGGGTTCGATGGCGGGTGGGTCTGCCGGGGGTTTGGTGGCGATGACCAGGGCGTCGATGGCGTCGCGTTCCTCGGTGGGGCGGTAGACGCGGTCGGCGAGGCGGACTCGGATGCGTTCGGGGTCGGTGCCGAGGTCGGCGATTATGTCGTCGGGGGTGAACAGGACCGAGGGGTCTTTCGGTCCGCCGAAGCCGTCGGTGAGATTGGTGGTGTCGTGGCCGAGGATCAGCAGGGTGCCCTCGGGGGCGAGCAGATCGGCGAGGCGGCGGACCAGCCGGCGGCGTTGTTCGGCGGGCAGGTGCAGGAAGACCATCAGCACGAGCTCGTACGGGCCGGTGATGCCCGCGGCATCAAGATCGGTGACATCGGCGCACTGCCAACTGATCCGGCTGCGGACCGAGCGGGACAGCCTCGTCGCGATGGTGCGGCCCTTGTCGACGCCCACCTGTGAATAGTCGACGGCGTGCACCTGCCAGCCGTGCGTCGCCAACCACAGCGCGTTGCGCCCTTCGCCGCAGGCGAGATCGAGGGCACGCGGCAGGCTGGGCGGATCGCCGTCGGGAGTGTCCGGCACCAGCGGGGCGATCCGCTCCAGTCCGTAGACATGCTCCACCACAGTGCTGTTCGGCGGTGCACCCCAAACCAGTTCACTCTGCGCATACCGCGTGTCCCATTCGGTCGCGTCCATATGCGCGAGTGTATTTGCCCCGCGCATCTTGCGATCGCCCCGCATCTTGCGATCGCCCCGCACTTCGCGACTGCTGTGCGCCCCGCGATTGCTGTGCGCTCCGCGATGGCCGCGCACCCGGCGACCGCCGTGTACCTCGGAACCGCAGCGTGCCTGGCGATTGCTGTGCGCTCCGCGATGGCCGCGCACCCGGCGACCGCCGTGTACCTCGGAACCGCAGCGTGCCTGGCGATCGCTGTGTGCTCCGCGACCGCTGTGTGCTCCGCGATGGCTGTG
>NZ_BAGN01000229.1 GCF_000308835.1 Nocardia vinacea NBRC 16497 | reverse complement strand
AGCAGGTAGCCCGGCCCCAACAGTGGCCCGGCGATAATCACCGCCAGCAATCCGCTGTAGCCGGCGGGGACGAACCTTGCCCACCGGGTGCGTCGAGCCAGGCCGCTGCCACTCACGCCTGTGCACCTTACGTACCGACGAGCAAACCGCCACCTTCCGGTACCGAGCGCCTGTTATGGGCTTGCTCCACGGATCTGCTCCTCGTGATCATGCGGCGCGGCCAGATCGGGGCGTCAGCGCGCAGGGCGGTGGGCGCGTGCGGGACGCGGGGCGGCGGGGTGGGACGATTGCCGCGTGCCTGCTGTCCGTCGTCTCCCCGTCGTGGCGGATCTGACGCTGGTCACGGCAGGGGCGATGACGGCCAATGTGGCGGGATATCTGCTGCAGATGCTGGCCAGCCGTTGGTTGGGGGTCACCGGATACAGCGAATTCGCCAGCCTGCTCGCGGTGCAGCTGTTGTGTGCGGTGCCCGCACTGGCGTTGCAGAACGTCGTGGCCAGGGAACTGGTGCGCGGGTCGAGTGTGGCGGCACTGCGCGGGTTGCAGTGGCGGTGTGCGGTGATCGTCGCTGTGGTCGCCGCGGTACTGGTACCGGTGGTGACGGCCGTTTTGAACGTCGGCGTACTAGCCAGTGCCGCCGCCCTCGGGGCGGCGCCCGCCTTGGTCCTGCTATCCGGTGAACAAGGAATCTTGCAGGGCAGCAGACGCTTCCGAGCCCTGGCCGTAGTCCTGGGCGCGGCCGGTGTAGCGCGCGTGGTCCCGGCGTTGGTGGTCCTCGCGGCGGGTGGCGGCACAGCTCCCGCATTGTGTGCCGCCGCCACCGGAATCGTCGTCGCCGCCGCATTCGCCCGCTCGACCGCAGGCTCGCCCCCATCACGCATTCGCCCCGCGGCGGAACGGTCGCCGGACGTTACCTCCGAAGGGCCGCCAGATCGCGCTGCCGAAGGACCGATGCCCGGATTCGCAGTCGAAGAAGCGGGAACTCGAGCTGACGGTCGGTCGCCATCTCGGAGCGCGCGTTCCGTCGGAGTGTTGCCGGTGTTGCGGGCGGCGCAGGTGCAGGCGGCGTTGATGGCATTGTCGTCGGCGGATTTGATCGTTGCGCGAATAGTTTTGGACGAGGCGGATGCGAGCCGGTACGCGCTGGGGGCGATCGCGGCGAAGATCGCGTTCTGGCTGCCGCAGGCCGTGGGAGTCGTGCTGTATCCGCGGATGGCGCAGCCGACGCATTCGGCGCGTGCGATCCGGGATGCACTGGCGGTGCTGTCGGGCATCGGAATCGTGGCGGTATCGGGCGCCGCCCTGGCGGCGCCGGTCGCGCCATTGTTCGCGGGACAGGATTACGCGCCGATCCAAGGCTTGCTGTGGTTATTCGCCCTACAGGGAGCCATCCTCGCGGTGCTGCAGGGTGCACTGCTTTCGGCGATCGCGGTGGACCGTACCGCCCTCGCCACGGTGACCTGGCTCGGCCTGGCGGTCGAGGTGGTCCTCATGGCCTGCTTCGCCCGCTCGGTACCGACGCTGATCATCACCGCGGTCGGTGTCGCGGCCGCAACCACCATGTTCGTGGCGGTGATCGTTTTGCGTACCGCGGAGCCGTCTGCTCACCTAGCATCACCAGCATGATCACCGCTGTGCACACGCTGGTCTACGCGGAGGATCCGGACGCGGCCCGCGCCTTCTTCCGTGACGTTCTCGGCTGGCCGAATATCGACGCCCACGACGGGTGGCTGATTTTCGGGACGGGGCCGAGTGAGCTCGGGGTGCATCCGGCGGATGGGCCGCCGCGTCACGAGATTTCGTTGATGTGTGATGACATCGAGCAGACGATGGCGGAATTGGGCGGGCGTGGGGCGGAATTCGTGGGTGAGATCGCCGAGCGGGGTTTCGGGCGCTGTATCGATATGAAGATTCCCGGCGCGGGAGTGCTGCTGCTGTATCAGCCGTCGCATCCCGTTGCCTACCCGCTGGGTCCGTCCGCGCTCTGAATCAACCTACGCAAAAACAACTCGGCTCCCAGGCATAACGCCGGGGAGCCGAGTAGTCGAACCAACCGTCAGAGATTCTTCTGGATCCTGATCTGCTCGGTCGGAGCATCATCCCTACCGCGACCCGGCCCGCGCCGCCCCGCGCCGGCCCCGTCGCGGATCCCGAGGAACACACCGCCGACTACAGCGATGACACCGAGCACACCGAGCACGATCGGCATGATCCGGCCGTACAGCGACAGCTTGTCGATGTTCTCCTTGGCCACCGTGATCTGCGATTCGATGGTGTTCTCGTCGAAGACGAGGTGCGACTTCAGCGCGGTGACGTCCGGGTGGTCGCCGCTGCGCGCGTAGTACAGGTGAATCTGCTCGCCACCCTTGATCACCGTGCCGGTCTGCGGCTCGATCCACAGGTCGCGGGTGTCGGTGTAGAAGCGGGTCATGGTGACCGGGTCGTCGCCCTCGAGGCCCCATTTGGCGGCGGGCAGGCTCAGCTTGTTGGACGGCGACTGGATCACGTCCCACAGGTTGGTCACCGGCACCGACATCTGGAAGTGGTAGACCTTCATGTCGTTGATCTCGGACTCTTCGATGAACTTGGCGTCGTAGGACTTACGCGCGTTGACATCGAAGTACGGGTAGCTCTTCTTCTCGGTGCCGATCGGGAAGCGGTACTGCAGACCGGTGTGCTGGACCGGGTCGGCGATGCTCTGCATGTCCTTGTTCACCGTGACGGCGATGGAGCCGTTGGGGTCCTTGGCCACCGGCTCGCCGGTCTTGCGGTCGATGGTGACCCGGTCGACGGTCGCGGTGAGCAGGCCGGTGTCGCCCTGCTTATCGATGCGCCGCAGGGTCTGACCGGCCTGGAGGGTCATCTCGGTGGCGTCGGAGGGCTCCTCGACGGTGGTGAACCGCTGCGAGATCAGCGGCACATTTGTGTCGACCTTGGCCGCGCCCTCCGGTGCGGTGAGCGACTTCGAGTCCAGGACCAGGCTGTCCTCGCCCGGCTGGTTCGTCGCGATGGTGGTGATCTCGAGATCGAGTGGAGTTTTCGCCAGTTTGCTGACGGTATAGGTCGGGATCATCACCGCTGCGACGATCAGCAACGCACCCAGACCCACGAGCAGGCAGGCCACCGTCCTTCTGGTTCCGGCACTCAGTGCCATGCAAACTCTCCTCGTCGTAGAACACAGGTCTGTACGGCGAGTACTGCGGGCACGCCGCGGCACTCGTGAGCCCCGACACTAACAGCCCGATGGCGTACCATGCGGTGCCGAGGCCGGATTCGACCCAGAAATCGCCCGAGTCTAGCGCGAAATCTGAAACGTTGGGTTACCAGCTGGTAGAGGATACCCGTAGCGACTGCTTGCAGGTCGCGCGAAAAGACCTGCAGACTGGAGTTCGATGACCGCCACCCTACCTGCGCCGACCATCGACGCACCCACGCGTACGCGCGGTTTCGTGCCCGCCCTGGAAGGTATGCGCGGCATGGCCGCACTCGGTGTGCTGCTGACCCACGTCGCATTCCAGACCGGTGCCGCGAATACGCCTGTACTCGGTCGGATCTGGGAACGGTTCGATATGGCGGTCGCGGTGTTCTTCGCGCTGTCCGGATTCCTGCTGTGGCGTCCGCATGCGGCGGTCGCGCGTGGGCTGGGGACCGCGCCGTCGGTCGGCCATTACTTCCGGCATCGGGCGGCGCGCATTCTGCCCGCGTATTGGGTTGTGGTCGCCGCGGTGCTGATCCTGGTGCCGGGTGCGGCTGATACCGCGGGCCTGCGGGTATGGGCTTCGAATCTGGCGTTGACGCAGGTATTCGTGCCGCTCACGCTCACCGATGGACTCACCCAGATGTGGAGTCTGTCCGTCGAAGTGGCCTTCTATGTCGTGCTGCCGCTGCTGGCATTCGCGGCGGTGCGGTTGCGCGGCGATGCCGCGCGCTGGCGTATCCCCGCGATCCTCACGCTCGGGGTGATGTGTCTCGGCTGGAACTTCATTCCGGTGCCGACGCCCGACGCCATTCACGCCGATAATTGGCTGCCCGGATATCTGCCGTGGTTCGCGGGCGGCATGTTGCTCGCCGAGCTCGTCGATAATAGCGATCAGCTATCGCCAAGGCTTCGCCTGCTCGCCAATCAGCCGGTGATGTGGAGCATCGCGCTGGTCGCGTTCCTGATCTCCGCCACCGACCTTGGCGGTCCCGCCGGGCTGACGCGAGCCGAGCCCTGGCAGTACGCGGCGAAGATGGGTTTCGGCGCGATCATCGGTTTCGCGCTGCTCGCTCCGCTGGTGCTGCGCCCGCCCGGCGCGCGTCCACATCGCTGGTTGGAATCCGGGGTTGGCGCGATGATCGGGCGCTGGTCCTACGGCATCTTCCTCTGGCATCTCGCGGTGCTCTCGGTGGTGTTCCCGATTTTCGGAATCCTGCCGTTCGGTGGCAACTTCGGCAAGGTGCTCATCCTGACGATCGCGATCACCCTCCCGATCGCCGCGGCCAGCTATGCGCTCATCGAGGAACCGGCGCGCCGGTTCGCGCGTGATCGCGATCGCGCCAAGGCGGCGCGCTCGGCTGCGACCGTGACGGAAGCGCGCGACGAGAAGGTTCGCTGACCGATTCGGGCCCGCGGCGAGTGAATTGCTCACTCTCGGCGACTGTGCGTGGGTAACCGCAGGGCTCGGCATCGCGAGATCCGGTGGTTGTGGGAGTGATCAGCTGTCGAGCTGGCGGCGGATATCGAGCAGATGGTGCCGGAGCTCGTGCAGCGTGTGCAGGGCGAGCCAACGCAGTGGACGTTCCTGGCGCTGCGGGAAGTTATAGATGATGGTCCGGTCCCAGTCCGCGTGTGTCAGCCGATCGAGGACGTTGGCGAAGAGCAGGGCCGCATCGTCGAGTTGTCGCGCGACATCGGCCGGCTGCTGCTCGTTGTACCCGTCGTGCTCGACGCGTTCATCGCGACCCATCGGCTCGAGCGCCGGAGTATCGACGCGGCGCGCGAGCAACACCCGTTCCCGTTGTGCGAGCAGGACATCCCGCACATGGCACGCATACTCCAACGGCGACCACACATCCGGCGCGGTGCGCCGCCGAAGCCCCCGACCGTCACCGGCGAGCAATGCCGCGTATTCCGCAGCGTGGCCCCTGGTCAGCGCCGACACCTCGGGAACCAAGGCCGGGTCGTACTCGAATCCGCACTCCGCGCAGTCCGTCACCTATTCGAGGCTATTCCCTCAACGATGTTCACGCCGGGCGGGCAGCGCGGCAATGCCGACGGCGATCACGGCGAGCAGTGCGGGTACTTGCACCCACAGCGAGCCGCCCATATATCCGCCTGCTGCGCGCCATGGTCCGGTGGACAGGGCTGCCGCCGCGGTGGCGGTGCCGAGGCCCGCGACGGCGGTGAGGACTTCCGGCTTCATCCGTGCGGAGAACCGAGTTGCGGCGAGCCCGACCACCGTCAGTGCGGTGCCGACCGGTCCGGCGATGACCGTTGCGACAGCGGCGATGCCGAGCGCGCCCAGAATGCGATTGCCCCAGGTGGTCGGGGGTGTTCCGCAGTAAATGGTTTGATCGGCTGGGTCGACATCTGCGTCGGTTTCGTGCGTGTTGGTGTTGGCTGTGTCCCCGTTGGTGTCGGTTTCGTGCGTGTTGGTGTCGGCTGCGCGCCCGTCGGGGTCGGTTATGTTCCCGTTGGTGTCGGCTGCGTGACCGTCGGAGTCGGCAGGGCTGCGTTTACCAGGCGGATTCCGAGTGGGGTCTCCCTCGGGTGGATTCGGCTCCGGGCCAACGGTTGCCGGGATCCGGCGCTTGCGGGGGATGGCGATAAGGATCAGCGGGATGAGCAGCAGCAGGCCGCCGAAGATACTGAGGCGGTACCAGCGGTCGATGGGGAATGAGACGGTGATGGGATTCGATCCGGCGGCGTAGTCGTCCGGGAGCAGCCAGCCTTGCTGCCAGCCGTTGACCACGACCGGCACGAGTTCTTTGCCGTCGGCGGTGCGCGCTTGCCAACCGACATTGGTACTGAGCGGCAGGACGAGGAGCTGTCCCGGTGTCGTCGTTGGCGCGGCGGCGGGGTCGAAATCGGTGCGGTTCAGGCGAAGTCGATCTACGAAGAACAGATCCGTCGGTGCGACCGTTACGTCCGCGCGTCCCGCAGCCACCGGGATCGTGTCGGTGGATTCGAGACCGCTGTCAGCCGCATTCCCGGTGTCTGCCAACTCGGGCGGGAGTTCCGAATCCGCGCAAATGCGAGCGGGAACCGGTGCGCCAGAACGCAATTCATCAGCAGTCGCGGTGACGGACGTATGCACGAAACGTCCACCGAGCGCAATTGTCGGCCCCTGCGCACACGGGACGGTGATCAGCCGATCCCCTGGGGCGGGCGCTGGGTAATCGGGACCGAGTACCGCTACCTCGGCGAGACCGGGCGGCTGCGTCTGGGCGAACCCGAGGGCGGTGCGGTCGAGTACCGGCTTCCAGGTCTGAATGCTCAGTTCGATGCGGTCGGTCACGGTGGGCTGCAATGAGACTCGGGTCGATTCGCCCGGTTCGATCTCGCGAACCTGTGGGCCGTTGCCGAGATTTACGACTATCGAAAGCGGTGCGGCGGGCAGTTCGCCGAGCGACGGTGTCACGTCCAACCCGGTCACCAGCGCCGGTTCGGGCAATTCCAGTGTGAGTGTCGGTTTGCCGCCCGCCAGATTCCGCACCGAATCCTCCGGCGCGGTCCAACTCGTGCGCGGATCCCCATCGGTGGCCGCGAAGGCGGAACCACGGAGGTCGCCGACGTCTGCCTTACCCCGGGCGACTGGATGCGTATGGTCGGTGAGCAGCGCCTCGAGCGCCGGACCCGGTCGAGTCCGTACGGTCAACTGCGGCGTCACACTCACCGGTTCCGGTACCGACAGCGTGCGTTCGAACGTGCCGGGTTCCTCGGCCGCCAGGGCGAGTCCCTTACTGCACCGCACCCGGTCCGGCGCATCGAAACACGCACTACGCCCGGGAAATTCCTGGCCGAGATCCCAGGCCCGCACCTGCGCGCCCGCCGGGGTTGGCGGTAGTACGGTCCGATGCCGAATATCGACCCGCACCGGCGCACTCCGGTTGGTGTAGTCGTCCAGAGTCAGCTCGCTGATTCCGAATTGTCCACCGCGCGTACCGTCCTCGGTGCGGATGGCGGTGATGGTGAGCCAGTCCGTCTTGCCCGCTGGCAGCGAAATCGACACCGGCATACCAGGTTCGGGAATCCGCGCGGACACACTCCCGTTCGCGGTCCGTACCTCGACCCACTTCACCGGATCGCCGATCGCGGCCGCGCTGGTGGTCAGCTGCAGCAGCCCGGAGCTGATCGGATGGTCGAGATCGAGCCGAAGCCATTGTCCCAGTGCGTGTTCGGCGCCATTGCTGATCCACGCGGTCGACGGATCACCATCGACAACCGCGGCCGTCGAACTGCCGGGCGCGGAGCCGCCCAACTGTGTGGCGTCGGCGGCGGAACTCGATGCGGTGACCGTCGCTCCCGACCATTCCCCGCGCACCAATTCCGCACCGGGTACGGAATAGTCGGGCACAAGGTTGTGCGTGCGGCGCGCATCGTCGGGCGCGCGCAGCGCTGAATTGTGATTGTCCACCCGACCGAAGTCGGCCTCCCGGTCCATCGGTGTATCCGTCACCGTCAACGGCCCGATCGGCAATCCGGCCGCTGCCGCATCGGATGCGAGAAGTGTCGGCGCGGTTGCGGGATCGCGACGCAACCGTTCGAGCACTTCTGGCCCGCCCTGGACCGTCCCAACCGAGGTCATGGGCACCGCGTAGGCACCGGGGAATGATGTCGGCGCGCCTGTGCCGCTGTGAATCTCGATCGGAGTGCCCGCAGGCGATGCCTCGACGCGATAGATCTCGACCGCCGGGTACGCGGGGCGCAGATCACCATCGGCGACCAGACCATCGGGTCTGACAGTCGCGATCGGGTTGCCGAATTCGGCCACCCTGTGCAATCCCGGCGACCCGTCGATCGCCTGATGTGCCAGCATCGGCCGGGTCGAACGTGACGTCTCCGGATCGAGATCGTTGCGCAACACCAGAATTCCGATGCCCTGCTCGGCCAGCGTCGCCGCGAGTCCGGTCGACGGCCTACCGTCGGCGATCAACCGCTGCACCGAATCCATCGCCCGGATGGTGCCCGGCGGGTTGAGCGGCACCGCATCCCGGATAGCCCACGGCGTACTCGCGAGCGCCTGCAGCGGTTCGTCACGGGTCAGGCCCCACACCTGACTGCCGAAGGGGGCGCCGGGCACAACCAGCGCTCGGGTATCGGAGGCATTGTGGGACAACCACTCCGCCGTTTGCTTCCAGTACCCGGGCACCTCGTCATAGGCGCCGCGCGGTGCCAGCTTCCCGGTCCAAGCCAAGGAGGTGGACAATGCGAGCGCGGTGAGGATCAAGGCGGCGACGGCGACCGACTTATCGCGTTCGGGATGGGCGAAGGCGCTGCGCCACACCGGCATCGGGACGGACGCGGGCAGCGGCACCTTGCTCAACATATGAGCGAGACCGAGCACCAGCGGAATTCGGATGAGCGGTTCCAGCTTGTGCACATTGCGCAGCGGCGCACCCCCGGCATCCAGGAATACCCGCACCGAATCCGCGAACGGCCCGCTCAGTTCACCGACAAATCCGGCACAGATTCCGACCAGCCCGACCAGCAGGATCAGCGCGAGACGCCCGCGATACGGCATGGACCGCATCGCCAATCCGGCCATACCCGCCGCCGCGAGCAGTCCGGTGGCCAGCACCGCGGCGGGCTGGGTCACCAGCACCGCGCC
Source organism: Nocardia vinacea NBRC 16497 (assembly GCF_000308835.1). Lineage (GTDB taxonomy): Bacteria > Actinomycetota > Actinomycetes > Mycobacteriales > Mycobacteriaceae > Nocardia > Nocardia vinacea. The sequence goes on along the minus strand of NZ_BAGN01000229.1, from coordinate 21,887 downwards.
CGCGATCCGCTCCGGCGAGACGAACGGCGTCCAACTGTCCGTGCCGCGCAGCACTTCACCCAGCGACGCCCATTGCGTGGTCACCCCCGAGGATTCGATGTAATCCAGGAACGGCGGACTCACCTTGCCGAGCAACAGCAACGGCACCGCCCACCAGAATGTGGCCAGCACCAGCAGCGGTATCCAGGCCCGGGTGAACCGCCACCAGCGCCGGTTCGGCCGGTACGACGCCCACCACAGCAGCGCGGGTAGAAATGCGGCGACCGTCGCCACCGCATTGACCGCACCCATCAATGCCAACGCCAGCGCACTGCCAGCGGGCGACGCCGCGCCACCGCGTCGGTTCCGATAGGCGGTGCCCAGCGCGGCGGGCGCGAGCAGCACCCACGGGGCGAGCACCATCGGCAGCGTCTCCGAGGAGATCGAACCGAGCGTGGTCAGCACCCGCGGTGACAGTGCGAATGCGGCCGCCGCCACGATCCGCGATCCGCGTGAGCCGATGCCGAGCGCTTCGCAGAGCCGCACGATGCCCCAGAATCCGGCGAGCAGCAGCAATGCCCACCAGATCCGCTGCGTCACCCAGGCAGGCAGACCGAGTACATGTCCGGCCGAGAAGAACGCGCCGTGTGGGAAGAAATATCCGTAGGCCTGGTTCTGTACCTGCCCCATCGGGGCCTGACTGCTCCACAGGTGGGCGGCGCGTTCGAGGAAACCCAGCGGATTCTGCGCCAGGTCGTATTTGGTGTCGGCGACCGTCAGGCCGGGCGCCTGGAGAAAGGTGAGCAGGAACGCCGCGACCACGGTCCCGACGAACCAGCGTCTACCCAGCGGGGCGCTGTCGTGCTGGCGCGCCGCGCCGGAGGTACCGAACGAATCGGCAGATGAAGCAGAAGGCTGTGTCGAATCTGCGGCGCTCACCGGCCCTCCGTGGTTACGGGCCGCCTATCGCTCGCACCGCGGGGGATCAGCGGCTGCCGTACTCAACGTTGTTGAGTAGCGAGGAGGTGGAGTCGCTGCGCTCGATATCGGGCCGCGTGTTCTGCTGCACTGCCATCGTGATGACGAACACCGCGATCACGCCCAACACGGCGCCGGCGACCGCACTCGCAACACCAGGGACAGCAAACTTCATCGCGGCACTCCAATACATCGATGCAGGCATATTCTGGGCCAACCTAGCAGGGCCGCGCCCGATCACCTACGTTCAGGCCACCGATAGCTGAACCGAATAGCGGGCGCGGGTCGCTCAGCTCGGGATGGCGCAGTGCAGACTGCCGAGCAATGTGCGCAGTTTGGCGGTGGTCTCGTCCAACTCGGCATGCGGATCCGAAGCGGCCACGATGCCGCCGCCGGCGAAGGCGCGGATCGAGCGCCCGTCGGCGGTGATTTCCGCACTGCGAATAGCGACCACCCATTCGCCGTCGCCGTACGCATCGCACCAGCCGACCGCGCCGCCGTAGAAGCCGCGCTCCTCTTCTATATGCGCGATGGTGTCGAGGGCGAGATCGGTCGGCGTGCCACAGACCGCGGGGGTGGGATGCAGCCGCAGCGCCAGGTCGAGCGCGGTCGTCGCGGGATCGCGGAGACGACCGGTGATCGGAGTGGCCAGATGCCAGACCTCGTGCGTATTGATCAGCTGTGGGCCGTCCGGAATGGTCAGTTCCGCGCACACCGGCGCGAGCACCTCCCGAATCCACTCGATGACGAACGCATGCTCATCACGATTCTTGGTGCTGGCCAACAACTCTCGCGCCTGCGCGGCATCGGCGTCCGGATCGGCGAGGCGCGGTAGCGTCCCCGCGAGCGGATGCAGCGTGACGGTCGCGCCATGCCGTGCGACCAGTACCTCAGGAGTGGCGCCGACCAGCGTCGCACCCGGCCTGCCCGCGGCAGTCAGGTCGACCGCGAAAACATTCGCATGCGGATGCCTGGTCAGCAGATGTCCCGCGACCAACTCCGGTTCCAGCGCGTTATCGGCTTCGGCCAGCACCGATCGAGCGGCCACGACCTTGCGCAACGGCTGCGCCGGATCGTTCAGCTGCTCGACCAATTTCGTCACCCGCGCGACATGCTCTGCCGGACTCGGTATTTCGGTGATGACCCGAACGGCGGGCAAGTCCGGTAGTGCCGCGGGCCGCCATGGCCCGACCGTGCGCTGTGCCTGCTCGGGCACGCAAAGCGCGGCCGAATTCCGGGGGTCGAACGGCAGGGCGCCGACGATCAGCTCGGCGGTCCCGTCCCGCAGCGCCGCTACCGCCCGCGCCGCTTCGTCGAAGGCGACCCGGGTCCCCGACGCGCGGATCACCCCACCGGGCTGAGCGAGCAAGAAACCGTTCATGATCCCTCGACCCTAACCCCGCAAACCCGGAGCAGAGCCACCCGAGCGACCCAAATCTCAGCGACTCGGTTCCTTACCCGGAGGCACCATGAGCACCGGGCGGTGGCAATGCTTGAGTACGGCGTCGGCGACGCTGCTGTGCATCAGCGCTCGAATACCGGTGGCACCGCGCGTTCCTGCCACGATGATGTCGACGTCCAGGTCGTCGGCGGTTTCGACGATGGCGTTCCAGATCGTCGACGTGCACTCCGCGGTGCGTGCCTCGGCGTTGAGACCGGCGAGTTTGGCCAGGCGGACGCCCTCGATATTGATGTTGCGGGCGTCGACATAGGCGACGTCCTCGATCTCCTCGTCGGGCACCCATTCCGGCTGCATCACACCGGAAAGTCCGGACAGCCGAGCGGCCTGGCGCACCATCGGTTCCCAGGCGGTGAGCACCACCGCTCGGTTCGCCGCGAGGAACCGGCCGGCGTATTCGATGGCCCGCTTGGCATTTTCGGAACCGTCATAGGCAATGAGCATGAGATCGCACGGCACGATGACCTCCAGGTAGGAGTCATTTGGCTACGCCACAACATTACTCCGGACAACCCCGACACGAGGTATTGCCGCGCGCGGATAATCTGCTGCGGGAACGGATTGAACGGCGGAAAACCGACTGGGCGACACGGACCAGGAGCGGATATGCCCGATGCGAACGAACTGGTGTTCTTCGGCAGGCACGAGATCGACCCGCGGACGCTGCTGTTCTATGAATGGCGGCAGCGGCTCGAATCGGGCTATCCGGTGGCCGACTTCGAGTCCGAGGTGCGCGCGCTCGTCGCCTCCGATCACGTCGAACCGGCCGAATACTGGGCGGTTTTCGATCGACTCGAAAGCGCCGAACGCGATCCCGACTGGGGTTATGACGAATCCGAAACCGCGGCACCGCAGTCGGTAATCCGGCCGGTCGCGCCGATATCCGAACTGTTCGAGCGGATCCACGGCGGATGGCTCGGGCGCTGCGTCGGCTGCACACTCGGCAAGCCGCTGGAAAACGGATTCGTCTGGACACCCGCGCGAATCCGCGCCTATCTCGAGCGGGCCGACGCCTATCCGCTGACCGACTATGTGCCCGCATTATTGCCACCGTCGCCGGAATATCCGTTGAATCCGACCTGGCCGGTATCGGCGAAGGGCCGAATCGACGGTGCACCGCGCGATGACGATGTCGATTACACCGTACTGGGATTGCACCTACTGGAAACGTGCGGAACGAATTTCACACAATCCGACGTCGCGGATGCCTGGTTGGAACATCTGCCATTTCTGCAGACCTACACCGCGGAGCGGGTCGCTTACCGCAATCTGATCGCCGGTCGGAAACCGCCGGAGGTGGCCAGGTATCGAAATCCATACCGCGAGTGGATAGGTGCGATGATCCGCGCGGATATCTACGGTTACGTCAACCCGGGTAATCCGGTGCGCGCCGCCGAACTCGCCGCCCGCGATGCTGGGCTTTCACATACCGGCAACGGCGTGTACGCGGCGATGTGGGCCGGCGCATTGGTAGCCGCGGCTTTCACTGCCGAAGGCATACGGGACACGCTTTCTGTTGCCCAGCAATGCATTCCGGAACGTTCGAGGTTGCACGTCGCGGTCGCCGAAGTGATCGCGGACCATGACGGCGGCATGTCATGGGAGCATGCTCTCGAAGCCATTCGCCGCCGCCACGACCACTACAACTGGGTGCACGCCATTCCGAACGCCTGCCTCGTCACCGCCGGTTTACTCTGGGGCGCAGGCGATTTCACCCGCACCATCGCGCTGACCGTGCAGGGCGGTTGCGATACCGACTCCAATGGCGCGACGGCGGGTTCGGTCGCTGGAATCCGCGTCGGTGACCGCGGCATCCCGACCCACTGGACCGATCCGTTCCACGACCGGCTGCACAGCGCGGTCTTCGGCCACGACGGCAGCCGAATCTCCGACCTGGCCCGCCGGACGCTACGACTGGCCGCTAGCCATACCTGAGTCGGACCGTCCGGAGCACGCCGATTACCGTGGACTTATGCGGAAGACGCCTCTCGTCCTGCTCGCAATCCTCGCCGCCGTCGCGACGGCGTGCTCGAACGGCGACTCCAGTCCCGTGCCGTCGAAATCCGCGATTCCCGCCGTGACGGCCGGTTCCGCGGCTCCCGCCACCACCACCGCCAAAGGTGACTGCGGTGCCGACTACCTCGCGAAACTCACCCTGCGCGAGAAACTGGGGCAACTGCTGACGGTCGGTGTCACCGGTGCCGACGACGCCACGAATGTGGTGCGCAATTCGCAGGTCGGCGGCATTTTCGTCGGTGGCTGGACCGATAAGTCGCTGTTGGCCGACGGCCTGATCCAACAGGTCAAGGCCGCCGCCAAGGTGCCGCTGATGGTGACCATCGATGAGGAGGGCGGCCGCGTCTCCCGGGCCAAGGATCTGATCGGCGCCGTCCCGTCGGCCCGGGTGACCGCCCAGACCATGACCGCCGAGCAGTTCCACGACGCCACCGTGACCCGCGGCCGCGCACTGAAGGATCTGGGCGTCACGGTGGACTTCGCCCCGGACGTCGATGTGAGCAGTCAGCCGGATGACTCCGTCATCGGTGACCGGTCCTTCTCCGACGATCCCGCGGTGGTCACCGAATACGCCGGCGCCTACATCCGCGCCATGAACGAGGTCGGCGTCGGCACGGTAATGAAGCACTTCCCGGGCCACGGCTCTGGATCGGGCGATTCGCACACCGGGGCCGTTCGCACCCCGCCGTTGACGCAGCTGCAGAGTGTCGACCTCGTGCCGTTCCGCAATCTGGTCGACTCCGGCGCCGCTGCCATGGTCGGCCACCTCGACGTACCCGGCCTGACCACCCCCGATGTCCCCGCCAGCATCAGCCCGCAGGCCATGGCGCTGCTGCGCGATGGCACCGGTTACGGTGCGGCCCCGTTCCAGGGGCCGATCTTTACCGACGACCTCGGCGGCATGGCCGCCATCACGAGCCGGATGAGCATCGAGGACGCGGTCGAAGCGGCGCTGATCGCCGGCGCCGACAATGCCCTATGGATCACCACCGATGCGGTGCCGCAGGTGCTGGATCGCCTCGAGCAGGCGGTATCGAGTGGACGGCTGTCCGCCGAGCGGGTCGACGCGTCGGTGCTGCGGATGGCTCGATACAAGGGCGCGCTGCAGCCCTGCTGACATTTGGCCTCAGCGACCCCGCAAGCAGTCGCTAACGGCTGTCTTATGTTGTACAGCCGCCTTATCGCCGTTCACCCGTAGTATTCCTCTGCTGGACAGCTGAACAGCTGCGCCCGCGAATCCAAGGACATCGCGGTCCGAAGGATGGGAGCCGAGTGCCGATAGTTCGCCGAACTTACGAACGCGCAATCCAACCCGCCGAACTTACCTTGGAGTAATATAAGAGCTTCACCATGTGGTAGGAGAGTGATGGCGGGCGGAACGAAGCGACTTCCTCGGGCGGTTCGTGAGCAGCAGATGCTCGACGCCGCTGTCGAGGTGTTCTCGCGTAGGGGGTTCCACGACACCTCGATGGACGCGATCGCCGCCGAGGCGAAAATCTCCAAGCCGATGCTGTACCTCTACTACGGCTCCAAGGATGAATTGTTCCGCGCCTGCATCCAGCGCGAGGGGCTGCGCTTCATCGAATCGGTGGCGCCCGCGGGCAATCCGCAACTGTCCCCGCACGAACAGGTCCGCACGGCGCTCGAGGGTTTTCTCGGATTCGTCGACCACAACCGCAACTCCTGGCAGGTGCTCTACCGCCAGGCGATCGGCCAGCAGGCCTTCGCCTCGGAAATCGAAAACGCCCGCGAACGCGTCATCGAACTGACCGCCAAACTGCTCGAATCCAGTGCCAAGCACGCCGAACCCGGCACCAACTTCGATGTTGTCGCGGTGGCCGTCATCGGCGCAGGCGAGGCCATCGCCGACCGCGTGGCCAGCGGCCGCATCGAAGTCTCCGAGGCGGTCGACCTCCTGGACGACCTCGCCTGGCGCGGTCTCGCGGGGCGCAAGAAGGCGGAGTAGCTCACCGGCCCGGTCTGCGGCCCCGAGTGCGCGCACCGTTTGTCCCAGCAAGCGGGTGTGCAATAGCGACAACGAGCGGGGCACGCGCCTGAGTAGCCCTGTGGGTTCAGCTGCTCTGGCATGCCATTGTCGAAGCAGCGCACCCCTGTTCGCGGCTGCACGCCGCGTAGAGGGGGTGTGGGGTTCATACACGGGGCGGGGGCGGTGGCTGGGCTTGCGGCGGCGTCAACGGACTGCCAGAGTGCGGGAGATCAAGAGAGTGGACCGGCGCGGTGGTCGGGGAACGGGGCGGAATTGTTCGGGATGTTGCGGCCGTGTTCGCATGGGGCCGAGAAGTACGGGATCGATGCGAGCACCTGGCGCACACATATGTGTGGGTTGTGTTTGGGGCTGCGGGATGGGCACGGGCAGTTGGCGCGGGCGGCGACCAATACCGATGCGATCGTCCTGAGCGTGCTGACCGAGGCGCAGATGTCCGGCTCGATCGGGCGGACCAAGGCGGGGCCGTGCGCGCTGCGGGGGATGCGTCGCGCCGAGGTCGCGAGTGCGGATTCGCCGGGCGTACTGCTGGCTGCCACCGCGTCACTGTTGCTGGGATCGGCCAAGATTCGCGATCACGTCGACGATGGTGACGGTTCCGTCCTCACCCGGCATCCGATGACGAAGGTATCGAGCCGCTGGGCAGACCGCGCGCGATCGCAGGCATCCCTGATCGGCCTCGATGTGGAACCGCTTGTCGCCGCGATCAATTCGCAGTCGCACTTGGAAGCTCTCGCGTCGGTGGGTGCCGAATGCCCAGGTGCGGGCGACTCGAACCGCGCTCGATCGGCCGACGCCCCAGCGTTGCTCGACGGGTTGCGCGACACGCCGGAGAATTCGTCTCGCACAATCTCTCTCGATGATCTGACCGCACCGACGCAGATATGCGCGGCGGAATTCTTCGCTCATACCGCGGTTTTGGCCGACCGCCCGGACAACGTCGCCGCTTTACGCGAGGCGGGCAGGCATTTCGGGCGCATCGCGCACCTGGCCGATGCCGTCGCGGACTTCGAGGACGACCGGACCCGCGGCCGCTTCAACCCGCTCGCGGCCACCGGAACGACCATGCCCGAGGCGTACGGCTTACTGCGGCAATCGGATTCGCGCCTGCGTGAGGCGGTCGCGGAGGCGAAACTGGACCAGGTCCCCACCATTCGCTGGATGCTACTCGACCCATTGCGCGGACTCGTGCGCAATATCGGCCGCGGCGTCGGTGCAACCGCCCACGCCTGCAACATATCCCGGGATACCGTGCCAACGCAGCAGCCACTGCCGCTGGGCGCCGCGACGATGCAGCACCCCCGGCCGCCGGATATCGATTTCCGGAAACCGCCACGCCACCCCGGAATCGGCGAGGCGCTCGCCATCGTCTTCGGCGTCTACTGCACCGGCTACGCCTGCTGCGCCGACCACACCAATCCGTGCAACGGCAAGCGCAAGGACGCCTGGATCAAGAACTGCGACTGCGGCGATTGCTGTGACGGCTGTGACTGCTGCAGCAATTGCAACTGCTGCGACTGTGACGGCTGCTGCTGCGACGGTTGCGGCTGCGACTGCTGAGCCCTGCGGTGCCGCCGCGCATATTCTGTCGTGCCACACACCGATTTGCCCAGTGATTCCATGCGCGGGAGGCGAATTCGTGCGCTGCAGCCCGGAAACAGCGAAGCCGCACCCCGGTTCCCAGGGGTGCGGCTTCGGTGGGTATCAGCGCAGGGTGGCCGTCAGATGCGGATACCCCTTCTTCGGGTTCAGCAATGCCAGGTCCCAACCGCCGTCGACCTGATCGGCGTACACATTCACTGTGGACGGCAGCAGAATCGGCTTACCGAATTTGACCGCGTAGCTGGCCTTTTCGGGAATCCGCCCCTCCACATTCGAGAGGATGTTCGCAGCCGACCACATGCCGTGCGCGATCGCTTTCGGGAAGCCGAATGCCTTGGCGCCCAATGCCGAAGTGTGGATCGGGTTGTGGTCACCGGAGGCGGCCGCGTAGCGGGTGATCGTCTTTTGATCCACCCGAACGGTGCGCATCGGCGGCGGCGGAACCTCTTCCGGCTTCGGCTCACCCTTCGGCTCACCCGAGAGCGAGGTGCGCTGCTGGTGCAGGAAGGTGGTGACCTGACGCCACACCAGCTCCCGGCCGACATTCACCTCGGTGATCGCATCTACCAGCAGGCCCTTCGGGTGCTCGCGCAGATTCTCGATGTGCGTGGTGAAGTCCAGCGGCTCGCTGACCGAGATCTCGCGACCGCGCTCGATGAGATTCTGCGCATGCACCGCACCCACCGCGACGAACGGAAAGTCCCGGGCCACAACGAGTTGCATCGCCAGCGGGAAGCTGAGGATGAACGGGTAGGTCAGCGGCAGCGAGTCGCCGAACCGCAGTCCGGTCGCCCGGCAGTACGCGGCCAGGTGATCCGGATCCACGCGCAGGCCCTCCAGCCGGACGACGCGGTCGGGCAGCGTCGATTTGCGCCCCGAGACCAGTGGCACCGGCACCGCACCGAGCGCGGCCTTGACGAAAAGGCCGCTGTTCTTGGGAGGTTCGGTGAGCGTGATCGTCTCGGTCATCATGCTCCGATCAGGCTCTGACCGCAGACCCGAACCACATTGCCGCTCACCGCATTCGACGCCGGGCTGGCGAAGTAGGCGATGGTCTCGGCGACGTCGACGGTCTGTCCGCCCTGCAGCAGCGAGCTCATCAGCCGACCGGCCTCACGGGTGGCCAGCGGAATGGCCGCGGTCATGGCGGTTTCGATAAAACCGGGCGCGACGGCGTTGATGGTGATGCCCTTCTCGGCCAGCTTCGGCGCCTCAGCGTTGACCATGCCGATGACACCGGCCTTTGACGCGCCGTAGTTGGTCTGGCCGCGGTTACCGGCGATGCCCGCGATGGAGGACACGTCGATCACCCGGCCGCCCTCCTTGAGGGCGCCACGCGCTACCAGGCCCTCGGTAATGCGGTGCGGCGCGGCGAGATTCACGTTGATGACCGACTTCCAGCGGCCCTCGTCCATATTGGCGAGCAGCTTGTCGCGGGTGATACCGGCGTTGTGCACGACGATATCGATGCCGCCGAAGCGTTCGGTGGCGAATTCGGCCAGCTTCTCGGCGGCGTCGGGTGCGGTGACATCGAGTGCGAGCGCGGTGCCGCCGACCTTGTTCGCGGTGGCCGAGAGCGCCTCACCGGCGGCCGGGATGTCGGCGACGATCACGGTCGCGCCGTCGCGGGCGAATACCTCGGCGATGGTCGCGCCGATGCCGCGCGCGGCGCCGGTGACCACGGCGACCTTGCCGTCGAGCGGCTTGTCCCAAGCGGCCGGAGCGACCGCGTCGGCCTTGCCGACCCGGATGACCTGACCGTCGACGAAGGCCGACTTGGCCGAAAGCAGGAAGCGCAGTGTGGATTCCAGACCGGACGCGGTGGCGGAGGCCTCCGGGTGCAGGTAGACCAGCTGAGCGGTGGCGCCGCGCAGCAGCTCCTTGGCGACGCTGCGGGTGAAGCCCTCGAGCGCGCGCTGGGCGATCTGCTCGTCCACACCCGCGGTCAGCTCGGGGGTGGTGCCGATGACGACGATGCGACCGGACGCCGCGACGCTGCGCATGGCGGGCTGGAAGAATTCGAACAGCTGCGAGAGATCCTCGACCGTGCCGATGCCGGTCGCGTCGAATACCAGTGCGCCGTACTTCTGACCCGAGGCGGGCGCGTCGGCGAAGGTGTAGTCCGAAAGCAGGGTACGCACCGGTTCGGCGACGCGGCCCTTGCCGCCGAGCAGCACCGGACCGGGCAGCGGCGGCTCACCGGCCCGGTAGCGGCGCAGGTTCTCCGGCTGCGGCAGGCCCAACTTGCTCGCCAGGAATTGGCCAGGAGCGGAGTGTACGAACGATCCGTAGAGGTTGGGAGCACCCTTGCTCTTGTTGGCTGCCACTGTTTCTCCCTTTTCTCGTGTGTCGTGGTTTCGGCCCGCCGGTGGCTGCGCTGCCGAATGGTCTGCATGCCCCGGCGCGAATTTACGCAGACTTGCGGGGTACGGTGTCGACAACAAACTTACTCCAGAGTAAGTTTAAAGTAAACCAACCGCGACGGGGCGCCGATCTGCGCGGACATGTCCGTGTCGAACGGCCCACCGGGCACCCGACGAGACCTTGGAGACTCGAGTGACAACCAAAGCCCGTTCAGCGAAGAGCACGGCAAAGAAGGGCCCGCGCCCGGTTGCGATCGTGGGCGGCAACCGGATTCCGTTCGCCCGCTCCGATAAGGCCTATGCCCACGCCTCCAACCAGGACATGTTCACCGCCGCGCTGGACGGTCTGGTGAGCCGGTTCGGCCTGCAGGGCGAACGCCTGGGCATGGTCGTCGGCGGCGCGGTGCTCAAGCGTGTCGGCGAGCACGGCTTGGTCCGCGAGAGCGTGCTCGGCAGCAAGCTCAGCCCCTACACCCCGGCTCACGACCTCCAATTGGCCTGCGGCACCGGCCTGCAGGCGATCGTCACCGTCGGTGACGCGATCGCCGCCGGTCGCATCGATGCCGGTGTCGGTGGCGGCACCGACACCACCTCCGATGCCCCGATCGGGGTCAGCGAGTCCATGCGTGAGTGGATGCTCGACGCCAACCGCGCCAAGAGCAATAAGGACCGCCTCAAGCTGGTCGGGCAGCTGCGTCCCGCCATGCTCGGTATCGAGATCCCGCGCAATGCCGAACCGCGCACCGGTCTGTCGATGGGTGAGCACGCCGCCATCACCGCAAAGGAATTCGGAATTGCGCGCGAGGCCCAGGACGAACTGGCCTACCTGTCGCACAAGAATATGGCCGCCGCCTACGACCGCGGCTTCTTCGACGATCTGATCACCCCGTTCCTCGGCCTGACCCGTGACGACAACCTGCGTCCCGGTTCGACGGTGGAGAAGTTGGCCACCCTCAAGCCGGTGTTCGGCAACAAACTGGGTGATGCCACCATGACCGCCGGTAACTCCACCCCGCTCACCGACGGCGCGTCCGCGGTGCTGCTGTCGAGCGAGGAATGGGCCACCGAGCACAACCTGCCCGTGCTCGCGCATCTGGTCGACTCCGAGGTCGCCGCGGTCGATTACATCCACGGGCCCGACGGCCTGCTGATGGCGCCGACCTACGCGGTGCCGCGCCTGCTGGCCCGAAATGGCCTGACCCTGCAGGACTTCGACTACTACGAGATCCACGAGGCCTTCGCCTCGGTGGTGCTGGCCACCCTGCAGGCGTGGGAGTCGGATCAGTACTGCAAGGAGCGTCTGGGCCTGGACGGCGCGCTCGGTTCGATCGATCGCAGCAAGCTGAATGTCAACGGTTCCTCGCTCGCCGCGGGTCACCCGTTCGCCGCGACCGGCGGCCGCATCGTCGCCTCCACCGCGAAGATGCTGGCGGAGAAGGGATCCGGCCGCGCGCTGATCTCCATCTGTGCCGCGGGTGGACAGGGCGTCGTCGCGATCCTGGAGCGCTGAGCGCTCCCCCGCCTCGCTCCCCCGCCTCCCCGGATATTTAGGCGCCGGACTCGAGTGCCATGACGGTGGCGTTTGCGTCTGGCAGGTAGGTGGTGGTCGGGCTAGCCCGTACCCGATGAGTTACCCATGTGCTTACGAGATCAGCTGTCGCCTGCGAGAAGGCTGACGTGAGCTCGAGGCAGGGGTGGTATTTGGTCGCAGGGGCGGTATTCGGTTGTTTCTTCGATCGAATACCGCCCCTGCTGTTCAATCGTTTGCTGCGGCACGATCGGCGACGAGTTCGCGGGTGGTGTCGGCGAGTCGATTCGCCGGAACCTCCACGGCGCCTTCGGCATTGATGATGACCACGGTCGGATAGATGCCGCGGGTGAGGTCCGGGCCGCCGGTGGCGGTGTCGTCCTCGGCGGCATCGAAGAGCGATTCGACGGTGATGCGCAGCGCCTGATCCTCATCGATGCCGCGGCTGTAGGTCTTCTTCAGCGAGGACTTCGCGAACAGCGAACCGGAACCGACTGCGGTGTACCCGAAGCGTTCCTCACTGCGACCGCCGACGACATCGTAGGAGAAAATCCGACCGACCTTCTCGGGATCGGTGGCGCTCAGGTCGTAGCCGACCAGCACCGGGACCACCGCCATATCCTGTAGTGCGGCAGGCAGATTGTCGCGCACCATCTTCGACAGCTTGTTCGCCTTACCCTCGAAGGTCAGCCCGACACCCTCGATCTTCTCGTAGTGTTCGAGCTCGACCGCGAACAACCGGATCATCTCGATCGCCATGCCCACGGTGCCCGCGAAACCCGCCGCCGAGTAGGTGTCGGTGATGAACACCTTCTCCATATCCCTGCTGGCCAGCAGATTTCCCATGGTGCCGCGCCGGTCACCGGCGAGTAGCACGCCGCCGCGGTAGGCGACGGCCACGATCGTGGTGCCGTGCGGCGCGATGTCCTGCCCGTGCGCCGTGGCATTGCCGAAATCGCTGCCGGGCAGGAGTTCCGGGGCGTATCGGCGCAGGTTCTCCGAGAAGGAAGACGTCGCGTACTCCATAACGTCCACCGTAACGACTTCTCGCCCGGGCGTCAGCGCACCAGACTTCCGCGGACGGCGAATCCGACCAGGCCGGGACCGCGGTGAATCCGTCACGGGCGCGCGGTGTCCCCTCGCCCGCGGAAAGTCCGGTGCGCCACAGCCGTTCGCTCACGCCGACCTCGATCGCGGCCTTGGGCAGTACCCGCAGTGCGAGGCGGGTCGAGTAGGCGAACGAGCCGAGCTGCGCCAGGGCCATTTTGTCTGAGACGGTGAGTTACGGGTCGTCCTACTCCGGGGGCAGCTCGATGTGACCGCCGAAGGCCTTGCGCATGGCCGAGAGCATCTTGTCCGCATACAGCGCCTCGCCACGCGAGGAGAACCGCGCGAACAGCGCCGCCGCGAGCACCGGTGCGGGGACGCCGGTATCGATCGCGGCGTCGAGGGTCCAGCGACCCTCACCGGAGTCCGATACCCGCCCGTCGAAGGATTCCAGGGTCGGATCGGCGTAGAGCTCGCTCGCGGTGAGGTCCAGCAACCACGAGGCGACCACCGAACCGCGCCGCCACACCTCGGTCACCTCGGGCACGTCGATGTCGTATCGGTACCACTCGGGATGTTCGAGCGGGGTCTCCTCGGCGGAGGCCACGGCATCGTGGGTCGCGCCGATATTGGCCTTGTGCAGGATGTTCAGGCCCTCGGCGTAGGCGGCCATGGCACCGTATTCGATGCCGTTGTGCACCATCTTCACAAAATGGCCTGCTCCGGCCGGTCCGCAGTGCAGATAGCCCTGTTCGGCAGGTGAGGGCTCGCCCGTGCGGCCCGGCGTCCGCTCGGCCGCCTCGACCCCCGGAGCGATGGACTTCAGCAGCGGATCCAGATACGCCACCGGCTCGGCCTCGCCGCCGATCATCAGACAGAAGCCCCGGTCCAGTCCGAAGACGCCGCCCGAGGTGCCGATGTCCACATAGTGGATGCCCTTGGGTTTCAGCGCCGCGGCGCGTGCGATGTCGTCGTGATAGCGGCTGTTGCCGCCGTCGATGATGATGTCGCCGGGCTCGAGCAACTCGGCGACCTGGTCGATCACCTGACCCGTCACCGCGGCCGGGATCATCACCCAGACCACCCGCGGGGTCTCCAGCCGGGATACGAAGTCCTGCAGATCGGTGGACCCCTGGAAACCATCGCTGCCCAGTTCGGCGACGAGCGTGTCGATGGTCTTGGGTCTGCGTTCATAGCCGATGGCGGTATGGCCGTCCTTGACTATTCGGCGCACGATATTGCCGCCCATCCGACCCAGGCCGATCATTCCCAGCTGCATTCCATCCATCTCCCTCGTCGCCTGTGGAGCCCTGGTGGTAGGAAGTTTCAGCTCGATTGTCCCGCGGATGTGTAACGCGCGGTGCGCCGGACCAGATAAACGTGTTGGCTCCGCGAAGTTGCCAGACCCCCGACCCGGCAACTTCGCGGGGCCCTTCCATGTGTGGCGTGGTCCGTTGCACGGGATTTGCTGAAGGACCGCGCTGTGCTGACGATGTCGGTGGAGACCACTATCGTTGGCGGGGCTCGCACCGTGCGAGCTCCTTACAATCGAGCGGGGAGGACGGTTCGTGACGAGCGAATCGAGTACCGGGCGGCCAGGTCGACACGAAGGCGGCCAGGTCGGACTACGACAGCTCCTCGACTCGGCTCGATCCTCGACACCGCAGCAGCCACCGCCGCCGCGCACGGTTTCGCAGCAGGAGTCGGGCGCGGATAAGGCCCCGCAGCCGCCGAGGCCACGGTCGGCGCAGCAGCAACCGAGGGCCTACGAGGCGGCGGCCGAGTCCGCGGTACAGCCTCAGCAGCCGACTCCGTCGGGACATCAGGCACCGGGGTGGGCTGGGGATTCCATGCCGACCGAGCCGCTGCGGACAACTCGGCGACCCAAAGCAACCGCGCCCACCGGTGGGCAGCGGGGTCGCGCACCCGAACAGCCGTCCAGACCGAGCGGGCTGAGATCGCCCATCGTCAAACGCATCGGCATCGGCGTCGGCGCACTGATAGCGGTTTGCGGTCTGGCTTACGTTGCGGACCTTGTACTTTCGTCGGGCCACGTACCGCGCGGCGTCGTCGTGGCCGGTATCGATATCGGCGGCAAGGACACCGCGGCCGCGGAGGCCCAGTTGCACACCGCGCTGGATCCGCGCGTCGACCAGGAACTGCCGCTGCAAATCGGCGACGTGCAGACCAGGCTCACCCCCAAAACCGCCGGCCTGGGGGTGGACTGGGATGCCACCTCGGCCCGCATCGGCGGCCAGCCGCTCAATCCGTTCACCAGACTGACTTCGCTGTTCGGCACGCACACGGTGCCGGTCGCGAGCACCGTCGACGACAAAGCACTCGACGCTCAGCTCACCGCCCTGCGCGTGCACGATCGCGCGACCGTCGAGGGCACCATCGCCTTCGACGGCGCCCGCCCGGTCGCCGTGCCGCCGGTGCCCGGTCGCATCCTCGATGTTCCGGCCGCGCGCACCGCACTCATCGAAAACTGGTATCTCGGTGCGCTGCTGGATCTTCCGGAGACCGCCGCGCCCATTGCGGTGCGCGTGGAAGCGGTCGAGCAGGCTCTGCACACCATTGCCGAACCGGCGGTGAGTGCGCCGATTGTGTTCGCGGGCAAGAACAACGCGGCGGGAAAGCTGGAGCCGGAGCAGATCGCGTCCATACTGTCCTTCGCCCCCGATGGCCAGGGTGGCCTCGCCGCGAGCTTCAACCAGGATGTCGCACTCGGGATGCTCGGTCCGCAACTCGCGCCATCCGAGGTCGAGGCCAAGGATGCGACCTTCGCCGTGACCGGGTCTGCCGCGACGGTGGTTCCGGCCGTGGTCGGCGACAAGATCAATTGGGCGAAGACGTTCGAGCAGTTGCCGAATCTCGTCGTCGCCCCGCAGGAGCGCATCGCACAGGCCGTCTACGAGAAGGTGGATCCCAAGCTCACCACCGAGGCCGCCAACGCGCTCGGCGTCACCGAGGTTATGGGCCAGTTCACCACGAGCGGCTTCAGCGGGCCGTCCGGTGTGAATATCCGCGTGGTCGCCAAGAAGGTGAACGGCGCCATCGTCAAGCCGGGAGAAACCTTCTCGCTCAACGATTTCACCGGACCGCGCGGCACCGCCGAGGGGTACGTCGAATCCGGCATCATCGACCACGGTCGCCCGAGTACCGCGGTCGGCGGCGGCATCAGCCAATTCGCGACCACCCTTTACAACGCCTCCTATTTCGCGGGCATGGAAGATGCCGGTCACACCGAGCACAGCTACTACATTTCCCGCTATCCGGCGGCCCGCGAGGCCACCGTTTTCGACGGCGCCATCGACCTCAAGTTCCGCAATAACAGCCAGTCCGGTGTCTACATCGAAACATCGACGACCGACTCCGAGGTCACCGTTCGCCTGTGGGGCACCAAGACCGTCAATGTCGAATCCATCACCGGCGAGAAGACCAAGCCCACCGAGCCGTCCACGGTCAAACTCCCCAAGGGCAAGGACTGCATCGCCACCGAAGGTGCACCGGGCTTCACCATCTCCGATACGCGAGTCATCACCGACCGCAAAACCGGTCGCGAAATCTCGCGCAGCACGCGGACGGTGAAGTACGACCCGGTACCTGTCGTGAAATGCGAGTAGTCAACTCCTACAGCGGGGTTCGCATCAGCAGCACGTTGTACTGGTTCCATACCGACAGCAAGAAGTACAGGTCACTGCCGGTCTGATACGGGAAGATCATCGGCGCGTAGGCGCTCGGCAGCGCGGTGCCGTCGACGAGCACCTCCGACTCGCTCCATGGTCCTTCCGGCGCCGACGCGGTGCGCATCACCACCGAATTCCGGGAGTCCGTGGTGAGCATGATGAATTTGCCGAGATGCTCATTCCACATGACCGACAGTTCGCTGACATCCCCGACGATCGGTGTGGCGTCCTTGGCCTCGGGCTTCCACTCCTTGCCGTCCCAGTACTCGTAGCGATCGAGATCAGCGATATCGGATTCCATTGCCCGCGAGACGAATCCGGGATTCAGCCGACCCGCCGGAGTGCCGTAGCGGTAGACGTAACCGGCGTCCTTCAGGAAGGCGTTCTGCTGAAAGTTCTGATGGCCGTCCACATTCGCGCGCCGCGTCGTGGTCAGCGGGGCCCAGGTCCGCCCGCCGTCGCCGGAGGCGGCGAGGGTGGAGAAGTTGGTCGTCCACTTGCCGTGCTCACCCCATTCGCGCACCGACATCAGGCTCATGTACTGCACCCCGCCGACCGAAATGCCCGCTGTCGGAATGAGACTGATCTCGATACCGGGAATCTTCGGGCTCGGCAGCGGATTGGTCACGGCGCCGTCGAAGGAAATCCCGTGCGACGGATCCTTGGTCGAGCTGCGGAAAAGTACCTGGCTGCTCCAGGCGAAGACGCTGCCTACGAGCAGGTTTGGGAAGCCGAGGCCCGCACTGTCACCGAAGGCGGTGATCATCCGGCCGTTGCCGTCGTCCCACATGACGCCGAGGTCGGTGCCGAGCACATTGACGTTCTGGGTGCGATTGGGGCTGTCCATACCGGTCATCTGGAAGACCGCCTGGGTCAGTCCGGGTAAGCGTGGCAGGCCGCGTGGCTGTCCGTTGATGCCGGGGATGGGGTTGATGCCGGGAATGGGGATCAAGAAATTCGAATCGGCGGCGGCCGGTCCGGCCAGCGCGACCGAGAGTACGGCGGCGAGTACACCGGCTCTGGTGAGTGCGGACAGCGATCGGTTCATCCGGACGACCCCTTCTTGCGTGCGGTCTGCCCGGTCATTGTGCCCCGTTTCGTGATCTATGTCCGGCTCGTGCGTGCTGGAGCCCGACATGTGATCATCGCTACACTGAAGATCACCAGGAGACGGGGGTTCCGGCAGGGGCTGGCCTGTCACCGCTGCTTAATGGTCGCTCGAAATGGCAAAGCTGTTCGGTATCCAGCAGGATTTCGTGAACGCTAGGCGGTGGCTCCATGGGTGACAGTCGCGCGATACTTCGCAGTTGGTGGCGCGATCCAGCGCACTATCGCTGGTTCGTGCGAACACTCGAATCTCATTCCGGGCTGCAGCTGATCAAGGCGATCGTCGGCGCGGGCGGTGCGATCATGCTCGTGATCAACCTACTGATCTGGATGTCGCCCGCCGGTCCGAATGGCACGGTGAACCGCACCATCTTCGCAGCGGCCGGTGTGACAGCAGTGGTGTGGACGGTTCGCTGGTGGCTGTTTCCGTGGCCCCGTGCCATCACGTCACTGGCCCTGTTGACCTGGGCGGATGTCGCGATCACGGCATCGTGCCTGGTGGACAGTGATCGGGTGTACGGCGCATTGAGCGCGATGCTGCTCGTGGTTACCGGCGCTTACATCACGTTCTTCCACAGCCCGAAGGCGCTCGCCGCGCACGCCGGATGGTCGTTGCTCACGGTGGGTGCGCTGGCCGTATTGCTGGTCACCGATGCGCAGAGCAATGATCTCGCGCTGGCCGGCGCGATGGTCTTGATCATGGTCGCGGCCATCGTCGTGGTGCTGCCCGCGTTGCAGTTCTGCTATTGGGTGCTGCGCATCGATGTGCTCTCGGATCCGTTGACCACGCTGCTGAATCGCCGCGGACTCGACTACTACGTGCACCGTTCGCGATACCAGCGCCATCTGTGTGTGATCACCCTCGACCTCGACCACTTCAAGGCGGTCAACGACACCTTCGGCCACACCATCGGTGACGAGGTGCTGGTCTCGACGGCCGCGCGGTTGCGCGCCGCGGCCGATCCCGATGCCGTGGTCGCCCGCACCGGCGGGGAGGAGTTCGCGGTGGTCGATCAGTTGGATCGTGCGGCCGCGATGAGTCTGGCCGAGCGATTGCGCCTTGCCGTGGCGGAGACGCCCGGCATATCCGTCACCGTCACGGCCAGTGTTGGTGTCGCGGTGTGCGACGGCGGTACGGACGCGGGACGGCCGCGATTGCTGCTGCGCTGTGCTGACAACGCGATGTATCAGGCGAAACGGCTGGGCGGCAATACCGTTGTGCTGGCGGAGGATCCGGAACAACCGACGATCCATCTCGCTGAGCCCGCCCGAGAGATGGTGCACCGCACCAAATGACACCAGCGGCCCCGGAGACTCCGGGGCCGCTGGTGTGCGAAACCTATTGGTTGACTTCCTCCCTGCGGCTGAAGCCGGGGGATTCCAACCGGCGCTAGAACCAGTTGGTACGGTACTTCCTCGCGGGTTCCCGCTGGTTCCTGCTTCGTAGACCGCCCAACGGCAAGGTCTCCACAGGCTGTCACCACCTGCCCGGCGGCGAGAACACCGACCTCGACTTGGCTATCGCCGAATACCGATGAGCGAATCGGAGGCTAGCAGAGAAAACCCATTGCGGGGCAAGAACATGCGGGATCGATGCGCTTACCCCACGGATGAATCCGGGGGTAAGCGCGCTACATTTCTCCGATCAGAACGCCGCTTCGTCCAGCTCCATGATGTCGTTGTCGAGGTTGGACAGGATGGCGCGGGTCGCGGTCAGCTCCGGCAGCACATTGCGTGCGAAGAACTGCGCAACGCCGACCTTGCCCTTGTAGAACGCCTCATCGGCACCGGTGGCGCCATTGTCGAGCGCCTTGATGGCGATGTCGGCCTGACGCAGCAGCTGCCAGCCGATGAGCAGGTCACCGACGGAGAGCAGGAAGCGCACCGAACCCAGACCGACCTTGTACAGCTCCGACGGCTGCTCCTGGGCGCCCATCAGGTGCCCGGTCAGGGTCGCGGCCATGGCCTGCACATCCTCGAGCGCGGTGGCGAGCAGCTTGCGCTCGGCCTTCAGCCGGCCGTTGCCCGCCTCGGACTCGATGAACTTCTGCACCTGGCCTGCCACGTGGGCCAGTGCGACGCCGCGGTCACGGGCGATCTTGCGGAAGAAGAAGTCCTGCGCCTGGATCGCGGTGGTGCCCTCGTAGAGCGAGTCGATCTTCGCGTCGCGGATGTACTGCTCGATCGGGTAGTCCTGCAGGAAGCCGGAGCCACCGAAGGTCTGCAGCGATTCGGTCAGGTACTGGTAGGCCCGCTCTGATCCGACACCCTTGACGATCGGCAGCAGCAGATCGTTGACGCGGAAGGCCACATCCTTATCGGCACCGGAGACCAGTTCGGCGATATCCGCATCCTGGTGCGCGGCGGTGTAGAGGTAGATGGCGCGCAGACCCTCGGCGTAGGCCTTCTGCAGGGCCAGGCTGCGGCGCACGTCCGGGTGGTGGGTGATGGTGACGCGCGGGGCGGCCTTGTCGGTCATCTGGGTCAGGTCCGCACCCTGGACGCGCTGCTTGGCGTAGTCCAGCGCGTTCAGGTAACCGGTCGACAGGGTCGCGATGGCCTTGGTGCCCACCATCATGCGCGCGTTCTCGATGACATCGAACATCTGCGCGATGCCGTTGTGCACCTCGCCGACCAGCCAGCCCTTGGCGGGCACGCCGTGGCCGCCGAAGGTGACCTCACAGGTGGCCGAGACCTTGATGCCCATCTTGTGCTCGACATTGGTGACGAAGACACCGTTGCGGTCGCCCAGGGTCTGGGTCTCGAAGTCGAAGTGCCACTTCGGCACGTAGAACAGCGACAGGCCCTTGGTGCCAGGACCAGCGCCCTCGGGGCGGGCCAGCACCAGGTGCATGATGTTCTCGAACAGGTCGTCGGAGTCACCCGAGGTGATGAAGCGCTTGACGCCCTCGATGTGCCAGGAGCCGTCCTCCTGCTTGATCGCCTTGGTGCGGCCTGCGCCGACATCCGAACCGGCATCCGGCTCGGTCAGCACCATGGTGGCGCCCCAGTTGCGATCGGCGATGATCTGCGCCCACTTCTTCTGCTCATCGGTGCCGTTGTTGTAGAACACCTGCGCGAAGCCCGCACCGGCGGCGTACATCTGAGCCGGCGGGTTGGCGCCGAGGATCATTTCGCCGAGCGCCCAGGAGACGGCGCTCGGGGCGCCCAGGCCACCCAGCTCCTCGCGGACGGCGACCTTGGCCCAACCGGCGTCTTCCAGCGCGCGGTAGGACTTCTTGAACGATTCGGGGAGAGTGACCGTGTGGGTCTCGGGATCGAAGGTCGGCGGGTTGCGGTCACCGTCGACGAACGAATCGGCCAGCGGACCCTCGGCCAAGCGACGCACCTCGTTGAGCATCTCCTTGACGGTCTCGCTGTCGAGATCGCCGTAGGCGTCGCTGTCGAGGATGGCGCCGAGGCCGAGTACCTCGAAGAGGTTGAACTCCAGGTCGCGTACGTTGCTCTTGTAGTGGCCCATGTCTGTTACTCACTCTCCGTTGAGTTGGTGCGGTCGGTTGGTTGCCGTTCCCGCCCGTTGTCCGTCCACCGGGTAGCCGTGCCGGTTTTCCGCATGCTACTCGCGGGTAACTTATGTGCCATATTACCGGTCGGTAATGGGGTCGCAAAGGCTCGAGCGGGCAATGTGACGCGGAAAACACTCGAGGGCGTTGCCGTTTGTCTACGGCTCGCGTAGTAGTCGGTTCGAGGCGGGTGGCAGTGGGTTTCGAGTGGCTGTTGTGGTTCAAGTGGCCTGTGTTGCATCGGATGGGCCTGGCTGCGACGGCGTGGCAGATGCGTCGGTGTGGCTAGGCATTCGGTGTTGTCGGGCGGGGTGGGGCGTTCCGGGCGGTGGGTGCGATCGGATTGCTGGGGGGTAAGGCGCTGCGGGGTGGCTGGGCGTCTCCGGATAGCTGGGGACTACCGTGGAAATGTGCGAATCGAGACGAGCGCCGGGCCCGCGGAGATCGAACTCGACAAGCCGCGCAAAGCTGCGTTCCTACTGCTGCTCACGCACGGATCCGGCGGCGGTGTCGACGCGAAAGACCTGCTCGCGGTGCGCGACTGCGCCTACGAACTGGGCGCGCGGTGGCGCGGGTGGTGCAGCCATACC
>NZ_BAGN01000230.1 GCF_000308835.1 Nocardia vinacea NBRC 16497 | reverse complement strand
CGCGAGGAACGCGCCGTGCTGCTCGCCGGACGTGACGGTGGCCGCGCCACCGCCATGTCCACCCTGCGCAGCCAACTGCATCTGGCCAGGGTCGATCTGATGACCGATGTCGGGGCCAGGGTCCGCGCGTTGCACGCCGCCGCTCGGGGCGAACTCGACCGTTTGCGCCGCGCCGAATTCGGCGGCTATCCCGAACGCCTACAGCAGGCGGTCAACGAGCTGACCAACGCCGTGGACGGAACCATCGACCAGCGGCTGTCCGAGCTCGCCGACCGGGTCGGGGCAGCATCGGAACACGACCGCGGCGTGCCACCGCGTTGGCGCGATCCGGCCCCGCGTGTCGGTCCGGATCCGGAGCCGAGGCACCGAGGTGTCGAAGATCACCTCATGATCGCGCTGGGTGCGTCCGCGGGGGTCGGCATCGGGCGCCTACTGGTCGCCCCGTTCTCGCTCGTGCAAGCCCTCAATTTCGCGGTCCTACCCGTGACGCTGCTGCTCGGAGCGGGTGCGGCGGCGTGGGTGGTGCGGGCCCGCGGCCAGGTCGCCGACCGTGCGCACCTTCGTCAATGGGTCTCCGACGCGCTGGTCAATGTGAAGGCCCAATTGGAGCAGCGGGTCGCCACCGCACTGGTGGAATCGGAGACCGCGCTATCGGACCGCGTCATGCGCGCGAGCACCGAGCGAATCGTCGAAATCGACCGTCAGGTGGCCGAATTGGAGGCCAAACTACGCCGTGCCGCGGCCGAGCAACCGGGACAGCTCGCCGCCTGCGAACGCGATATCGCCATCCTCGACCGGTATCGGACTTCTTTTGATTAGGTAACTTAGTGGGTACTCCTGGGGGAACCCGATTCCGTACTGGTCGTCACATCGCGTTAACCTCTTAAGCAGGAACCTGGGCGTCCGCTTCGTCCTTGTACGCGGTCCAGCCATGACGCGCTTTCGACTGGTCGTAGCGGGTGCCTTCCCGCCAACGGTGGCGCTCGGTGTGTTCGCGCTGGTCATGGGCCTATGGGCCAGGCGGAAACACCGTGAACCGCCCATCTCAGGAGAGTTTTCATGACCTCAGCGACCATTCCTGGTCTTCGGAATTCCGACGGCAAGCAGCCGACCGAGCACAGCGAACTACTCGCCTGGGTACAGGAAGTCGCAGAACTCACTCAGCCAGAGCGAGTGGTCTGGGCGGACGGTTCCGACGAAGAGTGGGATCGGCTGACCACTCAGCTCGTCGCGGCGGGCACCTTCCAGAAGCTCAACGAGGACAAGAAGCCGAACTCGTTCCTCGCCCTGTCCGACCCCTCCGATGTGGCGCGTGTCGAATCCCGCACCTACATCTGTTCGAAGACCGAGGCCGACGCGGGCCCCACCAACAACTGGGTCGACCCCGCCGAGATGCGCGCCACCATGACCGAGCTGTACCGCGGCTCGATGAAGGGCCGCACCATGTACGTGGTGCCGTTCTGCATGGGCCCGCTCGGTGCCGAGGACCCCAAGCTGGGCGTCGAGCTCACCGACTCCGAATACGTCGTGGTCTCCATGCGTGTGATGACCCGCATGGGCACCGCCGCGCTGGAGAAGCTCGGCACCGATAAGCCGTTCGTGAAGGCGCTGCACTCCGTCGGCGCGCCGTTGGCCGACGGCCAGGCCGATGTGCCGTGGCCGTGCAACGACACCAAGTACATCACCCACTTCCCCGAGGACCGCGAGATCTGGAGCTACGGCTCCGGCTACGGCGGCAACGCGCTGCTCGGCAAGAAGTGCTACTCGCTACGCATCGCCTCGGCCATGGCCCACGACGAGGGCTGGCTGGCCGAGCACATGCTGATCCTCAAGCTGATCTCCCCCGAGAACAAGGCGTACTACATCGCCGCGGCCTTCCCGAGCGCCTGCGGTAAGACCAACCTCGCGATGATCCAGCCGACGGTTCCCGGCTGGCGCGCGGAGACCCTGGGCGACGATATCGCCTGGATGCGTTTCGGCAAGGACGGCCGCCTGTACGCGGTGAATCCCGAGTACGGATTCTTCGGCGTCGCGCCGGGCACCAACCGCAGCTCGAACCCGAACGCCATGGCGACCGTCGAGGCGGGCAACACGGTCTACACCAATGTCGCGCTCACCGATCACGGCGATGTCTGGTGGGAGGGCCTGGAGGGCGAGCCCGATCACCTGATCGACTGGAAGGGCAACGACTGGTACCTGCGGGAGACCGAAACCCTTGCCGCGCACCCGAACTCGCGGTACTGCACGCCGATGTCGCAGTGCCCGATCCTGGCTCCCGAATGGGACGACCCGCAGGGTGTGCCGATCTCGGCCATTCTGTTCGGTGGCCGCCGCAAGACCACGGTCCCGCTGGTGACCGAATCCTTCGACTGGCAGCACGGCGTCTTCATGGGCGCGACCCTGTCGTCCGAGCAGACCGCCGCCGCCGAAGGCAAGGTCGGTACCGTGCGCCGCGATCCGATGGCGATGCTGCCGTTCATGGGCTACCACGTCGGTGACTACCTGAACCACTGGATCAATGTCGGCAAGAATGCCGATGCGAACAAGCTGCCGAAGATCTTCTACGTGAACTGGTTCCGTCGCGGTGGCGACGGCCGCTTCCTGTGGCCCGGATTCGGTGAGAACTCCCGCGTGCTGGAGTGGATCGTCGGCCGCATCGAGGGTTCGGCGCAGGCCGAGCCGACCGCGATCGGCAATGTGCCCACCGCCGCCCAGATGGACCTCGAGGGTCTGAAGGTCGACCCCGCCGATGTCGATGAGGCACTCGCCGTCGATGCCGACGAATGGCGCAAGGAGATCCCGCTCATCGAGGAGTGGTTCGAATTCGTCGGCGACAAGCTGCCCTCCGGCGTGCGCGACGAGTTCGAGGCGCTGAAGGAGCGCCTGGGCTGAGTCTGATTTGCAGCGCCTGCGGCGCTGCGTGTTCGCGGCCCCCTGGTGTCTCGCGTCCGAGTCGTCGAGACTCGCGACTTCGTCGCATGCGCTTCGACGACTCGGACGCGAGACGGGCCGCGAACGGGCCGCTCGTAAGACTCGCTCCGTGGTGGTCGCCGGTGGCGGATCGTTCGGCCACCGATGCACGCGCGCTGGATGGTCGAGTCCTACGGCGTGCGGCGCATGCGCTTCGACGGCTCGGCTGTGTCGATGGCCGCGCCTTCGGCGCGGATGCGAGACGGGCCGCGAACGGGTCGCTCGTAAGACTCGCTCCGTGGTGGCTGAGTAATCGACGAAGCTCGCGGTGTAATCGACGAAGCTCGCGGCGCCGCCCGCACCATCTTTCACGATGGTGCGGGCGGTTTCGTTTGTGGCAGAGGTCTATTCGGAGAACGGCGCGCGGCCGATCAGCTGACGGAAGCCCGCGGTTCGTATAAGCCATTGGGCGCGTCCGTCCGGCACCGCGGCCGCCTCGTTCGTGAACGCCTCGGTCAAATGCTGCTTGAGGTTGTGCCGCGGATGACGGCGCAGCAGCTCCGCTACCCAGCTCGGATCGAGATCGGACATCCGCGCCCCGAACACATCCACCGCCGCACCGGCGGAAACGAAGCCGAGATCGTCGACGTTGTCGGCCACCCCGATGGTGAGATGCGCGGCGATCGCGGCGCCGACGGTCTCCGCCTGCTCCGGTGTCGCACCTGCGCCGAGGACGAATCCGACGGCGCGCTCCGCCCCGGTCACCGCGAAACACCTTCCGGGCGTTGGATGTTCGAGCTGCAAATCGTGCAGCAGGCAGGAGACGTATGCCAGTTCGTCGTCGTATTTGGTGCCGTCGAATTCAGCGAGCGCACGCCCGAAGAAATAACTCCGATACGAGTGCTCCAACACGTGCACCGAAAGGTACTCCCGCGCTTCCTCTTCCGCGGCCTTGGCCAGCTTCGAATCGGGCAGTCGGAGTTCCGCGAAATCCACCCGCCCGCTCCCGCCTCTCCCCAGTACCAATGCGGCCTGTCCGGCAACGAGCCGGGGCACGCCCGCAACGAGCTTGGCGGTCAGCTGCCTCCGCTGACCACTGGAAAGCGCCCCACCGGTACGCCTCGCCCATTCCCAATCCATCCCCACAGGCGCACCCACGTCGATCTCCTTCTCCTCGAACACGTCTCGCTTTCAGTGAAGCGCCCGAGCCGGCCCCCGACGAGTGGCGCAAATGCCAGTAACCCTCTGATTCCCGCCAATCCTGCCCCCACTGGCCAGGTGTTCGCACTGGGCAGGCGATCACGGAAGCAGTGGCGGCAAAACGCGAGAAGCCTCCGCCACCAATTCCACCTGATCTCGATCGGTCAGCGGAAGTCGAGAGCGTGATCTTGTGCCCATTGGGCGAAGGTGTGGGCGGGGCGGCCGGTGAGTTCTTCGACGATCGTCGATACCTGCGGTGGTTCGGTGATTCCGGCCTTCCATCCGGCCAGGACGGCCTCGACGCCGATCTCCGGCATGGTCTTGCGCATCTCCACACGGGCCTGTTCATCGGAAATCACTTCGAAAGCGATCTCGCGATCGATGGCCGCACCGATCTGCCGCACCTGCTCGCGCAGGGTGAGTGACTCCGGGCCCCAAACGGTATAGGCCTGGCCATGGTGACCGGGCTCGGTCAGCGCGGTCACCGCGAGTGCTGCCAGATCTTTCTCGTGGATGGGTGCGGTCCTGGCGTCGGGATACGGCATCCGGACCGTGCCCTCGTCCCGTATGGACTGCTGCCACCACCAGAGGGCGTTCGTGGCGAACATACCGGGGCGGATGAAGGTCCAATTCAGAGCGGACTTCTCGATGGCGGACTCGATGACGCTGTGCATCAAGGCAATTGGATTGCTCGACGCATTGCTGTGCAGCACGGCCCCTGACGATAGGAACACCACGTGCCGCACCCCGGCGGCCTCGGCCGCCGCCACGAAACCGTCGATGCCCTCGGGCTTGGCGTAGAGGAAGACGCGCTGCGCGCCTTCGAGTGCGGCGGGCAGCGTTTCGGGCTGCTCGAGATCGGCCGCGACGACCTCCGTGCCCGGCGGGAAGCCTGCGGCGGCGGGTGCCCTGCTCGTCGAACGGACCTGTTCCCCTCTCGAAATCAGCCCCTCCACCACGTGGTGACCGACATTGCCTCTGGCTCCGAAAACGACTGTGACCATGGCGGCAGCGTAGGCCGAAGGACTTACCTGTGGTAAGGACATACCTCCAGGTAAGCTCCAGAAATGGCGGTACGTTCGCAGGTCGAGCCCACTACCTGGCAGGGCATGAGTGACGCATTCAACAGTGAGTGTCCGGCACGCGAGGTGCTCGACCACATCACGAGTCGTTGGGGCATGCTGATCCTGACCGCGCTGACCGACGGGCCGCTACGGTTCTCCGAGTTGCACGCCAAAATCGGTGGTATCAGCGAGAAAATGCTGTCGCAGACGTTGCGCACGCTCGGGCGTGACGGGCTGATCGCGCGCACCGTCGAGCCCACCACGCCACCGCGGGTCAGCTACGAACTCACCGAACTCGGCCAGGGGCTCACCGAGTCGCTGCACCAGTTCCTCGGCTGGATCCGTGAGCACACGGTCGAGGTGATGGCCGCCCAGCGCCGCCACGACCGGCAGCGCCAGTAACCTCTCGGTGCTGTCCGAATAGCTATGCGTCACATAGCGATCGGCTATTGCGTACAGGGAATGCGCCCATTGCCAGGATCGTGTGCAGTGGGGATGGCCAGAGCCTGTGCGTCAGTCCAAGAGCCGGGGCATCCACCAACAAGTGCACAGGGCGAGTGCCTCACCCTCGCGATGCGCCGCTGGTGGCAGGGATTCCGGTAATGCTCGGATTCGTGCCAAACTGAGGGCGTGAAGCAGGTAGTCGCGCTGGCGCTGGATGGCGTCATGACCTACGACCTGGCCTGCGCGGTCCAGGCATTCCGCCACGGGCCGGGCAAGACCGGGGAACCGGTGGGGTTCGAGATGCGGACCTGTGGAGTGCGGCCGGGTCCGGTGTGGACCCCGAACGGTTTCGAACTCCGGGTCGACGAGGGGCTCGAGGCGTTGGCGAGCGCCGACATCGTGGTGGTTCCGGGAATCGGGTTGCCCACGCTGGCGCCGGCCGACGAGGTGCTCGATGCGCTGCGGGCCGCGTCGGAGCGAGGCGCGACCATGGTGAGCATTTGCGTCGGCGCGTTCATCCTGGCGCGGGCGGGACTCCTGGACGGGCGGCCGGCCACCACCCACTGGGCGTATTGCGACGAATTCGCTGAACTGTTCCCAGCGGTAAAGCTCGACCCCGCCGCACTTTACGTGGACGACGGTGACGTGCTCACCTCGGCGGGATTGTCCGCGGGAATGGACCTATGCCTGCATATCGTGCGTCGTGAGCTGGGTGCGGGTGTGGCGGCCGATTTGGCCCGCTGGAATGTGACCGCACCGCACCGCGAGGGCGGTCAGGCGCAATATATTCCGGATGCCTTGGGCGGCAAAGACTTCCCCGGCGCTCTGGCCGCGACCATGGCCTGGGCGGCGGCGAATCCGGCTGCGGCGCCGGATGTTTCGACGCTTGCTGGACATGCGCTGATGAGTGAACGCACGTTCATCCGCCGATTCAAAGCCGAGGTGGGCACCACGCCGCGGCGCTGGTTGGAGGCGCAGCGCACCGTACACGCTAGAGAGTTGCTGGAGACTACCGAACTGCCCGTCGAAGTTGTTGCGGCACAGTCCGGATTCGGTAGCGTCACCGCGTTGCGGGTGCATCTGCGCGCGGCCACCGGTACGACGCCCGCCGGTTATCGCCGGTCGCTGCGCCGCTAGCGGATTTCCTCGGTGAATGCGCGTACCAGGCGGTATCGATCGGCCGATGTTCTCGGATTGTCGGATCTGAAGCCATCGGTGCGCTACGGTTGATTTGCCCAGACGTGCTTCGTATCAGTAGGAAGCCGGTCCGGGAGGGGCTTATGCTTCGCGTGCTTTCCGTCTCATGACCGACCAGTTCGATTGCCAATTATTAACGGTCTGACTTAGGTCGACTGAACTACTTCCCTTTCGACTCGCGAGTCCGCCCACCTGCGGCCAGCGATGAGAGCGACGCGTGAGAGGTGGTTGGAACATGACCGATCTGGAAACCGGCCCGTTGGCCGTGCCGCAGGTCGAGCCGGCGACCGCGAGCACACCGCTGCGGCGCGCTGCCGGACGTTTGCAGGATGCGCTGCCGTCGGGTTGGCAGGTCGAAATCGTCGACGCCGGTGCGCCGAGCATCGTCGACGCACCGGGCCGTCAGCCGGTAGTCCGGGTGGTTATGTCGGGGGCTTGACTACCCCGTCCATCCCATGGGCATCAGCAGGGACTTCTGCTCGCAGAATGCGTCCAGACCCTCTGGTCCGTTCTCCCGGCCGAGGCCGGAGTTCTTGTAACCGCCGAACGGCGAGCTCGGGTCGAATGCATACCAATTGATCGCGTAGGTTCCGGTGCGCACCCGCGCCGCGATTTCCGCGCCGTGCTCGATATCGGCGGTCCAGACCGAGCCGGCCAGGCCGTATACGGAATCGTTCGCGATGGCTACCGCTTCGTCCTCGGTCTCGTACGGGATCACCGACAGGACCGGGCCGAAAATCTCCTCCTGCGCGATGGTCGACTTGTTGTCGACATCGGCGAAGATGGTCGGCTCGACGAACCAGCCGCGGTCCACATCCGCCGGGCGGCCGCCGCCGAGCACCAGTCGCGCGCCCTCCTCCTTGCCCTTGGCGATATAGCCCTCGACACGGTCGCGTTGACGTTCGGAGATCAGTGGGCCGAAGGTTGTCGCCGGATCGGTGGGATCGCCCGTCTTCAGCGTTTTCACGTGCTCGACCAGCGCGTCGAGGATCTCGTCGTAGCGGCTGCGCGGCGCGAGAATGCGGGTCTGCGCGACGCAACCCTGGCCGCTGTTCATCAGACCGGAGAAGGCGAGCACCGGGATATTGGCGATATCCATATCCGGCAACAGGATTGCCGCCGATTTGCCGCCGAGCTCGAGCGAGACGCTCTTGAGCTGTCCGGTCGCAATGGCGCCGATCTTGCGACCGACCGCGGTGCTGCCGGTGAAGGTGACCTTGTCGACGCCCGGATGCGAGACCAGATACTCCGCGGCATCCGCCTCGGCGGGCAGGATCGACAGCACGCCCTCGGGCAGGCCCGCCTCGGCGAAGATTTCCCCGATCTTGTTGGCGGTCAACGGAGTCAGCGGCGCGGGCTTGAGCACCACCGTGCATCCGGCGAGCAATGCGGGCGCGAGCTTATTGGCCGCGAGGAACAGCGGGACATTCCATGCCGTGACGGCCGCGACCACACCGCGCGGCTCCCGCGAGACCCGTGCGGTGCCGAACAGGCCGGTGCGAGTTTCGTTCCAGGGGAAGGACTCGGCCAGTCCGGCGTACGCGTCGAGGGCGGCCACTGCCGGAATCTGGTTGAGCGTCATGGCGATCATCTGCGGTGCGCCCATTTCCGCGGTGAGCGTGGCGAGCAGATCGGCCGAACGCTCCTCGATCAGGCGCGCGGCGCGCGTCAGTACCTGGGCGCGCTCCGCGGGCGGTGTGGACGGCCACGGACCGTTGTCGAAGGCGTGCCGGGCGGCGGCTACAGCGGCGTCGACGTCGGCGCGACCGACCACCGGGACGCTGCCCACCGGCTCGACCGTCGCGGGCGAGATGACCTGGAGGCGCTCGGTGGCGGCGGGTGCGGTCCAGCGGCCGCCGATGAACAGGCTGTCGTAATGCATGAGAACACGTTACAGTTTTGCGGCTCGATTGTCTGTAACGTGTTCCAGTTTTCCGTCCGTCCGGCCTTCTGAACAGCGCGAATTCCAACCTGTCGGTTCGCTTTTCAGAGAACGCACTATTGCGTTCTGTTGTTGCACCGGTCATGCTGTAGCTACTGATCAGCTCGCTCGATTCATGAACCGATTACGCAATTGGGGAGTCAGAGTCATGGCGGTGCAAGTGATCGGTCGGTCGTTGATGACAAGCGACCAGACCGAGCATCAAGCTAAAAGTGTCGGCGCAGGTGGGTGGGTAGTTTCCTTCCTGCCGGGCCGGACGCTGACCATCGAGCAGGCAACCGCCGCGATGCAGGCCGCCGAGGCGGTCGCCGTCGTCGGATTGCTGGCTGATCAGGTCGGCCTGACCACCCTGGAGACGGTCGGCTTGGCCATTCAGGAATCGCCATGGGCGGCGACGATCAACGCATGCGGGCGCAGGAGCTGGCGCCGGGGCTGGCTGGAGAAGTAGCGCTACGGCTTGGTGGCGACTACCACCAGATTGCTCACCAGTAACTCTCGTAGCACGGGTACGCGAACCACCCACCAGGCCCAACGCGGGTGATAGCGGGGGAATACGATGCGCACATCTGCGGAAGTGCCTGCCGCCCAACGCAACCCGTCGGCAGCGCCGACCGCGAACAGCGACTTGCCGAAGCGGTTCTTCGGTTCCCGGCCGGTCTTGCGACGGTATCGGCGCGCCGCGTACTCACCGCCGAGGTAGTGCCACGGCCCTGTTTCGTGCCCGCCGAACGGGCCGTGCCACACCGTGTACGAGAGCACGATCAAGCCGCCCGGACGGGTCACGCGGACCATTTCGTCGGCCATGACCCACGGCTGCGGCACATGCTCGGCGACATTCGAGGAGAAGCAGATGTCGACCGCGTTATCCCGGAACGGCAGTGCCATACCGGACCCGCGGACCGCGCCCGCTACCGAGAGTCCGGCGGCGTGCATCTCCGATGGGTCGGGTTCGACGGGGATGTAGCGGGCACCCGTCTTGACGAATTCGTCGGCGAAGTAGCCGGGGCCACCGCCGACATCCAGGATGGTCGCGCCCGCGAGGCCGTGCCCGGTGACATCTGCGTAGAAATCGCCGATCATCGCCGCGCTGTCGGCGGCCAGACCGCCGTAGAACAGTGCGGGATCGGTCTGCTCGAATCGGAAACTGCCGAGCAGTCGCAGCGACCGGCGCAAGGTCGCCCGCCGCGCGAACCGGGACATGGCTCGTCCGCGCCGTGAGGCAGGCGCCGCAACGGGCTCGGCTGGCTCGGTTTCAGCAGTCGGCACGGCGCAGAGTCTCGCATAGTGCGGGCAACGCACCGCAGTCCCGCCTGCCCGGGGTGGGAATTCCCGCGCGGTGCGGACCGGCCGGTTGGGGGCGCGGGTTAGGGTGTACGGCGATATCCGTGACCCTGCTGACCGAGAGAAGCTCCACGTGCGCGAAGTCCTCCTGCTGTGCTGGCGTGACACCGGGCACCCGCAGGGCGGCGGCAGCGAACGGTACCTGGAACAGGTCGGCGCGCAGCTCGCCGCGCGCGGGGTCAAGGTAACCCTGCGCACCGCGCGCTATCCGGGCGCGCCGAAGCGGGAGCGGATCGACGGCATCGATGTCAGCCGGGCGGGCGGCCGATTCTCCGTCTATCCGCGGGCGCTGGTCGCTATCGCGTTCGGACGGCTCGGCATCGGGCCGCTGCGGGGTCTGCGGCCCGATGCGGTGATCGATACGCAGAACGGGATCCCGTTTTTCGCGGGTGTGGCGACGAACGCACCGTCGGTGGTGCTGGTGCATCACGGGCATCGGGAGCAGTGGCCGGTCGCCGGACGGTTCGTCGGGCGGATCGGCTGGTGGATCGAATCGCGGCTCTCGCCGCGGGTGCATCGGCACAACCAATACCTGACCGTTTCGCTGCCCTCGGCCGAGGAACTGGCCACGCTTGGGGTGGACGGTTCCCGGATCGCGGTGGTCCGCAACGGCGCCGAACCCGTTCCAGTGGACGCGCCGACCGGCTGTGCGGAGACGCGCACCGAAGAGCCGCGCATCGTGGTGCTCTCGCGGTTGGTGCCGCACAAGCAGATCGAAGACGCGTTGGCGGTTGTCGCGCGACTACGTAGTCGGATTCCCGGCCTGCGGCTCGATGTGATCGGCGACGGCTGGTGGGCGGACAACCTGAAGGCCGACGCTCGCCATCTCGGCATCGCCGACGCGGTTACCTTCCACGGCCACGTCGACGAGCGGCGCAAACACGAATTACTCGCACGCGCTTGGGTACATGTGCTGCCCTCACGCAAGGAGGGCTGGGGCCTCGCGGTCATCGAGGCGGCGCAACACGGGGTACCGACGATCGGTTACCGCAGTTCGCGCGGACTCACCGACTCCATTGTCGACGGGGTGACCGGGGTGCTCGTCGACGATGTGAGCCAGCTCTGCGAGTCCGTCGGTGAACTCGTCGACGACACCGAGGCGCGCGCTGTCATGGGGGAGAAGGCGCGTGCCCGTGCGCGTGAATTCTCTTGGGAGCAAACCGGGAACGGCGTGTACGCGGTGCTCGCGGCCGCGGCTCGAGGTGAGCACAGCTCGGGGCTTATCCCGCCCGGGCCCTGATCGGTTGTGGGGCGCGGTCATACGGCGGGCGTTCGGGATGTCGTGGCCCTTTGCATCGATCTCCGAAATCGGTGCGCAGTCGGTCTATTGCTCCTGTTCGGCTAACAGTGCGCGGCGTGCTCCCGTCGGGGCGCCGGCTGGGTAGGTCGCCGATGTCGAATGTCATAGGCCTATCGATCCACGCCCTGCCCTGAGCGTGCGTTGTGGCCTTATTTGTGTGCGTGCACCGCCACTCGGGTCAACGGCGTGGGCGCAATAAGGCCGCTAGCAGCAGCCCGCCGACTAGAAGGACGGCCCAGAGGATGTGGGCGGCGTAGGAGATCACGCGGTGCGCGGACTGTGATTGTTCGAAACGGTCGGTGGCGTCGGGGACTCGGTACAGCGCCAGTTGAGAGTCGGCGTAGACCGAGTCCAACTGGGCGAGTGTTGTTTTCGAATCGCCGAGCGGTCCGGGTGTCGTGCGTTCGACGAGGACCCACCCGACCCCGAGCTCACCCAGCCGCCGGGCCGAATCACCGTGCAGCAGTGCGGTTTCCACCTCCCGCGCCCGGGTGCCCTCACCGGCCACGGTGCGTCCGTGCACCGGAAGCTCACCGGTCTGCAGCACATCACGGGGCAACATTCGCGGTGCCGGATCCAACACCGCCACCCTGCCGCTGTACGGAAACTTCCGAAACATCCCGCCGGGCAACACCGCAACATCCCCGGGCCCATCGATCCGCTCCGCAACCCGCTGCCAGCCGACCGGATAATGCACCGGCTTCAGTGCCCCACCCACACCCCAGGCCAAATCGAACAGCGGCAGCACCAGCAGTGCGATGAATACCGTTGCGGCCAAGGCCGTCCCGGGCGGGCGGGCGGACTCCTTCGGCGCGGCGCTATTCGCCGCCAAGCGCACCGCGACCGCTCGACACCCAGCGGCGGCGCACAGCACGTACGCGGGCATGGCCAGCGCCACATACTTTTGCGTATCCCGCAACAACCCCGCCCCAGGCATATGACCGACAAGCCACTCCAAGCCGCTCATGCCCCATGACGTCGCCCCCATTGCGGGCAGTACGACGGCGAGCGCCGCAAGTACCAGCAGTGCGCGACGGACTCGCAAGCTCTCACGATCGATGCCGCCGGTGGTAGCAGCGGCGTCCGCGTCGTCGCCAGTGGGCGCGGCGGCGATTGTCGCGGCCTCGGGGTGCGTCGAATTTGTGGCGTCGCCTGTGGGAGTTGCGCCCGTCTTGATACCCGCGGTCGCGCGGATGCCGAGGGCTACGAGGGTCAGTAGCAGGGCGGTGGCGATCAGGGCGAGGGGGGTGGTGCGGGAGTCGGGGACCGAGTCGGCGTTCCAGATTCCGCCGAGTCCGGCCAGGGTGCCGAGGGTGCCGAGGGCGGGTTCGGCACGGGCGGCGAAGGCGGCGATTCCGGCCGGGTCGGAGGGCGCGGTCCCGGCACCCGACAAAGCCGTCGCCGCCAACCAGGGAGCGGACGCCGCCGATAGCAGAACCAGCGCCCCGAGCACATTTCGACGCCCGACCAGCACCACCGCGGTAATGCCCGCCAGCAGAGCGCCGGTCGGCGTCAGCCCCGCCGCCGCAAAACACCCGGCCATGGCGCCCCAGGAACCGACCGTGCCGCCACGTGCCACCGCGGCGTCGGAGCCGCTCGCCCGTCGCCCCCTGATGCGAATTCGATAGGCGGCCAGTGCGGTCCAGGGCAGTGCCGCGTATCCGGTCAGCAGGCTCCAGTGCCCTTGGAGCACACGTTCGGCCACGTATGGGTTCCAGAGCGCGACGGTCACGGCGACCAATTGCGGCCCGATCGATACCCGAAGCAGTTCTCTGGCCAGCACGGCCGCCCCGAACCCGGCCGCCCACAGCGCCACGAGCAGGATCGTCTTGACGATCAGCCCGCCGTCGACGATCGGCGACAGCGTGGCCAGCATCGCATCCTGTGGAACCGCTCGCGGAGCGGCGTCGCCGAGCCCGAGCGCCGAGTCCGTCATA
>NZ_BAGN01000231.1 GCF_000308835.1 Nocardia vinacea NBRC 16497 | reverse complement strand
AGCATTGGAGACATGACTACGTCTATCGATCCCGCGCTGATTTCGCGGTTGTCCGGGGAGTTCGCTGTGTTGGGAACGCAGATGGGCGTCCTCGGCCGAGATCTGGATTTGTTACGAGCGCAGGTTGTTGCCGATTCTGTTGCGGCATCTGCGGTTTCGCAGGATCCGATGCCCAGTGGTGGGCATACATCGGATGCGTCGGCGGTCTCGGGGGAGGCGGCGACTGGCCGGACCTCGACGGCACCGTCGGGTGTTCCGGCCATGCCTGCAGGGGGCGCGGCGCCACAGCAATCAGCTCGTGCCGGTGGTGCTGGCGCTTCCGTCGTGCCCGCGGCCGGTGCGGTCCCGGCTGTGCCTGAAGAGGATGCAGCGCCGCAGCAGTCGGCGTCTGCCGGTGCTGCGGGGGCTCCCGGTGTGCCTGCGGCGGGTGGGGTGCCGGGTGTACCCGCTGCAGGGGCGGTGCCCGACGCGCCGATGGCGGGTGCGGTGCCTCCTGGTGGGGTGGGGCGGATTCCGATGCCGCCGGCCGTGCCTTCGGGGTGGGCGCGGCCCGTGCCCGGGTATGGCGTGCCAGGCGGTGTCGGGATGTCCGGGCGGCCTGCGGGTCCGGGGGCTCCGGGTATGCCCGGCGGGTTTGTGCCGCCAGGACCGTGGGCGGTTCCGCCAGGGGTGCCGCCGCGGCCGCCGAGGTGGGTTGGGGCGGGTGCGCCGAAGACTCCGTGGTGGCAGCAGGAGGGGATGATCAGTCGGGTGCTGGCGGTGGCCGGGGTGGGGGTGACGCTGATCGGGGTGGTGATGCTGTTGGTGCTTGCCGCGCAGGCCGGGTTATTCGGGCCCATGCCGAGAGTTGTTGCCGGGGCGGTGTTCTCGGCGGCACTGGTGGGAGCGGGGGTGCGAGTGTTCGGGCGGGCCGGTGGTCGGGTCGGTGGAATTTCCTTGGCGGCCACCGGTATTGCCGGGGCGTATCTGGATGTGGTCGCGGTGACGGCTATCTACGAGTGGTTGCATCCGGTGGTCGGGCTCGCGGTGGCGCTTGGTGTTGCGGCGGGTGGGGTCGGGTTGGCGATGCGGTGGCAGTCGCAGCCGCTCGCGGTGCTCGTGGTCGCGGGTGCGGCGTTGTTGTCGCCGTTCGTCACGTCGGAATTGGTGCTGTTCGCATTCCTGATCGTGTTGCAGTTGACCTGTGTGCCGGTGCAATTGGTCCGTGATTGGCCGTTCCTGCACGTGGTGCGCACGGTGCCGGCGACATTGGCGACCTTGCTCGCCATTGCCGTCGCTGTCGTCGACGATCCGGCGCAGGGCCGGGTGTACTGGCTGCTCACCGCCGCGGTGGCGATTGCGGCGATCGGGTTGGTCGGCGGTGTTCTGGTGGTGCGCAGGCGATCCGGCGATATCGTCGCAGCGCTGAGCTTCGCGCTCTCGACGGTTCCGCTCTTGGCCGCCCCCGCGATGTTCGAGCGGCACTCGGCCACCTTGGTCGCGGCCGTTTATGCGGCGGTCTTGTTGGCCGTGGCGGCATCGCCTATCGTGCCGAAATTGCGTGAGCTGGTCCAGATTCCGGGTTCGATCGCATTCGTCTGCGCGATCGCCGGTTCGTTCGCGCTGCTCGAAGCGTGTGTCGGCGTGACACGACTGCAGACCCTGCCGATCGCACTGTTCCTGGTGGCGCTCTGCTACCTCGGCTTGGCCGGACAGCGGCGCTCCCGCATTACCGCCGCCATCGGCGCGGCATTCACCCTGGTCGGATCGGTCGTGTACTTCACCACCGTGACTCCGGAAGCGCTTGCGACACAACGGCTTGCGCATTTACGCCTGGGTATCGCGACCGAGCTGGGAGCTGTCCTCGCGCTCGCCGTCCTCGCTGTGGGCGTCTGGTGCGCCCGGAGACTCCCCGGCATGACCAAGGGCGGAACCGACGAGTCGACGCTGTTCGTCGTCGCGAGCATCGCGGGCTTGTATGCGGTAACCGCCGCGGCGGTCTCGATCGGCATCGCGACCGACCGGGCCGACGGTTTCATCATCGGCCACAGCGCCGCCACCATCCTGTGGATGGCGGCCGCCACGTCCGCGCTGTTCTTCGGCCTGCGCAACCTGTCCCGCTCGGCCGCCGTCGCCAAACTGGCACTCGGCTCCGGACTGCTCGTCACCGCAGCCGCCCTGGCCAAACTGTTCCTCTTCGATCTCGCCACCCTCGATGGCCTGGTCCGAGTAGCAGCCTTCCTGGTAGTCGGCGTCCTGCTGCTCCTGGCAGGGACCCGCTACGCCCGAGCCTTCGCCGAAGCCGGTGCCGCCAACGCGGATTCAGCAGAACGCTGACAACTGCGCCGAAACTCGAGCCACCGGCGAAGGCTCGGCGGAAGCGCCCCATATCGGCATCTGCCTGCACACCATCCTCGCCTGGCTCGACGATCATCAGCCCGCAGCGGACGACAACCTGAGCCCGACGCCGATCCGGTGAGTCATAGGGTTCGCACCGAGCGGCCCGCAAAAACCGCTGGCACCGAAGCTGCTCAGTGTCGTTCAGCCGTCACCGACGAATCCGCCACCGGCACCCGGGTAGGAACTGATGTGGCTCGAGCCGAAACGAAAGCCGTAGCCGCACAACGCGTTACTCGCGATCCCGCCGCCGCAGCAACTCGTTCACACTGACCGTCCGCCCGTCCGCACTGTGGTGCCGACCCTCGTCGGGCTGGCCGATGCGGCGACGGTTGGACCGCAATTCGGCCATCCAGTTTTCGATGCTGCTGCGGTTCTCGTCCGAGGCATCGTCATTCGACGGGGCGGGCCGTTCCGATGCCGCGTGGTGGGTCGGATGGTCCGAAGCCGGGATCGGCATCGACTGAATCGGTGGCGGTGGCGGCGTCGGCGTGGGCGTGGGCGCAGGCGGAATCGGACGAGTCGGCTCGGACGCCCCTGAAATCGTCGGAATCGGCCGCGGCCGAATGGGCTCGGGTGCCGACGGCGCCGACTGGCCGAACGGCGCGGCTGGCAACCCCGGCGCAGGCGGCGACCCCGGCGCAGGCGATGCCTGTCCGTATGGCGGCACGGGCGGCCCGGGCGGTGGTGTATGCAGCGGCGGATTCGCCCGCGGCCGAGTCGGATCGTGCGGCCCGACAACCGGCCGCGGCGGCGCCGCTGGTTCGGGCGGGAGTTTCGCGAAATGCTGCGTCGGCGCGTCTGCCTCGATCTCCTCGACGGTGCGCGGCCGCCGCGGTGACCGCGATCGAGTACTGGCGTTATCGGTGAGCGCCGGCATCTGCATCGTCACCGGATCGGTGATGGGCGTGGTCTTCACCAGGTCGACGACCTCGCCCCCGCCGGGACGCTCGTCGTCCAGAATGGGTTCGCCGAGCCCGATCTTCTGCTGCACCTTCTTCATCCACGTCGGCGCCCACCAGCAGTCGTCGCCGAGCAGCTTCATGGTGGCCGGGACGAGCAGCATGCGCAGAATCGTCGCGTCGATGAACAGCGCCGCGATCATGCCGTAGGCCAGATACTGCATCATGACCAGATCGGAGAATGCGAACGCGCCCGTCACCACGAGCAGGATGAGCGCGGCGGCGGTGATGATGCGCCCGGTCTGCGCGGTACCGATGCGCACCGCCTCGGTTGTCGAAGCGCCCTGCGTACGAGCTTCGACCATGCGCGACAGCAGGAA
Source organism: Nocardia vinacea NBRC 16497 (assembly GCF_000308835.1). Lineage (GTDB taxonomy): Bacteria > Actinomycetota > Actinomycetes > Mycobacteriales > Mycobacteriaceae > Nocardia > Nocardia vinacea. The sequence continues at coordinate 7,918 of NZ_BAGN01000231.1, read as the reverse complement.
TACCTCGTAGTCGGTCGAAAGACCGTAGATAACCGCGATGATCAGCACCAATACCGGCGACATGATCGGCTGCGGCGTGAAGTTCAACAGGCTCGCACCGTGTCCGTCGATGAAGATCCACGTCAAAATGCCGAGCGTGGAACCCAATCCGAGCGCGCTCATCAACGCGGCTTTGATGGGCAGCACCAGTGAGCCGAAGGTGAGGAACATCAGCAGCGTGGTCACGAACAGCACCAGCGCGATCATCAACGGCATCCGGTGCAGCAGCGCGTCGATGCTGTCCTTCTGGATCGCGGGCTGTCCACCGACATACATCTGCACGTCGTCCGGGATTTCGAGGGAGCGCAGATAGTCGATGGTCGGATCGAAATTCTCCGAATCCGCGAGCGTCGCGCTGGTGCGGAACACTTCCTTGTCCGTGTTGGACTGAGCAGGCACGTCGAAGGTGCCGTTCAAGCCGGGCGCCTGCTTGGCCGCGGCCCACACCTTGCCGACGGCATTGCTGTTACCGGAGACGAAAACCAGCTGGATCGGATCGGACTTACGTAGCGGGAAGATCGAGTCGAACTTCGCCTGTGCGAGTCGGGTCGCGTTATCCGGCGGCAGATACCGCTCGTTGATACCGCCGAACGCCAGATTCTTGACCGGAATGATCAGCAGCAGCAACAGGATGCAGATCGGGATGGCGATCTTGAGCGGATGCTGCATTACCCAACGGGTCGACTTGCCCCAGAAACCGGTCTCGACTTCCTCGGCGGTCTTGGTCTTGCGGAATCGCTTGAGGCCGAGCATGTCCACCCGCGCCCCGAGAATGCTGAGCATCGCGGGCAGGATGGTGATGGCGGTCAGCGCGGCCAGCGAGACGGTCGCGATCGAGCCGTAGGCGATCGATTTGAGGAAGCCCTGCGGGAACAGCAGCATGCCGCCGAGGCTGGCGATGATCATGGTCGCGGAGAACACCACGGTGCGACCCGCGGTCATCACCGAGCGGCGCACGGCCGCACGCGTGTCGTAGCCCTCGGCGAGTTCCTCTCGGAACCGACTCACGATGAACAGGCCGTAGTCGATGGCCAGACCGAGACCGATCATCGAAACGACCGGCGAGACAAACGAGTTGACCTCGGTGAACTCGGTCGCGAACCGCACGATGCCCCAGGCGCCGATCACCGTGAGACCACCGACGATCAATGGCAGCGCCGCCGCGACCACACCGCCGAAGATGAAGAACAGCAGCACCGCGACCGCGGGGATGGCCAGGATCTCCATCCGCTTCTGGTCGGCGGCCATGGTGTCGTTCAGCGTGCCCGCCACCGCCTGCAGGCCCGCGACCTGCACATCGATGCCCGGAATGGCGAAGACGTCCTTCACTTTCCGGAAGTTGCGCACCATGGCGGTGTCGTTATCGCCCTGGATGGCGATCGAGGCGAAGGTGTACTTCTTATCCTTCGAACCGAACGTCAACGGTGATGCCGGACCGGTTTCGGTCTGCCAGTAGGCGCCGTTGATCTTGGCGATCTCATCCGGATGTTCGCGCGGCAGCATATTGAGGCTGTCGACGATCTTCTGCCGGAATTCGGGATCATCGATCGTCTTACCGTCCGGTGCGGTGTAGAGCACGATCACATCGCTGTTGTGATCACGTCCGAACGCCTCGTCGGACAACTTGGCCGCTTTGGCCGATTGCGACGTGGGATCATCCCACCCGCTGGAGCTGAGATGGTCTTCCAGGCCGAGGCCGTAACCGCCGAGTGCCAAGAGTGCGGCCGCGACAATGCCGATGACGGCGAAGCGCAGCCGATAGACCAGATCGCCCCAGCGTGTGAACACTAAGCGACTCCTTGGGCAGGGCGAGAGGTGAGCAGCGCCGACAGCGGCCGGAACGGCTGCAGCCAAGCACCCTCGTCGGGCAGCGAGTCGAGGCTGACCCGGGGCAGCGGTTCACGGAACACGCCCGGGATGTCCTCGAGATCTACGAACTCGAGGGTATCGGATGTTACGGCCCAACTCGCATGCTCACGGAAGCCGAGTATCTGAACGGGGATTCCGTTGGCGGCCAATCGTTCGAGCGGTTCGCGGAATGCCTGGCCATCGGCGGAGGCGACCATGATGCCCGCCAGCCCGGCACCGCGGCTGCGTAGCTCGATGTGCGCGAGCATGTCCGCGTCGACATCGGAGTCCTCGTCGATCTTGGGCTTGGCGAAGACCGCGTAGCCGACATTGCGCAGCGCCTCCACCCACGGCCGCACCACATCGGCGGTGCCGGGCGCGATATTGGTGAAGACGGTCGCTTCCGGTTCGACCCGGGTCACGCTGCCCACCGATAGTTCGGCGGTGCGCGCGAGCAGCCAGCGGCCGAGCGCGTCGAAGCGCGGTCGATAGGCGGCGGTCGGGCGGCCGCCGAGGATCGCGCCCAGTCCCATATCGAGGTTCGGGGCGTCCCAGACCAATAGCACCCGACGCACATCGGGCGTAACCGCGCCGATCACCTCGGATCCGGTTCCGTGCACCTCCCCGGCAACATCCACGACCTCAGGGGCCATCTCACCGACACTCATCATTCGATCTTCCCCCATATGAACTCGTTGATGGCGCTTCCGGCGCGATGTGCCTTGCCTTCGAACTTCGTGACAGGCCTTTCGAAGCCGATCGGTGCGCTGTCGCGATGTTCGGCGCTGATCCCGCCCGTGGTCTCGTTCAGGCCGATGAGCTGTGGTTCTGCGGCGCCGACTTCGGCGATGAATTCGGCGTAGTCGGCATGGTCGGTCGCGACGTGCAACACACCGCCGGGCCGCAGGCGATTGGCGATCAATGCGAATGTCGCGGGCTGCAACAGCCGCCGCTTATGGTGTCGCGCCTTCGGCCACGGGTCGGGAAAGAAGACCCGAACGCCCGTGAGCGACTGCTCAGCAATCATATTTTCCAACACATCCACAGCGTCACCGCGCAGCAGTCGAATGTTGTCGATCTGCTCGCGCTCGATGCGCTGCACCAGTTGCGCGAGACCGGGCTGATAGACCTCGATGCCGATGAGATTCAGATGCGGTTCCGCCTGTGCCATCGCGGCGGTGGCGGTGCCTGTCCCACAACCGATCTCGATGACGAGCGGGGCCTCGCGGCCGAACCAGGCGGCGGCGTCGAGTGGTTGGTCGGCCACTTCGCGACCGATCTTGGGCCAGGTGCGATTCCAGGATTGCTGCTGGGTCGCGGTGAGTGCGCCCCGGCGCGAGCGGAAGCTCGTCACTCGGGGGTACAGGCGAGAGCCCGAGCCCTTTCGGGATCCACCGTCCGCCGGAGCCGGAGCTGTGGACGGCGGTCCGGGAACTGACTCGGCAGTATGGTTCGCGGCGTCGTTCACGCGCTCCATTGTCCAGCATCGCAGGATGCGGGCAGCAAGCGGTCGTAGCGGATCGCTTGCGGGTCGCCCGAGGCGAACAGTTATGCGGCGCGTACGCGGGGGATTCGAGCCGCGGGCTCGGTCTCCTGACGCAGCGGCTTGCCCAGCGCCACCTTGAGCGCGGTGCCGAGCATTTCCCACAGTCCGCGCACCCCCGTGGGCGAGGCGGCGACCGACCACACCGTGCTGTCGCCGACTTCGCGCACCGGTTTTCCCGCGAGCCGATCGCCGAGCCAGTCCAGGCTGATCGGGGTGGCCAGCGGGAGCAGGGAGAAGTGCTCGCTGAGCCGGTCGCGCACATAGGTGACCTGTGCGCCGCCGCGGCGATACCGCTCGACTTGGCCGTCGACGCCGTCCACATGGATGATCTGGTCGTGCACCGGCTGCACCACCAGCAGCGGGCAGGTCGGCGTGGAGTGGCCGAGGCGCAGGTCGTCGAGCATGGCCTGCATATCGGGCGCGGCGAGCACCTCGGCGAGCGGACGGCTCAGATGGTGGCCGACATCTCTTTTGACGAGCCCGAGAACCGCCGCTAACGGTGTCGACCGTTCGGCGCGTTCGATGAGCCGGAGCCCCTCGGCATCGCAATCGCTGTCGAATACCGCGGCCAGTGCCGGGTAGAGCCTGCGTAGCGCCGCGATCACGATCGCGGGCAGTCCGGCGTAATGCCCGCCGTTGAGTCGGGTGAATACCTGGCCGGGATCGCCGACCGGCGCGCCGAGCACCGCGCCGACGATATCGAGCTCCGGTGCGTAGGTCGGCGCCATCTCGACCAGCCATGAACTGGCCATACCGCCACCGGAATAACCCCAGACCGCGATCCGGGTATCAGGGTGCAGACCCAGCGGTGCGAAGCGCAGCGCCGCGCGGATTCCGTCGAGCCCGCGGTAACCGGGCTCGCGTGGCGCGCCGAAATTCCCGTGCGGGCCCTCGTGGTCGGCGATGCTCACCGCCCAACCACGGCGCAGTGCGTTGGCCACCAGCATCCATTCGAGTTGGGTGACCGAGCCGAGTGCGTGCGAACCGCGACGCAATGCGTAGGAGGGGGAACATCGCTCGGCGACCGCGTCCATGGCGGTCTGGAAGGCCAGCAGCGGGCGGTCTTCGTTCGGGTCGGCGTCGAGCGGCAGCAGCACCGTGGTGACCGCCGCTTCCGGGGTGCCGTGCATGTCACAGCTGCGGTAGAGCAGCTGCCAGGCCGAGACCTGCTGCGGCACAAGGCCGAACAGTGCGAGTTCGACGCGACGACTGCGCAGGATGGTCCCGGCCGGACGAGCCGCGAAGCCTTTGGGTGGTCGGAGGAAGGGATCGCTACTGGGTAGCAATGGCTTCCTATCGCCGGACGCATCCGGCTCAGCACCGATGACATCGACGGTCACGGCAACCTCCTCATCGAGACCAGCGGAACGGATTCCGCCTGGTCGGCTTGCCGCGTTCGAAAAGCGAAGCTGCGCACCGACTATGGTGCCGACCATCCCGCCAGATTAAGTGACCATGGCATCTGGGGGAACCCCGAGGTAGGGGGCTTGCCGCCGCACTAGACTGCGCGCATGAGCAGACCGACTGTGTTCATCACCGGTGCGGCGGCGGGTATCGGCCGGGCCACGGCCCTACTTTTCGCAGCACAGGGGTATCACGTCGGTGCATACGATATCGATGAGGTGGGGCTGACCAGGCTCGCGGCCGATATCCACGCCGCCGACGGCAGTGTGCGCACCGGGGTGCTGGATGTGACGAACGACACTCACTGGACCGAGCGTCTCGCCGAGTTCAACGGGGACGAGAACCGGCTCGACATCCTCGTCAACAATGCGGGCATCCTGCGCGCGGGTTCGTTCGAATCGATCGATCTGGCCGCCCACCAGACAATCATCGACGTCAATCTCGGCGGGGTCATAGCGGGTACGCATGCCGCGTTCAGCTATTTGCGCGATACGCCCGGTGCTCAGGTGGTGAATCTGTGCTCGGCGTCGGCGATCTACGGCCAGCCCGAACTCGCCAGCTACGGCGCGACCAAGTCCGCGGTCAAAAACCTCACCGAGGCACTCGATCTCGAATGGGAGCACCACGATATCCGGGTGATCGCGGTGTGGCCGCTGTTCGTGGCCACCGCAATGGTGGACGGAGTCGAAACCGGTTCGACCAAGTCGCTTGGCGTGCGCCTGACCGCCGAGGATGTCGCGCAGGGGATCTGGGACGCGACCCGCAAGCGCGGACGGCTGCCGCGCGTGCACTACGAAATCGGCGCGCAGGCAAAGGTACTTGCGGCCGCCGCGAAATACGCGCCGAACTGGGCCGTGCGGACCGCGAACAAATACTTCAGCGGCAGCTGACCGTTCGAGCGACCTGCAAGCAGTCGCTGCTGACCGTTTCGAGCGACCTGCAAGCAGTCGCTGCTGACCGTTTCGAGCGACCTGCAAGCAGTCGCTACGGCCCGTCCACGCGGTATGTCTGCAAGAATGGCGCACCGAAAAGGGGGTGCGAAGCTTTGCCGACAGTCACCGAATCCGACGGGCCCCGGATCCGACCGGGCGGACCCGCACGGGAACTGGACCAACTCGACCACCTGCTCGCGACGCTGCGGTCGGGTGCCGATCCGCGGATCGTGGGCCAGGTGGGGACCGCCATCGCGCGATGGCGTCGGCCGCCGCGCATCCAGGTGACCGGGCGGGCGTATACCGGGCGGACCACCGTGCTGCACGCGCTGGCGTTGATGTCGGCGGTGGAGACAGCGCCGATCGATGAACCGGGCGTCGCCGATCCTGAACTCGACGCCGACATCGTCGTCTACGTGCTCTCCGGTGCGCCACAGCCCGCGGACCGGCGGATTCTGGCGGGCTTGCCGCCGGAGCGCACGGTCGCGGTGTTGAACAAGGCCGATGCCATCGGATCCCGGTGGGGTGATGCGGTCGCCGCCGCCGAGCAGTACAGCGGCGGGCTCGGCACCATCACGCTGCCGGTGGTCGCCTCACTGGCCGTGCGCACCAGGGCCGGTGCGGTGAGCGAGGCCGATATGGTCACGCTGCGCCGCCTGGCCGAAACGGCTGATCCGGCGCTCACGCTTTCGCCCGACCTGTTCGTCTCGGCATCGGCCGGACCGGATGTCGCTGAGCGCGAAGAACTGCTGCAGCGCTGGGATCTGTACGGCGTGACCTGCGCGCTGTCGGCGTTGCGGCAAGACCCCGAACTGGGTCCGCACGCACTGCTGCAGATCATGCACGCGGCCAGCGGTATCGATCCGCTGCACCGCTTATTGCATCGCCGCTACGAACAGGTCTCCGCACTGCGCGGCGGCGAACTCCTCGACGAACTGGCCCGTCTTGCCGCCCGCGCCGTCCCGGCCGACGGCGCGAACGCACGGGACATGCTGGAGGACTACCTCTTCGGCGACGACGCCCTCTGGCTCGGCCTCTGCGCGGGCCTCGCTTACCCGGAGGTCGCCCACCTGGCCGCCGGATATCGCGCACCCGCGCCGTCCGACGCCGACGACGCCCTCGCCCGCGCCGCCCGCTGGCGCGCGGTGGTCTCCAGCGATATGTCCCCTGCGGCTCGCCGCGCCGCCCTCCGCGTGCACAACGGCTACATCCGGCTATGGGAACGGATGAGCAGTGCCGGACTCTGAGCAACCGGATTCCGCGGGCACGGAGCCGTCGGCCTCGGGTGCGACCGAGCGTGCTGAATCCGCCACTGCTCCACGCCGATCCGCGAGTGGTCCGGCGACACAGGCATCGCCGCCGAGCGGATCGCCGACGAGTGCGGATGAATCGACTGGACCAGCGGAGGGACCGGCCGCCGCGCCCGGTCGGTCAGCTGGTGCGTCACGCGGGGCTCCTGATGGATCGCCCGAACCCGAGAAGGGCTCGCTGGCTCCAGAGGTCGAGGCGGTCATCGCGCGGTGGAATCCGCAGGGGACGGCGCTGTTGCGCGCGGTGCGGGGGACGGGGGTGGCGTCGGCGGTGTCGTTGATCGGGCCCGATGACGCCAATACAAGCCTGTTGCGCACCGAGCTGGCTCGGTTCGAGCCGCGGATCCCGCTCTCGGATCCGGTACCCGATGCGAGCGCAGCGGTGGAGACCACATCGCCGTCGGGTAATGCGCCATCGGCGGTCGCGCTCATGCTGTTGGACGCGGGTAGTGCCCTCGGCGCGGACACCCTGCACATGGTGCGCCGCTTGCGCGCCGACGGCACCCGGATCCTGCTCGCCATGAACGGCATCCACGCCTACCAGGACTGGCGCGCGGTGCAGGCGCACAACCTCGAACTGCTCGCCGCCCATGGCATCGACGATCTGGAGATCGTGCCGGTATCGGCCCGGCTGGCGGTGGCGGGCCGGGCGGCGGGGGATGCCGGCCTGCTCGATCGCTCGGGCCTCGGCGCGCTGCACGCGGAACTCGCGGCGGCCACGACCGGCGCCGAATCCGACGACCGGGTCGCCGCCGTCACCACGCGGGTGTTGACCGATACCCGCCGACGGGTCGCCGAACAGGTTGCGGTGCTGCGCTCCGGCGCGGAACCGATCCAGT
>NZ_BAGN01000232.1 GCF_000308835.1 Nocardia vinacea NBRC 16497 | reverse complement strand
GTTCACCGCGATAAGTACCGAAGGCAGTGGGGGGAACGGATTTTCGCTCAGGCTGAGATCGAACCGAGCCTGCGTCCGCTGACTTCGGTGCTGTTGCGAGGGCCGAGATTCATCGGCCACCCGCACGCTCATCTGGCCGCACCCCAGCGCACGGCCGCGGCACCGGCGAAATCACCGGCGTGTGCGAACGCCGACAACAGCACCACCGAGCCGTTGCGTAGCCGACCGGCCCGATTCTCGGTATCGAGCGTGACCGGAATGCCTGCGGCGAACAGATTTCCGCACTGCTCGAAGGTGTCCGGATGCCGCTCCGGCGGCAGTTCCAGCGCATCGTGCCAGTTGCGCAGGAACAGCCGGTTCGGCTGATTGGTGATGAAGGTGTCGATATCGCGGCCCTTCACCCCGATCCGATCGCACACCGCCAATGCCACCTCAGGTACCAGCCGATTGCCGCGTGCGAACACCTTGGTGATCTTCGATTCGGTGAAACTGACGCAGCCCTGCCCGTCGCCCGGCTCCCAGTACTTGCGCTCACCATTGGTCGAGAACTCCATATCCCCGGCGAATTCGGGATAGGTGCGGCATTCGATATCCAGGATCGGCGCGGAATCGTCCTTGACCAGCAGTCCGACACCGCAGGCGTCGCCGGGCACCGGTGCCTGGGCGAGTTTGCGGATTTCGGTCTGGGTGAACACCGGGCCCGCGCAGTTCTGGGTGGCCGCGATGAGCGCGGTGCGAGCGTCGGTCGTCTGCAGGATCATCCTGGCCATCGCCATCATGTGCACGAAGGCCGCACAGCCGCCGTTGTGCACGTCGTAGACGAAGCGGGGCTTCATCCCGAGGCGGCGGGCTGTCTCGGGTCCACAGCCCATCACCGGATTGTCCGGCAGCTGGGTGTGCGTGATCAGCACATCGATATCCGTGATCGCCTGTGCGCCATGGCGTTCGATCAGCGGTGCGACGGCGCGCTCGACCATATCCACCGCGGTCTCGTCCCTGGCCACATGGTGGCGCGCCTTGGGCGAGCGGAACATGACGTTCTTGGCCATCCGATCGGACCGGCTGTACTGCGTGAAGTATTCGGTGCCGACCGGCTCACCCGGCAGATAGCTCGCCACATCGACAAGGCTGACCGTCGGCAGTCCTGGGGCGCCCGGGTTGGCGGGGGCTTCGGAGTTCGAGTTCATGGTGCGGCCTCACTTCATCCAGTCGGGCTTGATCGGAAGACCGTTTGCCGCACGGTATTCGCAGATCGCCTTGAGGTTGTCCATCTCGAGCTGGTGCCCGGCGGAGAACATCTCCCAGAAGTCGCCCACCCATACCGGCCGCTTCTCGGGAGCCGTTTCGGGATAGGGGTTTTCGTCGTAGAACGGGTGGTGGCAGTTCACCCACAGCACCACCGAACCCGGCTTGTTGAACACCACCTGGGCATCGATCACCCGCAGCAGGTAGATCATCCACAGGTGCTGGCTCTGATCCCAGGCGCAGTGGTAGTCGACGGTCATGCCCTCGCGGTGCGCGACGGTGCGGGTGAAGATCTTGGTTCCCGGGCCGAGCCGGTCCCAGGCCAGCCACAGACCCGGTTCCTCGGTCTCGACGAAGCCGCGCAGGCTATAGGTCCACTCCTCCAGGCTGCGGGTATCGGCCAGGTATTCCCACACCTCATCCGGCGGCGCGGCGATATACGCCTGCACCGGACAGTATTCGCCGAAGATCTGGTCGTGCGGATACACCGACCGCAGCATGTCCATGATGATCGGAGTGGTTGCGTCCTTATCTGAGTTCTCGATCCGCAGCACGCCGGGGACTACGTCTTCCGGAATGTCGCTGAGGGCGGGGAGGGCGCTTGTTGTCACGGCTTCTTCTCCAATGTCGCGAGAAACGGGATGAAGGGTGGAACTTCGTCGGGGTCGACGTCGATCGAGATGAACGCCGGCCCTTCGGATTCGACGCATCGCCCCAGTGCGATGGCCAGGTCTGCGGTAGTACGGACGGAGTAGGCAGACAGTTCAGGGAACATGGCATCGATGCCGGCTCCCAGTTGTGTGGGCCGAAATCGGTTGAAGCTGTAGCGATCTTGGTAATAGAGCTGTTCGCGAGTGACACACATGGCGTGCGCGTTGTTGTTGAGCACGATGAAGGTGACCGGCAGCTGATGTTCGATCGCGGTGTGCAACTCCATGCCGTGCATGTAGAACGCGCCGTCACCTGCGACGACGACGGTGTGTCTTGTTCCGGACGGCCCACGATGGCGTGCGAATGCGGAACCTATTGCGGCGCCGAACGCGTAGCCCATCCCGCCCATGCCGAGCGCGACCACGAATCGGCCGCCGCGCGGCACCCTCAAATGGTGCACCACCGCGGCCCCGGTATTGCCCGCATCCGCGAAAACGTCCGTGCCCTCGGGCAATAAAGCCTCGATCGTCTCGACCAATTCGCGGTAGCGCAGACCGGGACCGGTCGACTCGGGCACCCGCAAGGGCGTCAGCGCATGCGGAGGATACGGATGACTCTCTTCGATGCCGTCGGTGAATTCATCCGCGAGTTCGGCCAGATCCCGCGCGAGATCCGTGCTGGTGGCGTGGATCGCGGACAGATACGGTGCGGCGACACCGATATGCGCGACGGTGCGGTCGGCCAACAGCTCGTCCAACCCGGTGCGCGCGGTAATCGGCATCGGTGTGCCGACGATCAGGCACAGGGTCGCCGAGCGCAGTGCCGCCGACAACTCCGGATGTCCCATACTCCCGGCAACACCGCAGAACGCCGGGTCGGCATTGTCGTAGGTGTCCTTCGCATCCGGGGCGACCCCCACCGACGCATCCAATGCGCGTGCCAGCCGAGCGAGTTCGGGGCGGGCGTCGTCGCGCGCGATTTGGTCGCCCGCGATGATCACGATCTTGCCGACCCTGCGTGCCGCGGTCAGCGCGGCGCGCACCCGAGCCAGGCCGCTTTCATCGCGCCGATGCGTCGGCGGTGTCGGCCGGAACGGCGGGCTATCGCCGATATCGCTCTGCTGTACATCCTTGGGCAGCAACAGGACCGCGGGGCCGCCGCGCCGGGCGGCGTCGACCGCCCTGGACAACTTTTCGGGCAGGTCGGCGGCGGTCTCCACCCGTGCGCAGTACTGGGTGATCTCGCCGAACATCCGGGCCGCGTCGATGGTGCCCGCGAGCCCGCTGGAGTCCTGGAATGCGCCGTTGCCCTCCAGGGCGGTCGGTGGCTGCCCGACCAGCGCCAACACCGGCACCCGGGATGCGAACGATTCGGCAAGTCCGGCAACGAGATTCATCGCGCCGCCGCCGGAGGTGGCGGCGACGACGCCGAGCCTGCCGGTCGAGCGGGCATAGCCGTCGGCCATGGTCGCGGCCGAAAACTCGTGCTTGGCAACGATTCCCGTGACGTCGTAGGGCGCATCGAATAGCGCGTCGTATAGATCCTCGATATTCGCGCCGTCGACACCGAAGATGTGCCGCACCCCCAGGGTTGAAACCGCTCGAACCAGATAATCTACGACCCTGCTCGTCATCGGCCCTCCTCTCGCAGTGACCGGCCGCGCGCCTGAGGCGAGCACGGGCGCGGTCACGAATTGCGTACACGTGAACTACGAGGTGGACTGCTCGGCGGTTCAATCCCTCGCGCACGATGTATTCCGCGCACGATGTGCTCGGGAGATTCTTGTGAGCCCCCACATCTTGCGTGTACGTATACATCTACGTATAGTGAGTTCATGCCCAACAAAACGATCTACGTTGCCGATGACGACCTGCCACTGTTCCAGCGTGCGCAGGAGCTGGTCGGCGGCAACCTTTCGGGGGCGGTGACCACCGCACTGCGGCGGTTCATCGAGCTGGAAGAGGGCAGGCTGGAGGGCTACGACGAGGTAGTGCTGCGGGTCGGCCACAACGGTGTGCGTCAGGTCCGCTTCTCCGGTGCCCTGCTCGGCGAGCACCGCGACGTGAACGAAGAGCGCATGGAACACGTCCGGGTGTATCGCAGTCGGAAGGGCAAATTCGTCATGCATGCCCAGTATTCGAACTGGGACGAATACCCGCAGAGCACCAACTGGGTCAAGGATCTGACGAACTGGCGTCGCATGCTCGGCGTCGGTGATCAGGACTGGGGTGACTTCATTTTTGAGATCGTCGATTCGCTCGGCGAATTGAAGGGAAAGATTCCGGACAAGCTCTACGAGCGAGTGGCCCAGATCGCCGACCGTCCGCCGGTCGAGGAACTCGACATCTAGTAGAACCCGCTACCAGCCGAATACCACCTCTCATAACGCCGCACCGGACTCCGGGCGCGGTGCGGCTGAAACATGCTGTCATTCGCATTAATTTATGAAAATCCCTCGAAAGGAAGACCATGACCAACGGTCATCGCGCCCCCGCCATTTCGGCGCTGGGCCTGCGTAAATCGTTCGGTGAGCACGTGGTGCTCGACGGCATCGACATCACGGTCCAGGAGGGCACGATCTTCTCCCTCCTCGGCCCGAACGGTGCGGGCAAGACCACCACCGTGCAGATTCTCACCACGCTGCTGCGCCCCGATGCGGGTGAGATCCGCGTCGACGGCCACGATCTGGTCACCGAACCCGATGCCGTGCGCACCGCGATCGGTGTCACCGGCCAGTTCTCCGCGGTCGACGAATTGCTGACCGGTCGCGAAAACCTGGTCCTGATGGGTGATCTGCACCATCTGCCGCGCCGCGAGAGCAAGCGCCTGGCCGCCGAACTGCTGGAGCGCTTCGACCTGGTCGAGGCCGGTGACAAGACCGCGGCCACCTACTCCGGCGGAATGGTGCGCCGGCTGGATCTGGCCATGACGCTGGTCGGCGATCCGCGCATCATCTTCCTGGACGAACCGACCACCGGTCTGGATCCGCGCAGTAGGCGGGCGATCTGGGAAATGATCCGCACACTGGTCGACGACTACAGCGTGACCGTCTTCCTCACCACCCAGTACCTGGAGGAGGCCGATCAATTGGCCGACCGGATCGCGGTACTCGACCACGGCCGGATCGTCGCCGAGGGCACGGCCGCCGAATTGAAGCGGCGCATACCCGGCGGACATATCCGACTGGAATTTGCCGATCAGCTCGGATTGGCCGCCGCGGCAACGGCATTAGGACCGGAGGCGCGCGTCGTCGATGACGCGGCCGAGGAGGAATTCACCCTCGCGGTCCCCAGCGACGGCGGCGTCAAGTCGCTGCGAGCGGTACTCGACCGGCTCGATTACGAGCAGATCGAGGTCGCCGGACTCTCGGTGCACACCCCCACCCTCGATGACGTATTCCTCACCCTCACCGGACATCCCACCGCCGAAAAGGAGACCGTGCGATGAGCAGCACGATGACCTACGCGCTCGCCGACTCGAAAACGATGTTGCGGCGCAGCCTGCTTCATGCGAAGCGGTACCCGAGCATGACCTTCAGCATCATCCTCATGCCGATCATCCTGCTGCTCACCTTCAACTTCGTTTTCGGTGGCGCACTGGAGAAGTCGTCCGGCGGTAACTACATCGACTACCTGACCCCGGGCATGCTGTTGATGATCCCGGCGTATATGACCGCGGGTGTGGCGGTGTCGGTCTGCACCGACACCACCAAGGGCATTGTGAATCGATTCCGCACCATGGCGATTTCGCAGTCCTCGATACTCGCCGGACATGTGGTCGGCGCATTGATCCAGGCCCTGCTCGGCATCGCCGCCATGGTCGGTGTCGCGGTGCTCGTCGGTTTCCGGCCGTCGGCGAATATCGTCGAGTGGATCGCCGCGTTCGGACTGCTCGCCATGCTCGTCTTCGCACTCACCTGGCTCGCGGTCGGTATGGGTTTGGTCGCGTCGAGTCCGGAGAGCGCGAGCAATATGCCCTTCCCGCTCATCATGCTGCCGTTCCTCGGCAGCGGCCTGGTCGGCACCGACACCATGCCGGTAGTGATGCGTCAGTTCGCCGAGTACCAGCCGTTCACCCCGCTCACCGAAACCATCCGCGGCCTGCTCATGGGCACGGAGATCGGCAATAACGGCATCATCTCCATCGCCTGGTGTGTCGGTCTGGGGCTGGTCGGATACTTCTGGTCGACCTCCGTCTTCCGCAAGCAGGCCCAGCGCTGAGTCACCGAAAGCTTCGATCCCCCCACCGAATTCGGCGGGGGGATCGAAACATGTCAGACCGTGCCGGACAGCAGCGTCTCGCCGCTCGCCGCCTTCCGGATCTGCACCGCCTGGATCTGATCCGGCGCCTTGTCGATGGTCCGGTCGATCGTCAGCTCGGTGCCGGGTCCGGCGGGCCACCGGTCGAGTTTGGCCTGGCTGCCATCGGTGCCGATGACGTACAGGTCGAGATCCCAGTCGTACTTCTGATCGCTCGGTCCATAGCTGCAGGTCATCACGATCCGGGTCTTTCCATCGGCCTGCAAGACCTTGAAGCTGGCCGTCACCGGATTCGGTGTGATCGGTTCCATACTGCGTTCGGCCACAACCTGTTCGGCGCTCGGCTTATTCGCCGCGGTGACCGCGGTGACCACCGGAACCGCGATGGCCACCGCCGCGGCAGCCGACGCGACCGCTGCGCCGACGGCCGCCCACCGGCTGCGCCGCCTACGCCTCTCGGCCGCATCGGCGAGCCGGGGCAGCAGCTGTGCGGGGGGATCCGCCTCGGCCGCAGTCTTTTCCGGCGGCTCGATCATGGCGAACGCGGTGTCGGGATCGACCATGGAGAGCAGACCCGGGAGTCCGGCGAGATCGGCTACCGCCGCCCGGCAAACCGGGCAGCCCGCCAGATGCTCTTCGTACTCCCGCCGTTCGGCGCGGGACAGGGAGCCGAGGATGTACGGTGCATCCCACGTCGAGTAGTCGTCGGCGATGTCCGTCATTGATTCGTCACCCCCATCTCCTGTAGTGCCAGCCGTAGCGCACGCATGCCGTAGTGCATGCGAGATTTCACCGTGCCCGCCGGGATGTCGAGCTCCGCGGCGATCTGGTGGGTGGAAAGTCCTCGATAGTAGGCCCGCACGATCACCTCGCGATGATCGGCGCTGAGTCTGCTCAATGCGTCCGCGACCAGCCAGCCGTCCAGGGCCCGGTCGGCCTGATCCGGTGCCGCCTGCTCCGGCGGGCTGTCGGTGCGGAATTCGCGCCGATTGCGGGCGCTGCGGTGCTCATCCACGGCGAGATTGCGCGCGACCGTGAACAACCACGCCCGCGCCGATGTCGTCGATTGATCGAGCACATTCGGGCGCTGCCACGCCCGCAACAACGTCTCTTGCACGATGTCCTCGGCCCGACCTGGATCGCGAACCAAACCGAGCGTGTATCGCCATAGCGCCGAAGCATGTTCCTGATACAGAACCCGCATGAGCTCGGCTTGTTCTTCGGGCATTTGTCACCTCCCGCTCATCCCACGAATCAGGAGGGCCAAAAGGTTCAATGCGCGCCGACATGTCAATTACGTTCTAGTTCGATCGGATGCGTCGCGAGGAGCGATAGGGGCAATGGCTGGCGGCGCAGCACGTGGGCCCACAGGTCGGGGCGGCCGGTACTGATCGGATCCGAGGGCAGCGCCGAAAGGACGATCCAGTCGTTGTTCTGCAGTTCGCCCTCGAGTTGACCGAAGGTCCAGCCCGCATAGCCCGCGAAGATCCGCAGACCCTCGATCAGCGGGGTGATCTGATCCGGGTCGGCGTCGAGATCGACGAGCACCACGCGGCCATCGATGCGGCGCAGTCCACGGACGCCCGCGATCGACGCGCCGACCCGGATGGTGCCCAGACACAGCGCGGCGTCCCGTTTGACCGGGCCGCCGATGAAGAGCGTGCGCGGCGCGGCGGCCGCCTCGGACCAGCGCGGCAGCACGTCGTGCACCGCGGTATCGCTCGGACGGTTGAGTACGACGCCGAGGCTGCCCGCCTCGTTGTGTTCGATGATGTACACGACGGTGCGCCGGAAGGTCGGCTCGACCAGTTCGGTCGCCGACACCAACAGGGTGCCTGCGCGAACCACCTGCTCACCCTGCCGGAAATCGCGTCGCTTGCGGTCACCGTGTCCGCCGCGAGTTTTCCGATCGTCCGGGTCATCTCCGCGTGCCACACCGACATCATCGCACTGGCGAGGGTGGTTCGTCGGTCAAGCGGCGTGGCGGATTCTCGGACCGGCGGCCGGCTGACCCTTTCGAGCGACCTGCAAGCAGTCGCTAGCGGCCCCTTTCGAGCGACCTGCAAGCAGTCGCTAGCGGCCCCTTTCGAGCGACCTGCAAGCAGTCGCTAGCGGCCCCTTTCGAGCGACCTGCAAGCAGTCGCTAGCGGCCCCTTTCGAGCGACCTCGAGCAGTCGCTAGCGGCACCTCGATCACTCGCGAAACAGACCGGTTAGGGTGTGGCAATGGAACGGCCCGAGGTCCTCCTCGACAACGCTGACACTGTGTACGACTTCTATCGCGACCACCGGCAGAACCGGCTGAAGGCATGGGGGGCCTACGCCATTCTCGGACGTCGATACCATCCGCGCGTCACCTATGCCGAGGGTGCGCAAAAGCTGCTGCACCAGGTGATTCGCCAGCGCAGGCCGTTGCTCGTCGCGCTCAACCACCTCTCCGAATCCGACCCGTACACCGTCGCCGCGGCGGCCTGGCGCAGCGAACTGCGCCGGGTGATCGGACGGGTGCGGGTACTGGCCAAGGACGAGTTGTTCCTCGATCCCGACCAGCGCCGCAAGATCGACATGATGGGCGGGATCCCGGTATTCCGCGGTAAGGACCACGGCCTGCGGGCGGTGAATGCGGCCGGGCAGCGGATGATGGATATCTGCGCGGAGCGGATGGCAAATGGTGACGGCATCGCGGTCTTTCCGGAGGGCACCTGCAACGAGGTCGACCACACCGAGGTGCAGCCGGTGGGCAGCGGGATCGGCCACATCGCATTCCGCGCGATGAAGTTGGGTGCGCAGCCGGTGCTGCTCAGCCTGGGTTTGAGCTATGGGCCGCGACCCGATCCCAGCGTGCCGGTCACCAAGGAGGAGGCCAAGGCCGCGAGCTTCTATTTCGGGGTGCCGATCACCGAACTGCCGACCAAACCCGCGGAAATCGCCCGGCTGGTCCGCACGGATCTACAGCTGGCACTCGACGGAGCCGTCGCCGCGTACTGACCTACAGCGGCAGGCCGAGCTTCTGGCGGGCCCACTGCGGAACCATCGCGATGTACTCCGGCCTCGACTCGACGACGTGACGCACCATCGGGCACATCGGCAGAATGCCGAAACCCTCCTGACGTGAGGCGTTCAATGCCGCCTGCACCAGTACCCGGCCGCATCCCCGGCCTTCGTACCCGGGGTCGATCTCGGTGTGGATGAAGGCCCGTTCGGCGGCGGTGTCCTGATATTCGGCGTAGCCAGCGATGGCACCGTCGACGTAGATCTCGAAGCGTTCCAGCGCGAAGTTGTTGCGGACCTCAGTCGACATGGCTCGACGCTACTCCGGTGGGTGTGGATGGCTGTGCACCGCAATACCAATCGCACCCGATCGCCCGCTCGACTTGTCTACCGGTGCCCGGCTGACCAGAATGCTGATGGTCGCGCCGAATCAGCGATGGGCCGGCGGAGGTACGAAACATGATGAGGACGCCAGGTTTTCCACGAGCGCTGGTCGCTGTCGCCGCCGCGAGCCTGATCAGCGGATCGATCGTGACGGGTTGGGCCGAGGCCGCACCCGCGGCATCCTTCGGCGCCTGCCCGGACTCGTCGGTCACCGAGGGGCGCGGTGTGCGGTGCGCGGTGATCTCCGTGCCGATGAATTACGCCGACCCCGGCGGCGCGCGTATCGAACTCACCGTCAGCCGGATCGCCGCAACCGGGGAGCGTCACGGCGTCATTGCCGCGAATCCGGGCGGACCGGGCGCGGATGCCCTCGACTACTGGGCTCGTCGGATCGATTCGATGCCTGCCGAACTCAACGAGCATTACGACCGGATAGCGGTGCAGCCGCGCGGACTGCGCTGGGCCACCCCGCTGCGCTGCGATTCGCAGACCATCAGTGCGGCGTCGAAATCGGCTGAGGGCGAACAAGTTTCGATGGGCGGCGGTAATCGCGACGATATCAAGAAGGCCTGCGACGCGGCGTTGCCCGGCTACCTCGACAGCATCACCACCGAGAGCACGGCCCGCGATCTGGACGAGGTGCGCGCCGCGCTCGGCGTGGATCGGATCAGTTATCTCGGTACGTCATACGGCACCTATCTAGGCGCGGTGTACGCGTCGTTGTTCCCGAGCCGGGTGGATCGAATGGTGTTGGACTCCAACGTCAATCCCGATTGGGTGTGGACCGAGGAATTCGCGCAACAGCAGGTCGCGGGCAAGCAGCGGCTCGACGACCTGTTCGCCTGGATCGCCGAACACAGCGGCGACTACGGGCTCGGTGATACCGCGCTGCAGGTCTACCAGAACTGGGTGCGGCTGGTCGCCGACCAGGGCGGCGGCTGGTACGCCAACCTGACCCCGCCACCCGCGAGCGTCGCCGACCTGCCCGGCGCGCTGCCCGAACCGCTCGCCGAAATCGCCCGCGACGGTTTCAACGACAGTGTCGAGCAAGCGGGCAAGGTGCAGAATCTGGTGCGTCTGCTGGTCACCGGCGGCGCGTCCGCACAGGTGCCGCTGGTCGGTGCGACCGCGGTCGCCACCTACACCCGCACCTTCTGGCCGACCTTCGCCAGGGCGATGGCCGAGGCCAACATCGATCCGAAGAACGTCCGCCAGCTACTCGCCATCGAGGGTGCGACCAGCACCGATCCCACCGGACGCTTCGTCTTCTCGGCCATCACCTGCAACGAGAACAATGTGCCCGGCCGCTCCGAGCTGATCGGCTCGGCCATCGCCACCATCGCCACCGGCGGCAATGCCATGGACGCCCGCGCCGATCTGGTCCGTTCCGGAACCGCCTGCGGCAGTTGGAAACCGGTGACCAAGCCGGTGCCGATCACCGGAACGGATCTGCACACCCGCCCGCTACTGCTGCAGAGCCGCTGGGATGCGCTGACTGCCTACGCGGGCGGCCCGGCCATGGCACAGGCGCTCGGCGGATCGCTGATCACGGTCGAGGGCGGCGACCACGGCGCATTCGGTCGCGGCAACACCGTCGTCGACGATGCCGTGATGACGTATCTGCGGACCGGTCAGGTCACCATCGACCACGCCGACCAGGCGCCGTTGGGGTAGGGGTGCCGCACATTCCCCGACGTGCGCCTATCGGCACCACCCCTGACAATGTGGGGATGACATCCGCGCCCCGGGTGGTGATCGCCCCGGACAAGTACAAGGGTTCGCTGACCGCGCCCGAGGTGGCGGCTGCCCTGGCCGCGGGCATCACGCGCGCCCGTCCGGATGCGCAGATCTGCCGGGTGCCGGTCGCGGACGGTGGTGACGGAACCGTCGACGCATTCGTGGCCGCGGGCTGGGAGCGGATCGAGGTCGATGCGCCGGGGCCGACGGGAGCGCCCGACACCGCCGCCTATGCGGTGTATGGAACCACGGCCGTGATCGAATTGGCAGCTGCGGTCGGCCTGACGAAACTGCCAGGGGGGCAACCCGATCCGCTCGGCGCGCACACCTATGGGCTCGGTGTCGTCATCGCACACGCGCTGGATCGAGGGGCAACCGATATCGTCCTCGGCTTGGGCGGCAGCGCTTCCACCGATGGTGGGGCGGGTATGCTGCGGGCCCTCGGTGCCCGGATCCTGGATGCGGACGGCGCTGAATTGTCCACAGGCGGAGCGACTTTGGCACGGGCTACGCGATTGGATCGCACCGGATTGCATCCACGGATCGCGACGGTGAGCTTCACCCTGGCCTGCGATGTCGACAACCCGCTACTCGGCCCGACCGGCGCGGTCGCGGTATATGCGCCACAGAAGGGTGCGACACCGTCGGATTTGCCGATTCTCGAAGCGGCACTGACGAATTGGGCCGCCGTCGTCGCACCGGAGTTCGCCGAGGTACCCGGCGCGGGTGCAGCGGGCGGCACCGGGTTCGGCGCACTCGCGGTGCTCGGCGCGCAGGTTCGTAGCGGTATCGAGGTCGTACTCGAACTCCTCGATTTCCCAACACTTCTCGATGGAGCCACGCTGGTAGTCACCGGCGAGGGCGCTCTCGATATCCAGAGCTTGCACGGCAAGGCCCCGATCGGTGTCTGCGAGGCCGCGCGCAAGGCGGCGGTCCCGGTGGTTGCCGCCGTCGGTCGAACGCAATTGACGCCCAACGAGATCCGAGCCGCGGGCTTCACCGCCTGCTACACCCTGGCCGACCTGGAGCCGGACCCCGCCCGTTCCATCGCCGATGCGGCACAGCTACTCGCTCGTGTCGGCGAACAAATAGGTGTCGACAACCTGTGAAATGCGCTTAACCTGCGGCGGCGAGCAGATTGCCGAGCAGTTCGTCGCGGTGCTTATCGCCCCAGGCTTCGAGCGGGCGTAGGGCGACTTCGAGTTCTTCGCCGAGTGGGGTGAGGGAGTATTCGACGCGCGGCGGAACCTCGGGGAAGACCTCGCGGTGCACAACACCGCCGGCCTCCAGGTGGCGCAGATTCTCCGCGAGCACCTTTTCGCTGACGCCGGTGAGCAGCTTGCGGATCTGACCGAAACGCTGCGGGCCTGCGGCGAGCACCCACATCAGGTGCAGCTTCCATTTGCCGCCGACGACGTCGATTGCCACCGACATTCCGCACACATTGTGATCCGCGTCACTGCTCATGCCCACCGCACTCCTTCTGACCTGATTTCGAACCTCGAGGTAAGCAACCACACCTCAACGTTCGGTCTTCCCGACCCTACCTGCGACAACGACCATGGGTTCCTGGCCGTAGCGACTGCTTGCAGGTCGCTCGAAAGGGCCAGCCGAAAACCGATCGAACGAGAACCGAAGGGGCACAACATGTCCGAGCACACCACCGCTGGCTCCGTCTCCGTCGTCGGCCTGGGGCCGATGGGGCAGGCCATGGTCCGGGCCTTCCTGGACGCCGGTATCGAGGTGACGGTCTGGAATCGCAGCACCGAAAAGGCCGACGCCATGGTCGAACTCGGCGCGAAGCGGGCCGCGACGGTCGCCGAGGCGCTGGACGCCAATGCGGTGACCGTGTTGAGCCTCACCCACTATGCCGCCATGTACGACGTACTCGGTCCGGCGACCGAGCATTTGAAGGGCAAGGTGATCGCGAATCTGTCCTCGGATTCGCCGGAAAAGGCGCGCAAGGGTGCGGCATGGGTCCGCGATCACGGTGCGGAGTTCATCTCCGGCGGCGTCATGTCGGCGGGCGACAATATCGTCCACCCGGCGTCGTACATCTTCTACAGCGGCCCGAAACAGGTCTTCGATGCACACGCCGAACTGCTGCGGCCGCTGAGCCCGCAGGAATATCTCGGTGCGGATGACGGTCTCGCACAGGTCTTCTACCAGGCGCTGCTGACCATCTTCCATCCTTGGCTGCTGGCTTTCGACCAGGCGACCGCAGTCATCGAGCGTTCCGGCCACAGCGTCGCCGAATTCATCCCGTTCGCCATTCGCTCGAACGCCGCATTCCCCTACTTCATGGAGCAGCATTCGGTCGCCAATCAGAACGGCGGCTGGGCAACCCTGGCCAGTCTCAAAATGATGGACGCGGGTGCACAGCACATCATCGACGCCAGCGAGGAAGTCGGCGTCGACGCGACGTTCTCGCACACTGCACAGGCCTTCTGGCGCAGGGCCGTTGCGGCCAGCGAGCAGAAGGGCGAGGCGGTGTCCACGTACGCGTTGCTGCTCGGCGACCGTTCGTGACACGGTGCGCGCCCGCCGTCGGCGTCCGTCGAACCCAAGGATTCGCGCGACGGTGGCCGCGGTCGACGATCCTGTGCTCGACGGCGCCGCCGTGCTCGAAATCGGCGCCGGAACCCGCTACTACCTGGCGGCCGTGCTCGATACCGTCCCGGCCATTGGGGTCGCGCCCGTCGAATCGACTGTGGCGCTGTAAGTGTCGAATCGCGATGGTCTAATCCCGAGCGGCCCTGGCCGATTCGTCCGAGCCGAGGCGCGGGAACGGGTTGACGGCGAATACGACCTCCACCGCCACTTCGAAATACGCCGCGATCCGCAACGCCAGGTGCAGGCTCGGGCTGTATTCGCCGCGCTCGAGGTAGCCGATCGTCTGATAGTGCACGCCGAGCGCCTCGGCAAGCTCCCGCCGGGAGATGCCGCGCTCGGCCCGCAACATGGCGATGCGGTTGTAGATGACCTCAGTAGGCACGCTGAATCGCCTTCTCGCGGCGCGCCGCCACGTTCGACCCGGACTCGCGACGTGCCATCCTACGCAGCACGATCGGCGCGAGCAGTAGTCCGGCCACCGCCCAGACACCCAGCACAGCAATGGTTTCCAGATGTCGCCAGGAATGACCGAGTTCGATGGCGACCGCATCGCCCGGCAACATCGCCGAACGCATGCCGAGCCCGACCCAGTAGACGGGGAACAGCTGCGCAACGCCCTGCAGCCAGCCCGGCATCGAGGTGATCGGGTAGAAGACGCCGGAGATCGCGACGATGCCCATGATCGGCAGCGAGACGAACCCGATATTGCGCGGGTTGCTGAACAGCGATCCGAGTACCGCGCCGACCGGCATCGTCGCGAGCATGCCGAGTGCGACGACACCGATCAGACCCAGCCAGGAACCGACGCTGCCCATTGCCGTGCCGTCGACCAGGAACAGCCCCGGAATGAGCACGATCAGGAACGGGATGACCACCCAGCCCGCGGTCGTGACGATCTTGCCGATCAGATAGCCGACCATGCCGTTCGGAGTCGCCTTGGCGCGCAACAGTGTTCCGTCTTCGCGTTCCAAGGTCAGCATCTGGGCAATCCCGAACATGCCGTTGAAGGCGACGAGCATGCCGAGGATGCTCGGCAGGGCCAGCGAACCGAGTGCGAAACCGCTCGCCTCGAAGGTTGCGTTGCGCATGAAGAACAGCACGATGACCATGGCGACCGGCCAGAAGAGCATGCCCCACAGGTCCTGCACATTGGTGAGCGATTGCCGTACTTCGATCAGTCCGCGCCGGGTTCCGGCCCGTACGGCGGCATCGATCGGATTCATCGCGCGACCTCCTCCAGGGAATGAACCTCGGTTTCGAGCCGGCCGGACTCGTATTGCTGAACCAGCGCCATATACGTGTCCTCGAGCGAGGCGCGGCGCACCTCGAGTTCGCCGATCTCGTCGCCGTGCTGTTTGAACAGCTCGTAGACGAACTTGGTCGACTCGGCGGTGGTGTGCACGAATCGTTGTCCGTCGTGGGTCCAACGGACTTCGGCCTCGCCCGCGATCCGGCGCGACAGTTCGTCGGCCGAGCCGTCGGCGATGATCCGGCCACCGGCCAGGATCATGATGCGGTCGGCGAGTTTTTCGGCCTCGTCGAGGTCGTGCGTGGTGAGCAGGATGGTGGTCCGGTCGTCGGCGAGTTGATGGACCAGGTCATGGAATTCGCGGCGGGCCTGTGGGTCGAAGCCCGCGGTCGGTTCGTCGAGGAATAGCAGCTCCGGGCGGCCGACGATGCCGATCGCGACATCCATGCGACGGCGCTGCCCGCCGGACAGCGATCCGATCTTGCTGTTGGCCTGTTCGGTGAGACCGACGGCGGCAATGAGTTCGTCTGTGTCCCAAGGCCGGTGGATCTTATCCGTGCGGTACGGCGCGTAATAGGAGCCGAGGTGCGAAAGTAGTTCGCGTACACGCCATTTGGCGTGGTCGCGCCACGACTGCAGGACGACGCCCAAGCGGGCCCGCCAGGCTTCGTTGCCGTGCGCCGGATCCGTACCGAGCACTTCGACGCGGCCCGCGGAGCGCATGCGGAAGCCCTCCAGAATTTCGATGGTCGTGGTCTTGCCCGCGCCGTTCGGACCGAGGAGCACCAGCACTTCGCCCGGCCGGGCTTGGAACGTCACGTCGTGCAGGACGTCGGTCGTGCCGTACCGCATCCGCAATTTTTCGACGTCGAGCGCGACGCCATTACCCATGGTCATCTCATCCTCCCGTTGTGAGATCGGGATGATCCGTAGCATATCTACTACATTGCGGAGCGACAATGCTATTTCTTGCCTGCGTTGCGGTTGACATGCAGCTAAATGGCTGCCTATCTTGGAATGCGCAGCTAAATGGCTGCTTATTTGGGAGAAGGTGGCATGGACGAGGTATTTCGAGCGCTCGCCGATCCGAGCCGCCGAAGGCTGCTCGACAGCCTCAACGCGCGTAACGGCCAGACCCTGCGCGAACTGTGCGCCGAACTGGATATGGCCCGCCAATCGGTGAGCAAGCACCTCGCGGTCCTGGAGTCCGCCAACTTGATCACCACCCGCCGCAGCGGTCGCGAAAAACTGCACTACCTCAACGCCGAACCCATCAACGCCATCGCCGACCGCTGGATCACCCGCTACGACCGTGCCCGCGTCCACGCGCTGGCCGACCTGAAACAGGCTTTGGAGGCAAATTCCATGAGTGACAACGCATTCGTCTACACCACCTACATCAAGACGACGCCGGAGCGGCTCTGGCAAGCCCTTACCGACCCGGCCTTCACCAACCGCTACTGGGGCGCCGGCTTCGACACCGATTGGCAGCCCGGCTCGGAAATGGTTTGGCACCAACGGGATTGGACCAGCAAGGATCCGGAACAGGTTGTCCTGGAGTCGGATCCGTACACCCGGCTCTCCTACACCTGGCACACCTTCGATCCCGCCTTCGCCGCCACCTTCGAAATGAATCCGGAAGACGTGGCGGCCTGGGCGCGCGAGCCCCGCTCGAAGGTGACCTTCGAAATCGAACCCCAGGGCGAAACCGTGAAACTGACTGTCATCCACGACGGTTTCGAGCCGGGGAGCGCTGTCCTGGCCGGAATCAGCGGTGGTTGGCCGAGTATTTTGTCCAGCCTCAAGACCCTGCTGGAGACGGGCGAGTCCCTGCCGGAACCGGTGGCGTAGTAACCAGAACGGTTCGATTTCACCGTTGTGGACAGGTGCGCACTGCGTAGAGACCTACCGGTGGCGCAGTCCTGCGATGAGGAGTTCGACCATGCGGCGAGCGTCGTAGCGGGGTGTGTTGCCTGCGCCGATGCAGAGGTTGCCGACGCCGCGTAGGAGTTCGTAGGGATCCATGTCGGGGCGAATCTCGCCCGCTGCGGCAGCGGCATCGAGCAGCTGGGCGCATACCGGGACGAGGCGGTCGAGGAAATAGGTGTGCAGGGTCTGGAAGGTGGGATCGTCGGACTGTAGTGCCTCGGCGAGGCCGTGCTTGGTGATCAGGAAGTCGACGAAGAGGTTGATCCACTGCCCCAGGGCGGCATGTGGTGTGCGGCTGTCCGCCAGCAGTGTCGGACCGGCCTCGGCGCATGCCTCGACCTGGTGCCGGTAGACGGCGACGATGAGCTCGGCCCGGGTCGGGAAGTGGCGGTAGATCGTGCCGATGCCGACGCCCGCCCTGGTGGCGATATCGCGTACGGGCACGTCGACGCCGGACTCGACGAAAGCCGTAGCGGCCGCGTCGAGCAGTGTCTTCTGGTTGCGCCGGGCGTCGGCCCGTTTGCGCGGGGCCGACGACCCCGATCCGCTGTCGATATCGACCACCTCGGCACTCCACTTGTTAAGCGGAACAATGTTCCGTATGTTGGTTATCGGAACAGGGTTCCGCTTGTTCAGGATGTCAGAGCATCCGAGCCGGAACCAATTCACGCATCGCGAACTCGCCTCTCATGGAGGAATACCTCATGCAGTACCGCACTTTGGGCCGCACCGGTGTGCAGGTCAGCACCCTCGCGCTCGGCGCGATGAACTTCGGCCGGATCGGGCGCACCACCCAGGACGAGGCCACGGCTATGGTCGACGCCGCCCTGGAGGCCGGGATCAACCTCATCGACACCGCCGATAGGTACAGCGACGGCGAATCGGAGGAGATGGTCGGCAAGGCCATCGCGGACCGCCGCGACGACATCGTGCTGGCCACGAAGGCGAGCATGCCGATGGGGACGGAGCGCAATCATCAGGGTGGTTCGCGCCGCTGGTTGGTCACCGAGCTGGACAACAGCCTGCGTCGGCTGGGCGTCGACCACGTCGATCTCTACCAGATCCACCGGTGGGACCCGAATACCAGCGACGAGGAGACACTGTCGGCCCTGACCGATCTGCAGCGGGCCGGAAAGATTCGCTACTTCGGTTCGTCGACATTTCCCGCGTACCGCATCGTGCAGGCCCAGTGGGCCGCTCGGGAAAACCACCTGCGCCCGTACGTCACCGAACAGCCCGGCTACTCGATCCTGCAGCGCGGCATCGAATCCCACGTGCTGCCCGTGACCGAGCAGTACGGACTCGGCGTGCTGGTCTGGAGCCCGTTGGCCTCGGGGTGGCTGTCGGGTGCGGTCCGCGCGGGTCGGGAGATCAGCACCAGCCGCTCGAAGTTCATGCCGCAACGCTTCGACATCACAGTCCCGGCCAACCGGGCGAAAATGGATGCTGTCGAGCAGTTGGCCAAGGTCGCGGAGCAGGCTGGTTTGACGATGATCCAGCTGGCGCTCGGTTTCGTGACCGCACACCCCGGCGTGACCAGCGCCATCATCGGCCCCCGCACGATGGACCACCTGCACTCGCAGCTCGCCGCCGCAGACACCGTGCTCTCCGCCGACATACTGGATGCGATCGATGTGATCGTCGCGCCCGGCGTCGACCTCGCCCCGGATGAGAAGTACGACACGCCACCCGCCCTCCTCGACGCAACTCTGCGACGTCGCTCGTCGCCGGGCGGTAGCCATGCCTAGTTTCGGAATCATGACCGCCCCGATGCAGGTCGACTACCACGACGTACTGCGCGTCTGGCGCGAAGCGGACACGATCCCGCAGATCGAACACGCGTGGCTGTTCGACCACCTCATGCCGATCGGCGGTGACCCGAACGGACCGACCCACGAAGGTTGGACACTGCTCTCGGCCCTGGCGGCACAGACCCGGCGACTGCGCGTCGGCCTGCTCGTGACCAGCAACCGCTTCCGGCCGCCCGCGATGCTGGCCAAGATCGCCGCGACGGTCGATATCGTCTCCGGCGGGCGGCTCGACTTCGGTATCGGTGTGGGCTCACGCCCCAGCCATCCGCTGGCTCGGCGCGAGTACGAGGCACACGGTCTGCCCTTCCACGACACTGCCAGTGCCGTAGACGGTTTCGCCGAGGCCTGCATGATCATCCGGCGGTTGTGGACCGAGGACGAACCGTTCGACTTCCACGGTGCCCATGTCCAGCTCACCGGGGCGTTCTGCAACCCCAAACCAGTCCAGCATCCCCATCCGCCGATCCTCATCGGCGGGCGATCGGCCGCGACGCTGCGCGTGGCCGCCGAGCACGCCGACCTGTGGAACATCCCCGGCGGCGATATCGACGACGTCATCCGCCGCAGCGCACTGCTGGACCGCTATTGCGTCGAGATCGGTCGGGACCCCGCCTCGATCACCCGCTCGATCCACCTGCCGGTCTCTTACGAGCAGCCCGGCAGCACCCGCGACTCGATCGGCCAGGCGATCGACGCCGGCTTCCGGCATATCGTCCTCGGACTGTCCGCCCCCTACCCAGCCGGTATCGCACGGTGGGTCGCCGCCGAGCTCATCGGCATGTCGAGCTAGTCCGACCCGATGGCCGGTGCGGTGGTCACGATCGTGCCGGGATGCCGAGTTCGTCGAGCAGGCCACGGACGCGGTTTTCGATGTCGTCGCGGATAGGGCGGACGGCGTCGATGCCTTGGCCTGCGGGGTCGTCGAGCTTCCAGTCCAGGTACTGCTTGCCGGGGAAGTATGGGCAGGCGTCGCCGCAGCCCATGGTGATGACCACATCGGATCCCCGCACGGCGTCGACGGTGAGGATTTTGGGGATCTCGGCGGATATGTCGATCCCGATCTCGCGCATAGCGGCGATGGCAGCAGGGTTGACCTGGTCGGCGGGCGCGGATCCGGCGGAGCGGACTTCGACCCGGTCACCGGCGAGGTGGGTGAGGAACGCTGCGGCCATCTGGGAGCGTCCGGCATTGTGGACACAGACGAACAGCACGCTGGGTTTGGATGTCATTGGTGGAGTGCGGCTTTCAGGCGGGACCGGTGACGGGGTGCGGTGTGCCGATGTTCTCGGCCGGTGCCGGGGCGGGGTAGAGCAGCCCGATCAGGGCGAATCCGATACCGGCGCCGAGGATTTGGGCAGCGATGAACGCTGGCACCGAAGCGGGGGCGATACCGGCAAAGGTGTCGGAGAAGATTCTGCCGATCGTGACCGCGGGGTTGGCGAAGGACGTGGAGCTGGTGAACCAGTAGGCCGCACCGATGTAGGCGGCCACCGCCGCAGCCGACATCGCGGCGCGGCCGGTGCGGGCGAGGGCGAAGATGACCGCGATCAGTCCGGCCGTGGCCACCACCTCCCCGACCAGATGGCCGGTGGTGACGCGGTGGTGGGTGGAGATCTGGACGGCACGCTGGTCGAACATGATGTTGGCCAGTACCGCTCCCAGCACCGCGCCGAGGACCTGCGCGCCGACGTAAGCGGCGAGGTCGGTAGCGGTGAGCCCAGTACCACGGCGCCGTCCGGCCCACCAATCCGCTGTCGAGACAACGGGATTGAAGTGAGCGCCGGAGACCGGACCGAGCATCAGGATCAAAACACCGAGCCCGAAAACGGTCGCGGTCGAGTTCTCCAGCAACTGCACGCCGCTGTCGTGCGGCGAGAGCTGTTGGGCGGCGATTCCGGAGCCGACGACCGCGCAGACCAGCAACGCGGTCCCCATGAACTCGGCCAGCAGCCGCCGCGACAGCGCACTCATCGAGCGAGCGCCTCGGGCAGCGCGATGTCCAGCAACTGCGAAAGTTGGTGCAGGGCAGCGGGTTCGACTCGGTAGTACACCCACGACCCGCGCCGTTCGCTCGACAACAACCCGGCCTCCCGCAGCACCTTCAGGTGGTGGGAGATGGTGGGCTGGGAGACGTCGAATCCCGCGGAGACATCGCACACGCAGGCTTCCTGGCCGGTGTGGCTGGCGACCACCGACAGCAGACGGAGCCGGACCGGGTCCGATAGTGCCTTGAACACCGCCGCCAGATCGGCGGCGGCCCGCGCCGTCAAGGGTTGCCGAGCCAGGGGCGTGACCTCACACGTGGGTGAGGTCACGTCGGTCAGCGGGAGCTCTCGATTAGACACGCATCGATATTGATGGTTATCGAATCCGAGGGCAAACGAACAACGGATGAACGAACCCATGAACGGTTATTTGCAGCAGGATGCGCCGGCGGTGACAGCGTCCTTCCTGGCGTCGCTAGCGCAGCACGCACCCTCGGCGGCGGCATCCTCGGCGGTGCCGCAGCACACCGACACCGCCTGCTCGTCATCGACCGCCGCGCCGGTGGCGAGTTGCGGTGCGGTGCCGAAGGTCTCGCTGTCGGCGAGCACGGTGTAGACCTCCCAGCGCTCGGCATCCGGGGCGGTGACCCACACCTTGTCCTGGGTGGCGAAGCAACACGTGGTCGCGATCTGCTCCTCGGTGAACAGCCCCGCAGTCGACAGCCGCGCGATCTCGGCGTGCACCTGATCGCTGGATTCCACCTCGACACCGAGGTGATTGAGACTGCCGCCCTGGCCGGGATTCTCGATCAGTACGAGCTTGACCGGTGGCTCGGCGATGGCGAAGTTGGCGTAACCCGGCTTGCGCTTGGCGGGTTCGGCATCGAACAGGGTCGAGTAAAACTGCACCGCCTGATCGAGGTCGTCGACGTTGAGGGCGAGCTGTATGCGGGACATGAGACTTACCTCCACTTGTGAGACATATGTCGAAAAGCTGACGGGATCGAGTGTGCACCACCTTTTCGACATATGTCAACAAGGTGGGTAGAGTTGATTCCATGCCCAAGGCGCTACCAGTGATCGACATGTCCGCCCCGGTCTGCTGCGCCCCCGTCGCGGCGGCACCGATCGACGACACCGCCGCGCTGGAAATCGCGTTGCGGCTCAAGGCCATCGCCGAACCGGTCCGCGTCAAACTGCTGTCCCTGCTGCTCACCAGCCCGGCTGGTGCGGAGAACACCGGCGATCTCGCCCAGGCAATCGGACTGGCCGAATCCACCACCAGCCACCACCTCGGCCAGCTGAGAAAAGCGGGCCTGGTCGAGACCGAACGTCGCGGCATGAACACCTATCACCGCGCACTGCGCGAATCCCTGGCGGCGCTGTGCCTCGTCCTGGACCCCAACTGCTGCCGCTGAATCCTGGCCCTATTGATGAGCGGATCGGTTCGAGCGCGAACGCTACGAGAAGCCTGCTGGCCTGCGCCCGAGGGTGGTCATGAAAAAGAGAGCAGTGCTCTTGACTTGACGGGAGCCGGTGTGGAACACTGATCTCAACAGAGAGCAGTGCTCACAAAGGAGTAGGAAAATGAACGCCAGCACCCGCTACATCGGCCCGACCGGTATGGACCCGATCATGAACAAGATTGCCAACTGGCTGCCTCGCCTCGGCATCAGCGTTATGGGGTCGCGGCTGCTGGCGGTGCGCGGTCGTAAGAGTGGCGAATGGCGCACCACCATGGTCAATTTGATGACCGATTCCGATGGCACGCGCTACCTGGTAGCGCCGCGCGGCCACACGCAGTGGGTGCGCAACCTGCGCGTCGCGGGCAATGGTGAACTGCGGCTGGGGCGCAAGGCCGAGGCGTTCACGGCGACCGAAGTAGCCGATGCGGACAAGGTGCCGCTGCTGCGGCTCTACCTGCAGAAGTGGGGCTGGGAGGTCGGCAAATTCTTCGAGGGCGTCACCAAGGATGCCACTGATGCGGAGTTGACCGAGATTGCCCCGGGATTCCCGGTCTTCCGACTCGCCTAGTGCGACAAGCCGATCCGGTCAGCCGATCCTTTCGAGCGACCTGCAAGCAGTCGCTAGCGGTGGATCAGGAATTCGATGGCCGCGGCATAACCCTGAATCCCCATCCCGGCCACCACCGCGGTGGCGATGGGGGAGATGTAGGAGTGATGCCGGAACTCTTCGCGCGCATGCACATTGCTGATGTGCACCTCGACAATCGGGAGTTCCGGGATCACCAGCGCATCACGCAGCGCGACCGAAGTGTGCGTGAGCCCACCTGGATTGATGACAATGCCCGACTCGACGCCGCGCGCCCGGTGGATCCGATCGATCAGCGCTCCTTCGGAATTCGACTGGAACGCATCGATCTCGCGGCCGTACCGGGCGGCGGTCTGTCGGCACAAGTGGACGACATCATCGAGCGTGGCCGACCCGTAGACCTCCGGCTGGCGGATGCCGAGCATATTGAGGTTCGGGCCGTTGAGAACCAGAATCGGGCCAGGTGTCGACATGGCTTAGACACTAGCCCGCTGTGTTCAGAGTCCCTGTGGACCTTCCGAACGCAGGTCGTCCACCTTCCGCATGGCGGTGCGCAACTCCTCGAGCCAGGCCTCGGCATGTTTGCCCGCCAACTTCACCGTCCACGCCAGCGCATCGGCGCGCGAGCGTGCCACACCGGAATCGACGAGCGTGTCGAGCACCTTGCGCTCCGGCTGTCGCAGTCGCGTCATCACCGGAACCGCCAAGTGCGTGAACATGATTCGCTCGCCGTCCACCGAGACGCCCCAGGCGACGCTGCGCCCGTAGCGGCGCTGGGCCTCGTTCGCGATCTGCATGCGGGCCGGGCGGGTGGTCTCGCGGAAGCGGGCGACGGCGCCTTCCTTCGTCGCGGCCGGGACCTCCCCGGCGGGAGCCTCGTCCTTTTCTGATACCGGGGCCGGGAGCTCACCGATAACCACGATCTCGTCCCGGTCGATTTCGATGACGGGCGGCCCGGCGAACCAGTCGCTCGGCAACCTTCCGGCGAACCAGTCCGGAGCGTCCGCGGGATCCGGTAGATCGGCCTGCTGCCAGCCGCCCGGTCGTCCGAAGCCCCGTCCCCGATGCTCGTGCCTCATTGGGATTCACCTACTTACTGTGGTGCCGATATTTCATTGATTACAAGATTACGTCGCAAACCGTGCGAGTGGTTCTGCTCTGTGCGAACGGTTTCGGCGACCGGCCGTGCGGGTACGCCAGATAAAGGTGTGTGCTGGTCAACGAGGCCCTGCGCGATCGAAACGCCAACGCGGGCCGCCGAAACGCCGACGTGGGCCGTTTTCTGACAAGTTCGTGTTCCGGCCGGTACGGTTGCGGCGCCGGGTGTCGCAACGGGACCGGGGAACGTCCATGATCGACCAACCGAAGCACGTGCTTCGGGAACAATTGGAGATACTGAGCATGGGTAACGTCCGGCCGGTGTGGCTCGGCGGGCAGCTAATTTCAGGTACGGTGGTCTTGTTACTGGAGTGACAAGAGTAAAGAGTGGGCGATATGGATGTGTGGGGATCCCGCCGCTATCGCGTCCGGGGCGCAATCGCACTCTCGGGGGTGGTGGCGCTGGCTATCGCGATCGGGGCGTGTGGTTCCGATGTGAAGCGCAATGAAGCCGAGTACGTCGTCGATCGCTTCACCGCACTGCTCGACGAGCAGAACTATGCGAAGGCCGCGGAGCTCACCTCTTATCCCACGGCCGCATCCGCAACGCTGAAACAGATGTTCGCCGGATTGCAGCCGGGCAAGGTCGACTACCAGAAAACCCAATTCATCGACCTGGACCGCGAGGCGGGCCTGTTCAGCATGGATGTCGCCTGGAACTTCGGCGAGAACAAGACCTGGCGGTACAGCCTGCAGGGCAACGTGCGGAAGTTGGCGATCGGCTGGCGCATCTCCTGGGATCCCGCCGTCGTCATGCCGCAGCTGGACCACAATCGCACGGTCCGGCTCCTGCGCACCATGCCCACCCCGCCGCCGCGGGTCAAGGATATCGTCGGTGACGCGCTGATGACCGAGCAGGTCATCAATGTGGTCAAACTCGATCCCGCCAAGACGACCGATCCGGTGGCCTCGACCAACGCGCTGGCCAAGGCCATCGAACCGGTCGCGCCGCTGATCACCGGACCGTCGCTGATGCAGCAGCTGTCGACCTCACAGGGCAAGCCGATCATCGCGGTGAATCTGCGCGAACCCGATTTCGCGATCCTGGAATCCGCGCTGGCCCGGGTGCCCGGCGTGGTGATGGAGAAGCAGCCGCGGCTGATCTCTGCCGACCGCCGGACCTGGTCGCCGATGCTGGACGCGCTGCGCAAGGTGTGGCAGGACAGCCAGGATCTGCACTCCGGTTGGGGTGTGCAGATTTTCGAACAGGACGGACGTTTCGTCGGCCAGATCGCCGGTTACCAGGGCCCTCCCGGCCCGGATATCGCGGCCACCATGGATCAGCGCCTGCAGCGCGCCGCCGAGGATGCGGTGGTGAGCGTCGGGACGCCCGCCTCGATCGTGGCGATCCAGCCGTCCAGCGGCGCGGTCGTCGCGGTCGCGCAGAATACGCAGGCCAGTGAGCACGGTTCGGTCGCGTTCACCGGGCTCTATCCGGTCGGCACCAATATCGATCTGTTCCGCAATGTCGCCGCGGTGCTGAAGAACAAGGCACCGCAGGACGTTTCGGTGCAGGATGCGGCCGAATCCGCGCCGAATCTCGGCGTCGGCGTCGATTACAAGGTGCCGGGACTGGACGAGGTCACCGGCCGGGTCGCGGTCGCGGGGCGCAGTGCCGAGCAGGTGCGCCAGGGCGGTGGTACGGATGCGGTGCTGGCCAGCCCATTCGGCATGGCGATCGCCGCGGCCGCCATCGCACGCGGGCAGGTGCCGCCGCCGATGATCGAGGCCGGCCACCCGAGCGCCACGGACGCACAGGTCCCCGAGATGTCACCGCAACTCACCGATCGGCTGCGCGCGATGTTGCGCGACGGCGCGGGCCGACCGGAGTTCGCGCCGTTGCGGCCCTACCGCGATGTCATCGGATTCATGGCCACTGCGGGCAATGACGGCTGGCTCATCGCGAATGCCGGGGATCTGGCCCTCGCGATTCACATCAATGACGCCGACAGCGGCGACGCGACCGCGCGGATGGCGGCCAGGTTGTTCCAATCGCTGGCCACCCCTGAGCCGTGATCAGTTGATGGCCCTGATGGCCGCGCGCCAGCCGAGCAGGAACAGCGCGAGCACACACGCCGCGACGATGATGAAACTGAATGCGGTGCCCTGACCGCTGACCACGCGCAACAGCATGCCGCCACAGAGCGTGCCGAGCCAGACCAGAACACCGGTGGGCCACAGGGCGGTTCCGTCGAATCGCACCGCTCTCTTTTCGCCGGATACCCGGCTGGCCACCGCGGCCGCAACGACCCAGCCGATCGCCAGCCCGATCGCGAACGGCCACACCGTCTTCAGCAATCCGGTGAGTACCGCCTCTTCATGGCTGCGCCGCCCGATCGCGCAGAACAAGATCACCAGCAGCACATCCACCACCAACGGCACCAATTTCCTCACGCGGGCCAGCGTAGTAGCGCCCGCGGCCGCTCCTGATATGCGACACCTGCTGATCAGGTCCGGGCCCCGTGCTCGCCCACTAACGCCTCGCCGCCTGAACCGTTCGCACACTGGTGACCCCCAACGGAGCGAGTCTTACGAGCGGCCCGTCTCGCGTCCGCGCCGAAGGCGCGGCCATCGACACAGCCGAGTCGTCGAAGCGCATGCGCGGCACGCGCGGGGCTCGACTATCCGACGCGTGTGCATCGGTGGCCGAACGATCCGCCACCGGCGACCACCACGGAGCGAGTCCTACGAGCGACCGTTCGCGGCCCGTCTCGCGTCCGAGTCGTCGAAGCGCATGCGCCGCACGCCGTAGGACTCGACCATCCAGCGCGTGTGCATCGGTGGCCGAACGATCCGCCATCGGTGACCACGACGGAGCGAGTCTTACGAGCGACCGTTCGCGGCCCGTCTCGCGTCCGAGTCGTCGAAGCGCATGCGACGCAGTCGCGAGTCTCGACGGCTCGGACGCGAGACACAGGGGGCCGCGAACACGCAGCGCCGAAGGCGCTGCCAATGTCACAGAGCGCGGCGCTGTTCGAACTCCTTCTCGAATTCGGCATCATCGGCCTGCGGAGTGCGGAAGAGGAAGGCGAAGACGATCCAGCCGATGATCGCGACCAGGACGAAGCTCACCAGGCGGTAGAGGAAGGCGGCGGCGACGGCCTGGGAGGCGGGCAGGGCCGCGCCCGCAGTCAGGCCGTAGATGAGGGTCGCGTCGACGTAGACGATGCCGCCGGGTGCGAACGGGATCGAGCCGACGGCCTTGCCCACGGTGAATGCGATCAGTAGACCGGCCAGCTTCGGATCGGCGCCGATCGCGTAGCAGGCGGCGCCGAGACAGGCCACATCGGCGAAGCGGTGCACCAGCGCCCAACCCGCGACCATTGCCCCGTCGCGCTTGCCGAGATCCACCGATTCCAGCTGCGAGAGCATATCGGCGATCTTGTTCATGCCCTGCTTGGCGGGGCGTTTGCGAATCCGGTTGAGCAGCGCGAGCCCGCGGCGCAGCACGGCCTCCAGCGCGCCCGGATTCTTCGACAGGTGGTTGCCCGCCCACACCAGCGCGATCACACCGGCCAGCGACACTATGAGCTTGAACGGCCCGACCCGGTCGCCCACCAGCAGTGCACCACCGACGCCGAGCAGTGCCAGTCCGGCGGTCGCGATCACACCGGACATCACCAACTGCCAGGAGGCGACGATCGGATTCGCACCCCACCGGCGGGTCTGGCGATAAGTGAAGGCGGTGGAGAACACCTGTCCGGCAGGCAGTGTCACCGACATGGCGGTGGCGCCGTAGACGACGGCGACGGATTTGTGCTGACGGACCTCGACACCGCCCGCATGCAGCAGTTGCTTCTGCACCCGGCTGAATCCGCTCATCGACAGTGCCTGCAACCAGATACAGGCGGCGACCCAGCCCCAATGAATTTCGGTGAGGTTATTCCAGGAATCGTGTAATCGTGGCCAGAGGTAGTAACCCTCGCCGATCAGCAATGCCAGTAGAGCGATGCCCGCGACCCATTTGACCCACCAGAATTTGCTCCGGCGACCACGTTTCGCCGGTCTATCGGGGTCGTCGGACGGCTGCGGCGCGGGCTCGCCGGCTAGTTCCCCATTGGCCGTCACGCGGTCAGCCTAACGAACCGGCTGTTTCGCTGTCTGCATCGACGTGCGGAGCCAGTATCTAATCGGCGGTGCTCCCGGGGCCCTCCGTGGTTACGCAGGCGGCCGCCTCCGGGCCCGGCCGCTAGCGACTGCTCGCAGGTCGCTCGAAAAAACCAGCTCGCACCGCGGCCCCATCCTTCGGCCAGGCCAACCTGGTCTTTCGTCGCCGCCCGCGCAGCTGGACTTCCTCGCCCATCAGCCAAAAGTCCTGCTCACTTTCATCGGCGAAATACAGCGCGCTGCCCGAGGCGAGTACGCGGCCGGGTTGATCTTTGGCCAGTTCGGTCAGGCGTGATGCCTCGTTCACCGGATCGCCGATCACGGTGTATTCGAAACGGTTTGCGGCGCCGATATTTCCGGCGACGGCCAGACCCGCCGAAACTCCGATACCGATATCGAGTCCGGGCACCTCGCGCAGGACTTCGCGCAGTTCACGGGCGGCGGCCAGGGCGGCGGTCGGTGCGTCCGGGCGGTCCAGCGGGGCGCCGAAGATCGCAAGTGCGGCATCGCCGACGAACTTATTGACGAAGCCGTGGTGCCGGTCGATGACGTCGACCACGATGCGGAAGAACTCGTTGAGCAGGCTGACCACCTCGGTCGGCGGTCGCTCCGCGGCGGTCGCGGTGGACCCGACCATATCGACGAACAGCACGGCCACGAATCGGGTCTCGCCGCCGAGTTCGGTGCCGTAGTCGAGTGCGCGCTGTGCCACCTCCTCACCGACATGCTGACCGAAGAGTTCCTGCAGCTGGCGGCGTTTGGCGGCCTCTTCCATCATGCGGTTGAAGCCGACCTGCAGCAGTCCGATCTCACTGCCGTCGAACACTTCGACCTGCACGTCGCGAGCGCCCTCCTGTACCCGGTCGATGGCCTGGCTGAGCTGGCGCACCGGGTCGGAGATGCTCGATCCGGTCAGCATCGACAGCGCCAGCGCCTGCATGATCACCACACCGCACAGCAGCAGAATCGAGATGGCCAGCGATTGCGCGGAGAACTTCACGTCCGACGAGATCTGGGTTACGCACAGCAGCACGATGGCGATGGTCGGGGCGAAGGTGCCCATACCCCAGGTCATCCCCATCCTGGTGCCGACGCCCGGCGTCAGCGTGTGGTCGAACGAGCCCTCGGTGAGGGCCTGCGCGGCGACCGGGCGCAGAATCCGTTCGCCGAGCATGTAGGTGAAACCGAAGACGATCGTCGCGGCCATACATTCGGTGACGATGACCGCGCCGGCCAGCTCCGGCGCGTCCACGATGATGGTGGCCGCCAGGATGGCGCCGCCGATCAACCACAGCACCAGATGCAGGATCGCCTGGCGCAGTGGCGCGTGCAGTGCGGCCATCTGCTCCTGGTGGCTGGGCGGCCCACCGCGCATCTGCCAGCGCATGACCGGACGCAGCATGAGCGCCGAAGCGGCCAGGCTCAGCAAACCACCGGTGGTGAAAACCAGACTGGGAATCAGCAGGCCGGTGCGTCTGGCACCGGCCGCCTCACCTTCGGGAACCGGGAGTCCATATTGGATGAACGCCCACACCAGGACCGCGCCGAAGGCATTGGCCAACAGCATCGATGTCAGGTACAGCGGCCAGCGCGTTCGCATGGTCTGTTTGACCGCTTCCAAGGGCGCTGACACGATGACCAATCTAGCGTTTGGATCATCCGAGCATGTCCGCGGCGCGGTGCGGCCATTAGGCTCGCGGAGGTGACCGACCAGAAGGTTAGTGCTCTCGGAAAAGCCACTGCTGCGCGGTCGGCTGCTGATTCTGTACATCCGTTCGTCCGAGTTTCCGCCGAGTGGGCGTGGCGGCTGCTGGTGATGTTCGCCGCGCTGATCGCGGTCACGATGGTGGTGCAGAAGCTGGCGGCGGTGGCGATACCGCTTGCCATCGGCCTACTGGCGGCCGCATTGCTAGCGCCGCTGGTGGATTGGATGCAGCGGCTCGGGGTGCCGAGGTCGGTGGGGGTCTTCGTCGCGCTGGTCGGATCGCTCGGGGTGGTCGCGGGAATCATGACCTTCGTCATCGAGCAGTTCATCGAGGGCGTACCGCAGCTGTCCGACGAAATCACCCACAGCGTCCACGAGATTCAGGACTGGCTGATCAATGGTCCGCTGCATCTGAGCAATGAGCAGATTCGGAATGCGGGCGACACGATCGTCAAAACGATTCAATCGAACAGGGAAGGTCTCACCAGCGGGGCCTTGACCACCGCGACGGTGATCGGGCATGTTCTCACCGGCGCGTTCTTGACGCTTTTCATTCTCATTTTCTTTCTTTACGGCGGCGATCAGATCTGGCATTTCGTGACCCGGATCGTGCCGACCCCGCACCGGGAAAAGGTGCGCACCGCAGGGCAACTCGGCTTCGGCACGCTGGTCGGATTCGTCCGCGCGACGGTGGTGGTGGCGCTGGTCGATGCCATCGGCATCGGTGCCGGTCTAGCGATTCTCGGGGTGCCGCTGGCATTGCCGTTGGCCTCGCTGGTATTCATCAGCGCGTTCATCCCGATCGTCGGTGCATTCCTCGCCGGGACCATCGCGGTATTCATCGCATTGGTGACCAAGGGCTGGGTGACCGCGGTGATCGTGCTCGGCATCATTATCGCGGTGATGCAGCTGGAAAGCCATGTGCTGCAACCATTGCTGCTCGGTCGGGCGGTGAGCATCCATCCGCTCGCGGTGGTGCTGGCCATTGCCGCGGGCCTCGTGCTCGGTGGCATCGCGGGCGCGCTCTTGGCGGTGCCGTTCGTCGCGGTGATGAATACCGCGATTCGGTCGCTGCTGTCGGAGAGTCCGGAGGAGGCGTTCGAGGAACTGCACACCGGCGACGGGGGTCGATTTGCGGTGGAGCCGGATAAACCGGAGCCCGGCCGGTTCGATGTGGATGCGGTGCTGACCAAGGAGATGCACCGGGAGGACCGGTCGGATGACTCGGCCGGGCCCAGGTGAGGTCGCAGCCGAGCTGAGCGCGGACGATGCGGCGACCGCGCCGCTGTGGCGTGCGGTGCAGGCATTGCGGCTGGTCACGCTGCTCTATGCGGTCGGTCAGCAGATCGCCTCGGTGCAGTACTACCAGAATCAGCAGCTGAGCTGGGTATTGATCGCCGTGATGGCGGTGTGGTCCGGTGCTTCGGCATTCATGTTGTCGCAGTGGCACTTTCCCGATGTGGCGCGGCTGCGGTCGTGGGTGGTGATCGGAGATCACGTGGTGGTGATCGCGCTGATCGCCTCGACCCGGTTGGTCGCCGATTACGGCTGGTACCACGGACATCAGACGCTGCCGACCACCCTGTGGGTCGCCAATGCCGTTGTGTCCGCGGCGATACTGCGCGGGCCGCTCGCCGGGGTGCTCTCCGGGCTTCTGATAGCGGCGGTCATCGTGACGGTGCGCGAGCAGTGGGGCCAGGATGTGTGGGCCGATGCGACCGCGCCGGTGCTCGTCTCCATCGGGCTGGCGCTCGGCCTGGCCGCCAATACCGCGCGTCGGGCGCAGGGGCAGCTGGAACGGGCCGTTCGGTTGACCGCGGCGGCGGAGGAGCGGGAGCGGCTGGCTCGTGAGGTGCACGATGGAGTGCTGCAGGTGCTCAGCTATATCAAGCGGCGTGGTAGCGAGATCGGCGGTCCCACCGAAGAACTGGCACAGCGGGCGGCGGAACAGGAAGTGGCGCTGCGCGTTTTGCTCTCCGAGCAGGGTAGGCACGGGGATACCGGTGGTGCGGATGTCGATCTGCGGCCGCTGTTGACCGTGCATGCGACGCCATCGGTCTTCGTTTCGACGCCGGGTGAGCCGGTGCGGGTCGGGCGGTGGACGGCGGGTGAGATCGCGGCGGCGGTGGCGAACGCACTGTCCAATGTCGCGCTGCATGCCGGGCCGGATGCGAAAGCTTATGTGCTGCTGGAGGATACCGGTGACGAGCTGATCATCAGCGTGCGCGATGACGGTGTCGGGATTGCGCCGGGGCGCTTGGAAGAGGCGGAAGCCGAGGGGCGCATGGGGGTTTCGCGATCCATTGTCGGCCGCATCGAGACGTTGGGCGGAACGGCGGTATTGCTGACCGAGGAGGCTGGTGGGGTTGGGTTCGGTACCGAATGGGAGTTTCGGGTGCCGCGTTCGGGAGGTGTGGCGTGAGTGCTTGCGCGCCGACATCTTGCCGGCGCAGATTTTCGTCGTGAATCACGACCGGCGTGCGGACGCTGCCGCGTGAACTCCCGCAACCGTGCGGCCAGGTCGGTGCATACCGGCGTTTCGAGTGTGGAGGAGGACACTGTGACCAGTGGTAATGCTTCCGAAGCGATTGGTCATCGATCGCCCCTGCTTGCCGGGAGTTCGAGTGCGTGGGAGGACCTTGTGAGCGGTGATGGTGCGGCCGAGGCGATCGGGTCGTCGGTTACCCCTGGCTGCCGGGAGTTCGAGTGCGTGGGAGGACCTTGTGAGCGGTGATGGTGCGGCCGAGGCGATCGGGTCGTCGGTAACCCCTGGCTGCCTGGGGGTACGAGCGTGCAGGAGGACATTGTGACCAGGGACAATGCGGTCGAGGCGATTTCGGTGATGGTGGTGGACGACCATCCCATGTGGCGTGATGGAGTGTCTCGCGATCTGGCCGAGGCCGGGTTCGTGGTTGCCGCGACGGCGGATGGGGTGGGGTCGGCTACTCGGCGGGCGGCGGCGGTGCGGCCTGCGGTGGTGTTGATGGATATGCAGTTGCCCGATGGGAATGGGGCGCAGGCGACTGCGGAGGTACTGCGGGTGTCGCCGGAGAGCCGGGTGCTCGTGTTGTCGGCGTCGGCCGAGCGCGCCGATGTGCTGGATGCGATCAAGGCGGGGGCCTCGGGTTATCTGGTCAAGAGTGCGTCCGCGAGCGAGTTGATCGAGGCGGTTCGGGCCACTGCGGCTGGGCAACCGGTGTTCACGCCGGGGCTGGCCGGGCTGGTGCTCGGTGAGTATCGGCGGATGGCGACCGCGCCGGTCGAACCGGATGAACCGCATCGGCCCGCGCTGACCGAGCGGGAGACCGAGGTCTTGCGGATGGTGGCGAAAGGCTTGTCCGCCAAGCAGATTGCGTCGCGGCTCGGGCTCAGCCATCGAACTGTGGAGAACCATGTGCAGGCGACCCTGCGGAAGTTGCAATTGGCCAACCGGGTTGAACTGACTCGCTATGCGATCGAGCAGGGGCTGGAGTAGGTGCGCATGGATATCTCGAGCAGGTGGCCGCAACAGTTTCTCGAGCAGGCGCGCGCATTGGTTCTCGATCAGCGCAATGGTTCTCGATTGGGTGGTGCAACGGTTCCCGGACTCCTGCGCGGCGGTTTCGGTCCCCAGAGGTTTCCAGTCGCGCCCCGATCATC
Source organism: Nocardia vinacea NBRC 16497 (assembly GCF_000308835.1). Taxonomy (GTDB): domain Bacteria; phylum Actinomycetota; class Actinomycetes; order Mycobacteriales; family Mycobacteriaceae; genus Nocardia; species Nocardia vinacea. The sequence continues at coordinate 3,142 of NZ_BAGN01000232.1, read as the reverse complement.
CCGTGCGGGTCCACGTGTCGGGCGGTGCACCAGAAGACACTCGCCGACACACGCCGGGGTGCCCGGTGTGCGGGTTCGTCGTCTCGGTGCCCGGTGGTGCAATGGAGTGCCCCGGGGGCTCCAGGGGAGGTGCGAGCTCGGCTCGCCCATGTGTCTGTGTGATGAGCGCGGAACGGTCCGGATCTGTGCGGAAAGCGGCGGGATCGGGGCCGAGGGGATGGAGGACTCGGGGATTGCCCTGATGCGGCGGGGGTGCTCGGCTCGGTAATCTCGGATTCATGGGTGGCCCCGAATCGGTATCCAACGGTGTCGGCTCCGGTGACGTGGTCGGCGATCGTGAGTTGCGTGTTTCCGACGCCGAACGCGAACATGTCGGTCAACTGCTCCAGCGGGCCGTCGGGCTCGGCATGCTCTCCCTCGGGGAGTTCACCGAGCGGATGGATACCGCGCTGGCCGCCAAGACCCGCGGTGAACTGAATTCCGTGCTTGTCGACCTGCCGGGCGTGCGACTCGTCGGCCAGCCCGCCACGCCCTCGACATTCGTGAATTCCTCGCCCGCCTTCACAAAGCGGGTCTCACCGCCGCCCTCGGTCCCGTCGCAGGTCACGCCGGGGAATGTGATCCGCAGCCGCCTGTCCGGGGTCAATCGCCGCGGTCGGTGGCAGGTGGCGCCCGCGCTGCATCTGAACAACTGGCTCTCCGGCGTCACCCTCGATTTCACCGAGGCGATCATGTCCACCCAGGTCGTCGAGGTACACGTCGACGACTACCTCAGCTCACTCACCCTCATCGTCCCCGCCGAAGCCACCGTCGACCTCAACGCCGTCGACCTGATCGGCTCGAGCGTCAACAACAAGGTCCGCACCGGCCCGCCCCTCGGCCCACTGCACGTCGTCGTAGCAGGCCGGATCCGCTTCGGCTCGATAACCGCCAAACACTCCCTGCGCGCCCAATGGCGCAAGTTGATGGGTAGCTAGCGCAGACCGAATCGATTGTTCGCCGGGCTGCGCGGGGGAGCTGGCGCGGGCAGGTGGATCAGGTGTTGACGCCGATGCGGCGGGCGAAGGCGCGCAACGGGACTCGGCGGTCATGGTCCAGTAGTTCGGAGACGATGTGCCGGGGCAGGGACTGGTATTTGATCCAGTCGGCACCGCCGACGCGTTCGGCGTCGAGCAGGGCGGCGAGGGCGCGCTTGTGCTGGCCGGTGCGGGTCAGGGCGACGGCCGTATCGGTGAGGTGGCGGGCGCGGGAGGCCTGGGGCAGACCGCAATTCGCGGGCATATCCTGGGCGGCGGTCAGTGCCTCCGGATAGCGTTCGGAGCTGATATTCACATCGACCGTCTGCATGACGACTTGTGAAGGGCCGAAATAGGTTTCGTAATCGTGACGATCTACGCCGATGCGCAGCGCGACTTCACCCGCCGCTTGGACCAGCGACAACGCTTCGGGAACGTCCTGCGACCGACCGGCCGCGGTTGCGCCCTGCAGGACCAGCGATCCGTACGCGGACAGGTGTGCCGGAGCTTCATCACCCTCGGGCTCCAGATCCGCCGCCGCACGCAGCGCGACCTTGCGCGACTCCTCGTAGCGGCCCTGCACCAGCAGCTGCCAGGCGACCGAGCCGCGAACGGTGGCCAGCAGCAGCGGATCATTGCCGAGCTCGGCGGCGGCCAGTGCCTGCCGGATCGCGAGGAACGCCGGATCGGTCTGCCCGAGATGGACCAGGGTGCAGCCGGTGACCCAATACATCCGTGCGAGTAGTTCATTCGCGGATGCGACCGCGCCGTTGCGGGCGGCGTGCACCGTTGCCCGCAACTGGGTGAGCCCGGTCGGCAGGATCGAGGTCAGCAGTTCGTAGTGGCCGGTCCAGTAGGCGCCCCACGCATAATCGACTGCGCGACTGCCCTCGTCGAGGCCGATCGCATCCTCGGACGGAATCTCACCGAGCAGATCGTCGACCGGGGTCAGTGCGCGCCGGATCGCGACGATACCGGCATCGGGGTTGCCGGAGGGAATGCCGTGTCGCTTGCCCACCAGGTCGGAGATGTCGACATCCAGTGCGCGCGCGAGTTTTTGCAGACTGGCGATCGACGCGGTCTGGCGGCCACCCTGTTCCAGTTTGCGCACCAGATCCACGCTGACACCGGCTTGGTCGGCGAGTTGGCGCTGGGTGAGCGCCTTTCCACGGAAGAGTCTTATCCGCACGCCGATCGACGAATCGTCCATATAGCCAAGTCCTTTGTTACATCCTTGTTTCAGGGTACGACGTTAGGTGATCGCGCTCACTCGAAGTGGGACATTACGTACGACTCGTTCCTGCTCAGTTGGAATACCGTGGCCTTTCTGCAACTTTGAGAATGCAAAGGGCGGCGGCAATGACGACAATGCCGAATACCACCGTGCGAGCTCTCCGCGCCGATCGCGCGTTCGAGCCGGGTGTCCAGACCAGTCGATCCGCGCGCCACACCCAGCGCGTGCGCGAACAGCACGGTCCGCTACGCGGAAGGGGCTGCCCGGCCTGCGGACGGGGGGAGGAGTAGGCCATGTTCGAGCGCTGTCACTCGCCCCACGAAATCGCGCATATGCTGCGACATCGGTACGGACTGCCGGTCCAACTGATGGCGGGTCGCCCGATGATCACCACTGGATCCATCCTCGGCGCCCTGGTGCTGCCGCCGGATCTCGGCCGCAAAGTCCTGGGCACCCTCGACCGGACCTACACGGCCCCGGTGGTCGCCGACCCAGGCGAACGCACCTGGACTTTCCTCGTCGCACCACCGAGCCCGGCCACCCCGGTCGAGATCAGCGTGCGCCGCTGCCTGGCCGGACATCACGTGACCGTCATCCCCCCTGGCCGCCATGTCCTGCTCCCCACCACCGATTCCCAACTCGGCTGGCACTGGGCAGGCGAACCAACCCCGGGCGTCTTGCGCATGCCACCCCGGTCCGCGGTAATCAACGCGGTCTACCAGGTCACCAACATGCGCTCCCACACCCTGTAGTCAGCGCCTACCCCCGCCCGCCACGACCGGGTGGGGGTTCCGGTGGATCGGCCGCCGGTATAGCGCTGCGGCGGTAGGCATCTTCGTACTGGGTGACTCGGTCGCGCAGCTGGAATTCGAGTAGATCCCGGATGAGTACC
>NZ_BAGN01000233.1 GCF_000308835.1 Nocardia vinacea NBRC 16497 | reverse complement strand
GCCGACACAGCAGGGCTACCCCCAGGGCGCACCCGGTTACCCGCCGCCCGGCCAGGGCTACCCGCCCCCGCCCGCACCCGGTGGTTACCCGCCGCCCGCGCCCGGCCCGGGCCAGGGCTATCCGCCGGCCGCGCAGCCCGCTGCGCAACAACAGCCGCCCAGCGAAGTCAGCCTGAGCAAGGATCGCCCGGTCAGCCTGGTCAAAGGCCAGCGGGTCACCTTGCGCAAGGAGGGCGGCACCGCGCTGACCTTCGTGAAGATGGGTCTGGGCTGGGATCCGGTGCGCAGCCGCGGCATGTTCGGCAACCGGACTGTCGATATCGACCTCGATGCGTCGGTGGTGATGTTCGCCGATATGAACGTGGTGGATGTCGCCTACTACGGCCAGCTGACCTCCAAGGACGGCTCGGTCCGGCACCAGGGCGACAACCTCACCGGTGAGGGTGAGGGCGACGACGAGGTGATCCTGGTCGACCTGACCCGCATCCCGGCGCATGTCAGCACGCTGGTGTTCATCGTGACCTCCTATAAGGGCCACACCTTCGAACAAGTCCAGAATGCGTTCTGCCGCTTGGTCGACGGCGCCAACAACGGCGAGCTGGCCAGGTACACCATGGCAGGCGGTATGCCGTTCACCGCGATGGCGATGGCCAAGCTGTTCCGGGTCGGCAGCGATTGGAAGTTGCAGGCGCTCGGCGAAGGCTTCCAGGCCAAACATCCCGGTGAGGCGGTGCCACAGCTGGGCCGGTTCCTGGGCAATTGAGTTAGCGTAGCGACTGCTTGCAGGTCGCTCGAAAAGACAGAGTGCACGAAACAACGGGGCGGACAACGTGATTCAGCTGAAGGCCGGTCAGAATATGGTGCTGACCGGCGATATCGTTCGATTCAGCGCGAAAGCCGGGGCTGCCCTGGATGTTTCGGCGCTCGTGGTGGCGGAGAACCTGCGGGTCTTCGATACCGGCGATTTCGTGTTCTACAACCAGGCCGAGACCGCGGGGGTGACGCTGTCCGAGGACAGCGTCACCATCCGGCTCGCCGAGGTGCGCGCCGACGCCAAGGCGGTGCTGCTCGTGGTCAGCGCCGATCCGGCCGCGCCCGCGCAGGAGCCCGGGCTCGGTGCGGTCACCGCCGAACTCGCCGTGCACGATATCGCTACAGCGGAATTCGCGATCCGTCCGTCCGCGGGGGAGACCGCGCTGATCTGCCTCGAGGTGTATCGGCGCGGAACCGACTGGAAGTTGCGCGCGGTCGGTCAGGGCTATGCGGGTGGGCTCGCGGTGCTGCTCACCGCGCACGGCGTCGAGGTCGACGAACCGGCGACGCCGCAGTCCGGGCAACATAGCGCGGCCGATCTGCGGGAAGCCGAACCGGTCGGCAGTGCGGGCCGGGCCGACGGCCAAGACACCATCAGCGGTCCCGGCGACTCCCGTGCCGCCGGCCCGGCGCCGCTCGAGGTCGCGCACGGACTCGAACGCCTGTGGATGATCTTCGAGGATGCCGCGCGCTCGGCCGCCGCGCTCATCTCCGCGCGTGATTACGCCATGCAGCGGCTGGATCAGGAACTGTCCGCGGCGGTTTCGGATCCGGCGACCAGGAACACCCCCGCCGCCGAGGAGGCCAGGCAGACCGCCCAGCGTCGCTGTGACGATCTGATCGCCACCGCGGAAGGTAGTCACCTGCGCGATAGCGAAGCGCTCATGCGCGAACTCGCCGACGCCGATCGGCAACTGCCGCCGTCACTCGCGTCCTGGGATTCGCCCGCCTGGGACGGGGCGCCGACGCCGAGCGACGGCATCCGACTCGGCGAGCTCTACGCGAATGAGCGCGGGCCGCTGCGGATTCCGTACTGCGTGCCGGTGCCGCTGACTCGTCCGCTGTGGATCGATACCGAATCCACGGCTGCGGCGACCCCGGTCGTCGGCGCGGTGCTCGCGCGCCTGCTCGCGGCCGATCCCGGCCGGCGCACGCTGGTCGACATGATCGACCTGACCGGCGCGTTCGGCCAGCTCGTCGGTCCGCTGACCCCGGTGCTGAACGGGCCGCCGATCACCGATTTCGGCGATATCTCGGCGCGGCTGCAGACCCTGGTCGATGCCGCCGAACTGGCCGAATTGGCTTATTCCAGTGGGAATTTCACGCCGCCGACCGAGCATCGGGTATTGCTCGCCGCGGACTTCCCGCACGGGTACCAGACCGCGGACGCGCAGCGGATCGCGACGCTGCTGGTACGCGGCGATCTGATCGGGCTCTCCACGGTGATCGTCGGCACCGACGAATCCGAGTCCAGTGACGGGACGGTGGCGATGCTGTCCCAGGCCTGCCGTCATCTGCCGACGGTGGACGGCACCCCGCTGTTCGACCCGTGGACCGGCAGCGCGTGGCAGCTGGATCTGGACCTGCTGCCACGGGAACCGGCCAGGCAGGCGCGCTTCCTGCGCACCAGCTGAGCTGACCCTTTCGAGCGACCTGCAAGCAGTCGCTAGCGGCCCCTTTCGAGTGACCTGCAAGCAGTCTCGCTAGCGGCCCCTTTCGAGTGACCTGCAAGCAGTCGCTAGCGGCCCCTTTCGAGTGACCTGCAAGCAGTCTCGCTAGCGGCCCCTTTCGAGTGACCTGCAAGCAGTCTCGCTAGCGGCCCCTTTCGAGTGACCTGCAAGCAGTCGCTAGCGGCCCCTTTCGAGTGACCTGCAAGCAGTCGCTAGCGGCCCCTTTCGAGCGACCTGCAAGCAGTCGCTAGCGGCCCTTTCGAGCGACCTGCAAGCAGTCGCTAGCGCAGCACAGCCCTGGGCCGTAGTGCCTCCGGCAGCCAGGGCAGCAGCGGGTCCGGTGCGCGATCGATGACGCCGCCGACCGGATCGTCGACGAAATCGCGCCGGACCAGATCCTCCTCGGGTCGGTAGATCTGTCGAATGATCAAGGCACACAGCGCGAGTACCGCGATATCGCGCAGCAGTACGGTGCCGGTGAACCACTGCTCGGGCAGACCCTTGCGGTCCAGGCCGAGGTAGTAGAACATCCGCGGCACCCAGACCAGTGCGTCGATGGTCATCCAGACCAACAGAATTCGGCGATGCGGCAGCGCGAGCACGGCCAGCGGCACCAGCCACAGCGAATACTGCGGGCTCCAGACCTTATTGGTGATCAGGAAGGCGGCGACGACCAGGAAGCACAGCTGGGCCAGGCGCGGTCGGCGCGGGGCCGTGAGCGCGATGTAGGCGATCGCCGCACAGGCGGCGACGAATACCAGCAGCGACACCAGATTCAGGATGGTCGGCTGTTCGGCATGTCCGATCTCGCCGTCGAATCCGGCCCAGCCGGTGAACGAGGTGATGACGTTGTAGATGGAATCCGGGTCGGCGTGGCGAGTGGTGTTGAGCCGGAAGAACTCCCGCCAGCCATTCGGGTACAGCAGCGCGATCGGCAGATTCACCACCAGCCAGGTGCCCGCGGCGGCCGCGACGGTCAAGGCGGCCGCGCCCAGCGGTCGGGCGCTGAGAAACTGCATGCGATACGGGGTTTCACGCAGCCAGGTCATCGCAGTGCGCCCGCTGTTGATATCGCTCAATCGGAGTCCGAGCCGTGCGCTCGGCACCCGCTGCAGTGGGTCGGCGCGCAGGCACAGCACCACGATCGGCCCGAGCAGCAGCAGCGGATAGAGCTTGGCCGCGCCGCCCAGTCCGAGCAGCAGGCCCGCGAGCAGCGGTCGTCGGCGGGCCCAGGCGAGTAGCCCGGTGGCGGCGAAAGCCGTTGCGAGCGCGTCGAAATTGGTGAACGCGTGCACGATCACCAGTGGCGAACAGGCGACCAGCGCGGCATCCCAGATCCGCCGCCCCGCCAGTTGCGCCGAGGCCCATACCGTGACCAGCCAGGCGAAGGCCAGACCGACCGCGACCACATTGAAGTAGATGACCACCTGCAGCGCACCGGGCAGCGGCGAGGCATCCCAGGTCTTGGCGACCTGCATCGACGCGTACTGGTAGAGCCCGGACAGCACCGGATACTCCATGTACCTGGTCTCCCGGCCGCCGTCCGGGGTCTGCTCGGTCCATTCCTTCTTGTACGGGAAGGCACCCTCGTTCAACCGCTCCGCACCGTAGAGCGGCACGGTATCCGAGTAGCACATGGCGATGTACTGGCGGCCGTTGTTCCAGTCGAGGGTGAGCGAACCGTCGGACGTGCTCGTCTGCTGGATGCAGCCCGCCTTGCTCGCCCAGCCGAGTGCGAGGAAGACCAGCGCGAAGGCGAGTAGCACCCGCATCGGGGTCCAGAACCGAACCCGGCCGATCAGCGCGTGGTCACCGACCGGGCCGCCGACGACCGTACTCAGCTGCGCGGTCAGGGAATCGTTGCGGCTGGGCCGATCTCGGCCGTCGGCCGAGCGCAGGTCCGGTGCCAGCGGCGCGGGCGCGACATAGTGCGCCGCGCCGCCGACGGACTGCGTTGCACCGGACGGCATCCCGTCGGTCTGCGGCGCGCTTGCGTTCGTCCGCTCGTCCACGAGTTGCGGTTCGGTCACGGCACCCGAGGCTACCGGGTGCGGGTCGGTTGACTGCCGTTGCCGTTACCGGTGCCACCCGGTTGGGGCGATCCGGTGGTCGTCGGCATCGAACCGTCGGAGTTCGCCGTCGGCTGTCCGGGCAGCGGCGTCGACTCCGGCTGCTGCTGTTGTTGTTGCGGCTGGCGCTGCTGCGTCTGCGGTTGCACGCCGGGTACCTGGATCGGTCCGAAGGGGGTGTCGATCGTATTCGGGACGATCTGGATCGGCGGCAGCAGCGGCGCCTCCGTGGTCGACGGCGGGGTGAACGGTGCCGACCACGCGGGCACACCGGCTTGGCCCTTGATCGGGGCCGGCTTCGGGAAGGTTTCCTTGGGGGTGCCGTCCAGGGCACCGTCCATGGTGGCCTTCCAGATATCCGAGGGCAGACCTGAGCCGTAGACCATGCCGCCGCTGTAGTTGCGCAGCGCCGAGTTATCGATGGAGCCGACCCACACCGCGGTGGAAAGCGACGGGGTGTAGCCGACCATCCAGGCATCCTTGTTCTCGCCGGTGTCGCCGAGCTGGGCGGTACCGGTCTTGGTCGCCGACTCGCGGCCGTTGGCCAGGTTGTGATTGCGCGACCACGCTGCGATCGGCTTCATCGCGTCGGTGACGTTGTCCGCGACCGCCGCCGAGACCCGCTGTTCACCGGCCACATCGCCGCGGTCGAGCAGTACCTGCCCGTCGGCGCTCACCACCTTGGTGACGAAGTGCGGTGCGTGGTAGACGCCGGAGGCGGCCAGCGTCGCGTAGGCCGAGGCCATATCGAGCACCCTGGCCTGGTATTGACCGAGCACGATGCCGTTGTTCGGCGCGGAACCGTCCGGCTCGACCAGGCTCTTGCCCACGCCCGGAATGGTCTCCGGTATGCCGAGCTTGTGCGCCATATCGGCGATCTTCTGCGGACCGTTCTGCATATCCAGCTCCATGCGGTAGAAGCTGGTGTTCAGCGAGCGTTTGAGCGCCTCGGCGATGGTGCAGGTGCCGCACTGCTCGCCTTCGACGTTCGTGATCTTGATGCCGTTCACGGTGATCGGCGAACTGTCGTACATCTCCGACAGCGGTTTGCCCAATTCCAGGTTCTCCGCGAGACCGAAGACCTTGAAGGAGGATCCCGGCTGCAGACCGGCATTGGCGAAGTCGTAGCCCTGACCGTCGTCGCCGCCGTAGTAGGCGCGCACCGCACCGGTCTTCGGATCCACCGAAACCACTGCGGCGCGCAGCTTTTCCGGCTCGCCCTGCATCTTCTTCTGCGCGGCGTCGACGGCCGCCTGCTGTGCCTTCGGATCGATCGTGGTGGTGATCGACAGACCAGCGGTGTTGAGCTGCTGTTCGCTGATGCCCGCGGCCGCCAACTCCTTGAGCACCTGGGTCTTGATCAGGCCCTCGGGCCCGGTGTCCAGGCCCTTGTCCTTGGTGGTGGACACCGGGACCACCTGCGGGTACTGCTGGCCCTGGCGCTCTTCGGCCTTCAGATTGCCGCCGGAGACCATGCCGTCGAGCACATAGTTCCAGCGGAACTTCGCACCCTCGGGATTCTTCTCCGGATCCAGGCCGGAGGGCTGCTGGATGGTGGCGGCGAGCACCGCGCCCTCGGCCACGGTGAGCTCCGAGACCGGCTTGGCGAAGTAGGCCTTGGCGGCGGCATCGATTCCGTACGCACCGCGACCGAAGTAAATGGTGTTGAGGTAGGCGGCAAGGATTTCGTCCTTGCTCCACTGGCGCGCCATCTTCGCCGAGATGACCAGCTCGTGCAGCTTGCGAGACAGCGAGTGTTCGTCACCGACGAGCGCGTTCTTCACGTACTGCTGGGTAATGGTCGAGCCACCACCCGCGCTCTCCTTGTTGAGGGCTTGATCCCGGGCGGCGCGCATGAAGCCGGAAACCGAGAAGCCCGGGTTGGTGTAGAAGTCCCGGTCCTCGGCGGCGATCACGGCATTGCGCACATGTGGCGGAATCTGGTCGATGGTGACGTCGGTGCGGTTGCCCTCGGGCGGTACCACCTTGCTGATCACCGTGGTGCCGTCGCTGGCGAGGATATTCGCGACCTGGTTGGTTTTGAGGTCACCCGGCTGGGGTACCGAAACCGTGGTGTAGGCGATCAGGAAGATCGTGCTCGGCAAAATGATGGAAAGGGCCAGCAGGACGTAGATAACCCGGCGCACGATCCGCCACGGTGACTTCTTCTTCGCACCGGGACGACGACCGCCCGGTCCACCCGGACCACCGTTACCGCCATTGCGGCGTGGCGGCGGTCCCGAGGGCGGCGCGCCCGCGGTCGCCCGGCGCTCGCCGGTGGTGGGGCCGGTGCCGTTGGGGCGCCGGGCGCCGGGGCGATCCTGACCGGGCCGATCCTGGCCGGGCCGCGGGCTGGCCGGTCGGGGACCGGTGGGCGGGGCCGTGCGACGGTTGCGTTCGGCGTCGGTCAGTGGACCGGGCTGCCGATTCGGGCGCTCGATCTTCTGCGTGGACTGCGCGCCGGGCGGGGCGTTATCGGGTAGTGGCCTGCCCTGCGGCGGACGGCCCTGCGGCGGCGGACCCGGTCGACGCGGCGGCGGCTGCGGACCACGCGGCTCGCCGGGATACCCACCCTGCGGCGGCCGCGGACCAGCGGGACCTGGCCGACCAGGCGGGGGACCGGCCGGTCGCTGACCGGGATACGGGTTCGGAGGCTGAGGTGAACTTCGCTGAGTGCGGCCGCCGTGCGGTTCATCGCCGTAGGGGGAAGTCTCGTAGGGCGAATTCACTGACAAGATCTCCATAACTCGTAAGGGTCTGCGGGGCGCGATGCGGCGATTATCGCCGCGGCGGACACGTCGAGGCTCCGCGTGTCACCCGACGGGCAGATGACCTGGCACATCATTCGGCTGCGGTGCGCCGGTTGGCCCTGGTGCCCGTGCGCCGCCGCGTGGGCGACGGAGCGGTACCGAGCACATAGGACTGCACCAGATGATTCCAGCTGCAGCTCCGGCATACCTCGACGACATGGACCGAGAACTCCTCGCGAGTCTCGGCGAGGCGTATCAATTCCTCTGGTGTGCGAGCCGAACCCGCCATCGGGCCGAGGCCGTCGCCGTAGACCCAGGATACGAGCGTCAATTGCTCTTTCCGGCAGATCGGGCATGTGACCTCGCTCCCCCGACCGTGGAACTTCGCCGCACGTAAAAGGTAGGGATTTGCATCGCAAACCTCGGCGACATCGACACGGCCCGCATAGACGTCAGCGAGCAGCGACCGACGCTTGAGAGCGTAGTCGACCACCTGTCGCTGAATTCGCACGAGAACCAGAGTAGCGGGGCCGCGCGCGGGCCGCGCTGGGCTATGCGGGATCGACCGACCGGTATTCATTGTTGAACTGGGGCGTTACCGGCGTCGGCGGATTACGATTCCCCCGTGTCCCCCGCTACATCCGGGCGGTCGACGGCAGCATCCGGACGTATGCGCGCGCGTGACCTCGACCGTGCCAACGTGTCCAGTGTGCTGGATGCCGCCTACGCCGAAGGGCAGCTCGGCGCCGATGAATATCGCGACCGTACTGCGCGGGCCGAGACCGCCAAGACCATCGCCGATCTCGACCGGCTCACCCGCGATCTCCAGGTCCCTTCGGCGGTGCGCGATCTGGTACCGGGTGCGCCGACACCGACGCGAAACCCCTTGCGCCGCCCCGGATCCACGGGCCGTTATCCCGATCACACCCGAGCCCGCGACGCCGATCGCAACACAACCGGGCAGCTACTCGACAGCGCCCGCCGGGATGGTCAGCTCACCGAAGAGGAGCATCAGACGCTCAGTGAATTGGCGCAAGGGGCCAAGACACTCGGCGATCTGGCCGATCTGGTCGATGACTTGCAACGGCCGACCGATGCGCCGTTGCCGCCGGCGCCACCTCGATCGAATCGCCGACGCTGGTATGTGATCGGTGTGACCGCCGCGTCGGTCTGTGCCGCCGTCGCCGCTTTCGCGCTGACCAGCGGTGCCGCGACATCGGATGCGCCACCCGTCGCACATGTTGGCGCCGCGGTGCCCGATCTCGGTGCGGTGCCACCGGTGGTGGTCGCGACGCCGAATCTGCTCACTCGCGAAGGGGTTACGCACTTCCTGGCGAAGTACCGGGAGAAGTTCGGTGATCTGCAGGCCGATGAGCTGACCCTGTTCGGCGATTACGCCACGGTTGCGCGCGCGGTACCCGGTCAGTCGAATCGGCAGGTCCGCTACGACTACCGCGGCGGATTCGCGCAGAGCGGTGCTCCCGTCAGTCGCAAGACCGATACGCCCGCCGTCGATCTGGCGCAGCTGAACGTCGCCGCCGTGTCGGACTTACTGGCAACCGCGCCCACCGCGTTGAAGGTGCCGAACGGAGTTGTCACGCATATGGATGTGGAAGTCGACACCACCGGTTCCTATAGCTCTTTCGGCAGCGCGAAGGGTGCGACCATCGTGCGGATATACGCGGGCAACCAATTCAACGAATCCGGGTACTACGTGCTGACTCCGGCGGGGCAGGTTGTTCGCGCCTGGCCGTTCCAGGGGTGATTGTCGATGGCGACGACGCGCTATAGCGGAATCCGGGCCCGCGATACCGATCGGGCCGATGTCTGCGGAGTGCTCGACGCGGCGCTGGCCGACGGTCAGCTCACCGACGACGAACACGCCGAACGCACCGCGCAGGCCATGCGCGCCAAGGCATTCGGTGAGCTGGACGCGCTGATCGGCGATCTGCAGATTCCGCGGAATCTGGTGGACGCCCCGGTGATTCGAGTCGATCGCCGTCGACCGCGGCGCTGGCTCGCGCCGGTGGCGTTCATCGCCGGTGCGGCGGTCATCGGTGCGGCGGTGGGCGGCATCGCGAGCTGCGCTTCGGGCGCGTCCGGACCGTTCGGGTGGTCGGAACATGTGCCGGTGCTCACCACGGGTAGCGGCCTCGCGTACTTCATCGATGAATATCGCGCCGAGTTCGGCGATACGAAGGTCGACGAGGTCACCCTGTATCCCGACTACGCGATCTTCGAGCGGCAGGCGGCAGGCGATCCGACCGAGACCGTGCGATATCGCTACGACGGCGGATTCCACGACTACACCACCAGCAATGGGCGCAAGGCCGATGTGCGCACCTTCGATCTCGCGAGCATCGACCTGCGTGCCATCGCGGGGCTGCTGGCCGGTGCGCCGCAGTCGATCAAGACGCCGGACGGTGTCATTACGCACGCCTCGATCGAATTTCCGCCGGGCCGCAGTGATTCGGACGCCGCTGTCTCGATCTACGCGAAGAACCGAGCGGGTGCGTCGGGTTATCTGACAGCGACGGTAACCGGGGAGCCATTGCAAGTCTTCCCGCCCAGTCGCTGACGGGGCGCCGCGATCCGGATGGCATTGACGCTCGATCCGGCTCAACCGCTACCGCACGGCACGGTTCGCTACGCCGCGCCATTCGGTATCGACTAGGGAGAACGGTCAGCGCCCAGCGCTGACGGTGCCGAGGTGGGGCGAGTCGAGTTTCGTCCCACCGTCGGCAGCCGGTACCAGCTACATCCGAGCCCGCAAACGGACGATGGTGGTGTTGTCTGCTGTCCGGGGCGCGCGTGGGGTAGTCGCCTCTACCTGCGCAAACAGCGGTATGTATCGCCGACGACTATGCATGTTTATATCGCTCCGATATAGTGGGAAGTCGCATCCATCGGTTAGGTCTGCACACACAGTCAGGGGGTGAAGCCCGATGCTCGAGCTGGCAATCCTCGGGCTGCTCCTCGAAGCGCCCATGCACGGATACGAGCTGCGCAAGCGGCTGACCGGATTGCTCGGGCCGTTTCGGGCCTTCTCCTACGGATCGCTCTATCCGACGCTGCGTCGCATGCAGACGGATGGACTGATCGCCGAGGAGAACGTCGCGGGCGTCACCCGTCGTGCGCGACGGGTCTATCAACTGACTCCGGCCGGGCGGGAGCGGTTCACCGAACTGCTCGCCGATACCGGACCGCAGAACTACACCGACGACGGCTTCGGCGTCCACCTGGCGTTTTTCAGCCGCACCCCCGCGGAAGCGCGGATGCGGATTCTGGAGGGCAGGCGACGGCAGGTCGAGGAGCGCCGAGAGGGTCTGCGGGAGGCGATCAAGAAGGCCAGTGGCTCGCTGGATCGCTACACCCGCCAGCTCCACCAGCTCGGTCTGGAATCAAGCGAGCGCGAAGTGCGCTGGCTCAACGAGTTGATTGCGGCGGAGCAATCGACGAAGGCGGCACCACAGAAAGAGGGAAATATCGGCCATGAGTGAAGACAACAAGGCTGAAAACGCCACCGAAGTCCGCGTCGCCATCGTCGGCGTTGGTAACTGCGCTTCCTCGCTGGTCCAGGGCGTGCAGTACTACAAGGACGCGGACGAGACCGCGACCGTGCCCGGTTTGATGCACGTCAAGTTCGGCCGGTATCACGTCCGCGACGTCAAATTCGTCGCCGCGTTCGACGTCGACGCCAAGAAGGTCGGCTTCGACCTGGCCGAGGCGATCTTCGCCAGCGAGAACAACACGATCAAGATCTCCGACGTGCCGCCGAGCGACGTTGTCGTGCAGCGTGGTCCGACGCTGGACGGTATCGGCAAGTACTACGCCGAGACCATCGAGCTGTCCGAGGCGCAGCCCGTCGACGTCGTGAAGGTGCTGAAGGACAACAAGGTCGACGTCCTGGTCTCCTACCTGCCCGTCGGCTCCGAAGAGGCGGACAAGTTCTACGCCCAGTGCGCCATCGATGCCAACGTTGCCTTCGTCAACGCGCTGCCGGTGTTCATCGCCTCCGACCCGGTGTGGGCCGAAAAGTTCACCAAGGCAGGCGTTCCGATCGTCGGTGACGACATCAAGAGCCAGGTCGGCGCGACCATCACCCACCGCGTGATGGCCAAGCTGTTCGAGGACCGCGGCGTGCAGCTCGACCGCACCATGCAGCTCAATGTCGGCGGCAATATGGACTTCAAGAACATGCTCGAGCGTGAGCGGCTGGAGTCGAAGAAGATCTCCAAGACCCAGGCCGTCACCAGCAACCTGAAGAAGGAACTGGGCGCCAACGACGTGCACATCGGCCCGTCCGATCACGTCGGCTGGCTCGACGACCGCAAGTGGGCCTACGTGCGCCTCGAGGGGCGTGCCTTCGGTGATGTGCCGCTGAACCTGGAGTACAAGCTCGAGGTGTGGGATTCGCCGAACTCGGCGGGCATCATCATCGACGCGGTGCGCGCCGCGAAGATCGCCAAGGACCGCGGCATCGGCGGCCCCGTCATCCCGGCCTCGGCCTACCTGATGAAGTCCCCGCCGAAGCAGCTGGCGGACGACATCGCGCGCACGCAGCTGGAAGCGTTCATCATCGGCGCTGAATAATTTGCAGCGCCTGCGGCGCTGCGTGTTCTCGAAATCTCGTGTGTGATGAGCGGGAGACGTCGAGGGCCGGGCTACGGAAATCCGTGAGCCCGGCCCTTTTCGTTTCTGACGCTCAGCCCGTCTCCGAGTCACCGGTCTGCAGTCACCGGCACCTCGGCAACTCAATCCAGCGAGACGTACACCTCTACGGAAGTCGGCCCGGTGTAGCGCTCGAGTTCTGCGGTGTGCGAGCGGGTGATGGTGCCCGCGCTCTCGGCCTTGCGGACCTGTGCCCATGCGGTGCGCAGCAGATCGTAGGGCTTATCGGAGACAACGAATTTCGCGTAGCGCCCGGTCGGGACCCGGGTCAGCACATCACCGGCATCCATATCGTCCATCTCGGCGACCTCGTAGCCCAGAATCGCGACGGCGTGATCGTTCTGGCCGATATAGGCCGCGACCCGCGGCACATTCTTCTCCCGCGCCAGATACCGGTCCCAGGTGAAGTTCACCAGGTCCAGGTCGCGGGCGGTCACCTCGCGTCCGGCCAGCGGGACGGTGAGTCCGGCGACCAGGCTTTCGTCCAATGTGACAATTTCGAAGTCCACAGCTGTTCCTAACCGTCGACCGGTTCGTCTGCCAGCGCCACGAATACTTCGGCCGTGCGCGCGTCCGGATAATGTTCCACGTCACCGGTATAGGCGCGGATCAATCGTCCGGCGGCCTCGGCATCCCATACCGCCCGCCAGATGGTCACGATGGTGTCGCCGAGATTGTCGCCGCTGAGCGTGAATCGGGCGAACCGTCCCGCGGGTACTCGGGCGAGCACATCGCCCGGTAGCAGATCCGCGAGGGTGTGGCAGCGGTAGCCGACGATATGCGTCAGGTAGGAGTTGATCTCGGGCGCGTGGTCCACATACGCGGTCGTCGGCGGGCCGGGCAGCTTGCGGGCCAGATTGCGTTTCCACGCCTCCTCGACCTTGGCGCGGCGCGGTCCCTCGACCGCGAGCGCCGGGCTGCGCAGCACTGTGCCCGCCACGAGCGTCTCGGGACGGTCAACGACATTGAAATCCACCGGCGTGCCCCTATGTCTAGTCTGTCTCCAATTGGCGGCGCTCCCGGGCCCCCGTGGCCACGGAAGCTACTTCCTGGCCTGACGCTCGCGCCGCGTGTCGTCGCTCGAGCGCATATCCTTCCTCATCGATCTCGCGACGTCGGCGTCGGCCTGGTTTCGGTTCCGGCGCGCGCTCACTTCACTCTGGCAAACGATGCTGCCACGTCATCCGTTCCCATGGCCCCGGTCGACGCACATTCATGGCGAACCGAGTACGAGCATGTTGTCAGCTCGACACAACCCCGACGGAGCGAGTCTTACGTGCGAGGAGTTCGCGACGCCAGGGGGCCGCGAACACGCAGCGCCGAAGGCGCTGCCAAAGGATTCAGCCGGGCACCGGAATGCTCAGTCCGGGGAAGATTTCGACTTCCCTGGATGGCTGTGGGGCGGGTGGGATGACGATGACCGGTGCGGACGAGGTGCTGGTCGGCGGGTTCAGGATGTCGTAGCTGCCGCCGGAGGGTTTGCTCGCGGTCGGCGGGCTGCCTTGCGAGCCGGCCGTCGGGAACTGTTCGATCGGTGTGCCGTCGAGCGCGCCGTCCATCACCTGCTTCCAGATATCGGAGGGCAGGCCGGAGCCGTAGATGTCGGCGCCGCGCGCGGTTTCGATGGGCTGGGACTGTTCGGTGCCGATCCAGACCGCCGTGGACAGCGACGGAGTGAAGCCGATCATCCACGCGTCTTTGTTCTCTGTGGACTCACCGAGTTGGGTGGTGCCGGTCTTGGCGGCCGAGGGGCGTCCACCGGACAGGCTGTGCCCGTTGGAATATGCGGCGATCGGGATCATCGCGTCGGCGGTGCTGTCGGCGATGCCGCGCGGTATGCGCTGCTGGCCGGGCGGGAGCTGCTTGCCGACCTGTTTGTCGGGCCCGCCCCGATCCAGCAGGACGCGGCCGTCGCCCGCGACCACTCGCTGCACAAAGTAGGGCTGGTGGTAGACACCGGAATTGGCGATCGTCGCGTAGGCGGAGGCCATATCGATGGGGCGAACCAGGTACTGGCCCAACACGATTCCGTTCAGCGGGTGGCCGCCGTCCTCGGTGAGCGTCTTACCGGCCACGCCCGGAATCTCTTCGGGGATTCCGGCCTGATGGGCGGCATCGGCAATTGCCTCGGGGCCGTCGGACATCGACATCGTCAGTCGATAGAAACTGGTGTTCAGCGAGCGCTTCAGCGCCTCGGCCATGGTGCATTTGCCGCACGATTCGCCGTCCACATTGGTGATCTTGGTGCCGCGATCGGTCACCGGTGAACTGTCGAGCATCCGGGTGAGCGGAATGCTCTGCCGCAGTGCCGCGATCACCGCGAAGACCTTGAATGCGGAGCCGGTCTGCAGCGGCGCCTGCGCGAAGTCGAAGCCGATGCCGTCGGCGCCGCCGTAGTAGGCGCGCACCGCGCCGGAACGCGGGTCGATCGAAACCACCGCGCCACGCAGTTCCGGCGGCTGCGGGTCGAGTCGATCGTGGATCGCGTCGAGTGCGGCCTGCTGTGCTCTGGCATCGATGGTGGTGGTGATCTGCAATGCCCCCGTATTCAGCTCCCGCTCGCTGATGCCCGCGCTGCGCAGTTCCCGCAGCACCTGGCTGCGGATCAGGCCCTCCGGGCCGCGGGCCGCGTTGACGTCCGGGATTTCGGTGATCGGGACGATCTGCGGGAATACCGCCGCATCACGGTCACCTGGCGCGAGCGCACCCATCTCGACCATGCCGTCGAGCACGTACTTCCAGCGCGCGGTCAGATCGGAGAGATGGGTCTCCGGATCCAGGATCGACGGGGTGCGGATGACCGAGGCCAGTACAACGCCTTCGGCGAGCGTCAGTTCCGGCACCGACTTGTCGAAATATGCCTTCGCGGCCGCCGAGATCCCGTACGCGCCGCGCCCGTAGTAGATGGTGTTGAGGTAGGCGGCGAGGATGTCGTCCTTACTCCATTGCCGCGCCATTTTGGCGGCGATGATCAGCTCGCGCATCTTCCTGGTCAGGGTGCGTTCGGACCCGAGGAAAGCATTCTTCACATACTGCTGAGTGATGGTGGAGCCGCCGCCGGCATCCTCTTTGCCGAGGATATTGTCCCGCGCGGCGCGCAGGAATCCGCTGGTCGAGTAGCCGGGATTGGTATAGAAGTTGCGGTCCTCGGCCGAAAGTACCGCATCGCGCAGCGGTTTCGGCACCTCCGATAGCGGTACCGGAATCCGATTGCCATCCGGCGGAACAACCTTCGCGATCACTGTTGTTCCGTCGGCCGCGAGGATGGTGGCGATCTGATTGGTCTGCACCGCATCGGGATCCGGGATTTCGGCGCTCCAGTAGACCAGTACGAACAGTAGCGACGGCACCGCGACGAAGGTGATGAACAGCGCGAGCAGTAGCCGTCGGAAGCGTTCGCCCCTGGTGCGCTGCGGTCGATTCGCCGGGGTCGGTTGCGGCCTGGACGGTTTCGAAGAACCGGGCGGTCGGGGCTTGTCCTTGCGTCGTGAAGTCCCGAAGTTGTGCTCGCTGAATCCCGCGACCGAGGCATAGGGTGCCGGCATCGGTCTGCCCCGGCGACTGCCGCCGCGTCGCCGCTTGCCGAACGAGCTCACGATCATCTCCTCCCGGAGCGTCGGTAAAACTCACCTGCACGGACACGATCGGAAATGACCAGAGATCGTATACACCGAGTATCACCGCCGCAACGGGATTCAAGCCATGCGACAGGCGTACTAGCTCTTCACGCCACCCGCCGTGAGACCGGAGATGATCCGGCGCTGGAACAGCAGCACCATGATGACCAGCGGAATCGTGACCATCGTGCCCGCGGCCATGATTGCGGCGTACGGCTGCACGAGCGGGTTGTTACCGGAGAAGCGCGCGATCGCGACGGTCACCGGTTCGGTCTTATCGCTGGAGAGCAGCCGGGCCAGCAGATATTCGTTGACCGAGGCGATGAATGCCAGGATCGCGGTGGTGAAAACCGCTGGCGCGGCCAGCGGCAGCATGACCAGCCGGAATGCCTGCGTCTTGGTCGCGCCATCGATGCGGGCGGCTTCCTCGAGTTCCCACGGCAGTTCGGCGAAGAACGAGGCCAGGATGTAGACGGTCATCGGCAGCACGAACGAGATGTTCGGGATGATCATCGCCTGGTATTCACCGATCCAGCCGAGGTTGGTGAACAGCTGGAACAGCGGGGTGACCAATACGACCACCGGGAACATCGATGCGGACAGGATGAGCCCCGAGACCAGGTACTTGCCCTTGAAGGTCAGCCGCGCCAGCGCGTAGGCGGCGAGCACGCCGAGCACCAGCGCGACCGCCGTGGTCACCGCGCCGATGATGACGCTGTTGAGCAGCGCCTTGCCGAAGTCGTTGCCGCGGCTGGTGTCGAAGGCGTTGCGGAAGTTCTCCAGGGTGACGTGGGTGGGCCACGGGGTGTTGTCGAAGGTGTAGTCCGGATCGCGGAATGCGGTGACGGCCATCCAGTAGAACGGTGCCAGGCCCCACACCAGCACGATCAGCGCACCCAGATACAGCCGCACCGGCCCCAGGCGCTTGGTCCAAGGTGTCTGTGCCGCGGGCTTTTTGGTGGTCACGGTGGTCATCAGTGCGCCTCCCGCTGTTCTTCCTGGGTCCGAACGGCATTGGCGCCCAAGACCTTTACCAGCAGGAACGCCACCGCGAAGATCAGCAGGAAGGTGATCGTCGACAGTGCCGCCGCGCTATTGGGACCCTGGCGGACCTGTTCGACCACCAGCGCCGAAATCGGGCGGGTGGACGGGTTGCCGAGCGTCATGATCGCGGGCAGGTCGTACAGGCGCAGCCCGTCCATGGTGCGGAACAGGACCGCGACCAACAGCGCGGGTTTGAGCAGCGGCAGCGTGATCTGGGTGAAGCGCTGCCAGGCCGACGCACCGTCGACCTTGGCGGCCTCGTACACATCGGCCGGAATCACCTGCAGACCGGCCAGCAGCAGCAATGCCATGAACGGCGTGGTTTTCCAGACATCGGCGGCGATGACCGCGAACCGCGCGGGCCAGGCCTCCGATGTCCACAGGATGTGGGTGCCGAAGACCCGGTTCACCACACCGTCGTACTGGAACATGAACTCCCACAGCCGGGCGGTGACCGCGGTCGGAATCGCCCACGGCACCAGCACCGCCGCACGCAGCAGGGCGCGGCCCTTGAAGGTCTTGCCCATGACCATGGCCATACCGAGGCCGAGGGTGGCCTCCAGCGTCACCGTGATCACCGTGAAGAACAGCGTCACGCCGATGGCCAGCCAGAACTGCGAGCCGAGGTTGCCGGTCGGGCAGGACACCGTCTCGCCGGCCGCCTGACACTGCTGCAGCAGCCAGTGCGTGTAGTTCGAGAAGCCGGCGCTGCCACCCTCGACGAACATGCCGGTCGCCGGGTCGAGTCCAGGATCCTTCTGGAACGACATGTACAACGCGCGGAAGACCGGATAGCCGACGACCACCGCGAGGGTGATCAGCACGGGCGTGACGAACAACCACGCCTTACCGGAACGCCGCAACTCCAAAGCCAAGGTGCCACCGAATCCGCGCTTTGTCGGCTGATCGCCGTCGCTCGGCACGCGAGTGGCCGTTCCCGAAGGATCCGACACCGTTTCTCTCTCCTACGGGGTGGTCGGGTCCGCTCTTGTACTCGCTACGACCCGGCTGTCTCGATGCCCTTTTGCATACCGTTGATCGCGTCGTCGACGGACTTGGTTCCGTTCAACGCAGCATAAGCGTTGTCCTGGATGGCCTTCGACACCGCCGGGTAGAACGGGGTGACCGGACGCGGCACCGCGTTGGCGATCGAATCCTTCAGCGCGGGCAGGTACGGCATCTTCGCGATCAGCGCCGGATCGTCGTACATCGACGCGCGCACCGAGGGCAGCGCACCGGCCGCGACGATGTGCTGGGCGTCCTCGCTGATCAGGTAGCGCAGGAAGTCCAGCGCGGTCGCCTTGTTCTTGGAGAAGGCGCTGATGGCCGCGTTGTAGCCGCCGAGGGTCGAGGCGCCGACACCGTTCTCGCCGGGCAGCGGCGCGACCCCGAACTTATCCTTGACCGCGGAGGATTCCCCGCCCGCGTCACCGAAGGTGGACGGCCAGTTGCGCATGAAAAGCAGCTTGCCGGTGTTGAAGGCGTTCGCGCTCTCCGGCTCCTTGAAGGTGATGGCTTCCTTCGGGATATCGCCGTTCTTGTAGGCATCGACGAGCACCTTGAGCCCGGCGCGCGCCTGCGCGGTGTTCACGGTCGGGGTCTTGCCGTCCGCGCCGACGAAGGTGCCGCCGTAGGCGTTGATGGCCTCGGCCGCGTTCACCGTCAGGCCCTCGTACGGTGCCAGCTGGCCCGCGTAGCAACCGATATTGTTCTGCTTGGCGATCGGGCACTGCGCCAGCATCTCGCTCCACGTCTTGGGCGGATTCGGCACCAGATCCTTGCGGTAGAACAGCAAGCCGCCGTTGGTGTTTCGCGGCGCGGCGTAGAGGGTGTTGTTGTAGGTGGCGCTGGCGACCGTCGGGGACAGCAGCGCCGAGGTGTCGATGGAGAAGGTGTCCTTCAGCGGCTGGATCCAGCCCTTGGCGGCGAATTCCGCGGTCCACGGCACGTCCAGGGCGACCACGTCGTAGGTGGATTGCTTGGAGCGCATGTGCTCGACCAGATCGTCGTACTGCTGCGAGGCGTCGTTGGACTGCTCTTTGAAGGTGACCTGCTCATCCGGGTGCGAGGCGTTCCAGCGCTCGATCAGCTGCTTGACCGCACCGGTTTCGGTGGTGTCCTTGCCCTCCACATAGGTGATCGGGCCGCGGCCGGTGAGGTTCTGGCTGGATGGATTGCCGCCGTTATCGCTGGAGCAGGCACTGGTGAACGTCGCCGTCAGCAGCGCAACAGAGGCGGCCGCCAACGCCGCTCGTGGTACGAGCGACGAACGTAGGGACGTCACCTTTTTCAAAGCCATCGCGAACACTCCAAGGTCGAGACGTGAGCAGCAGCACACCCTGCAGGTGCACAAGGCAAGATACATGGTTGTTATATGTGACGCAGCGATTGTGCCCGCAACAGGGGCACTCTCCAGCCGGGGCGGACGCTACCGCGGCAATGTCACAGTCGCTCGTAGCCTCGTGATTTCGACAGGCCTTCGGCCCGATCGTCTGCGGTCGGATCCGGGGCGAGCGCGACGATCGCCAGCCAGATCCGGTCGGCGTCGAAACCGTGGAACGGCAGATCGCGCAGCCCGGTGTCTTTCGCGGTACGGATGTGGCTTTGCGGTGTATGCGGCGGTGCCGTGACTACAGGTCGGGCGATTGACCATGAGATCCGATGACTGAATCTATCAGTTTTGAATATTTCGTCAGAATGCTTGACTGCGCGAATCGTCGCATGTGACGATTTCGTCAGCTAGAGCGGAGGTGGACATGAATGCTTTCGATAGCCGGTGGATCGCAGCAAACGAACCTCGCGCCGAGCATTCCGATTACTCACCAATGGATAGGAACCATCGAGATGACTGTGGATTTCGCCCACACATACACCGATCCGCCGCAACGTTTCGTTGCCGAACTCAGTGGCGGCGGCGCTGCGCAGGACCTTTTCCAGCGCGTCGAGACGCTCCTCGAGCAACTCCCCGAACCCGACCCCGTGCGGAACAACACCGACGGTGAACGCGAGCAACTCGGCGATACGACGGTGGTACACCGGTTCGTCGCAGCGCCCGGTGACAGCGAGACCGTCACATGGCACTACGTGGAGGCAGGCGACCCATCGGCGCCCACGGTCGTGTTCCTACACGGTGTGCCGGATTCGTGGTGGCAATGGCATTACGCCTTGGAGTTGCTGAGCGACCAATATCATTGCATCGCTGTCGATTTGAAAGGCTACGGACAATCCGACAAACGCACCGGCGATTACCGTCAACAGGGGGTGGCAGGCCAACTTCAGGCCCTCTTCGACACGATGGGGATCGCCGAGTTCGCGCTGGTGACGCACGACCGCGGCACCCCGCCCGGCGACCACCTCGCCACCATGCTCGGCGATCGGCTGACCGGATATGCCCGCGGACAGCAGCATCTGTGGCATCTGCATCCCAGCCTGCATCCGCAGCAGCAACTCTTCACGTCGGCGGACGCCCCAACGCTGCTCGGTGACGCCCGTCGGTTCGTCGCCTCGGCCTACACGTGGCTGGCTGCGCGACCCGTCGCGGCATCGGACCTCGTGCGCACCATCGCGGAGTTCTCCCACCCAGGTATCGCCGCGGCCGTCCCGCGGTACTTCCACTCCTCGTCATTCCGGCAGGAATGGATCGATCGGCGCGCCGAATTGATCCGCTCTTGGACGGCGCCGGTGCTGATTTTGCAGGGCGCTCAGGACCCGATGCAGCCCCACGAGTTCTACACCGATCCCGATGTTGTCGAGATGCTGCCGACGGGCAGCAATGTGCACTTATTCGACACAGGACATTTTTGGCCCTTCGAGGCGCCGCACGAATCGGTCGATGTCATTCGCGCGTTCCTCGATTCCGTGACCCGTTAGCCACGATTTCCGCCGGATCTGTCGCGCGGCATGATCAGGTTCGGATTCGGTGGGTGGGGTCGACGGCCGGCGTCAGCCGGCTGGCCGCCGGGTTCCGCGGGCCCGGTGGTGGTCACTCGCGATGCGGTTAGGCTGGCGGTCGATGACTTCGCCGAATGCGGTTCCCGACCGGATGCTCACCCGGATCGGCGGGTTGCTGCGCCAAGCCGAATCGACCGATAACGAACACGAGGCCGAGGCGTTTCTGGCCGCGGCCCAACGCTTGGCGACCAGGTCCTCGATCGACCTGGCGGTCGCCCGCGCGCACATCGCCGGACGTGAGCGCAGGCCGACGCCGGTGCAGCGGATGATTCCGATCGGTGAACCCGGCAAGAAGGGGCTGCGCACCTACGTGCAGTTGTTCGTGGCGATCGCCGCGGCCAATGATGTGCGCTGCGATGTTGCGCGCACGTCGACGCAGGTCTACGCGTATGGCTTCGATTCCGATATCGATACTTGTGAAGCCCTCTACGCCAGTCTGCTGGTGCAGATGGTGCGTGCGTCGGATCAGTACATCAAATCCGGACAGTATCGTTCGGCCACCGTCGAAAAGATCGTCACGGAGAAACACTGGGGCCGAAAGGTGCAGCGGCGCGTGCAGGCGCCGGTTGCGGCGGTTACCGCGCGGCTGAACTTTCAGATGGCATTCGCCGCGCGGATCGGCCGCCGCCTGGCCGAGGTGAAGGCGGAGGTCGAGGCCGAGGTGGTGCCCGAAACCATCGCGACGAGTACGGCATTGGCCCTGCGCAATAAGGAAATCGAGCTCACCGACTTCTATAAGCAGACCTCCGATGCCCGCGGTACCTGGCGCGGTCCACAGGCGTCGGCTGGGCACTCCGCCGCGGCCCGGCGTGCGGGTGATCGGGCGGGGCGAGCTGCGCGGTTGGGGACCTCTCCCGAACTCGGTGCCGCGCGTGGACAATTGCCCGGAGGCGGGTCGACGTGAGCGAGTCGGGTGAGCCGGCGGGGGTTTCCATGCGTGTGTGTTGGTGGGCTCGGATCCGGTGGGCTGAGCGGATCGGAGTTCAGGCGGTCTCAGGTGGTACCGGACACTCCGAATCGGCGGGTTCGAACGAATGAGCTCGCAACGGTGAGTGCGCGAGATAGCCAGCGCGCCAAGGTGTATGACGCCGAACAGCTGGTGCGGAGTGTATTCGATCGAGCCGACGAAATCGGCAATCGGACGGTGGAGCTCTATGGATCACACCTCACGCTGCCGATCGAGCGCCGCTTCGCCTCGGTCGAATCGGTGCAGTCCTACACCGATAAGGTGCTGAACCTCAACTGGGTTCGGGCGCAATGGGATCGCGCCGCCACCCCGGTCCGGGTCCGCTCCCGCGCCGGAACCGCCGCCGCCCACTACGAGGCCGCGGACGCGGTGCTGGCCGTCCCCTTGCACACCGGCGCGACCGCATGGGCCCTGCGCGAATTGGTGATCCTGCACGAACTGGCCCACCACCTCGAGCCCGCCGCCGCATCGGTGGCTCCGCACGGCCCCGAATTCTGCAGTCGCTACTTGGAACTCGTCGACGGCATTGTCGGGCCGGAAGCCGGGCTGGTCCTGCGGTCGAGCATGCTCGGCTGTGGTGTCCGCTTGAGCTGAGGCCGCTGCGTCGCTCGAGTTGCGCCCGCGGGTAGTTGATCGTTGGGCGGCGAGCTCGCCGTATCGGTCTGATGGCAAGCCTGGTCCTGTGGTCGCGTGTGTTCGGCTGTGGTGTCTGGTCGAGTTGAGTCCGCTGTGTCGCTCGACCGCATCGTGTTTGGGGGTAGTCGACCGTTGGGCAGCGAACGCGCCGTCCGGCTGCGGTCCGATGTCTGGCCGAATTCGTACGTCGTGTCCGCGGTTGCGCTGCGCCGACCCGTTGGGCTGACGTGCCGAGTTCGTACTGGTTGCGTACTTTCGCGACTCGGTCAGCGGGGCGGGGGCAGTGCCCGGACTCGGGTCAGGCGGTTTTCCCACCAGCGGGTTCGTGCTGGGTCGGGGTGGCGGTACTGCTTCAGTAGTGCCGGGTCCGGTGTGGGCGGGGTCTTCGGAACCGGCATGAAGCCGTCGACCGGGCGCAGTGATTCGGACACCAGATCGCCCTCGAAGAGGGACAAAGTGCCCAGGCCGCAGGCGAATTCGAGGTCGGGGAGGGCACCGGCGAGGGCGAGTTGGGCGGCCAGACCGACGCTGGTTTCCAGGGCGGAGGAGACCACGCACGGCAGGCCGGCGGCCTCGGCGACCTGTAGTGCGCGGCGAACACCGCCCAATGGGGTGCATTTGAGTACCGCGATATCCGCGGCTCCCGCTACCGCGACGCGCAGGGGATCCTCGGCGCGGCGAATGGATTCGTCGGCGGCGATTCGGACATCGACACGGCGGCGCACCGCGGCCAGTTCCTCGATGGTGCGGCACGGTTGCTCGACGTACTCCAAACCGCCTGCGGCACGGTCGATCTGCTTGATGTGTGGGACGGCGGTCTCGACATCCCAGACCGCATTGGCATCGACGCGCACCGATCCGTTCGGCCCCAGCGCATCCCGGACCGCCTCGACCCGCGCCAGATCCTCGGCCAGCGAATCGGGATGATCGGCGATCTTCACCTTCGCGGTACGGCATCCGGACCCGGCCACGATCGCATGCGCCCGCTCCGGACCCACCGCGGGCACCGTGCAATTGATCGGAATCCTGTCCCGCACCGGCTCCGGCCAGCCCAGCGTCACCTGCTCCACCGCGGTCGCCAACCATCCGGCGGCCTCCCGATCGTCGTACTCGGGAAACGGACAGAACTCCCCCCAACCGAGGGGGCCCCTGATCAACATCCCCTCGCGCACCGTGATGCCGCGGAACCGAGTCCGCATCGGAATGGCGTACACGAAGGTTTCGGTCATCACGGTGCAGCCTAGCGAGCCCGCTGTCGCCACTGCAGTGGCAAGGGATGTCAACCGGTCGGTGGGGCAGTGTCCGATAGCGGCGGTGCTGGTTTCGTCAGTTTCCCGTGCAGCGCTTTCAGGGTGCGTATCGCAGCCTCGACATCGGCCGGCGGTAGGTCGTCGAATGCCAGTGACTCGGACTGCTCGATCAGCGACTTCGCCTCGCTGAGCAGTTGCCGGCCAGTCGGTGTGAGCGTGAGGGTGTTCTGTCTGCGGGAGTGGGCCGAGCTCTCGACTCGGATCCAGCCTCGTTGTCGTGCGATGTCGATCTGCCTGCTGACCGCGCTCTTGGCGATGCCGAGGCGTTCGGCGATGAGTTGTTGGGACGGCACGGTCGGTCCGACGTCGAACAGCCGCAACAGCGTGAACTGTCGCAGGCTGATGCCGAGGTCGCGTCGGAACATCGCATCGCCGCGTTTATCGATCAACGCGACGACCTGATGAATGTAGAAACCGAACTCGCTGTAGAGGTCCGTCGGGGGCCGCATGCCGACATCATACCTTGACTGTTCACATGAGAACTGTTCTCATGTGAACAATGGCTGCGTTGGTCGATACCACTCCACCGAAAGGGTCAGCAGATGACTCGCGAAGTAATGCGCCGGCAGGCGCGCAATGGGGATGTCTCACTTGCCTACGAGGTGTTCGGACCGGACACCGGCAAGCCGTTGTTGCTGATCATGGGCGTGGGCGCGCAAATGCTGCTCTGGCACGATGACTTCTGCCTCGAGCTGGTGCGGCGAGGGTTCCGGGTGGCGCGGATGGACAATCGCGACGCCGGACTCTCGACGCACTTGACGCACCTCGGTGAACCGAGCCCATTCACCATGATCGTGCGCCCGAAGGCCGCGGCACGGTACTCGCTCGGTGACATGGCCCGCGACGCGATCGCGGTCCTCGACGACCTCGGGTGGCGGTCGGCCAACGTGGTCGGCGGCTCGCTCGGCGGCATGATCGCGCAAACGATGGCGATCGAACATCCCGGACGACTACGTTCGCTGACCTCGATCATGTCGTCACCGTCCGCTCGCATCGGACGCGCCACGATCAGGACGAGCGTGAAAGTCGCTGCGTTGCTGCGGAAACCAGTGAACTCCGCAGAGGAGAGCGGACAACAACTCGTCGACCTCTACAACCTCATCGGCACACCGCCCGACAAGTACCCACGCGACGACAAATGGCTCGCCGAAATCGGCGCGATGAGCTTCGAACGGGCCTACGACCCCGCAGGCAAGCTCCGGCAACAAGCGGCCATGCTGGCGGCACCGGACCGGACCGCAGCGCTGGCCGCGGTTCGACTGCCGACACTTGTTCTGCACGGCACGGCCGACCCGATGATCAAACCGGCAGGCGGACGAGCAACCGCCGAAGCCATCCCCGGAGCGAGACTCGCCATGCTGGAAGGAATCGGGCATGGAGCGTTCCCACGAGATATCTGGCCCGTCATGATCGAAAACATCTGCGCTATCGCCGGATGACCGCCGAATCGGTGATGGCTGCGGCCGACATCGCGGATCCGGACACCGGCAGGACGCGTTCGACAACCTGAGTCCGATCTACCGGTCATGCTGGGGGTGTGGGGTCGAGTCGGTGGAAGCTGCGGCTGGCGAATGCGGTTCGGGTGGTGCTCGGGTCGGTGCTCGCGGTCGGGTTCGGCTGGCTGGTGGCTGCTTTCGTGCCGCTGTACGAATTCCTCGGGCGTGGCGCGGATCCCGATGGGGGTGTGCGCTATCTGGCGGTCGCGTATTGCGTTGCGTGGGTTGGTATTGCGCTTTCGGTAGTTGCGGTGGGCATCAGGGTGGTCGAGAAGATCCGGTACCGGCGCCGCATCGCGTGGACGCCGTTGGTGGCGGTGCCGCTGATCGCCGAGTCGTGGTTGCTCGGGTTCCTGGTTGCGGTGGTGCTGGTTTCGATCTGAGCCGCGGCACCGATCCGGGAGCGGTGCCGCGGTACTCGGCGACTCAGAGCCGTTCGATAATGGTGGCGTTGGCCAAACCGCCTGCCTCACACATGGTTTGCAGACCGTAGCGCGCACCGCGCTCCTGCATGGCGTGCACCAGCGTGGTCATCAGGCGCGCGCCGGAAGCGCCGAGCGGATGACCGATGGCGATGGCGCCGCCGTTCACATTCACCTTCGACATATCCGCACCGGTGTCGTGCGCCCAGGCCAGCACCACCGGTGA
Organism: Nocardia vinacea NBRC 16497; assembly: GCF_000308835.1. GTDB lineage: Bacteria > Actinomycetota > Actinomycetes > Mycobacteriales > Mycobacteriaceae > Nocardia > Nocardia vinacea. The sequence goes on along the minus strand of NZ_BAGN01000233.1, from coordinate 29,190 downwards.
GAATGCCTCGTTGATCTCGACCAGATCGATATCCGACAGCTGAAGTCCGGCGCGCTGCAATACCTTTCGCGTTGCCGGGATAACGGCGGTCAACATGAGCAGCGGATCGTCACCGGCCACCGCGAAGCTGTGCAGCCGGGCCAGCGGCTCGAGTCCGAGCTCCCTGGCGCGTTCGCTGGTCATGATCAGCACCGCGGCACTGCCGTCGCTGACCTGGCTCGCGGTCGCGGCGGTGATCTGCCAGCCGATTTCCGGGAAACGCGCGGCCATGGCCTCGTCGTAGTAGGCGGGACGCAGTTTGCCGAGGGTTTCCAGGGTGCTGCCGACCCGGATGCCCTCATCGGTTTCCAGTCCGGCGATGGGAGCGAGCTGGCCGGCGAACGAGCCGTTCTTCGTTGCCAGCGCCGCCTTTTCGTGGCTGCCGAGGGCGAATTCGTCGAGCTGGTTGCGGGTCAGTCCCCAGCGGGCCGCGATCAGTTCGGCGCTGATGCCCTGGGATACCAGCCCCTCCGGATAACGCTCGGCGAAGCCGACACCGGAGAAGTCGTCGGATCCGATCATGTTCGCGCCCATGGGAACTCGTCCCATCGACTCGACACCCGCCGCGACCACAATGTCGTACGCCCCGGCGATCACGCCCTGTGCGGCGAAGTGAATGGCCTGCTGGCTGCTGCCGCACTGGCGATCGACCGTCGTCGCCGGCACCGATTCCGGATAGCCCGCGGCCAGCGCCGCCCGCCGGGTCATATTGGCGCCCTGTTCGCCGATCTGGGTGACGATGCCGCCGATCACATCGTCGATGAGCGCCGGATCGATGCCGCTGCGGTCGACTACCGCGCGCAGGCTGTGTGCGAGCAGGTCCACCGCGTTGACGTTGTGCAGTGCTCCGTTCGGCTTCCCCTTGCCGATCGGCGTGCGTACCGCTTCGACAATCACCGCGTCTCTCATGCTGGTTCCTTTCGAACCGCGAGCCGAGCTCCTCTGCCTGGCTCTATTGGCTTATAGTCAGATTAACGCCTGGATATAGTCGACTCAAGCCAGATATTGCTATGATGTTCGCCATGGCAGCCGTGATGGAAGGACCGTTGGCAGATCTGAGCGCGTGGAAACCCACGGAATGCTCGATCGCGAAGGCGATGGACCTCATCGGCACCCGCTCGGCGATCCTGATCCTGCGCGAGGCCTACTACGGCACCACCCGCTTCGACGGTTTCGCCGCCCGGGTCGGCATCACCGATGCCGCGGCATCCGGTCAGCTCCGCAAGCTCACCGATGCGGGGCTGCTCGCCAAACGGCCGTATCAGGAGGAGGGCAAGCGGACCCGCCACGAGTACGTCCTGACGGATATGGGTCGCGACCTGCTGCCCGCAGTGCTCGCGCTCATGCAATGGGGCGATACCTACCTGCAGTCGGGGCCCGCGCCGCTCCTGCTGGTCGAGGAGTCGAGTGGTGCGCCGGTTCGAGTTCAGGTCCGCAGTGAAAAGGGGCGTGAGATCGACTTGGAAGAACTCGGGGTCAGGCTAAACCCCGACTATGTGCGTGCCCGATCAGCGAAGTGATTGTGCGGAGGTCGCCCGAGCGCTGGGCCCGGCCCGTAGCGTCGCCTCGGGCCGGTGCCCGCAGCGCTGACCTACGTTGTGTCGCAGCCCTGACTTGCGCTGGTGCCGCACCAACGATCCGGTTGGTGCTGCACGCTGACGGCGACCTACCTGGTGCTGCACCGCTTACCCCCAGGGCAGCTCAGCCGGTGACGACCGCGTAGTTGATGTCCTCGGTGCCGAACTTGTTGTAGAGGTGAACCCACAGCAGGACAAGGGGTTCGGTGCTGCGGGCGGTTACGACGCCGCCGAGGTCGATGATCTGCTCATCGGTCCAGCCGAAGGATTTCAGCAGGTCGGCGACCTCGGATTTGGCCGATTCGTCATCGCCGCTGAGAAAGACGTTGTGCCGATCCGGAATTCGGGACGGGTCGACCATGAGCTGATTGTTCATGGTGTTGAGGGTCTTCACCACGCGCGCGTCCGGGAAGGCCTGCTGGATCTGCTCGGCGACGCTGCCCGCCTCGGGGGTTGCCAGCTTCGGTGGGAATCCGGCGGAGAAATCCAGTGCGTTCGACACGTCCACAATGACTTTCCCGCTCAGATTCGCCGCACCCGCGGCGGTGAGCGCGGCCAGCGAGACGGTGCCGGACGTCGCATTGATCACCAATTCGGCATCGGCGGCGGCATCGGCGAAAGTGCCATGGGCACCACCGGTTTCGCGCGCCCATTCGGTCGCCGTCGCATTATCGGCGGTGCGCGAGCCGAGCGTCACCGCATGCCCGAGTTCGACCAACTTGCTCGCCAGTCTGCGGCCGACCTGCCCGGTCCCGAGCACCGCTACCTTCATCGTCCACTCCTCGCACCGATCCCCGTTCGAGCGCTGAGTTTACGAACGCGATGCGGCCTTCGGGTGGCCTTCCGCCGTGGGCGAACGCCATTGGTTCTGCGCGTGCACTTTTCGCCGCTAGCAAGAAGTGCGGGATTTGGCGGAAAGTGCACGCGCAGCGTAGTTCAGGACAGGCGGCGACCGTCGACGGCGGAGAAGAAGTAGGTGTGTTCCGGTGTGGGCGTCAACTGCACCCGGGTGCCCTTCTCCGGCGGGTTGCGCCAATCCGCCCGCGCCACAATGGTTTCGCCCGCGCCATTCGTCACGCCCTCGGCAATCGTGCGGCCGTAGATGTACGCGTCCGAGCCCAGCTCCTCGACGACGTCGACCTCCATCTGGATACCCGACTTGTCCACCGCCCCACCGAACTCCAGATGCTCGGGCCGCACGCCGACCACCACCGAACCCTCGGCGGCATCGGCGACCGACCGCGGTACCGGCAGCGTGGCGCCGCCGAGCTCCACCGCACCCTCGGCGACCGGCAGCGTGAACAGATTCATCGCGGGCGACCCCATGAATCCGGCGACGAACACATTCGCCGGATCCCGGTACAGATCGCGCGGCGTCGCGCACTGCTGCAGCAGGCCGTCCTTGAGCACCGCGACCCGATCGCCCATGGTCATCGCCTCGACCTGGTCATGCGTGACGTACACGGTGGTGGTGCCGAGACGGCGCTGCAGCTGGGCGATCTGCGTGCGGGTCTGCACCCGCAGCTTGGCGTCCAGATTCGACAGCGGCTCGTCCATCAGGAATACCTGCGGCTGGCGCACGATCGCCCGGCCCATCGCGACGCGCTGCCGCTGACCGCCGGACAGCGCCTTCGGCTTGCGGTCCAGATACGGCTCGAGGTCGAGCAGTTTGGCCGCCTCCAGCACCCGGCGCTCCTTCTCCGCCTTGGCGACCTTGGCGAGTTTGAGCGCGAAGCCCATATTCTCCGCGACGGTCATATGCGGGTAGAGCGCGTAGTTCTGGAACACCATGGCGATATCGCGTTCCTTGGGTTCGGCGTGCGTGACGTCGTCGGCGCCGATCAGAATGCGCCCGTCGTCGACATCCTCGAGTCCGGCGAGCATCCGCAGCGAGGTCGACTTACCGCAGCCGGACGGACCGACCAGCACGAGGAATTCCCCGTCGGCGATCTCCAGATTCAGCTTGTCGACGGCGGGTTTGGACGACCCGGGGTAGAGCCGGGTCGCGCTATCGAAGGTCACAGTGGCCATGACAAATCACATCCCATCACCGGCAGGAACGTGCCGGACGATCCGAGTAAGGGTTGACCGGCGATATTACTGGATGTGCTCGCTTCGCGCGCGATGCGCTCGAGTTCGCGCAACTAATCCGGAAGATCGATTGCGCCGGTAGCCTCGATCGAGGAACCAGATCGAGCGACGAGGAGCAGGCTCATGACCCGACCGGTTCGAATCGGTGTACAGCTACAGCCCCAGCACGCCCCCGACTACGGACTCCTGCGCGACGCCGTGCTGCGCGCGGAGGATGCGGGCGTCGATATCGCCTTCAACTGGGATCACTTCTATCCGCTGACCGGCGACCACAACGGCGCGCATTTCGAATGCTGGACCATGCTCGGCGCCTGGGCCGAGCAGACCGAACGGATCGAGATCGGCGCGCTGGTCACCGGCGGCGGTTACCGCAATCCCGATCTGCTCGCCGATATGGCGCGCACGGTGGACCACATCAGCAATGGCCGGCTCATTCTCGGCATCGGCGCGGGGTGGTTCCAGAAGGACTACGACGAGTACGGCTATGAATTCGGTACGCCGGGAACCAGGCTCGCGCTGCTGAAGGCGAATATGGCCCGGCTCACCGCCCGGCTGAAGAAGCTGAATCCGCAGCCGACCCGCGATATCCCGATCCTGATCGGGGGCGGTGGCGAGAAGAAGACGCTGCGGCTGGTCGCGCAGTACGCCGATATATGGCACACCTTCGCCGACCTCGACGCGATCGCGCACAAGAACAAGGTGCTCACCGACCACTGCGCGGACGTCGGCACCGATCAGGCGAAGATCGAGCGCTCGGTGCAGTGGCCGGGTGCGGAGCGGGCGGCGAAGTTCGTCGAGGCCGGGGTGAGTCTGTTCACCATCGGTGTGAGCGGGCCGAAGTTCGACCTGAGTGAGGTCGAACAGGCGGTCCGTTGGCGTGACGAAGTGAATCCGGAGCCGGTCAGAGGTCTGGCCTAGCCCTGGGTCGCACCGCCGCCGATCTCGAGAATCACGCTCTGTCGGCGGCGTAACGCCGGTCGGAACTCGGGTTCGAATCACCGTGATTCGAATTCCGGGATCGGGCCATGGCGCCGCGTCCGCGCACGCCTGGCGGCCGCAGGCCTTGACGGCGAGGTGTGGCCGACTGCACGCGCCACGGGGTAGCTGCCTTTCAGCGCTGAATCGGACGTTAGGGTTCCTCACCATGGCTGGTCTGCCCGCTGTGCGGTCTCGTGCGTTGATCGCCGTGCTATTGCTTGCCGTCGGCCTCGCCGCCACGGCCTGCGGTTCCGGCGACGATTCCTCTGATCGAGACCAATGCGCGCCGCCCGGATCGAGCGCGGCATCGGCCGCACCGACGAACCTCGGCTCGGCGGCCTCGGCGGGTGCGGACAAGTACACCACCGCGAGCACGTTGCCGGTGTCGGCGATCGACACCGGCAAGCTGCGGCTCATCACGCCGGGCAAGCTCACGGTGGGCACGCTCTCGGATGCACCGCCGAGCATCTGCTTGAACTCGGCGGGCTCGTTCACCGGCTTCGACAATGAGCTGCTGCGGGCGATCGGTGCGAAACTCGGTCTCCAGGTGGAGTTCTCGGGCACCGAATTCGCACCGCTGCTCTCGCAGGTCTCCGGCGGTCGCTTCGATGTCGGTTCGTCGAATATCACCACCACCGCGGAGCGGCGCGAACGCGTCGGATTCACCAACGGTTACGACTTCGGCTACTTCTCGCTCGTTGTCCCGAACGGCAGTGGCATCAAGGGCTTTTCGGATTTGGGGCGCGGTAACCGGATCGCCGTCGTGCAGGGCACGGTGCAGGACGATTACGTGGTCAACCAGCTGCATCTGGATCCGGTGAAATTCCCGGACTACGCCACCGCGTACGCGAATCTGAAGTCTGGTCAGGTCGATGCCTGGGTCGCGCCGTCGGCGCAGGCCGAGGGGCAGGTGAAGCCGGGCGACGGCACCACGATCATCCAGAACACCTTCAGCCTGGACAATTTCGTCGGCTACGCGGTAGCCAAGAACAACCAGCCGCTGATCGACGCGCTCAACAGCGGTCTCGATGCCGTGATCGCCGATGGCACCTACGCCAAGCTCTACGCCGACTGGGTGCCGAGGCAGTTGCCGCCCGGTTGGAAGCCGGGCTCGAAGGCCGCACCCGCACCGCAACTCCCGGACTTCGCCGCCATAGCCGCGGAGAAGAAGACCACCGACAGCGGACAGGCCGCGCCGAAATCGACGCTGCAGCAGTTGCGGGAGACGTTCTTCGACTGGTCGCTGTACCGCAAGGCATTTCCCGATCTGTTCAAGACCGGTCTGCCGAATACCCTGATCCTGGCACTGGTTTCGGGTGTGCTCGGCACCATCCTCGGCATGCTGCTCGCGGTCGCGGGCATTTCCCGGACGCGCTGGTTGCGCTGGCCCGCAAGGATTTACACCGATATCTTCCGCGGCCTGCCCGCCGTGGTGATCATCCTGATCATCGGACTCGGCATCGGCCCGGTCGTGCGCAATATCACCGGCAACAACCCGTATTGGCTCGGTGCGCTCGCGCTGGCATTGCTGGCCTCCGCCTATATCGGTGAAATCTTCCGCTCCGGCATCCAATCCGTGGAGGCGGGTCAGCTGGAGGCCGCACGTGCCATCGGCTTCGGCTACCGCCAGGCCATGACGCTGGTGGTGATTCCGCAGGGTGTGCGCCGGGTGCTACCCGCGCTGATGAACCAGTTCATCGCGCTGATCAAGGATTCCTCGCTGATCTACTTCCTCGGACTGCTCGCGACCCAGCGCGAACTGTTCGCGGTCGGGCGAGATCTCAACGCGCAGACCGGAAATCTCTCCCCGCTGGTCGCCGCCGGCCTGGTCTACCTACTGCTGACCATCCCGCTGACGCACCTGGTGAACTACATCGACCACCGGATGCGCACCGGCCGACCCGACCAGCCCATCGACCAGGTCGAGGCGGCCACGATCACGGAAGGGCGCGGATAGCTGATGAGTGCCTCTCTCACCGGAACCGGTCTGCATCTGACGCTGGGCCACAACCATGTGCTGCGCGGTGTCGATATTCATGTCGACGCGGGTAAGACCACCACCGTTATCGGGCCGTCAGGCTCCGGTAAGTCGACACTGCTGCGGGTGCTGAACCGCCTGCACGAACCCGATCAGGGTGATGTGCTGCTGGACGGCGAGTCGGTGCTCACCGAGGATCCGGATAAGTTGCGCCAGCGCATCGGCATGGTGTTCCAGCACTTCAACCTGTTCCCGCACAAGACTGTCGCGGAGAATGTGGCGCTGGGGCCGCGCAAGCTGCGCGGGCTGTCCAAGGATGCCGCTCGCGCGCTGGCCGTCGAGCAGCTCGAGGTGGTCGGGCTGGCCGAGAAGGCCGATTCACGGCCGGCGAATCTGTCCGGTGGGCAGCAGCAGCGGGTGGCGATCGCCCGAGCGCTGGCCATGCAGCCGGAGATCATGTTCTTCGACGAAGCCACCTCGGCGCTGGATCCGGAGTTGGTGAAGGGCATTCTCGCGCTGATGGCCGATCTGGCTACCCAGGGGATGTCGATGGTCGTGGTGACCCACGAAATGGGTTTCGCGCGCAGCGTCTCCGACAGCGTGCTGTTCATGGACGCTGGTCAGGTCGTCGAAACCGGCACCCCCGACGCCCTGTTCGACAACCCGCGCACGCCGCGCCTGCAGCGCTTCCTCTCCCAGGTTTTGTGACCGCCAGCACACTTCTAGTAATCTCGATAGATGCGCACCTGTTAATGTGTCGTCACGCTCGGCGCCACATATCCAGCAATGGGAAACGAGGAGGTCCGATGACCACAGCGCATCACGAGCACGCCGAACACCAGCACACCCACGGCCCCGGCTGCGGCCACACCGAAGTCCCGCACGGTGACCACACCGACTACGCCCACAATGGCCACCTGCACCGCGAACACAACGGTCACTGGGACGAATGCGAACCCGCCGGCCACACCGAACATGTAGGCCACGACCACACCCACGGCCCCAATTGCGGCCACGAAGCCGTCCAACACGGCGACCACGTCGACTACCTCCACGACGGCCATCGCCACGCCGCGCACAACGGCCACTACGACGACCACTGAGCTCGCCGCGCCGAGCTGCCGACCGACTCGGCCGCAGCTCGGCAACCCGGAAATCGACTCGCCGGGTGACTCGGATTCGAGTAGAGATGGCGGGATGGGGATTGGCGATCCACGGCTGGAATTCGAGATGCTCTTGAAGCTGTGAACCGCGCACGGTCCTCGGCACGCCGACCGCATACGTATACGTCGGCGAAAAGTACTTATAGGTGACTGATTCGGCACCCCTGGCTCTGCTCATAACGTAGTTCCTGTCAGCAGGAACAACAGCGAAACCGCAGATCAGAAGCCTAGGAGGCCATCATGAACGAGCTCGTCGCACAGTACCTGGAAGTCTGGAACACCACCGACGCCGCCGCCCGCAAGGCCGGAATCGAAGCCGTGTTCACCGCCGACGCCACATACACCGACCCGCTGGCCGCAGTTGCCGGACACGATCAGCTCGACGCAGCCATCGCCGGAGTCCAGGCCCAGTTCCCCGGTTGGGTGTTCACCCTCGCCGGACCGGTCGACGCCCACCACGACCAGGTGCGCTTCACCTGGGAGCTCGGGCCGGCCGACGCACCCGCCGTCGTGATCGGCTTCGATGTCGCGGTTGTCGAGGACGGGCGCATCGCCAACGTCTACGGCTTCCTCGACAAGGTTCCCGCCGCCGCCTGACCCCGCCTGACCAACCTGCCGCAGCCACCGCGCTTCCGGTGGCGGCGGCCCTGGTCGTCCAAAATCGTTACCCCAGAAGGAAATACCAGCCATGACCACGACAACCCCCACCTACATGTCCACCCTGCTCGCCCCCGGCCAGAACCTGCTGCGCACCTCGCTTCGCCTGGACTCGGTCGTCACCACCGTCAACGGCCTTGCCTACCTGGCGCTTTCGGGCCCACTGGAATCCCTGCTCGGCCTGGACAGCAAGATCGGCATCCCGATCGGAATCTTCTTGACCCTCTACGGCATCGGTGTCGCCTTGGTCGGCATGACCAAGACCATCAATACCAAGGCCGCCGCCGTGGTCGCCGCGGGTAATGCCGCCTGGGTCGTGGTGAGCCTGGCCGCCCTCGTCGAGGGCGCACTCGAGCTGAACCTGGTCGGCTCGATCTGGACCGTCATGCAGGCGGCGACCGTCGGCGGATTCGCGGCCCTGCAGTACCTCGGCATCCGCAAGGCCCGCTGAAGATTGGATCCACAATCGACCAACTCCGCCGAACGCGGCATCGGCAGTGCTTACCCACCCCGCCGGCTGCCGTCCCCACCGCCGATGCCGCGTTCGGCGTTTGTGGTCGGTGACTGCCTCTAGAGTCGTGCTGTGCTCGAGGCAACCAAGATCCCGACCGAGTTCGGCACCTTCGACGCCCTGACCAGCGGCGAACCCGGTGGCCGGGAAGTCGTGCTGTTGCACGGCTTTCCGGAGTCCGCCATCGCGTGGGAGTTCCAGCTCACCGCCCTTGGTGGTGGCGGCTGCCATGTGGTCGCCCCCGATCAGCGCGGTTATTCGCCCGGCGTGCGCCCCGACAAGGTCGCCGACTACCGCGTCGAGGAGCTGGTCGGCGATGTCATCGCCATCGCCGACCAATTGGGTTGGCAGCGATTCGATCTCGTCGGCCATGACATAGGCGCCCACGTCGGGTGGACGGTAGCAGCCGAACACCCAGCGCGAATCCGCACGCTGACCGCCGTATCGCAGCCGCACCCCACCGCCTTCCTGCGGGCCATGGCCGAGGATGAAGATCAGGCCCAGCGAGCCCAACACTTCACCTACTTCCGCCAGCCCCGCACGCCTGAGCGCGCCCTACTCGCCGATGACGCCGCCGCCCTCCGCAAGATCTTCGACTGGAAGATTCCCGAAGAGCGCATCGACGACTACATCCACCGCCTCACCCGCCCCGACGCCCTCACCGCGGCCCTGAACTGGTACCGAGCGTTCCCGCTCGCCGGTCCGACCGCCCCGATGACCGTCCCGACCCTCTACGTCTGGAGCACCGAAGACCCCACCATCGGCTCCACCGCCGCCCTGGCCACCGCCGAGCACGTCACCGCCCCCTACCGCTTCGAAATGCTCGAGGACACCTCCCACTGGATCCCCGAAGAAGCCCCCGAATCCCTCACCCGCCTCATCATGGAACACCTCCTCGCCCATCGGACGTAGTCGCTCAGGTGCGGACGGTGGCGAAGGCGGACCAGAGGAGGGGGGAGTGTTCGATGGCGTGGGTGGTGCGCCAGGCGGTCAGGCGAGATCGTTGCCAGATGGCGAGGGCGGTTACCGGGTCCGGGTGTTCGTGAGCGGCGTCGATGGCGCAGATGGCGTCTTGCAGGGGATGGGCATCAGGGGGTGCGCCGGCTAGGCGTTGAAAGGCGAAATCGGTGGGGAGCGGCCAGCGGCTGGCGGTGACCAGTTCGGCGCCGCCGTTGATCATGGCGGCGACCAGGCCGAGGGCCTCGCTGAAGCGCATATCGCCGCCGCTTTCGCAGGCGATCAGGGCGACTCGGCTCGGAATCGGCCAGAGTTGGGGTCCGGCAACGGGTTCGGCGGTCAGGGTGTGGGTGCCGAGTAGTAGATCCTTGGCCGAGAGGGGACGGTGCGCTCGGACGGGGGTGGCGAAGCCGATGGATTCGGCGTCGCAGGCGAGGTGTAGTTCGGAGGCTTCGCTCTGGCCGGATTCGGGGGCCGCGGCGGTTACGTGCCCCACATAGGTCAGACGGCTGGCACCGCCGCGTAGCGCTTCGCTCAACCAGCTGCGATCGATATCCGTGCGGCGGAATGCGTCGATGGGATCGTCGACTGCGGGCAGTAGTCGGCCCTGGGACGAATATTCGGCAACCCGTTGGGCGAGTGGGGCTTTGGGGTCCATGCGGCCGAGGACGGAGCCGAGTGCGGAATCGGCGCGAAAGCCCGGGACGCGCGGATCCAGTACGGCCACCACCGGCAATGCGCCCGTCTCGGACCAGGTGCGAGCCGTGCGGTCCGGACCGTGCACGATGCTGGTGGGAGCGAGCAGGCTGAGATCGGCGATATCCACCAGCCGCAGTTCCGGGCTGGGAGCGATGATCTCCCACGGGATCTGGGCTACCCGGGGCGAGGGTTGCAGCCGAATATGTGGACGCACACCGCGCACGTGCAGGTCGTACAACTGTGCCGCCAGGCCATAGGGTAGCAAAGCGCGGGAAAGCGCCTGCGCAACAACATATTCCGCGTCGTATGAGGCGAAAGCGCCAGTGGTCATGGCACGTTCGAGGCCGCCTGGGACCGCCGGATCAGGCAGCGCCTGCGCGAACTGCTCGACGGCGTCGGCGATCGCATCCCCGGGCAGCATGCTCGCACCCGGGGCGTATTCGTTGCGCAACCAGCGCCACGACATGTACAGATCGCCCGCATCCGCCATCCGCACAATGACGGTCGGTTGTTCCGAGATGGTCATGCGGACAGCACCCGGCTGTCCCGCACCGGATGCCGGTACCGCAGCTCGGCGGCCTCGATATACCCGGCCAATGCGATATGTCCGTCCGGTGCGACGGCCACCCGCGGCGGTGGCGCCACCGGCAGTCCGGCACTCGCCGCGACCGAGGCCAGCGCCGTGCCCAACTGCGGGGCCGACCCACTCTGCGCCCCGGTCCCGACCTGCACTGCGGGTTGCGCAGGCTCAGCCGGTGGATCGAATAGTTCGAGAGGCAGCTGCGGCGGCCCGCCGACTGCCGATCTGGCGATATCCAATGTCGTACCCGCGCACTGTGTTTCGATGAGATCCACGATCAGCGGACCATTGCCGGACAGGTAGGCGAACCGGAATGCCATTCGCATTGCCGGATCGGCGATCTGGCGGTTCCACTTCTCGCGTTGATTGCCATTGGGGAGGGTGTAGCGCACGGCATCGATGGCCAGCGCCGACGGCACCGCGAGATCGATCGCCCGCCCCAATAGTTCGGCATCCGGGGATTCGGCCGCCTCGATGACCGACTCCAACAGCGCCGCATGCCAGAAATCGATTTGGGCACAGTGCAATCCGAGACCGCGCTCGGCATAGGCGGCAAATGCTTCGTCGATGAGGGCTTCGCCCTCGTCGTATTGTCCGTTCGAGTACGCCACGGTCGCCAGGCGCACTCGCACATCGGCGGCATCGAGCACTGCACCGGATTCTTGAAAATAGTCGAGGCTGCGGCGATAGAGTTGATGCGCCGCATCGGTATCGCCACGGCCCTCGGCGAGAAATCCCATGGTCTTCAGCCCGACGCCCGCGCGATATCCGAGTTCGGCGCGCTCGAAGTACTCCTGGCTGGATCGCAGCGGCGGTTCCGCCTCGTCGAACCGATCCAACCTGACGTACATGACGGCCAGGTTCTGTTCCGTCTCCGCGACGGCGTTGCGATCACCGGCGGCATCGAAGGCCGCCAGCGCCTGGCCCATGAAGTCGACGGCGAGTTCGCGCCGTCCGGTCTCGAAGTAGATCCCGCCGAGCGTCGAGAGCGGATGTCCGGCCAGGTGCGGTGCGAAACGCACTGCCGCATCCAATGATTCGGTGGCGAGTTCGATGGCGTAGGCCCAGCTCTGGCGATGGAATGCCACCGCGGTCAGCGATAGCAGACAGGCCACGCGCTGCATGCTCTCGTCGTTGTGTTCGGTGAGCAGCGCCCGCGCCTGTTCCAGCGCCTCCTGCGCACCATCGAGATCGCCGATGTGCTGCAGCGCCTGGGAGAGGTTGATCAATGCGGCGGGCCGCTTTTCGATCGCGTCCGTGGGCATCTCCGCGAGCGCCTCGCGAAACATGACGATCGCCCCGGCATGATCGCCGAGTTCATCGCACATGCTCGCGGCATTGACCAGCGCGCTCACCCGCAGTCCATCCGTGCTCGTCCGGGCGATTTCCTCGAACAGCCGCCTGGCCTCGGCGACATCGCCACGCTGATAGGCGGCGGCTCCCTCGGCGAGTCGCTCGCGACCGTCATCGGCTGGCATCAGAAGTCCGAATCCGATGCGGCGGCCGCGATTTCGGCGAGCAGGGGTGCATCGACCGCATCGTCCGCGGCGGCAGCGCGACGCAGTCGTGCGGCCGCGAGCTCACGAATCTGTCGCCGGACCTCGAGGCCACCCGGCTCGGGTTCGCCGGGCGCACCGACACCGGGCACGTAGACATCCACCGTCGAAACGGAATCCGACGGCGTGGTGGCCGCGCCGGTCCACAGATCGCCGACCAGGTCCAGCTCGGCCTCCGCCGTGCCGGCGGGTGTGGTGATGAAGGCGCGCGGGTGCAGGTGTGCCGGTGCGTCCGAGCCCAATTGGGGTGCGGCTACCGCGGTGACGCGCACCGTCGTAGTTCCCGAACTACGGGTTGATTCCCAGGACACTGCCCGTTCGGACGCGTCGATGAGGCCGGGCGGGCACCGTCGCCAGTCCCAACCGCCGGTGCCGCGCGCGAGCGACAGCGCCCCGGCTGGACGATCCGCCACGCCACCGGCGGCCAGCGCGTAATCCTCTGCGCGAGCAGGCATTTTGACGGAGGCGATGACATCCGACGCTGCTGTTTCGTCATCGGGCGCCTGCTCATCGTCATCGATGAGCATTTCGCACGCCGCGCGCAACGTCGCGATTTCCTGGTCGAGCAGCTGGTCGTCGAGCGGCGTGATGCCATCGATCGTCGATGCGGGCCACCATCGCGCGGCCCAATACGCGAACCCGAGCCGCCAGGCGGCGGCCACCAGCTCCGGCACCACGGGTTCGGCCACGTCGGTGAATTCGGTTCCGCCGCTCTCGGTGTCGGCAATGGCAACGGCTATCCGCTCGCCGTACACCGCCCACAACCAGTCCTGCGCGAGCTCGACATCATCGATTACCGCAGCCGGAATCGTCTGTCCGGCAAGCAGACTCCAGGACAGATGTCCGCCGACCACCTCGAGCACCAGCACGTCTATTGCCGCGGTGCCGTCCAGCACCGTCGGCGCTCCCTCGGGCGCGATGATCCAGATCCCGTCCCCGCCCGGTTCGATCCGCACGGCCGCACTCATCAGCTCGCCCTCGATTCCGCCGGATCCGGCTCGGTGACAAGGGAACGCACACTCAGCGCCTGTTTGACCCGCATGCGATGGTCCAGCATGACCGAGCGCGCCACCCCATCGAGCAGATCCCACAGCTCGTCCAGCTCGTACACGCCGAACTCCCTGACATCGCGTCCGTGCAGCCGAACCCACAGCCGTCGCAGGTAGGGCCGCCATGGCGTACGCAGTTCGGTGGCGATGACCGCCAGCGGTCCACTGGGCATTTCGATATCGGTGCGCACTACGAGCCGTCGCGCCTGCAGGACGTATGCCTCCCGCTGCCAGCGGCCGTTGATCACCCGATGCGCCGCCGTCTCGGCAGCGGGCTGTGCGCCGTTGGTGCCGATATGCGACGCGATCGGCCGCAACCCGAGCGCGAGCGCGGCCCCGGCAGTCGCCGCGATGCGTAGTGATTCATCCAAAAGTGCCCAGGGCGAACAACTTCGGGCGATCTCCGTGGTTACCAATTCCGGAATGGGCGGCAGTTCGGCCCGTTCACTCGACGCTTGCAGCACGGTGAATACGCGCTCGTAGATGGTGCGATCGAACGGCAGTCCGAGACTGGCCTTCGAGGCCGACGAACCGAGCGCGGGTGGCTGCGGAATCGGCACTGCGGTCAGCCCTAGCTGATGAGCCGTCGGCTCGAAGCTGTTGTCCCATAGTCGGATTCCGCCGTGTGTCCCGGCATGGGTGGCGACGAGCTGATCGAATGTCCGCTGCCCGTCGGCGCTCCGGCCGTCACGAGCCGCGGCTGCATCGAGCAGCGCCGCGAACAGCTCGGCGTGCTCTCCGGTCGGACCGCCCACCGGACGTCGTCCCCACGCGATATCGATCAACGAGTCGAGTTCGGCAGTCCGCGCACTCGCGGTGATGTACTCCTTGAGCGCCTGTGTGGTGCGCCCCGCCGCGAATTCGTGGACGTCGCGCAGTGTCGCCTCTGCGGTCGCCCGGTCCCGGCCCGGATCCGGCATACCCGATGTGGTGGCGAGTTCGAAGGCGCGCTGGAAATACAGATCCTGCGGATTGCCCTCGGTGATCCGCAGCGCCCGCCGGACCTGTTTGAGCAGCGAAAACCAGGCCGCTGTCGCGCGCAGCACATCGGCGGCGGCATGGATTCGGGTGGCGAGCAGAACCGCGCCGTCGGCGGTGAGGATCGGGCCCGCGCACAGTGGATTCTGCACAGGGCGAATGACCAGTGGATCCAGGATGAGCTTCACGGTCCGCCGCAGCGGCCCGCCGTGGGGTCCACTGAGCGGTTCGACGCCCTCGAGTCGGCGCCAAACCTCGTCCAGCACCATCGCGCGCGGCCGTCGCATTCGACCAGGTTAACGGAACTTCCTCCGTTTCAGACTCCGAAAAACCTGGGATCGGTAGGGCGCGTTCGATTCCTACCTTTCTCGTATCGGCCCAACACCGGAGCCGAACGAAGCAAAAGGAACAGATCATGAACACCAAGCCGGTCCGCATCTCCGCCGCAGCCCTCGCCGCCTCGGCCGCCGCCTTCGCCCTCTTCGTCACCGGATGCAGTGACGACTCGGGCAGCTCGGCGACCACCTCGGCCAAGCCGGGCACCTCGGCAGCCTCGGCGCCCGCGTCGGGCAAGTCGACCGCCTCGGTCGACGGCAAGGCGCTCGACGGCAAGTTCGACACCACCTGCGCCAAGCAGGGCGACACCCTCGCCCTCGCGCTCAGCGACACCAATAACGCCACATACGGCACCCTGAGCGTGAGCGCCTCCATCACCGGCAGCGACAACGTCCAGGCCGTCGCGGTAGCGGGCAGCAAGGGCGGCGCCAACGGCCTGCCCTACGCCCTCGGCTTCGGCAACGGCATGCCCGGCGGTTCGGCCAAGGTCGTCAAGGACGGCAACACCTACAAGGTCACCGGTGAGGGCGTCGGCGCGCCCGACCTCACCAATCCGACCGCAAGCCCGAAGAGCTCGAAATTCGACATCACCTTCGCCTGCTCCACCGTGGTCGGCGGCTGACCCGAACAACCATCCCGCTCACGGCTCCGCCTCGCCGGCGCTCGCTCACGCCCCTTGACGTAAGGGGCGTGAGCGGGGCAAACCGCTTCATACACAAGGGAAAACCATGAAAAACATCGCCCGCTCGCTCGCCGCCGCCTTCTTCGTCCTCTCGATCGGCTACTACCTCTGGCACGGTTTCACCTACACCAGCTCCGGCCCCTTCGACGACAGCACGCTCGCCTGGGTCGGGCCGCAGATGGCGCTGCCGATCATCGCCCTGACCATCGTCCCGATCGTCTTCGCCTTCACCGGCGAGGGCATTCTGGCGGCCTTCACCGGCAATAACAGCTCGGCCTTCCGTGACGGTCTGGTCGGCATCGGCACCATCAAGTCCTTCCGCCAGACCGGGCTGACCGTCAATGATCAGCCGCAGATCCGCATCGACTTCAGCGTCGAGGGCGTCGACGGCAAGATCTTCGACTCGCACGCCAAAATGATCGTTCCGCTCACCGAACTCGCACTGCTGCAGCCGGGTGTCGTGCTGCCGGTGCGCTATCTCCCCGATCGCACCGACAAGGTCGAGGTCGATCGCTCCGGCGATATGTCGGCGGCCCAGCGCGCCATGAACGAATCCATGATCCGAAAGGGCTTCACCACCAAGGCCAAACTCGATATCGCCGAGCGCGGCATCACCGCTCAGGCCGTTGTGCAATCGCTTGCGGTGCCCGGCGAAATTCGCAACGGGTATTCCAAGATCGAGCTCGGCCTGGTCGTGACCCGGTCCGACGGAACGACTTTCACCACGAGCGTGGACAAGTTCCTGCCGCCCGCCAGCGTGGCCCAGGTGCAGGTCGGTCGGATCATCCAGGTCCACTATCTGCCGGAGAACGAACAAGAGGTCGTGATTGCACTGCAAGTCAATGCCTAGCCCCGGAACAGAATGTTGCTCTCGTTCATCAGGAACGGGAGCAATATTTATTTGTGCGTCAGAAGACGCGGTGGCTGAAGAAGCTGTGCTGGCAGGTGGGCCGTTTGCAGACCGCACCACCGCCCGGGATGAAGCCGACACAGGTGGGGTGGGTACACCTGTTGCAGCCGCCGTCGCCGTCTTCACCCATATGGTCATGGTCGACGATTACGACGCGGGCCTCGGCCACCGCGCCCGCGAGAATCGAATCGAGATAGTCCAGCGCCTGCGAGGTGAGCTGGGGTTTTCCTCCGGACAAGGTCATCGCACTACTCCTGACTCGGTACTCATGTCCTTCGTCCCGATCCTCCTCCTGGCGGGGAAGCCACACATCAGTAGCGCGCTACGCATATTGAGGGTTACCTAATTGGTCGGACGTTCATCTGACTGTTTCCTGTGGATTGCCTGAGCGGCTTACGGTGCGCCGGTCGGCACTATGTCAGGAGTTCATCGTGAGCGAGCGAACCAGAAACAGCGGCCACCTCGGTGGCACGACGGAGTCGAGCGCTAGCGAGGCGCAGTCGTGACACCGAAGCCCCTAGCCCTGTTCGTGAAGCGCGACGGCCAGCCGAAGCGCTCGGCCATCACCTGTCAGTACAAATGCGGCAACGCCTGCTTCCACGAGGTTCCGAACACTTCCGAGAACGAATACTTCGGCGATATGGTGCGCGCGGCGCTGACGCGGCGCGGCATGTTGAAGGGCAGTGCGGGGGTCGTGGTCGCGGTCGGCGCGGCCGGTGTGCTCGCGGCCTGCGGAGACGACGACAAGGTCGATTTGGCGGCGGGCGGCTCGCTGGTCGACGGTGTGCCGGTCGGCACCAACTTCGCACCCGTCGCGGCGAATTCCGATGACGCACTGGTCATTCCGGAAGGTTACGAGCACAATGTCGTGATCCGCTGGGGCGACCCGCTATTCGCCGAAGCTCCGAAGTTCGATGCGAATGCCCAGTCTGCGGCCACGCAGGCCAAACAGTTCGGCTTCAACAACGACTTCGCCGCGCTACTGCCCATCGAAGGGCAGGCGAATACCTACCTGCTGGTGGTGAATCACGAGTACACCACCGAACCGCAGATGTTCAAGGGCTACAACAAGGAAGAGCCCGCACTCGAGCATTACCAGACCGCGATTGCCGCACACGGTCTTTCGGTGGTCCAGGTAAAGGGCGAATCCGGAACCGGCAAGCTGACACCGGAATTCGGCAAATACAACCGCCGCATTACCGGCACCACCGAATTCACCGTCACCGGACCCGCCGCGGGCAGCGCCTTCCTGAAGACGAGCGCCGACCCGTCCGGCGCCAAGGTGCTCGGCACGCTGAACAACTGCTCCGGCGGCCTGACCCCGTGGGGCACAGTGCTTTCCGGTGAAGAGAACATCAACCAGTACTTCGCCAACGGCGATAAGGTCACCGACGAGGCCGCCAAGGCCAGGCTCAAGCGCTACGGCTTCCCGAACGGCGCCTCCGAGCGCAAATGGGAGCGGCACGAGGCGCGCTTCGATCTGGCGAAGGAACCCAATGAGGCCAACCGATTCGGCTGGGTCATCGAGGTGAATCCGTGGGATGCCGCGGCCGCGCCGATCAAGCACACCGCGCTCGGCCGGTTCAAGCACGAGGCCGCGACCATTCATGTCGCCAAGGACGGCACCGTGGTCGCCTATATGGGTGATGACGAGCGCTTTGATTACATGTACAAGTTCGTCTCGTCGCGAAAGGTGCAGTCCGGCAACGGCCAGGCGAGTATGCGGCACAACCTGACGATTCTGGACGCGGGCACGCTGTACGTCGCCAAATTCACCGGCGATCACCCGGACAAGATCGACGGCAATGGCACGGTGCCCTCGGATAAGGGCTTCACCGGTACCGGCCAATGGATTCCGCTGCTGGTCACCGGCGAGGACGGCAAGGCAACCTCGAAGGTGGACGGCTTCACCGCCGAAGAGGTTTCGGTATTCACCCGGTTGGCCGCGGACAAGGTCGGCGCGACCAAGATGGACCGTCCCGAGGATTTCGAGGCGAATCCCAAGTCCGGCAAGGTCTATGTCGCGCTGACCTACAACGAGCAGCGCGGCGCGCAGGGCAAGCCCGCCATCGACGAGGCGAATCCGCGCAATATCAATAAATTCGGGCAGGTGCTCGAACTCGACGACGACCACGCGGGCACCACATTCACCTGGAATATCCTCATGCTGTGCGGTGATCCGAAGACCACCGACACCTACTTCGCCGGGTTCGACAAGGCCAAGGTCAGCCCGATCGCGGCACCGGACAATCTCGCATTCGACGATTACGGCAATCTGTGGATCTCCACCGATGCGTCGCGCGCCAACGGTGCCAATGACGGGCTGTTCTCGGTGGTGCTCGACGGGCCGAATCGCGGTGAGACCAAACAATTCCTGACCGTCCCGTTCGGCGCGGAGACCTGCGGTCCGACGGTGTCGGAGCAGCGGGTCACCGTTTGCGTCCAGCATCCGGGCGAGCGCGATGACGCGACCGCGGAAAAGCCCGCCTCGCATTGGCCCGATGGTGGCGATAGTCTGCCCAGACCCGCCGTTGTCTCGGTGTGGAAGAAGGGCGGCGGGCGAATCGGCGCCTAGCTAGGGGGCGCAGCAGGCGGGGTGGGTAGGCGCAGCTGCCCCGCACACACGAAACCGCTACTCGACAACCTGCAGGGAGTAGCGGTTTCGTGCTGTGTTCAGCCCATATTGGCGTAGCGCGCGAAATCGCCTTGGGCGCCGCTGTATACGTTGACATCGGTGCCGCCCGCGATACCGGGAATGCGGCCGCTGTCGGTGGTCTGCCAGAACGTCCATGTCGGCCAGCCACCCGGTACTTCGGGTTGGTCATTGCCGCGATAGTCGGCGATCCAGAGCGGATACCTGGTGAATTCATTGGTATTCGCCATGGCCGACTTCCAGAAATTCGGATAGGTGTAGATGATCGGCACCCGTCCGGTCAGGGCCTGCACGGTATTCAGATACCGATGCGTCCAGTCGATCAGTCCGGCCGGAGCGAGTCCGCCCGCATTCTCCAGATCGAGCACCGGCGGCAGATCCAGCGGCCCGTTCTGTCCGAGCACGACGGTCGCGTACAGCGCCGCCTGCGGCTCCGGCGGCAGGTTCGGTCGCGCGTAGTGATACGTCCCGCGCGCGACCCCCGCCGCCCGCATCAGAATGCTGTCCGGCACGAAATACGGATTGACGTAATTCACGCCCTCCGTCGCCTTCACCATGGCGAAAGCGTGCCCGGCCCCTCGCACCGCGAACCAGTCGATGAACCGGCCGTCGACGTGCTGCCACGACGACACATCGGGTCCGCTCGGGCCGGCCACCGCCGTTCCCGTCGAAGTAGCCATCAGGATGCTGCCCACCGTCATCGCGGACAACGCCACGGCGCGGGTCGATCTCCAACGAGTGCTATCCATGCTTTTTGACGATAGCGACAAGTATCGTTTGTGACCAGAGTTACATCTGAGGCATTTGCGCAGTATTCACTTACCGCCCGCTGGGGCCGCTCACGTCACCCAGCGGCTCCCATTGCTGCGACCGGGCCGGATGCGTCAGCCGAGCCAGTCCAGGACCGAGGCCGCGGTCCAGGACTGCTGCATGCTGCCGAGGGGTTCTCCGGTGAATGGTTCGTAGTATTCGGCGAAGCTGCCGTCGCTGGCTTGGCGCAGACCTTCGGCGCGGAGCATGAAGGAGCGCTCGGCCCAGCCACGGCGGGCGAAGACCCAGGAGAACAGCCAGCTCATCACCGGCCAGACCGGGCCGCGCCAGTATTCGCGGGAGCGGAAGTCCTTGGAGACCGGTGAGGTGGACGGCGGCAGGGCATAGCGCAGGTCCGGATGACCGCAGAAGCGCGGGCCCTCGAACAGGCGCAACAGGCTGCGTTCGGTGTCGCGGGGCAGGCCGCCGCACAGTAGTGGGGCGAACATCGAGAGGGTTTCGGTATTGATCCAGCGCTTGAGGCGCACGTCGAAATCCCGGGCCGCACCGGTGCGTGCGTCGGTAGTCGCGACCACGCCCGCGCGAAAGCGTTCCGCCCACGAATACAGTTCGCGGACATCGGCATGGGGCTGCTTGTACTCCTCGCCGATATTGGCGAGAACCTCACACGCCAGCGCGAAGATCGCGGTGACGAAGACGTCCTCCACCGCGAAGCTCATCGTCGAGGCGAGCTGGTAGTCGTCGTATCCGGCGCGGCGCATCTGCTCGACCAGCCACAGATAGCGGTCGTATTCGCGGTCGCTGGGCCGCTGCGATGGATCCGAGACCACCAGCAGATCCTCGCGCTGATACGGCGGCAGATCACCGGGCGTCACATTCGCATAGGCCCGATCCCAGCGCGGCGAATTGTCCATCCCGGATTCCCAGCCGTGATACAGCGTGATCCGGCCGCTCTCCTTGGGGTCGCGGGCATGGGCCAGCCAGCGATGCCAGCGCACCAGATCGGGCCAGCGCCGATTCAGGAATTCCTCGGCCACCGCCCTGGTGCTGCGGCCGTGGCGGCGGGAATGGTCGAGGATGCGCTGCACCGCGATGGCGTGCACCGGCGGCTGGGTGATGCCGGAGGTGTCCGGACCGTCCGGGGCATTGGCGGCCAGCCTCTTGCACTCCCAGCGGGCCGGGCCGGGGAAGTAGCCGTCCACACCATTGGCGAAGACGATGTGCGGGATCATCCCGTTCTTCCACTGCGCCGAAAGCAGGGTGTCCAGTTCGATGACCGCGCGCTCGACACTCAGTGGGGCGAGACCGACCGCGACGAAGGCGGCGTCCCAGCTCCACATGTGCGGATACAGCCGGGGTGCCGCACTCGTCATGGTGCCCAGGTCATTGCCCCGTAGCAGGTAGGCGGCGCGAGCCGCGAGCTGTGTTGGGGTGAAGCCTGGGTGTGCCATCCCCCTATTTTGCGATGACACCCGCAAGTACGCCCGCTCAGTGACTCGTGTCTCGTCCTGGTGCGCCCTGGTGGCCAGCTGTTGTGCGCCGGATCTCACTCTGCATGCCCCGTCCGTGAATTCCACTTATTCGCTTTATGCATCCATCGCCGCGCGTGCGGGTAGTGCTACCGCCCGTTTCGGTGGCCGATACGGTGACTCCATGACCACCGCCGTGACCAGCACACCGAAGCCGACCGCGCTGATCACCGGCGCCAGCCGCGGGCTCGGCGCCGCGATCGCTCGCGAACTCGCACCGACCCACGATCTCTTGCTCGGCGCCCGCTCGGCCGAGGCGCTGCGCGCGATATTAGGCGAACTGCCCGGCGCCACCGGATGGCCGGTCGAGTTGACCGACTATTCCGCAGTGGCGGAAGCAGTTTCGCCGATCGAGCGCCTGGATGTGTTGGTACACAACGCCGGTATCGCGGACCTGGGTTCGATCGCCGAATCCTCGGTACAGCAGTGGCGAAATACCTTGGAAGCCAACATTATTGCCGTCGCCGAGTTGACTCGGCTGCTGCTGCCCGCGTTGCGCGCGGCCAACGGTCATGTGGTGCTGATCAATTCGGGTGCCGGATTGCGGGCTAATGCGGGGTGGGCGTCTTACGCGGCAAGCAAGTTCGGTTTGCGGGCCTTCGGTGACGCGCTGCGGTTGGAGGAGCCGACGCTGCGAGTGACCTCGATCCATCCCGGCCGCATCGATACCGATATGCAGCGGGAGATCATCGCGGGTGAGGGGCGCGAGTATCGCGCGGAGGAATTCCTGAGCCCGGAGACCGTCGCGGGGACCGTGCGTTCGGCCATCGACACACCGCGCGACGGCCATCCGACCGAGATCGTGCTGCGGCCCTACTGATTCGGCTCACTGTGATTTCATCCGAATGTGAGGCCGAGATGGTGTCGTTTTCTTGACATGTTTTTCCGAGGTTCAGCTCGGGGACAGTTTCGCTCGGTAGCCTCGCGTCTGTTACCTGCGCGTTTGCGTCGACGGGGCGGCGGTGCGCTGATAGAGCGAAGCTAGAGGGTTCGAATCGTGGATAGACGTCGGCTGCTGACAATGCTTGCTACAGGGACCGCGGTGGCATTGACCGGCTGTGTGCGGGCCGAGGGGGAGCCGTTCAACAGTGGTTCGGCGGGCAACGGGCCGATACTGCCCGCGCCGCTGCTGCCCCCGCCGCCGATCGGACCGAAGACGCCGATTCCGGCGCGGACCATCACCGCACTGCCGGGCGGTGGCACCAATATGGCGCTCACGATCGATGACGGCGCGAGTCCGGAAGTCGTCGGGGCCTACATCAAATTCGCGAGGGATACCGGCGCGCGATTCACCTTCTTCGTGACCGCCTACTACGACTCGTGGGCGATTCACCGAGACGCATTGCGGCCCCTGGTCGATTCCGGTCAGATCCAGCTCGGCAATCACACCTGGGACCACGCGGACCTCACCAAGCTGTCCGCGTCGGGTATCTCCTCGCAGTTGGAGCGGGCGAAGTCCTTCCTGCGGAACAACTTCGGTGTGGACGGCACGCCCTACTACCGCCCGCCGTTCGGTCGCCACAACGGCACGGTCGATCGGGTCGCCGCGGATCTCGGCTACACCGTGCCGACCATGTGGTACGGCTCGCTGTCGGACTCCGGTGTGATCACCGAGGACTACCTACTGGAGTGCGCGCGTAAGTATTTCAACCCGCAGACGATCATCATCGGGCACGCGAACGCGCCCGCGGTTACGCACGTCTACGGGCAGCTGGTGGACATCATCAAGGAGCGCAATCTCTCCATGGTGACCCTCAACGACGTCCTGCTGCCGCCGCGCTGACCGAACCGCGCCGCGCACGCCTAGGCTGCCGCGTCGAAATAACCGGGCGTATCCGTGCGTGGCACACGGGTCGGTGTGCGGCACACCAACTCGTGCATGGCACACGAAGTGGTGTGCGGCACACCAACCCGTCCATGGCGCGCAATGGGGCGCGCGGCGTGCAAATCCGTGCGCGGGAAGTGCGCTAGGCGACGATGTTGACGAGTCGACCCGGCACCACGATCAGCTTGCGCGGCGCATTCCCGCCGAGCAGTGCCGCGATCTTCTCATCGGCCAGCGCGGTCGCCTCGATGGTCGCGTTATCAGCGTCGGCGGGCACCTGAATTCGGCTGCGCACCTTGCCGTTCACCTGAATCGGATACTCCACCGACTCCTCGACCAGCAGCGCCGGATCCGCCACCGGGAACGGGCCGTGAGCCAGGGATTCCTTGTGCCCCAACCGTTCCCACAGTTCCTCGGCGATATGCGGTGCCATCGGCGCGAGCATCAGCACCACCGGCTCCACCACTTCGCGCGGTGCGCCCGCGGGGTAGCTCTTGGTCAGATGGTTGGTCAGCTCGATCAGCTTGGCGCCCGCGGTGTTATCGCGCAGCGCGGCGTAATCGTCGTCTACACCCGCGATCGTCTTGTGCAGCAGGCGCAGCGTCTCCTGCGACGGCGCCGCGTCGGTGACCCGGACCGCGCCGGACTCCTCGTCGACGACCAGCCGCCACACCCGCTGCAGGAACCGGTGCGCACCGACGACATCCTTGGTCGCCCACGGCCGCGAGGTATCCAGCGGACCCATCGACATCTCGTACAGCCGGAAGGTATCGGCGCCGTACATATCGCACATCTCGTCCGGCGAGATGGCGTTCTTCAGCGACTTTCCGATCTTGCCGTACTCCTGGAACGCCTCGATCTCGATGCCGGTGGTCGGATCGGGGAAGTAGTGCTTGCCGTCGCGCTCGATGATCTCGGCGGCGGGCAGATACGCACCGCGCGCATCGGTGTAGGCGTGCGCCTGGATATAGCCCTGGTTGAACAGGCGGCGGTACGGTTCGTAACCGCTCACATCACCCAGATCGAACAGCACCTTCTGCCAGAACCGCGCGTACAGCAGATGCAGCACCGCATGTTCGACACCGCCGACGTACAGATCGACGCCGCCCGGATCGTTCGGGCCGTGCTCCGCGGTGCGCGGGCCCAGCCAATACTGCTCGTTCTCCTTGGCGCAGAACGCATCCGCGTTCGTCGGGTCCGCGTAGCGCAGCTGGTACCAGGAGCTGCCCGCCCAGTTCGGCATGACATTGGTATCGCGGCGATACTGCTTGGGGCCGTCGCCCAGATCCAGTTCGACATTGACCCAGTCGGTGGCCTTGGCCAGCGGCGGCGAAGGTTCGGAGTCGGCGTCGTTCGGATCGAAGGTGACCGGTGCGAAATCGTCCAGCTCCGGAAGTTCGACCGGCAGCATGGATTCCGGCAGTGCGTGCGGTGCGCCGTCCTCGTCGTAGACGATCGGGAACGGCTCACCCCAGTAGCGCTGGCGGGCGAACAGCCAGTCGCGCAGCTTGTACTGAACGGTGCCCTTGCCGTGGCCGTCGGCCTCCAGCCGCGCGATCACGGTGGCCTTGGCCTCCTCGACCGCCGAGCCGTTCAGGTAATCGGAGTTCACCAGCGCGCCGTCACCGGAGTAGGCCGCGGCCGAAATATCCCCGCCGGAAATGACTTCCACGATCGGCAGGCCGAATACCGAGGCGAATTCCCAGTCGCGCTGATCGTGTCCCGGCACCGCCATGATCGCGCCGGTGCCGTAACCGGCCAGCACGTAGTCGGCGATGAAGATCGGCACCTGCGCGCCGTTCACCGGGTTCGTCGCATAGGAACCCAGGAAGACGCCGGACTTCTCCTTGTTCTCCTGCCGCTCCAGATCCGATTTGGCCGCGATCGCCTTGCGGTATCCGGCAACGGCTTCCCGAGGGTCACCGGCGTCCTCGAAAGTCCAGCGTGGATCGACGCCCGCGGGCCAGGCCTCCGCGGTCAGCCTGTCGACCAGCTCGTGCTCGGGCGCCAGCACCACATACGTGGAACCGAACAGGGTGTCCGGCCGCGTCGTGAAGACCTCGATCTGCTGACCATCGGCGTCGAATTTCACCTGCGCACCACGGGATCGCCCGATCCAGTTGCGCTGCATGGCCTTTACGTTCTCCGGCCAGTCCAGGCGGTCCAGGTCGTCGACCAGCCGGTCGGAGTAGGCGGTGATGCGCATCATCCACTGCCACAGCCGCTTCCGGAATACCGGGAAGTTGCCGCGCTCACTGCGGCCGTCGGCGGTGACCTCTTCGTTGGACAGCACCGTGCCCAGACCGGGACACCAGTTGACCACCGAATCCGTTTGGTACACCAGACGATACGAGTCCAGCACCTCGGCGCGTTCGGCCGCGGTCAGATCATTCCAGGCGCGGCCGTCGGGGGTGGGCCGGGCACCCGAAACGAACTGTGCCTGCAGTTCCGCGATTGGGCGGGCGCGGTCCAGATCCTTGTCGTACCAAGCGTTGTAAATGCGCAGGAAGATCCACTGCGTCCACTTGTAGTACTCCGGATCGGTGGTCGCGAACGAGCGCCGACGGTCGTGGCCCAGGCCGAGCCGGTCCAGCTGACGCTGCATGGTGGCGATATTCGACTCGGTGGTCTGGCGCGGATGCGCACCGGTCTGCACCGCGTACTGCTCGGCGGGCAGACCGAATGCGTCATAGCCCAGCGCGTGCAGCACATTGCGGCCGTGCATCCGGTGGTAGCGCGCGAAGACGTCGGTGGCGATGTAGCCCAGCGGATGCCCGACATGCAGACCCGCGCCGGACGGATACGGGAACATGTCCTGGACGAACAGCTTGTCCGTCGGCGTCGCACCCGCGAGCGGGCCTACCGGGTTCGGCGCGTGGAAGGTTCCGCGCTCGTCCCAGGTCCGCTGCCACCGGCGCTCGATGCGGCCGGCGAGGCCGGCGCTGTACCTGTGCTCCGGTACATCGCTTTCGGTTGCACGAGTGTCCGCCACGGTCCTGCCTTCTTGTTCTCGCCGATCCCCGTCATAGATGTGTCTATCAGGGTAGAACGTCAGGGCTTATACACCGAAAATCGGGCCGGGCTGGATCCGGCGTGGCGGCGGTGCGCTAGCCTTCTCGGGTGTTCGTCGTCGCTCTCACCCTGTTCGTGCTGGCCATGGTCGCCATCGCAACCGGTGTGCTCGGACTGACCGGCCGGCTGCCACGCAACCGCTTCGTCGGGGTGCACACCGAGGCGGCACTGCACGACGAGGAAACCTTCCGCATCGCCAACCGCGTCGCCGCCCCCACCTCCGTGGCCGCGGGCGCACTGCTCTTCGCGGGCGGTCTCGTCGCCCTCGCCGCAGGTGGTTTTCCGGCGCTGATCGTTGCGGCGGTCACAGCGACGGTCGCGCTGTTCACCCTCGGCGCGGGCGCGAATGCCGCAGCTCGTGCGGTCGAGGAGTTGGTTCCCGCCCAAGAGATCGGTGGCTGCGGTTCCTCCTGCGGTGCGTGCTCGTTGCGCGATACCTGCGCCCCGACCAACTGACGCGCGGTCGCGACCAGACCCCATCGCGACGTCGTGCGCGCTGCTGTTCGCTCCATTTCCGGAGATGCTCGGCGATCTCCGGCACGTCCATGTCCCCGACCGCGACGGCGATCATGATCGGCTCCTGTTCGTCCGGGAGGGCGGTTGGCATCACACCGTTACGTTCGAGCATGAGCGCCGCGGCGAGGCACGCGGTGCTTTGGTTGCCGTCGATCAGGGCATGATTGCGAGCAAGCGAATGCAGCAATGCGGCGGCCTTTTCGAACAATTCCGGATCGACGCCGAACACCTTGGGGGATGGACGCGCTGCGGCGGAGGCGAGTAACCCGTAATCCCGGATCGCGTCGGTCCGCGGTTCACGGCCCGCGCGATCAAAAGAAGTTCGTGGACCGTCAGGTATGGGATCACGCCAGCCGTTCGAGTAATTCGGCGTGCCGTTGCATGCTGCGCGCCAGCATCGCCTCGAACACCTCCTGGTTCGCGGTGAGATGCAGGGGAATCGCGTCCTTCGCGATCTCTTGCTTGGAGCGGCCGGTGCGCGCGGCTTCCTCGGTCAGCATGCGGTCGTCGTCATCATCGAGTCGCAAGGTCATCGCCACAACCTTCGATACCACGGCTCGCGGCGGTGGCGCGGCCGAAACCTCATGGGGCCCGCGAACGCCGCTGCTACGTCGCGAAGCGGCTATCGGTCGGCGCACGCAGGCGGGTCGACGTGATGTGACAGCGGGCTGCCGACCGGGTTCAGGTACAGCACGAACAGGGTCACCGGTGTCGTCCCGAGATTGCGTGCCACATGTGGATAGTTCGGGCCGCTGGGTTCCCGGAAGATTCGGCCGCGCCGGTAGCTGACCGGGACACAGTCGCCACCGGGGTGGTCGAGCGTGCCGCGGGCAACCAGCACGAGCAGCGTGCCGTCGTGGTAGTGCCAGCCGCTTGTCCCACCAGGTTCGACGACCGTCTGCCGACCGATAACCTCCCGCCCTCCCAACGCAAACCGAAACAGCACCCGACTCGCCGTCCCGCGCGCCGGCGCCGCATTCACCCGGAACTCCCACCACCTCACCACCTCCCCATGGAACCACCCGCGATCAAGATCAGGTGGCACCTATGGCGGCATCGCCCGAGAAGCCACCGCCACTAGTGTCACCTGATCTTGATCCGCTGGCGCCGACCGCGTCGCTCGTGCTGAGCGCATCCGCCGGCGCGGGCCGCCCCGGGGCCAGGGTGACCCGGGGCGGTCCGGCTAGCGGAGGGACTCGAGTGCCTTCAGGACCGCGTTGTCTGCTTCGGGGGCGCCGACGGCGATGCGGGCGCTGCCGTCGGGGTAGGCCTTGGCTGCGATGCCGGCTCGGCGTAGCGCCGTTGCTACGCCGGGGCCCGGGAGGTAGAGGAAGTTGGCGTAGCTGCGTGGCACGGCGATGTGTCGGTGCAGCAACGCACTGCGCAGGGTCTCGCGGGCGGTGGTGATGCGCAGGATGCGCGCGGCCAATTCGGGTTCGGCGGCGTAGGACGCGGCGACCGCGGCCACCGCCGCTGAACCCACCCCGAACGGCAGCTGCAGCCTGCGGACGCGACTGATCAACTCGCTGCGGCCGAAGGTGTAGCCGATGCGCAGACCGGCCAGTCCGTAGGCCTTCGAAAAGGTGCGCAGGACCAGCAGATTCGGATGTCGGTTGAGCAGCTCCAGAGTGTCGACCCGATCGGCGGGACCGAGGAATTCGGCATACGCCTCGTCCAGGATGACCGGCACCCGGCGCGGCACCGAGCCCAGGAACGACTTCAGCTCACCGGCCGAGATCACGGTGCCGGTCGGATTGTGCGGACGGCAGACCACCACCAACCCGGTCCGCTTGTCGATGGCCTTCGTCATCGCCCAGAGATCCTGATTGCCCGCGGCATCCAGGGGCACCGGAACGACCTCGAGATCGGCCATCTCCGCCATGATCGGATAGCCGTCGAAAGTCGGTGCACCGTAGACGATTCCGTCACCCGGCTTGGTCAATGCCTGGATGATCTGCATGGCCACCCCGGTCGCGCCGGAACCGACAACCACCTGATCCGAATGCACTCCGACATGCCCCCCGATCAACCTCGGCAGCTGACGCGGAAGGAACTCCGGATAGCGATTGGCTTGTGCCAGTAC
>NZ_BAGN01000234.1 GCF_000308835.1 Nocardia vinacea NBRC 16497 | reverse complement strand
GCGGCGTCGCGGATAACGCTGGATTTGGTTGCTGTGTTGCTGGCCGTGTGGGGTTCGGTGGCAGCGATGTGCGACGTGTCGGGCTCGGTGGCAGCGATATGGGTGGTGTCGGGCTGGGTGGCGATGTCGCGGGTGGTGTTGGGTTCGGTTGCGGCGTCTCGGGTGGTGCCGGGTTCGGTGGTAACGATGTACGAGGTGCCGGGCTCGGTGGCAGCGCCGTGGGTGGTGCCGGGTTCGGGGGCAGCGACGTGAATGGCGCCGGGATCGAGGGTGGTGATCAGGGGGAACCGGCGGTGGGACCATTGGCGTGGGGGCGGGGGTGCGTTGAAGGGGCCGTTTGCGGCCCAATTCAACGGGCGGCCTTCGAGGTAGAGCTTGGCGAGGCAGGTCAGGAAGGTTCCGGCCTCGTTGTCGCGGGTGGTCACCGTGTGGGTGGCGTCGGCGAATTCGGGGAACTCACGGATCGCGGGTGTCAGGACCGGATGGGGTGCGATTTCGAGCACCGTCGCGAATCCGTCGTCGGCGGCTTGTTGGAGCGCGGCGGCCAGTTCGACGGTTCTCGAGGCATTTTCGGCCCAGTAGTCGGCATCCATCGCGGCCATGGTGATCGTTTCGCGTCGACGCGCCGTGGAGTACACCGGGACACGTGGCACCTGCGCGGTGAGTCCGCCGAGCGCGTCGGCGAATTCGGGGAGGAGCGCGCCTACCTGTGGGCTGTGTGCGGCGAAGTCGACGGCGATCCGTTGCGCGAATATCTGCCTGCGTTTGGCCCGGCGGACGAGCGCATCGATGTAGCGCGGCGCACCGGAGATCACCACCGAACGCGGTCCATTGATCGCCGCGACCGCTACCGTCGCGTGCAGTGGCTCGACCAGCCGCGCCGCCTCATCCGCTGTCGCCTCCAGCACTGCCATCGCACCGTGCCCGTCGAGGCGCGCCAAAATCCGGCTGCGCTGCACCACGACTCGGGCCGCGTCGGAAAGCGATAATGCACCGCTCACCGCCGCCCCGGCCACCTCGCCGAGACTGTGCCCCACCACCGCATCCGGTTCGATCCCCCACGCGGCGAGCAGTTCGGCGAGCGCCACCTGGAATGCGAAGATCGCCGGTTGCACGAGTTCCGTCGCACTGCTTCCATTGCTCGCCGCACCGCTGAGCGCGAACCCGTTGCGCGGCGTCCATACTCGCCCGCCACCCGCCGCCGCAATCGCATCCGCGGCAGCGGTCACCGCCTGCGCGAATACCGGATAACGAGCCGCCAGAGCCCGCCCCATCTTGGAATACTGCCCACCCTGCCCGGAAAACAGGAACAGCACACCACCCCGCCGCCGCACCGAACCAGCGCCGATCACCCCACCCCCGGACTCCCCACCCGCCAACGCCCGCAACTGATCCACCGCATCGTCCAGATCCCGCGCAACCACTGCGGCCCGGGCATTCTCAGGTATCAACCGCGCCGCAGCAGCCGCGAATTGCCGAAGAATTTCGCGATCGCCACCTTCCGCTCCCAAGTAGCTCGTCACAATCGCGTCGGTCGCCGCGCCCATGCCTTCGCGTGAGCCGCTGCTTGTGCGCTCGCGTGAGCCGCTGCTTGTGCCTTCGCGTGAGCCGCTGCTCGTGCGCTCGCGTGAGCCGCCGCTTGCACTCTCACGTGAGCCGTTGCTTGTGCGCTCGCGCGGACCGCTGCTTGTGCCTTCGCGTGAGCCGCCGCTTGCACTCTCACGTGAATCGCTGCTTGTGCGCTCGCGCGAACTGCCGCTTACGCCCTCGCGCGGACCACCACTTACGCCCTCGCGCGGACCGCCACTAGCGCCCTCGCGCGGACCACCGCTTGTCCCCTCGCGTGAATCGTCGCTTGCGCCGTCGCCGGAACCGCCGCGCGTACCCTCGCGCGATCCGCTCGCGCCGACCCCTTCGAGAAACTCGGCCCACCGCAACGCGTGCGACCGCAGCTCCGCAATGTCGCGACCGGTGACCGGAAGCAGTACGGGCGGTTCAAAACTCCGGTGGCGCGCGGCCTCGAGACCGCGGAGCACCACGTGCGCATTCGTCCCGCCGAATCCGAATGAGCTGACTCCGGCACGTCGTGCACCCACTGGTGTATCGGTCCAGTCAATGGGCTCGGTCGGTACCCGCAGTCCGTGTTCGGTGAGCTTCAGCAGCGGGTTCTCGGTGTGGAAATTGATGGTCGGCGGGATTACACCGTGTCGAATGGACAGCGCCGCCTTGACCATTCCGGTGATTCCGGCGGCCGCCTCCAGATGTCCGATATTGGATTTGAGGGAGCCGATCCATGTTGGTTCGGCATCGCTTCCGACTACCGCCGCGAGCGCACCAACCTCCACCGCATCACCCAATGACGTTCCGGTGCCGTGGCATTCGACGTACCCGACATCATGTGGATCGAGTCCGGCCCGTACCCAGGCAGTACGAATAACCTCCTGCTGGGCCCGGCCGTTCGGTGCGTACAGCCCATTGGACCGCCCGTCCGAACCGACTGCCGTGCCGAGGATTTCCGCGTACACCCGATGCCCGTCGCGCAGCGCATCGGTGCTGCGCCGCAGCACTACCACGGTGCATCCGTCACCGCGGGCATATCCGTCGGCAGCGGCATCGAACGGTTTGCACCGCCCGTCGGGCGCGAGGAAACCTCCCTCGGCCAGGTACTCCGAGGTACGGGGCAGCAGCGTGAGATTCACCCCGCCGACGATCGCGAACGGCACCGCCTCATCGGCCAGCAGGCGCACCGCGAGATCCACCGCGGCCAGCGAGGACGAGCAGGCGCTGTCCACCACCAGACTCGGTCCGTGCAGGTCGAGGACATAGGACAGCCGGTTGGCGATGATGCTGAGCGCCGATCCGGTGACCGCGTACGGCGCATCGTGCCCGTCGCGGCCCAACACCGCGATGCCGTGATCGTAGGCGCACGCACCGAATACCACCGCCGCCCCGGAACCCCTGGTGCGATAGCCGATTCCGGCATCATCGAGCGCTTCGATCGCGACCTCGAGTGCCAGCCGCTGCTGCGGATCCATCAGCGCGGCCTCGCGACCGGAGATCGCGAACCAGTCGTTGTCGAACGCGTCGACATCAGTGAGATATCCGGCGTGGCGCGTGCCCGGTCGACCAGGCGGCGGTGCACCGGTGGCATCCCGGCCATCGCACAGCATCCGCCAGAACTGGGATACATTCGGCGCGCCGGGTACCCGGCAGCCGATGCCCACGATCGATACCGGCAAATTCGGCCGGACGGAGACGGCGTGGCCTTTTCTCTTGGTGGGCAAGGTGCTCATCGCATCGTGAGATGCTCGACAAGCTGCTCGATGTCCGGATGGTCGTAGAGGGTGGTGAGCGAAACCTCGACTCCCATGGCATCTTCCAGATGCGCCGTCAGCCGCGCCAGTTGCAGCGAGCTGAGGCCGAGATCGCTGAACGGCGCATTGGTCGAAACCTTTGCGGCATCGACATTCAGCAGGTCGGCGATGGCGGCGGTGGCAGCGCTCAGTAGCGCGGCACGTCGCGAACCGGTTCTGTTCGAAACACCGTCGGCGACTGTTCGCAGGTCGCTCGAGACAACACCCTGCCCGTCCGGAAGATCAGGCCCCATCCGTCCTCCTCCCGTCGCCGGAGGGCTGGTGCCCCCACGCCGGTACCCCCTGCGATTATGCCGTAGATATCGGCGCGATCAAGGTGTCCCTGAGGCGGGTGGATTGTCCGGAATTGTCCTGCTTACCCGGCTCTTTCGTCGTTTACCGTGATCGCCTACGGTGGCATCGTGCCCGAATCCGGAACCGAGCGGACGCCCACCCTGCCGACCGTGCTGCGTTGCTGTGCCGCACTGGTTGCTACGCCCGGTCGATTGCTGCGCCCGCGTCGCCCCGATACCGCGTTGCTGGCCGGTCTGGAGCCGGTCCCGCTACCGCAGACCAAGGCGACGGTCGGGCTCACCGTCATGATGCAGGCCCGCATGGCCGCGCCGACCACGATCGTCGCGGAGGGCGTGCGCAGCCTGCGCGAACTGCCGATGACCATGTCGGCCTATCTGATCGAACATCCCAAGGCGCGCTTCCTGGTCGATCCGGCCCTGTGCGCGGGTGCGCACGATCGGGTGCTGCCCGAGCTGCCGTTCCCGATTCCACTCCTGGTCGCGCCGGATAAGCCGGTGCTCGGGCTCTCGGACGCGCTGGCCGCCCGCGATATCGCCGTCGACGCGATCGATTTCGTCCTGCCGACCCACCTGCACTGGGATCACATCTCCGGCCTGCTGGAACTGCCCGACTCCGTGACCGTCCGACTACCCGCCGTCGAACGCGCCTGGGCACTCGACGGCCCGCACGCCCCGGTCGGCGTTGCCCGAGGCCCACTGCGCGGGCGCATCTTCGACACCTTCGAACTCGACGGCCCGCCGGTGCTCACCTTCCCGCGCAGCCTGGACCTGTTCGGTGACGGTTCGGTGTTGCTCGTCGACCTCGCCGGACATACCCCGGGCAGCATCGGCGTCCTGCTCGCGGTCGACGACGGCACCCGGGTACTGCTGGCGGGCGACGCGGTGTGGAACAAACTCCAGGTCGAGCTGATCCGCGAGAAGGCACCCATGCCCGGCCAACTCTTCGATGCCGACCGCGACGCCACCTTCGCCACCATCCACCGCCTACACGCCCTACCCGACGGCATCGAAATCGTCGCCGCCCACGATTACGCGGCCGTCGAGGCGCTGGCAGCGCGGAAGCGGTAACCGGCCGCGTCGAGTCGGAATTCAGTCGATGCCCTCGTCGAGCTGCTGCCACGTGGCGTGCATCTCGAACGGCACCAGCGAATCGATCGCACTGGCAGAACGGTCCGATCGGGTGTGATGCCCCGCCGAGACGTACTCTCCGGCAGAGTTGAGCATCAGCATTTCGATCGAAACCGCAGGACCGTCCTCATTGGCCATCCGGACGATCCAGTAGTGCTGGATCCCGAATCGGGCATACTCGGCACGTTTGTCGACCAGGTCGGCGGTGATCGTGGTCGGCGAGACAACCTCGACCACCAGCACGGTGTCCGCTGCTGTCGGCTTCATTCGCCACTTCGGCCGAGGCTCATCGATGCAGCGGTAGACGATGACGTCCGGCCGCTTGTAGTGGAAGGGGACCTCCGAGACCAACATGTCCACATCCCGGTTGACCCGCAAGCACGGCTCGGCCGAACCGCGTTTGGCATGGCCGTCCAGCAGTGCCCGTTCGATATTTCGGGCTATCGCATTGTGATTCGGCGAGGCCGACTCGCAGTGGATGATCATCCCGTCTTTGATCTCGACATTGCGTGCGATGTCCTCGGGCATGGACAGGTAATCGTCTATATCCACCGGCAGGATGTAAGTCTTCGGCAGAGACCAGTCGAACGCTTCCGACACGATGACCGTCCTCGGTTGGTAGTCGCCGTCATCGTATGTCAGCGTGCCGCAACTCTCGGTCGCAGTCACCCCTCGATGGACGGCGACAACCCTGTCCGAGTACAAGACGAGCGCCGAACGTTCGCAGCCCAGAGCTCGTCACGGGTTGCCGCGCTAGGCGACTACCTTTTCTGCGAGCCGCGCGGTGATGAGCTCCTCCGCCTCGGCGACCATCCGGCCGATCAGTTCGGCGCAGGACGGAATGTCGTGGATGAGACCCTGGGCCAGGCCTGCCGACCAGATGCCCGCGTCGAGATCGCCCTCTTCGAAGACGCGTCGTCCGCGCGCACCCGCGACCAGATCGCGGACATCGTCGAAAGTGCCGCCGGCCTTTTCGATTTCGACGACCTTGCGGCTGATCTCGTTATCCGCGACGCGCGCGGTATTGCGCATGGTCCGGAAGATCAGCTGGGTGTCGAGTTCGGAGTTGGCGACGATCTGTTCCTTGACCTTCTGGTCGATCGCCGACTCCTGCGTGCACAGGAAGCGGGTGCCCATGTTCACACCATCGGCACCGAGTGCGAGCGCGGCCACCAGACCGCGGGCATCGGCGATGCCGCCCGAAGCGACCATCGGAATGTCGAGCACCCGTGCGGCGGCCGGGATCAGGATCAGGCCGGGAATATCGTCCTCACCGGGGTGTCCCGCGCATTCGAATCCGTCGATGCTGACGCCGTCGACGCCGATCCGCTGTGCCTTCAAGGCATGCCGCACGCTGGTGCACTTGTGCAGCACCTTGATACCGGCCTCCCGGTAGTACGGCAGGAAGGGTTCCGGATTGCTGCCCGCGGTCTCGACGATCTTGATGCCGCTGTCGATGATCGCCTGCACGTATTCGGCGTACGGCGGCGGATTGATCGAGGGCAGGATCGTGACGTTCACGCCGAACGGCTTATCGGTCAACTCCCTGGTCCGCGCGATCTCCTTGCGCAGGTCGTCGGGGGTGGGCTGGGTCAGCGCGGTGATGAAGCCGAGCCCGCCCGCGTTGGCGACGGCCGCGACGAGACCGGCGCGGCCGACATGCATCATGCCGCCCTGCACGATCGGGTGTTCGACGCCGAATGTTTCGGTGAACCTGGTACGCAGCATTGCGCTACTCCTATGCGTTGCGGGGCGTGCCAGTGGCGCCCTTATTCAGTGATGGTGACATGGGGGCCGTCCGCTGTTCAACTCGTAAGTGAGCGGTGATTCGCATCGCATTCCCCTATGAACATGCGCCCAGATTCGAAGCAATATCCCAGACATTCAATGAACATGCAGCTAGAAGCCCTTTATTGTCCAAGATTGATTTGGTTAAGCGCTTAACAGCAAACTCCGCATCACGCCCTTGCTGCCGCAAGAAGTTAGTTGTTATTCTGCTCTCAGTTCAGCCCGTCGACGCCGTCGGATACACCGGCGCACGGTTGGCGGTTCGAGAGGAGTGGCATGACCACCGGTGCACAGGCGCTCGACGAGCCGATCAGGTCGCGGCGCAACCACTGGAACAACCAGATCGCATCGCACGCGCAAATGCGCCCGGACGCGGTCGCCGTGCGGTTCCGTGGTGTGGACACCACCTGGCGGCAGTTGCACGAGCGTTCGCTGAAGTTCGCCGACGCGCTCGCCCGCCGCGGCATCGGCTTCGGCGACCGGGTGCTGATCCTGGCGCTGAACTATCCCGAATACCTCGAGGCCGTCTTCGGTATCAACGCACTCGGCGCCATCGCGGTCCCGGTGAACTTCCGGCTCACGCCGCCCGAGGTCGCCTATATCGTCAGCGATTCCGGCGCCAAGGCGATCGTCACCGATGCCATGTTGCAGCCGTTGGCCACCGCCGTACAGGGCCAGGCGCCCGAGTTGGCGACCTGCGTCGTGATCGGCGGCCAGACCACCGATTCGGTACTCGGCTATGACGATGTGCTGGCCGAGGGCGGCGAACCGCATACACCGCTGGACATTCCCGAGGACACCCCCGCGCTGATCATGTACACCTCGGGCACCACCGGCAGCCCGAAGGGCGCGGTGCTTTCCCACGCGAATATGAATGCCCAAGCGGTGACCAGTATTCGGGCCACGGATATCGGTCCCGATTCGGTCGGCTTCTGCACCTCACCGCTGTTCCATATCGCCGGACTCGGCAGTCTCGCACCGTATTTCATGCTCGGCGGCAAGATCGTGCTGCATCCGCTCGGCGCCTTCGATCCCACCGAATTCCTCGATGCCGTCGAGCGCGAGCAGGCCACCACCGCCTTCTGTGTGCCCGCGCAGTGGCAGCTGATCTGCGAGGAGCCGACGGTCAAACAGCGCAAACTCGCGCTGAAGGTGCTCAGCTGGGGTGCGGCTCCGGCCTCCGATTCCGTGCTGCGGGCCATGGCCGACTGCTTCCCGGACGCGGTCAATGTCGCGGTCTTCGGCCAGACCGAGATGTCGCCGATCACCTGTGTGCTCGAGGGTAAGGACGCGATCCGCAAGCTCGGTTCCGTCGGCAAGCCCATCCCGACCATCCAGGCCCGCGTCGTAGACGATGAGATGAACGATGTCGCGCCCGGTGAGATCGGCGAAATCGTCTATCGCGGACCGAATCTCATGCAGGGCTACTGGAACAAACCGGAGGCGACCGCCGACGCCTTCGCCGGTGGCTGGTTCCACTCCGGTGACCTGGTCCGCGCCGACGAGGAGGGCTTCCTCTGGGTGGTCGACCGCAAGAAGGACATGATCATTTCCGGCGGTGAGAACATCTACTGCGCCGAGGTGGAGAATGTGCTCTTCGCACATCCGAAGATCCGCGAGGCCGCGGTGGTCGGCCGGGCGCACGAGAAGTGGGGTGAGGTGCCGGTTGCCGTTGTCGCCCTGGCCGATCCGGACGCCGAGCTCACCCTCGACGAGCTGGCGCCGTTCCTCAACGAGAACCTGGCGCGCTACAAGCACCCCAAGGATCTGGTGATCGTGGCCGAGCTGCCGCGCAATGCCAGCGGCAAGGTCGTGAAAGTGCAGCTGCGCAAGGACTATTCGTCCTGAGCTTTTCCGGAATCGAAGACATCGGCGGCGCGATGCGTCACGATCACCGCATGGCGATCCCACGCATCCGCGCCGCCGTGTTGGCGGTGCACTGGCAGGTGAATGTCATTCGGCCCGAGGGGTTCTTCGGGCCGATGCTGGCCGCTCCGGTCGCGGCGAGCGGGGTGGTGCCGCGGGCCGTGCGCTTTCACGACGCGGTGGCACGATCCGGATTGCCGATTGTCTTCGTGCGGTTCGTCATTCCGGTCGGTGAGGGCGGGTTGGTCGGCAATACCGGATTCATGCGCTCGGTGGCCGCGGCGCAGACCGAATTCCGGCCTGAAGCGCCTGGTTCCAGGCTGATTCCGGAGATGGTCGAACAGCCGACCGTGGTGTTCGACAATCAGAAGCTCTCCGCGCTCGCGGGCTGTGCCTTGTCCGAGTGGTTCGACGGGCAGGGCGTCGATACCTTGTTCATCACCGGTGTCGCGACCAATCTGGCGGTCGAGCAAACCGCCAGGAACGGAACGGATCTCGGCTTCACCGTGTATCCGATCGCGGACTGCGTCACCGCGGCCGACCCGCAAGCCCACGCTGCCTCGCTGGCGAATCTCGAACTGACCACGGCAGGCTGCCGTACCGCCGCGCAGGCACTCGAGCTGATCGGCACGTCGGTGTGAAAGGTGTGCCCGCAGGCCGACCCGATCTCCCGGATGATCATCGGCCTGCGCGGCTGATCCGTTCGGTGTGCGACACCCGGCTCGTCAGACCGGGCCCGACCAGAACTTCGAGCCGACGGTAGGTTTCGGCCGCCGGCAGCGGCGGCTCCGCGTCCGCGATCGAGCCGAGCAGGCCGACGACGCCCCAGGACAGAAACGTCATCGTCACCGCGAATTCGTCGTCGTCCATATCCAGGCGACCCGAAAGTTGTTCGGTGAGAATCTCTTCCACCATGCGCCGGGTCGAGCGCAACAGCACTCCGGTCGCCCTGCGACCCAGCAGCGCCCGGTAGACCTCAGGATTCGCCGATGCCAGCCGGAACAGCGCGTACAGCGGTGCGAGCGGTTCCGAATGTTCCGGTGCATCAGGGTCATTCGCGGCCGATTCGACATCGGCGACGGCCGCGCGCAGGTACTCGGTACTGCTTACCAGTAGCAGATCGTCCTTGTCGCGGAAGTGCGCGTAGAAGGTGGAGCGTCCGACATCGGCGCGATTCAGAATGTCCTGCAATGTGATCCGGTCATAGCCGCATTCGATCATCAGCTCGATCAACGCACGGTGCAGCAGGCTCTTGGTGCGCCGCACCCGGCGATCGGTGCTGGTCATCGACATCCTCCGAACGCGAATACGGCGTTTCCGTACAGATAGTGCGAATCCGTTCGAAATGGCACGATATCCGCACTTTTGCTTCTGGTCGATCCGGTTATCCGGTCCGATTATGAACTCATGACCGATAACGCACAACAGTCCACTAACGCACATGCTGACCGGAACACCGAGATCGGCATTCTCATCACCAAACCGCGCGGCTACCTCGTCGTGAAATCGGCCTTCTTGCTCGGCCGGGTCGGCAGCCTGAACACTCGACTCGTCGAGCTGACCGGCGCGGCTGCGGGCGATCACGTCGTCGATATCGGTTGCGGCCCTGGCCAACTCGTCCGGGCATTCGCCGATCGAGTCGGATCGGCCGGTCGAGTGATCGGTATCGACCCGTCCCGGGCGATGATCGACTACGCGACCGGCCGCGCCGCCACCAACTGCCGTTTCGAAGTCGGCGCCGCCCAGTCGCTGACCCTGCCCGACGCGTCGGTCGATGTGGTCACCTCGACCTTCGTCATGCATCACATTCCGGAGGAACAGCGCACAGCGGCCCTGGG
Organism: Nocardia vinacea NBRC 16497; assembly: GCF_000308835.1. GTDB lineage: Bacteria > Actinomycetota > Actinomycetes > Mycobacteriales > Mycobacteriaceae > Nocardia > Nocardia vinacea. The sequence continues at coordinate 49,158 of NZ_BAGN01000234.1, read as the reverse complement.
ACAAATGTTCCGGGTGCTCCGCCCCGGCGGGAGATTGCTGCTCGCCGATACCCACCCGACCGGAAGGGTTCTACCCGCGGCGGTTCGCATCATGTCCCGGTTCGCCGCGCGCCGCACCGACGACCCGCATTCGCCAGGTCACCACAAGGACCCATTGGCGGCCATCGATATTCGCCGCTATCGAGAAGCGTTGCGGGCAGCGGGATTCGGGACGGTGGACTTCACCACGATCCCTCCGACGACCGGCGTGCTGGTGGCTACCAAGGACGCTCGAGTCAGATCATGTCCTTCGATGTCATCCAGCGCATGGTGAACCAGCCGCAGAACACCGGCAGCCAGCAGGTGAGCACGCGGTAGAGCAGTACCGACGGCACGGCGATGGTCGCGGGCAGGCCGAAGGCGGCGAGACCACCGATCAGCGCGGCCTCGACCGCCCCGACGCCACCGGGTGTCGGCGCGGCCGAGGCCAGCGTGCCGCCGATCATGGTGACGATGGTGACGGTGATGAACGACGCGCCACCGCCGAACGCCTCGACGCTGGCCCACAATGCAAGCGCCTGGCCGATCGTGATGGCGCCACAGCCGAGCACGATCACCAGGAAGCGCTTCGGATCCCGGGCCAGCTCGCCGAGCTCGCCGAGCACCTCCTGCAACTGCGGGCGTACCGAATTGTTCAGCCAGCGACGCAGTTTCGGCACGAACATAAAGGTGCCGATGATGCCGACACCCACACCGGCGGCCAGATAGAGCACGCTGGCGTCGGGTACGAAATGCGAAAGATTCGCCGAGGTGCCCGCCGCCACGCTGAACAGGATCAACAGGCTGATGTGGGTGATCACCTGCACGGCCTGCTGCAATGCGACGGCGGCGGTGGCGCGCACCGCGCCGAGACCGCCCTTCTGCAGGAAGCGCACACTCAAGGCCAGTCCGCCGACCCGTGCCGGGGTGGTCGTGGCGGCGAAGGTATTGGCGATCTGCATGATCACCAGATTGCGGAAGCTGACCAGGCGCGTGGCGCAGGCCCAGAGTGCCGCCGCCGCACCGACATACGTCAGCACCGAGACCGCCAGCCCCAGCAGCGCCCACCACCAGTTGGCGGTCCGCAGCTGTGAGAAGAAGGTCGGCACCGCGCTGATGAACGGATAGGCGACATAGACCAACCCGATCAGCAGCACCAGCTGGATGAGCTGATTGCGGCTGAACCGGGTGATCTGCTCGGCCTCGATCTTGTCCTGTCCGGTCTGCTTGCGCACCTCGTCGCGGGCCGCGGCGACCACCTCGCCCCAGTCCGGAATCGACTTCTTGATGCCGGCGGGCATGGCGGACTTGGTGAGTCGGCTCGCCGCGGTCAGTACCGTCTGCTCGCCGAGCGTTTCGATGGCGGTGCGCACCGCGGCTTCCTTGCCGAAGACCGCGGTGGTCGAGACCAGCAACTGCGCGACATCGGACTGTCGCTGCTTATCGGACGCGCCGAATTCCGCATTGATGAATCCGCTGAACAGCGTGGCGCCGTTCTCGATTCGGATCTCGGCGGGCCGCAGATCACCGTGCGAGATCTGGCCGCAGTGCAGTGCGCCGAGCGATTTCCATACGCCGGCAAGGTCGTCATCGGAGGTTTCGTCGAGCGGCTTACCCCGAGGCATGGTGTGCGCGTACAGCATCCAGCCGCGTTCCAGCGCCGCGACGGCGACCTGCTGCACGGCGGCCAGACCCATTTCGCCGACGGCGATGGCCACCAGCGCTCGGTGCTCGACGGCGCGGTGCATGGAGCCGTGCAGTGCCGCGGTTTCGCTGCTGCGGAAGGTGAGCCAGCGCCACAGCTGGCGCAGTGCACCGAAGCTGCGCTGATTCTTGCCGAACAGCTCGATGGTCAACTCGCGCTCCGGACCGTCGATGGCCGCGGCGAGCACCAGCGGACCGCGTCCGGCGGGATGCACCACGGTGAACGCGGTGACGGTATGTCCGCGCCTGGCCAGCACCCGCACCGCCGCATCCAGCGGCACTTCCAGCGCCGGTGTGCCGACCACCAGCACGATCACCGCGCCGACCAACCAGCCGACCGCGAGCCCGAACATGGCCCGCGCGGGCACCACCGTGCTGACCACCAGGTGGATCGGTGCGAAGGCCAGCAACAGGAACCACAGCCAGCGCCGCGGCCGGGTCGGCAGCCACGGACTGGATACGGTCAGCACCGCAGCCAGCATGGCGATCCAGCGCGGATCATCCAGGAACTGCGACAGGAAGGTATCGAGCCGATCAGGTACCTGCAGATGCCATTGCGGCGCGGACAATCCCGTGCCGGTGATCGATAGCAGCAGGCCCGCGACCAATCCCGCGGCCGCGTAGCCCGCGAGCAGCTTCCACTGCCTGCTGATGATCAATTCGATGAGGATCGCGAACGGCAGTGCCAGAATCGCCATGCCGTAGACCAGGTACACCAGATTGGACTGGTCCGGATTGAGGAAGCCGACGATATTCGAGACCGAACGTTCCAGCGCCAGCCACTCCGGCCGGGTGATCAGCGAGGCGGCGACGACCACGCCGACCCATAGTGCCGCGAGGACGACTCGGATGATGTCACTGGTCCGCCGGATCAGCGGTTGTAGCAGGCTCCCCGTGACCGGGATATCCCGCCCATCAACTCGCATCTCGTGGCCCTCCGCTCCTCCGCCTCCCCGGGCCTTTCGCCGGTCGTAGGTGGTTCCTAACGTACCGTCGCGGGCCGGCGGATCCCGGAGTGGCCGAGTTCTGGGCGTCCCGACGAGTTACCCGTGTTCGTACTAGATCAACTGTTGCGTTGGCAGCACGATACACAGCAGTCGGTTCACGCCGACCTACCGGTCAGTAGGCGGTCTTGCCGAATCTGTCCCGGCCGATGAGGATCAGGACGAATCAGCTGACGGAAGGCAGGACATGGCAGCACAGGATCTAACCGGGAAGACGGTGGTGGTGACCGGCGCCAGCTCCGGCATCGGCGCCGAGGCGGCGGCGAAGCTGGTGGCGCGCGGCGCGAGCGTCGCGGTGGTCGGGCGCTCGCCGGAGCGCACCGCCGAGGTGGCGGCGCGGGTCGGCGCGGAGCCGTTCATCGCCGATTTCGCCCGCTTCGACGAGGTGCGCAAACTCGCCGATCAGCTCCTCGATCGCTATCCGCGCATCGATGTGCTCGCCAATAACGCCGGTGGCGCGTGGGCGAAACGCACCGTCACCGATGACGGCAATGAGCTGACCTTCCAGGTCAATCACCTGTCGCCGTTCCTGCTGACCGCCCTGCTGCTGGATCGGCTGGTGCAGTCGCAGGCCAGGGTGGTCAATACCGCGAGCATGACCTACCGGATGGCGAAGCTGGACATCGACACCGTCAACGCTTCGACCGGCTCGTTCAACCAACTGGGCGTCTACGGCACCTCCAAGCTCGCCAACATCATCTTCACCAGGGAACTGGCCCGCCGCACCGAGGGCACCGGGCTGGTCACCGCCGCATTCCATCCGGGCGCGGTCGCCACTCACGTCTACGACAATGCTCCACTCGGGCTCGGCGCGTTCATCCGCTCGCCGCTGTCGCGGCCCTTCTTCATCAGGGCAGATAAAGGCGCGGATCCGTTGGTGCACTTGGCGACAACGCCCGACGAGATCAACGGCAAGTACTTCCACCGGTTCAAGGTGGAGGAGCCGCGGAACAGGCAGGCGGTGGATGCCGAACTCGCACAACGGCTCTGGACGATGTCCGAAGAGATCACCGGAACGGCATAGGTCAGTGGGCGTCCGCGCCCAGTGCGTGACGCCCACCCTCGGCCGCCACTCCGACGGTGAACACTTCGCCGCTCATCGCGCCTCGATCGAGTTCGACAATGGCCCGCACCACCTGTTCGGTGGACACCGTCGCGGGAAAATCGTCGGGCGCGATGGCATTGGCCCGCACCCCGAACTCCTCGAATTCGGCCGCGATATGCCGGGTCAGGTGGTTGAGCGCCGCCTTGGATGCCGCGTAGAGCGCCTGTCCGCCGGGGTACACCCGCGAGCCGGCAATGCTGGAGACATTCACGATATTGCGATTGCGGGCCCGATTCTCGTCCCCGGCGTGCACCCAGCTCCGCTGCGCCAGGCGCGCCGACAATCGCAGCGGCACACCGACATTGACCGCGAAGTGCGGATCGAATTCGTCGAGCGCGGCATCGCCGTCGACGATGCCACGCGGCTGGAATCGGCTGTGCGCGGCATTGTTGACCAGCAGATCGATCTGTCCGAACCGGGCAAGTGCGATATCGACGACGCGTTCGACTTCACCCGCTTCGGTCAGGTCGGCCTTGATCACGAAGATCCGCGAATCGTTCTCCGGCACCGGCATTTCCGGTTCGAAGGGATCGACGAACCATTCGAGCTGTGACGGTGCGGCCGGGGTGCGATTGCGGCAGACCGCGATGATGTCGTAGCCGGTGTACAGACCCCGGCAGAAGGTGTCACCGAGGACACCTCCGGCACCGGTGAGCAGACATACCCGGCGTTCAGTGCCACTGCGCAATGCTGTCTCCTCCCCAGCGTCGCACCACATCTTCCTTCGGCCGGTGCAGCCACATCACCACGCAATTGCGCGCGGCGGCGTTGTTGCCGACGAACGTGTGCCATGAGCGCGGTGTGCACTCGAACAGCAGCAGCGAATTGTCCAGCGGCGGAATCATCAGTGCGGGAACCGGATTCGCGCCGATATGCGCATACAGGGCGGTCTCGCCGCCGTCGCCCGGCTGCCAGTCCGGATTGCCGAAATAGAACAGCACCGCGACGGCGCGCACCGTCTCCCGCGCGAAGACCTCGGGCGTCCGCGGGCCGGACTTCAGATCCACTTCCGGATCCACGGTCCTGACCTCGCCCGGTCCGGGCACCGAACCCTTGAACCAGGCCGGATTCAGATCATTGTGCGGTGACCCCGACGGACTACCCGGCGGATGATGATGCACGGACCCCTCGACATCACCGGTCGTTGCCACCCCCGCGACCCGGGCGATCAGGTCATGCCATTCCCGCGAGAGGAACAACGCCAACGGACCGTCCCGCAGCCCCGCCAGCGAGGCCCCGACCGCACCGTAATCCGCCGCCACCGCTCCGAAGGCCTCCGGCCGGTCCCGGCGCACCCGCGTCAGCTCATCGGCCAGGCGCCCGTAGAACTCTGGCACGAACACATCCCTGGCATAGATATGCGGAAACGGTTCGACCCGGCGAATCCAGCGCCGATGCGCGAATAAATCCGTGAACCACGGCGGTGCCGCGGATTCGGCTACCCCTGTCAACTTCAATCCCTCCCGAATGACCACAGCGATCCTAACGGCACGATCGGAATTCGTGCCCCGGCGGTAGCCGGGCGCTGATCCACGGCGAGCGGTGCGAAGATCGCCGGGTGTGGAACGACCTACGTGTGTGCTTCATCGGTGATTCCTTTGTCGCGGGTGTCGGCGACCCGCAGTGCCTCGGCTGGGTCGGCCGCCTGGCCGCCCACTCCTACGCGAACGGTCAGCCGCTCACCGCGTACAACCTGGGTGTGCGGATGCAGACCTCGACCGAGATCCTCGGCCGCTGGCAGACCGAATGCGCGCCACGATTTCCGGACGGCTCCGATGCTCGTTTGGTCGTCTCGTTCGGCGTCAACGACACCACGTTCATCGACGGACGCCCCCGAGTCGCACCCGAGCAATCGGCGGCCAATCTGTCCGAACTGCTCACACAGGCCGCCGAACTTCCGGTCCTGGTCGTCGCGTCGCCGCCCATCGATGACGCAGAGCAGAATGCCAGGACCGCCGCGCTGGACGAACATTTCGCCGAAATCTGCGCTGCCGCAGCGGTCCCCTATGTGCGTGTCCATCAATCGCTGCGCGACAACGCGGTATGGATGCGCGAGGTGCGCGCGGGTGACGGCGCACATCCCGGCGCGGCCGGTTACGACGAATTGGCCGCGCTCATCCAACCGTATTGGCGAGAGTGGTTGGCGCGGCCCGCGAGCCACGGCCAAACTGTCTGAGACGTGATGTCTCGGGTAGTTCCATCTGCGATGTCCGAGCAGGTCAGCACGGTTGTACTCAGCCGACAGACATCCGGCGCGCATCCGCTTCGGCACGCTTGTGCCGGGCCGCCGCCAGATCGACCGGCACCGCGCCCTCCTCGACGGGCCGAGTCACCAACTCGTGCAGCGTCGGATGCCAGCGCCCGACCTCGTCGCGGAACGAACCCTCGGTCTCCAACTGACCGATCGCACCGATCAGCGTCAGCATCGATCGCGCGAACGGTGTGAAGCGTGCGGGCATGGTGCCCTGACGCAGGGCATTCGACAGCCGCGGATTCGTCACTCGCAGTACCTGTTTGCGCAGCCAGCGCATGGTGAACCGGTAATTCGCGTGCCGGAAGGGTTCGACGCACGGCGCGACCACATGGAACAGATCCTCGGCATCGAGTACCCGGCCCGGTTCGCAGAAGCCGTGCCTGCGTGCCGCCGCCTCCAATTCCGCGGGGCCGCCGTTGAACAGCGCATCGCAGTAGTCGAAGGCGAATTCCTCGAAACCCTCGGTCGGCCACGGTGTGCAGGCCCCGAAGTCGACAACACCGAGTCGCCCATCCGGCAGCACCCGGAAATTGCCCGGATGCGGATCGCCGTAGAGCAGACCGCTGCGGATCCAACTGGAGGCCATGAAGCGAACCAGCTGCATGCCGACCCGATCCCGTTCGGCACGCGAACCGGCGGCGATGACGCGCGGCAGCGGCGTACCGTCCAACCATTCGGTGACGAGCACATCGCCGCGCTGTTCGATCACCCGCGGAATGTAGAAATCCGGATCGTCGGCATAGGCCGCCGCGAAGATCCGCTGAGATTCCGCCTCGGCCGCATAGTCGAGTTCGTCGAGCACACAGGCGCAGATCGCCTCGGTCACGCCTTTGACGTCCGCACCGGGCACGAAAACCGTTGCCAGCATGGAGATCCGGCGCAGCTGATCCAGCTCGTTCGCGACCGCCTGCCTACCGCCGGGGTACATCACCTTCACCGCGACGGGCGTACCGTCGCGCCATACCGCGCGATGTACCTGGCCGAGCGAGGCCGCGGCGGCGCGCCGATCGTCGAATTCCCGGAAATACCAACGCCAGTTCTCCCCCATGCTGACGGCCATCGCCGCGTGCACCGAGCGCGGGAGCATCGCGGGCGCGGAATCCTGTAGCCGACTCAGCGCGATCTTGTACGGCTCGGCGAGATCCGGCGGAAGTGCGAGTTCGTAAATGGCAAGCAGCTGACCGAGTTTGGCGGCACAGCCCTTCAGCTCGCCGAGTACCTCGAAGATGTGCTGTGCGGTGCGCATCTGGATTTCGCGATTGACCTCACCGGCCGGTCGGCCCAGCGCGCGCTTACCCACGCCCGCGGCCTGACGGCCCGCGAAGGCGACCGGCAGCGCCGCTAATTTCGCATTGCGAACCGCCGTGCGAACTGGAGGTTTACCGTTCGACCTCATCGCGAAAAGGCGTACACGTCTAGTTGCCGGACTCTCGGCTGATCGACCCTCGCCACGCGGAATTGTCATGACTCACCTCACACTGCACGCGGACCAGTGTTACACAGGTGCAGTCTCGCACAGGAGGGCATAGACTGTCTGGGACGTATTCGGAACCGAGTCGAAAGGTGGCATCTCGATGGGATCCCAAACGGTAGTCGCCGACGTTGCCGATGAGCTGGCACGCCGGGTTGCCGCGGGGGAATATCAGCCGGGGGATTTGATGCCGTCGGTCCGTCAGGTCGCGGAGGAGTTCGAAATGAACCGCGCGACCGCGCAGTTGACGCTCGGTCGGCTGGAATCGTACGGATTCGTCGAGGCGCGGCGCGGCAAGGGGTTCACGATCCGCGATGTCCGTGAGGCGGGCGGCATCGATGTGTATCGGCACCTGTTCCGGTTCTCGGTTCCGATGCCGGATGTGGCCATCGAGATGTTCCACGACATCGTCGAGGTGGAGCGCGGCATCGTCATGGAGGCGCTGCTCGCCTACACCAGCAGCGAGCAGGAGATCGACCCGGCCGAACTCAAGGCCGAAATCGATGAACTGGAATCGCTTGCCCGACAGGATGTTCCCGACTTCCAGCAGATCCTCGCCATCGAGATCGGCCTGGTCCGCCGACTGCTCACCGCACTCGGGCTGAGCATGCAGCGCGCGATCATGAACTCCATCGGCGAGATGGTGCTCGAGGTCCCCGAGGCCGTCGAGGCCTTCTTCGCGGGCGCGGCGGATCTGCATGTTCTGGTATGGCGTGCGCTGGTCGCGGTGTGGGATTCCGGTTCCGGCCCGTCCGATGCGCAGCTCGCGCTGTTCGAGGATCTGTTCGGGCTGTATCACGACAAGGTGATCGCCCGGTTCGAGGAATTGCTCGATGTCGGGGCCGATGGCCATGAGGATGCGGAGCACGCGGCGACCGCCTGATCGCCCGCGGTTCCTCGGAATCCACTGTCTGAGTCATTCATGCGCCGGTGTCGCTCAATGTCGTTTGAAGAGTGGAGTTTGCGGCCGTCGACCAAGATCGCGTGGATCGAGTCGCCGACTGAGACGGCTGGTCTACGGAACTGCTCAGCGGGCGCGCTGCACCGAATCCGACGATATGCGGGTGGCCGTGACAAGCATCGCTCGAGCGCCGCGGGATGCACTGCGGCGGAAGGCGTTCGATACTCCCAGAGCTGGCTATGCTCGGCAGAGTCTGCGGTGGCATCGTCGAGGTCTGCGCCCAGCTCGATACGGAAGTCCGTTCGTTTTGAATCGGCGATGGCCGCCGGGCTTCGCGCGCGATGACGAAGCGGTCCACGCCGCTGATCAACCAGGAGTTCTCTGTGCCCTCGGTACCAATCCTGCCGCGCCGCTGGACAATCGCGGATATCGCGGATCAATCCGGCAAGACAGCCGTGGTGACCGGCGCCAATAGCGGTCTGGGCCTGCGCACCGCGGAGGCGCTGGCGAGCAAGGGCGCGCACGTGCTGCTGGCCTGCCGCAATCCGCAGAAGGCGGCCGCGGCACTGGATGCGGTCACCGCGGTGGCCAACGGGCCGAAACCCGAAGTGCTGCAGCTGGATCTGGCCGATCTCGCCTCGGTCCGGCGGGCCGCCGAGCAGATCGACGACACTGTCGGCCGGATCGATCTGCTGATCAATAATGCGGGTGTGATGGCGGTGCCGCGCTCGCGCACCGCCGACGGATTCGATACCCAATTCGGAACTAATCACCTCGGGCACTTCGCATTCACCGGCGCCATACTGCCCGCACTCCTGCGCGCCGAACAGCCGCGAGTGGTGACCGTATCGTCGGTGGCCGCGTGGGTCGGCGTGATCAACTGGTTCGACCCGAATTGGCAGCGGGTCTATCTGCGCTGGCTCGCCTACAGCCAGTCCAAACTGGCGAATCTGCTGTTCACCGCCGAACTCGAGCGTCGGGCCCGCGCGGCAGGGTCGCAGCTGCGCGCGGTGGCCGCGCATCCCGGAGTCTCCGCGACACATCTTTACGACCGCGACGGTGAGAAGGGTCTGGGCGGTGTTCTGGCGGCAATCCCGCAGGCGATCCTGTTCGCGCTGGCCCAGTCCGATCACATGGGCGCGTTGCCGCAGCTGTATGCCGCCACCGTGCCGGATGTGCCCGGAAACTCTTATGTGGGACCGGGTTTCGAGGTCGCCGGATATCCACGGCGGGCGCTGCGCAATCCGCTTGCCTACCGCCGCGCGACCGCGCGCAAACTGTGGCAGCTCAGCGAGCGGCTGACCGGTGTGCGCTACGACTTCTCGGTGGACGATTCCTAGGCGGGGACACCGATATCAATGCGGTGCCGCGGCGAAGGCGGCGAGCACGAGCGAGCTGACGATCGTGACGGCAAGTACGGCCAGCACCACCAGATTTCGCCGTTGCGGCAGATCGGCATGTACCAGATTCGGACACTCCGGCTCATTATGTCCGCGACTTCCGCACCGAGGGTTGGTGCAGGGATACATGCCGACCTCCCAAAACTGACGCGAGCGCTCGCACCATAACGGTGCGAATCATCTGTATACCGCGTGTGCCGCTGGACGGCTACCCAGCCACGAGAGGCCGACGACGCCGCCCCGACGATCTGCTGGGGCGGCGTCGACGAGAGGACGTCAAAGGGCGCTGTTGAGCTTGTTCAGGCGGTCGCACGCCTCCACGTACTCGTTGATCAGCCGGGCGATCACATCGGCGGAGCGCTCCACCTTGTTCATCATGCCGACGACCTGACCGACCGGATTGAAGTTCACATCCTTGGCGGCTTCCGGATAGCGGTGCCCGCGCTTGACGCCGTCCAGGGCCACCATCATCTGCAGCGGCATGGGCAGCGGATCCGGATTCTCCGGCGCCTCCCAGGCCTCGGTCCAGTCATTCTTCAGCATGCGGCACGGCTTACCGGTCCAGGACCGCGAGCGCACGGTGTCCTGGCTGGTTGCTTCGATGTAGGTCTGCATCTGCGCGGGCGGCACATTCGCCTCCTCGACGGTCAGCCACAGCGAGCCGGTCCACGCACCCGCCGCGCCCATCGCCATGGCCGCGGCGACCTGCCGACCGTTGCCGATACCGCCGGCAGCCAGCAGCGGCATATCGCCGATGGCATCGACCACCTGCGGCCACAGCACCATCGAGGAGATCTCACCGCAGTGCCCGCCGCCTTCGGTGCCTTGGCAGACAACGAAATCCAGGCCCGCACGCTTGTGGTTGAGCGCATGCTTCACCGAACCGCACAGCGCGCCGATGAGCCGTCCGGAGCCCTGGATCTGCTCGACCACATCCGGCGGCGGTGTGCCGAGGGCATTGGCGACCAGCTTGGCCTTGGGATGGCGCAGGATCACCTCGATCTGCGGTGCGACAGTGGTCGCGGTCCAGCCGAGAAGTTGGTTGTGGCGCTCACCGTCGGGCAGATGCGGGACATTGTGGTCGTTGAGGAGCTTCTCCGCGAAGTCCCGGTGCCCCTGCGGAACCAGTTCCGCCAGTTTGGCTTCCAGCTGTTCGGGGGTCAGGTCATCGATTCCCTTGCCCTCGTACTTCGACGGAATGACGAGGTCGACGCCGTACACACCGTGCACATGGTCGTCGAGCCAGGCCAGTTCGACCTCCAATTCCTCAGCGGTGAAGCCCACCGCACCGAGCACGCCGAGTCCGCCGGCATTGCTGACCGCGGCCGCCACATCGCGGCAATGGGTGAAGGCGAAGATGGGGAATTCGATCCCCAGCCGGTCGCAGATTTCGGTACGCATGGCGTGCTGGTCTCCCTACTTGCTCAGCAGCCGGATCACAACGGCTGACGAGTGCTGGAACGGGTTGCATATTTGGTCACCCGCCCGCGCTGCCGATTCGGCCGACTGCCGCAGATATCGCCATGATGCGGCGGTAGCTTGGTCGACAGGCGCGGACGCCTGACTTCGAATGTAACACGTTCTAGTTTTCTCGGGGTAGCCGTTTCAGCCGACTGGATCGGAGTTCCGCCGTGACGAGCCGGTAGCCCAGGTCGAGGTGGGATTTGTCGAGCAGCTCGGCATGCCGGGTGGACCATGCGTCAGTGGCGAGATCGTCTCGGAGTCGGTTCAGTCCGTCCTGCAGTAGTGCCGCCGGTGTCATCGCCAGCATCGACATTCCCGCGCGCACGGTTTCGTCCAGGTACGCCTCGGGTCGCCGCCAGTACGCGCCGCCGAAGCCGTCGACGCAATCGTGCGGGACCAGGATCGGGGTGATCGATACGTCGCCGAGTAGGGCGGTGAGGCGCGGGAGGGGGACGGCCAGGCGCGCATCAGTTACGGCCGCGGCGGGCAGATAGTCACGGACCAGCCAGAATTCGCGGTAGATGGTGTGGTCCCAGGTGAGGATGACGATGCGGCGGCGGGCGATCCGTTTCAGTTCGGCGATGCCGCGATCGAGGTCGGTCCAGTGGTGCACGGTCAGGATGGCCAGGGCGGCATCGACGGCATCGGTATGGATCGGCAGCTGCTCGGCGACCGCCTGTACCGCGGGGGCGGCGGCGGGTGGACGTTGCGCGATCATCACCTCGCTCGGCTCGACCGCGATCACGGTGCCGGTCGGCTCGTAGGATCCGCCCCCTGCGCCGATATTGGCGACGGAGTCCATACCGCACACCGCGTCATCGATGACCGCGGCGATGCGCGGATCCGGTTGCCTGGTCCGGGCGTACGTCTGTCCGGTGTGGTCGTAAAGAGCCATCGTGTCGCCCACCCGTCGCCAGTCGATCGTCTCAGCTTATCGACCGGCGGGCGGGCTATTCGCCAGGTCAGCCGGCGGACTGCTCCAACTCGGCCAGCGAATCTTCCAGACGGTCGAGCAGGCTGTGCAGTCGCGGCACGCTGCGGCGGCAGCCCACGATCCCGAAGTCCAGACTGTCGACGTTGGTGGTGAGGGTGATGTTGACGGCCTGCCCGTCGAACGGAATCGACATCGGGTAAGAGGCGTCCAGGCGCGCGCCGTTCCAGTACTGCGGTTCCTTGGGGCCGGGGACATTCGAGATGACGATATTGAACGGCGGGTTCGTGAACGACAGCATGCCGGGCAGCAGGGTCAGGGCAAGCGGGCTGAGCATCAACCCGGATAGCGCCATGGTCTGGATGGGCGAGAGCGAGTTGTAGACCTCTTTGCTGCGGCGCATCGATTCGCTCACCACGCGCAGCCGTTCGATCGGATCGGCGATATCGGTGCCGAGATTGCACAGGATCGCGCCGACCTTGACGCCACTGGCCTCGGCATCGTCCTCATCGGCCCGCAGCGAGACCGGGACCATGGCGATCAACGGCTTATCGGGCAATGCATTCTGTTCGATCAGATAAGCGCGCAACGCACCCGCCGACATCGCGAGCACCACATCGTTGACGGTCGTGCCGGTCGCCTTCTTGACCTGCTTGACCCGCTCCAGCGGCCAGGACCGGACCGCGCACCGGCGGGCGCCGCCGATCGGCACATTGAACATCGAGCGCGGCGCCTCGAAGGGCATGGTCAACTGTTGCTGCACCAATGCGGCGCGCGCGACCCGCAGCGCGGTGGGCCCGGAATTGGCAGCCGACAAGAGATTTCGCGCGATCCCGCCCAGCAGCGAGCCCGACGGCTCGGTCTTGCGCTTCGACCGAGGCAGGTTCCACGGCACGCGTGTTTCGGTCGCCGTGGGATCGTTGGTGAGCGTTCGCTGCAGCACTCGCTGCGCGGTGACGCCATCGATCAGCGCGTGATGCATCTTCGAGTAGAGCGCGAAGCGGCCGTCGTTCAGGCCCTCCACCACGTGGATCTCCCATAGCGGGCGGTGCCGGTCGAGCAGGGCGCTGTGCAGGTCGGAGGCGAGTTCGAGCAGTTGATCGAAGCTGCCGGGACTCGGCAGCGCCGATCGGCGCAGGTGATAGCCGAGTTCGACGTCCTCGGCCTGAGTCCACGCCAACTGCGGTGCGCCGAGCCAGGTTGCCGGGCGCTTGCGGAAGGTGGGGTGGAATTCGTTGTCCGTCAACAACTTCTCGTGGGTCAGCCGCGCGAAATCGGGCCCGGCGTCCTCCGGTGCCTCGAATAGTTGTAGCGAACCGACGTGCATCGGATGCTCGCGGGATTCGGCGAGTAGAAAAACGGCATCGATCGGAGAAATGAGCTCCATGGTCTGTCGCCCCCTGACGACGGTGTGGTGCTGAGGTTTTTGGTGAAAGGAAAACGACCACGATGTCGATAAGGGCCCGCACAGCCATGTCCCCTGTGCGCTGTCCTCAACCCTACTGAAAGGCGCGGATTCGCGTTCGCCGAATCAGCGATCCTTGACCAGGAGCAGGTACGCCTGGCGGCCCCGCTCGCCGGGATCCGGTTCTCGGACCAACCGGGCGGTCGGCGTGAAACCGGCCTGTTCGGCCAGCGTGGCGAGCCGATCCGGTGACCATCGGTAGGCGGTTATCACCTTGTGGTCGAACGGTTCCGCGTCCTGGACATCTGGTGCATGGAAGAACGCGAGCAGTGCGTGCCCTCCTGCCTCGAGTACCCGATGAAACTCTGCCAACACAGCGGGCATTCGTTCGGGCGGCAGATGGATGAACGAGTACCACACGAGAATTCCCGCGAGAGTGGCGTCGCCGATATCGAGGTGCTCGAGCGAGCCCTCCTCGAAGTCGAGTGTCGGATACTGAGCCCGCGCCGATTCGAGCAGCCGCGGTGACAGGTCGATCCCGAAGATATCCAGGCCGAGCTCGGACAGGTGCGCGGTCAATCGGCCTTCACCGCACCCGATGTCGGCCACTCGACCGCCGTGCACCAGCTCCGCGAATATGCCGAGCATGGCGCGGTCGAACGGCTGTGTGGCCAGGTGATCTTTGACGAATTCGGTGTAGCGGATGGCGATATCGTCGTAGGCGGCGCGGGTGTGCGCCACGTCCGCGGGATCGGTTCGACTGTTCGCTGTCACTCCGACATCATTCCACTGCGAAGCCCCGCGACAGGTATGCGGCGCAACGGTTTTTCGAGGTGCAGGGCCGCATCGCAGGTTGCCGAGAAGCGCGGCGCCGCCCGCCACGACAAAGGACGCCGTAGGAACACATTTCGTCGAACCCCACCGACGCGGCGCCGGTCTGACCTTCAGCGCGTGAGGGTGCTCAGGACTGGGTGACCGGCGTCGCTGCCGGTTCCTCGGCGGCGCGGGCGCGGGCGGTGCCGAGGATCGAGCCGAGAATGACCAGCGGGAAGCCGATGCCCATGCCGACGGTCAGCGGTTCGTCCAGCAGGGTCACGCCGAGCAGGATGGCCACCGCCGGATTGATGTAGGTGATGACCGTGGCGCGGGCCGGGCCGACCTCGCTGATCAGTGCGAAGAACACCAGGAACGCTGCGGCTGTGCAGATTGCGGCCAGCCCGAGCACCGACCACGACGCGTCGGCGGTGAAATGTGTTGGCCTGCGCAATACGGCGAACGGTGTGTAAATCACCGCGGCCAGAATCAGTGATCCGGTGACGACACCGAGCGGCGGTAGATCGGCGAGTGCGCGGTTGATGATGATCGGGCCGACGGCGTAACCGATGGTGGTCAGCCCGATGGCGCCGATGGCGGCGGGCTGGGTCAGATCGATATCGAAGCCGACCAGCACAGCGACCCCCGCGAATCCGATGATCAAGCCGATGGTCCGGCGTGCGTCGAAGCGATCGTGTGCGAAGGAGTACTTGGGCCACACTTTTGCACCGACACCCTGAATGGGTTTGGACAGGATCACCACTCCGACCAGCGGAACGGCGGCGATCAGTAGCCCGACGGTCGAGCTGTTCAGTGTGGTCTCCGCGTACCCGATCAGAAACCACGGTCCGGTGATCTCGACCAGCGTGTACAGCAGCAGCGGCCGCCAGTGCGCGAGCACCGGGGCGAGTGTCTTGGTGTAGAGCGTGATCGGCAGCAGGATCAGCGCGCCGAGGAAGGTTCGGCCGAATGCCACCACGATCGGGTCGAAATCCTCGACCGCGATCCGGATCATCGCGTAGGGCACGCCCCAGATGACGCCCATCGCCAAGAACAGCACCCACCCGCGCTGCGTCATCGCTTCACCATCTCGCCCCGCTCGCTTCCGATCGAATCGGAGCTTATACGAATACATCCCATCACGGGATGGCTGGCAGCGCGATGAATTCGGCGATCGACTGGTTCCGCTACTTCGTCGGCGCCGTCGAACCGGCCGGTGCGATCGGCCTGGTCATCCCGCGGGACTGGCCGCCATCGGCCTGAGCCTCACGATGATCGGCGCCGACTACACCAACGCCTTCGTCGTCGACGGCTGCTGGCCGGTCTACACCCCGCTGATCCCTGCTGGTGCTGTTCGGGGGCGTCGGGATGAGACCAAGCGGCTGTTCGGCCGACACGCCCAGCGCTATTGGCCGGCACCCATCCGACGTCTCGACCGCTGAAAAGGATATCGGCGCAGGCCCGCGACGGTGGCGGCCGTGCGGACCTGCGCTACCGGCCGGGTCAGGGGTGACTCGACCCGCTGGTGGTGGTCGGTGCCGCGGATTGTGTTGTCGTGGTGGCGGACTCGGTGGTGGTCGGCTTCGGGGGCTGAGTGGTCGTGGTCGTGGTGGTGGTGGCCGGTGGTGTCGTCACTGCCGGTGTGCTCGGCGGCGGCGGCGTGGTGGTCGTCGGCTGACTGCTGACTTCCGTCTTCGCGGGCGCGGCTGTGGTGGTCGTCGGTGACGTGGTCGTGGTCTTACTCGGCTCGGGCGTCTTGGTCGTCGAGGTCGCTGCCTGGTAGGCGGCGGCGAGATCGGCCGACTCCGGCTTGGCTGTCTTGTCGACCGGCTGACCCGCCTGGGCCTGCTTCGCCAGATGGGTGAGCCAGGCGGCCGCGTACTCGGCGGATGTCAGCGGCTTACCGTTGTCCGGGTCGGCATCGCGCCAGTAGTCGAAGTGGTGACCGGTCGCATTGGGACCGAGTGTCTGCTGGTAGGGGTCGCTCATGATCACCGGGATGGTGTTCTGGTTCGTCACGATGAGACCGATGATTTCGTTGAACACCTTCTGCGGCAGATAGGCCAGCGGCGACATCTGATTGGTCGAGATCGCTTCCGCATTGGCCGGAGTCTGCGGTGTCTGTCCCGGCTTGTATTCCGGATCCGAAACCCTCAGCA
Source organism: Nocardia vinacea NBRC 16497 (assembly GCF_000308835.1). Classification (GTDB taxonomy): domain Bacteria; phylum Actinomycetota; class Actinomycetes; order Mycobacteriales; family Mycobacteriaceae; genus Nocardia; species Nocardia vinacea. Next base: position 32,529 of record NZ_BAGN01000234.1, on the reverse strand, counting down.
GCACTTGGAGAAACGTCTCATCGCTCTGCATCCAGTTCGGCTGCGACTGGATATCCGCGAATGCCGCCATCGCGATTCGGCCGAGGGTAACGGCTACGTCCTGCCCGGTCGCCGGGGTGAGCCCGTCGCGTTCCAGTGCATCGACATTCAACTGCCGACCCACATTCACCACCAACTGCAGCAGTGAAATGTTCTGCGGCGCCGAGCAGGTGAGGTCGCCATCGGAGCAGAACGACGCGATCTTGCCGTTCAGTGCACCGAAGTCACCGCTGGTGCCGGGCAGTGCGCCCTGGCCCGACGTGGCTTTCGTGCCGTTCTGATACTTCTGGTCGAAGCCGTCGGGGTTGCTGTACGGATCCTTCGAACCCGGGAACGGACCCTCGCCCGCCGAACGTCCGGCGTCGGCCAGGATGACGACACCGACGACGTCGGCCGGATCGACAATGCCGTAGCCGCCGTCCTGATCGGCGGTCTGATGTCCGATCGTCATCGCGACGCGGCGCACCACGTCGGCGCCCTCGCTGTAGCCGACGATCGAGAACTTGGTGTCCGGGCAGGCCTGCGCGATTTCCCGCATCACCTGTTCGGTATTCGCGACACCCGTGTTGACGGCATCCTCGTAGCTGTCCATATTCGCCGGATACGCGATGTAGACCGCGGCATACGAGCCGGGATCGACATCGTCGGCCGGTGCGTTGACGACCGGATCGACCCATTCGCTGCTGTGATCACCGGACAGCGCCGCGGGCAACGCGTTGCCATTGGCATCGACCAGCATCTTCGTGGTCGCGGCGTCCGGCGTATCCCGACGTCCGGCGACCGAAATGGTCACCATGTCGTGACACTCCGTGACGGACGCCCGCAGGCGCGTATCGACGGTTTCGTGCGTCGATGTGATCGCCATGGACGCGGCGACAATAGCCACCACTCCCAGTGACGCGGGCGCGACGATGGCCGAAGCCATTCGATGGCGCGCGAAGAACTCCCGAAGAGCCATGTCCCGTTCCCCAATCCAAAACCGACAAGTGGACGGACAGGCCCCCCGACAGGCCGTGTGTCACGAAGGACGTCGGGCTCGAGGGCCGAATCGTTACGCGGGCGGAAAAATGGTTACGCTCGAGCGGAGTTATATATCACTATTTAACGGCACGCTTGATATAGTTACGTCAGTTAACGGCATGGTCGATGTGGTGGTTCCGCGGTGTCAGCGCCGATCCGCTCACTCATCGGGAAACTGCAGGTGAGCGATGCGTGTGGAACTCAGGGGGCCCGGGAACTGTCCGCCGGAATGGGCGACGCTGGCGGACGCGACCACAGATTTCGCAGTGACCGGCCGATGGCTGGAGACCATGGGGCCATTGCTGCCGGGGCAGCCACGCTGGCTGATCGGCAGTGTCGACGGCAGCCCGCAGGTCGGGTTGCATGCCCGATTGCTGGAAACCGCACCCGCGGAACCTCGCTACGACATCGGCGCCGTGCTGCGCGGTGAAATCCCGGTGTTCGAGCCGCGATCGGTACCACTTTCGGCATTCGAACCAGAGACGTTGTACCCGGCCCTGCTTTTCGTATTGCCCGGCTACACCTGTGTGCCCGCCGGGCCGGGTGCCGCCGACCCGGCGGTAATGGCCCGCACAGTGCAGGCCATCCACGACTGGGCGGGGCGGCACGGCGTCCGGTCTGTGTCGTTCCTGTATGTCCCTGAGCGACAACGCATTCTGCGGCAGGCGCTCGCCGAGTTCGGGGCGCGGCCGGTTCAGTTGTATCCGACCTGCGTCCGGGCGGTGGATTTCGCCGATATGGACGGATATCTGGCGCAGCTGTCCAGGCAACGCCGCCAGGACCTGCGGCGACTGTTGCGCCGGGGCGGTGAGAGCGGAATCACCTTCGGTGAGGAAGACCTGAGCGAGGTCCGCGACGAGGTACTGGAATTGCGCATGGGGTCGCTGCGCAAATATCACTCCAGCGACGACCGGCCGGCCCAGACCGCGACGCTCGACCGAATGATCCAGCATTATCCGGCCGAGGATCGGGTGGTTACCACGGCACGGCGCGACGGCCGAATCGTCGGTTTCGTCTTGTCGCTGCGCCACGGTGACTCATTGCGGGGATTGTGGTCCGGCAAGCACGGCGATGCCTACGGCACCTACTTCGTGCTGGCGTTCCACGAACTGGTGGCGGCAGCGTTGCGGCGCGGCGTCACCGAGATCGACTACGGCACGCTGAAGTGGCCGGAAAAGATCTCGTTCGGATGTCGGCTGGAACAGTTGACGGGCTACACATGGACACTCTGAACCGTCCAGGGGGTAGTCGGCTGTTCATTCCAGGTCAGATCGTTTCGCTGTTCGGCGACGGACTGGCCGTGCTGGCAATTCCACTGCTGGTGGTGCATCTCACCGACAATCCGACGGCCATGGCGCTGGCCGCCGCGCCCCGCATGGTCGGCTACTTGATCGCCGGGTTTCCCGCCGGTCCGCTGGTCGACCGGACCAACCCATGGCATGTGCTCATCGTGGCCGATGCCGTGCGGGCCGGGATTTTCATCGCTATTTTCGGCTTTACGCTGACCGGAACCGGTTCGGTCGGTGTGGTGCTCGTGCTCGCATTCGCGGCGGGAATTGCCGGGGTGTTCTTCGAGACCGCGCTGACTGTCGCGGTGCGCGATGTCTACCGTGATCGAGAATTGGTGCGCACCAATTCACGGCTCGAAACGGCAAGCCAAGCATCGCTACTGATCGGTCCCGCGATTGTCGGATTGCTTTCCGCTGCAGTGGGTCTGAGGGCAGCCCTACTGATCGATGCGGCGACGTTCGTAGTGTCCATGGTGACACTATGGAGAACCTACCGGCGCATGCCGCGGTCGACCGCTGGTGCTGACCGGATCTCGTGGCGCCGGATCGGGGCCGAATTCCATGCTGGGCTGCGCTATCTCGGCACTTCTCCGATCATGAGCTCGTTGGCGGTGCTGCAGGTGGTTACCAATCTCTGCCTGGCAGCCACGACACTGATCGTCTTCTTCGCTCACGATTACTTCGGTGCATCGCCGGGCCTCGTCGGCGTGGTGGTGGCGGCCGGCGGTATCGGCGGAATCCTCGGTGCGGCAACTGCTCCCGCCGTCATCGCCCGGTATCGCCCGGTGTCGGTGTGCGTGGCGGGAGTGCTGTTGATCGGTATTGCCTTGGCGGCCGCGAGTTTCGCGCCCGACATCTGGTGGCTCGCGGTGAGCAATGCCGTACTGGTGTGGGCCGATGTGCTCGCGAGCATTGTGATTCGCACGCTCCGGCAACAGGTCGTGCCGCGCGAACTGCTCGGCCGGGTCACCGGTACGACCCGTTCGCTGGTGTTCGCGGCCGGGCCGGTGGGCGTGGTCCTGGCCGGACTGATCACCCAGCTCGACGGCAATAATCCGCGTCCGGTCTTCCTTGCGGCCGCGGTGGTCATCGGGGTATCGGCACCGGTCGTCTGGGCCACCGGTCTGCGCCGCCACCGCGACATTCCACTCCACCGCGACGAAGAAATGGTGACCGCATGAAGCTCTACACCGGCGAGCGGCTGGCCGAATTGGCAGGTGCCCGTGGCCTTTCCGACGACTACCTGCGTGAGCTGCGGATCGTCTCGGTGGTACTGCCGTTTCGCGTCAACGACTATGTCGAGCGAGAATTGATCAATTGGGCTGCGGCGCCGGACGATCCGATCTTCCGGCTCACTTTTCCGCATCGGGAAATGCTGCCGCCCGAAGTCTTTTCCGGCGTCGCCGAACTTTACGACGCGGGCGCCACCCGGGAGGTGCTCGCCAAGGCGGGCGCGCAAGCCCGTCGCCTGCTCAACCCGCATCCCGGCGGCCAGATCGAGGCCAATGTCCCTGTGCTGCACGGTAAACCGGTGCTCGGCCTGCAACACAAGTATCGCGAGACGGTGCTGGTGTTCCCGTCCCAGGGGCAGACGTGTCATGCCTACTGCGGCTACTGTTTCCGTTGGGCCCAGTTCGTCGGCTCGGAAACCCGCCAGGCGCTGTCGGATCCGGCGACCATGCTCGCCTATCTGGGTGCGCATCCGGAGGTCACCGATGTGCTGTTCACCGGTGGTGACCCGCTGATCATGAAGACGGCCGTCCTACGTCGGTGGGTCGATCGGATTCTGGAACCGGGGCTGGACCATATCCGCACACTGCGTTTCGGTACCAAGGCGCTGTCGTACTGGCCCGCGCGGTTCACCGAAGACGACGACGCCGACGATCTACTGCGCCTGTTCGAGCAGTGCGTGGCCGCCGGTCGGCACGTTGCCGTAATGGCGCACTTCTCGCATCCACGGGAGTTGTCGACCACCATGGTGCGGCAGGCCATCTCCCGGATTCGGCGCACCGGTGCGGTGATCCGGGCGCAGGCGCCGCTGGTCGCCCATGTCAACGACGACGCCCGGGTCTGGGCGGAGATGTGGCAGCAGTTGGTCGAGCTCGGGGTGATCCCGTACTACATGTTCGTCGAGCGAGATACCGGTGCCCGCAACTACTTCGAAGTGCCTTTGGCCCGAGCCCACGACATCTACACCGATGCCATTCGCGGCGTGTCGGGCTTGGCGCGCAGTGCCCGCGGTCCGGTCATGTCCGCCCGTCCCGGCAAGGTCCTCATCGATGGCATCACAACTGTCCTGGGCGTCAAGGTTTTCGTCCTACGCCTACTGCAAGCGCGAAACCCGGCCGATGTGGGCCGCCAATTCTTCGCCCGCTACGACCCGACTGCCCGTTGGTTCGACGACCTGACTCCGGCGCTGGGTTCGCACTTTCCGGGCACCGTGCACTAGAGGTTCTGATCGCTCATCGCGTGAGACGGGCGGCCTCGCTCGATACGGCTCCGGCGATGATATCCGCCAATTCATCGGGGTGTGTCAGTTGCGGGTGATGGGCGGCTCCGTTGATGGTACTGAATTCGGTTCGTGGCGAAAGTGATTCGACCTGGGCGGGAGTGAGCGGGTCCGCGCTTCCGTTGATCACGTGGACGGGACCGGGATATTGCGCGAGCTTGGTGGTGAGTTCGCTGCGCCAGCCCGCGTTCGTCGTTGCGGCGAATAGTGTGGCGACGTTGGCCGCGACCTTCGCGCGACGCAGATCCTGGACGCTCGATTGCAGCACCGCCGCATGGTCGGGCGAGCCGGTGAGCTTGTCGGACAACGTGTTCGGATGCTGTCGACGCAGATACCAGCGAGTCAGGGGTGTGACCCGTGCCGAAATTCCGGCACTCGGCTGGAGAAAGAACGGAGCGACCAGCGTGATCGACCCGACCCTGTCGGGATGCGCGGCCGCGGCCTCGACCACCGCGGCGGCGCCGATGGAGTGACCGACCAAGTGCGCGCCGGGTGTTCGTTCGAGCAGTGCCTCGAGCCATGCGTGCCAGTCACCTCGACCGCCCGCCGACATACCGAGCCCGGGTAGGTCCAGAACCTGGACGTGGCCGATGGCCGCCGCGACCGGAGCCCAGGTGTCGGCATTGACCGGCAGGCCGGGCAGCAGCACCGTGGGCGCGTCCGGTTCGCCGATCCGGAACGTTCGCACACCGGCGTATTCGTCGAAAGCCCTTGCGGCACTATCGGTTGGCGCAGTACCGAACCGGTGCGCGGCGAGGTGGTCGGCCCATCGCAGGATGCTGCGTGTGGTGTCGGGCAGGTCCAGACCGTGCTTGCGGGCGAGTTCGTGCGCCGAGTCCGTGGGATACCGGTCGGTGGACAGGAAGGTCAGGGTCTCCGGATCGGCCTTCGTCAACCACTGCGGAAGGCGCTGCACCAGCGCGACCGGAATGCGCGTGCGCGGCACCGGCACTCGATAGTGTCGACCGACTTGTGACAGCAGGGTCGGCAGTGCGGGCGTAGCGTCGTCGAGCACCCAGTACGCCGCACCGGCGGTGGCCGGATCGGTTGGGAGCAGGGTCATGAAGCGGGTCAGATAGTCGACCGGGATCACCGGCACGAAGGTGCGGGAGTTGCCCGGCAATGCCGCCACCGTGCCTTGCCAAATCTCTTTCACGCTCGCCGCGAGACCCAGTTGCTGATCGGATTCGCCGGTGTCGCTCGGCCCGATGACGGTGGGCGGGTTGACGATCGACCACGGCACACCGAGTTCATCGGCGGCGGCCTGGAATACCGCATCGCTCTCCACCTTCGACGCCTCATAAGCGCCCAGACGACGATGGGTTCGTTCCACCCGCTCCGGGCTCCACGGAACGGTGGTCGGGTCCTGACCGCCGACTCGGTAGCCGGAGACGTATACGAGCCGGGACAGATGTGGCAGCCGCGCGGCGAAGGACGCCACCGAGCGGACGCTGTCGACATTGCCGTGCCGCGCCTCGTCCTTCGTCATCCCGAATCGGTAAGCGCCGGCGCAGTTGTAGATCTCGGTGACATCCGCCCACGCCGAATCCTCGCCCTGAACAAAGGGATCGGCGTCGAAGTCGACAATCAGCTCGGCCGGAGCCGTTCCGCAGCCGTGATCGGCCAACCACGCTGCCAGCCGCGTGAACGATTCACGGCTCCGTACCGCGGCGGTGACGTGGATCCCGGCCTGGTCCAAGGTGCGGATCAAATTGCGGCCGACAAAGCCGGTGGCGCCGAATACGAGTGCGTGGCGGGTGGCCATCACGCCACCGCCGCTGGCTGGTCGAGCAGGGCCGCCAGCAGCTGTGCCGTGCTGTGCAATGGCTCCACATCGCGTTTGGCGCGTGCCACGATCACCGCACCCTCGACCGCACTGACCGTCGCCGTCGCCAGCGTGCGCGCCGCCGCCTCCGAATGCCCTGCCGCGACCAGGTATTCACGCACCGGCCCGATCCACGATTCGAACGCCGCCGCACACGCGGCCCGCAGTCGTTCGCTGTGCGCGCCCATCTCCAACGTGACCACCGAAACCGGGCAACCGAGCTGAAAATCGCTGTCCGCGACCAACCCGGCCAGCACCTCCACAACCCGCCGGATCACCTCCCCCGGCGACGCCCCCGCCCGCGCCGTCTCGTCCAGCAAGCTCCGAAACCGCTCGGCCGCCAACTCGATCGCCTTCTCCCCGAGCTGCTCCTTCCCCTCCGGAAAGTGGAAGTACAACGACCCTTTCGGCGCCCCCGCATGGTCCACGACCGTGTTCAACCCCGTACCGCTATACCCCCGAGCCTGGATCAACTCCAGCATCGACTCCACCAACTGCCCACTCGTCTGAGCACCTTTGGACGTAACCATGAATCTCAGAATAGACCGGTCTATAGATTTTGCAAGCGGGCTTCCGCCTCGCCAACCGCAGCGGCGATGTCATCACGAGCCCTGAAGCGGCCGTCCAGTTTCCCGGACCACGTTGTCGGGTCATGCTCGCGCGCTGTCGTTGGAGAGAACCGGCTCTTCATGCGGCGGAATCGGCTCGGGCGTGGCGGCTTGCCGCGGCAGCAGGAAGGGCGTGGCGAGCAGGAGAACTCCAGCCAGCGCGATTGCCGCACGCGGGCTGGTGAGTTGTGCCAGCAGACCCCATGTCACGGTGATTGCCGCGATGCTGATGCTGCTGGTGATCGACCACGCGGCGAGGACCCGGGCGTGGCGATCGGTTTCGGTGTTGTTCAACCGATAAGCGGCGAAGACGGCGTTGAAAATGCTGATGCAGACGATGAGCCCGAACTCGGTGACCATCACGATCACCAGCCCGGCCAGGCCCGGCCGGATGAACGCCAGCCCGAGGGGCCAGCAGGCACGTAGCGTGCCGAAGACCCGCAGTACCGTCTGTTCGCCCCAGCGGGAAGCGATGCGACGAGCGAGTCGTGACCCGATCAGGCCACCGATACACGGAACAGCGAAGGCCAGCCCGTACTCCCAGACCGGGAACTGTAGGTGGGCGAGCATCAGCACCGACAACAGTGGCTCCCCGGCCATGATCAGCCCGTTGACCAGCATGGTGTTGACGAAGAACCGACGCAGCGTGTGGTGGGCGAGGATGTAGCGCCACCCCTCGGCGATGTCGCTCCACCGGCGCGTTCGGGTCTTCCGCAGCGGCGGTGGCTGCTCGGGTTCCCTGATCGCGGTGATGCCGAGCGCCGAGAGTAGGTAGCTCATCGCATCGATAACAACGGTGGTCACCGGCCCCAGCAGCCCGATAGCCGCGCCACCCACCGGCGGTCCGATGACCGTGGCCGACCAAGTAGTGGACTCGAAACGACTGGTGGCGACCAGCAGTCCGGCGGCAGGGACGACGGTCTTGAGGTATGCGCCACTGGCCGCGGTGAACGCGATCTTCGCTGCCGCAGTGACGATGGAGACCACCAAGAGCTGCGCGAAGGACAACCCACCCAGGCAGTAGGCGAGCGGTATTGATGCCAGCGCTGCGAAGCGGATCAGGTCCGTGGCGATCATGACCGGCCGCTTGGCACGAAATTCCATCCACGGCCCGAGCGGAACCGCAAGCAGCGCCCCGATCGCGAGCCCGGATGCCGACAAGGCCGCCACTTCCGCCGAACTGGCGTTCAGGACGGTGATGGCGACAACTGAAAATGCCCCGAATCCGAGTCCGGTCCCGTAGGCGCTGACCGCGTAGGCGGCCCACAACCACCCGAACGCCCGACCCGGTTTCGCGCTCCGCCACATATTCGGCACTCCCTCTGTTGTCAGGAGATTGAAGCCGGTCGATGGGTGCTTTCACCAACAACGAATCGAGCGGAGTGTCACAACTTTTCGTTGTGGGAGTAGGTTTTCGCTCGTGGATCTCGATGCGGTTCGTACCTTCGTCGCGGTTGCCGAGACCGGCCAGTTCCAAGCCGCAGCCGACGATCTGGGAATCACTCAGCAGGCCGCGTCGAAACGAGTAGCCACACTGGAGCGAGAACTCGGGGTTCAGCTTTTCGCGCGAATCGCCAGGGGTGTGCGGCCGACCGTCGACGGGCAGGCATTGCTACCGCATGCCCGTGAACTGCTCCGTGCCGCCGAACGCGTCACTGCGGCCGTGACACCTGGACGCAGGGCCCTGCGGATCGACGTCGTGGCCCGCCGGATCGCACCCTCCACCCTCCTTCATGCCTTCTACCAGCAACACCCCGATATCGAGCTCGATGTCGTCACCCTGATCAACTTCGACGCCGAGTCGGCGCTGGCCGAGATCGGTGCGGGCACTGTTGATGCCACCTTCAGATCCCTACGTGGCCGCAAAGTTCCGAACGGACTACGGTCCGCGCGAGTGATCGACGACCGGCACGAACTGCTGGTCGGCCCACGACACCCATTGGCGAAGGCCAAGACCGTGACGTTGGCCGAACTCACCGATCACCCCATCTGGATGCCCGGCATGTCCGACGCCGAACCGATCGGCTACTACGACGATCTGGCGACCGCATTCGGACTCACCATCGATACGATCGGCCCGAGCTTCGGCATCGAAGCGCTCCTCGCCGAACTCGCGGATTCCACCCAACTCGCCACCTTCGTCGGCGAAGGTTCCCGATACCTCTGGCCGGAAAGCTACGACCTCCGCCGCATCCCCGTCGTCGACCCGACCCCGGTCTACCCACTTTCCGTGATCTGGCGAGCAGACAATGCACATCCCGTCCTCGCAAACTTCCTCGAGTACCTACACACCAGATACAAGACGACTTACCGCGACGACGTGTGGACCCCGGACTGGGCGCCCTATCCGAAGAAGTCGCACAGGTGAGCTGCGACCAGATCGGGCTGTTCCTCGGCGAGATAGTGGCCGCTGTCTGGGATTTCGATGGCGAGTACGTCGGTTGCTCGGTCGGCGAGACTGTCGAGGATGTCGGTGTGGCCCGGAAAGTGCAGTGCGGCAACGGGGATCGTCAGTTTCGCATACGTCCGGCCGTCCTCGATGTCCTGGGTGAAACTCTGATACCAGCCGTTGGCGGCGCGGATCGACTCGGGACGGGAATAGGCGCGTGCGTACACCGCGCGGGACTGTTCGTCGATGGCGTTGGGATTGCGCAGATTTCGATGGCATAGGTAGTCGACGAGGTGCCTGCCCCGCCCGGCCAGGAGCTGTTCGGGTAGTTCGGCGACCTGATTGAAGGCGAACCACCACCGCTGCCGGGCCCGTTCCGCGGGACCGGGGAGCAGGCGGAAGTCGTAGAGCCGATCATCGGGATGCGGCTCCTCCAGCAGCGCCAGCCTGCGCACGGTCTCCGGGTGGTTGGCCGCCAGGCTGAAGGCCACCATCGAGCCGATGTCGTGCCCGGCGACGTCGACCGTCGAGTAGCCGAGATGTCGGACCAGTTGGTGGATATCCTCGGCCATCGTCTTCTTGTCGTAACCGTGGTCCGGAGTATCCGAGGAGCCCATACCGCGGAGGTCGACGGCGATGACCCGGTGACGACGCGCGAGCAGCGGCATGATCTTGCGGGCCTGCCACCAGGTTTGGGGCCATCCCGGCAGAAGTATCACCGGCGAGCCCGTCCCGCCCGCGACGTAGTGCAGCCGAATGCCGTTGGTCTGGGCATGGTGGCTGCGGAAGTCTCCCGAGAGTGACTGTGCGAGTTGCGCATCCGTTACTGCGTCGATCATGTGAACCACTTTAACCGGTTCCGTTCGAACCGGTTGAAGTGGTTCCATACACTGGGATCGTGCGTCAATTTCGTGAAGGATCCGGTCGAATCTGCCTCGATTACGTGCGGACGTTGCGCCACCGCGGCTCGCCCGCCGCGGTCGAGGAGTTGACCGATCCGGCGGCGCTGACGGCATGGGCTGTGCAATTCGGGCCCTGGGACCGGGTCGCCGCGGCACCTGATATTCGCGCCGTCGAGTCCGCGCGAACGTTGCGGGAGGCCATCTTTCGGGTGGTCGACCTGGCCCGCACGACTCAGGGCCCGGTACATCCGTCCGACCGGGACCGCGCCGTCATCAATAAGGCGGCGGGCCGGCCTATCCCGATCCCGAGTCTCGATCGGCGCGGGGAGTTGCAGTGGACCGCGCCCGACCCGATCGCGGCGGTCCTGGCGACAGTCGCCCGGGATGCGCTGGATCTGGTCACCTCGCCGACCGCCGCGCGAATACGGCGATGCGCGGGCGACAGCTGCCAGGCCTACTTCGTCGATCTGTCTCGCCCGGGAAACCGACGCTGGTGCTCGATGGATACCTGCGGCAATCGTGCCAAGAAGCGAAACCTACGGGCCAAGGAGATGTCGGCGTAGCAGCGGCACCGCTCGAGTCGCTCGTCGCATGGTGGCGCGCCTGTCATCGATATCGGCGACGCAGTACATTGCGCCGACCGGGCGGAGGTGCTCGGGGCTTCGACCGCGTCGGACCGCCGCAGCAAAGCGATCGGGAAGTAGCCGATCGACAGGGCGACCGCCGGTGCGGCGAGCACCGCACAGGAGAACGCCGCCTCAATCAGGGGCTCGCCCGAGAGAGCCTCGGCTGCTCAGCGACAACTCATTGCGACAGAAATCTGGCGTATATGGTTTCAACCACGGGCCATGTCGACAAACCGAGACAGATGCAACTGGTGCGCAACGGTAATGGTCGCTGTCGGACCATTACGGTGCTTACCGACAATCAAATCCGCCTCACCGCCGCGCGGGTCGTCTCGTTCGAATGCATCGGGTCGATGGAGGAGGATAACCATGTCGGCATCTTGTTCCAAACTATTGTGCACGTTTATTCCATTGGCCACGAAATTATGTGTGCCAAGTACAGTTCCGTCGTACACGTCTTGTTCGCCGAGGCTTGAAATACTGATGATCTTGTCCCAGAAGACATCATTTGTTGCCAGCATGTCTATCTCGGCATCGTCGAGAACTGCCGCGACGCGTGCCAGTTTGGCCCGACCAGGCGCGTGCTTCCACAGGGTTTCCCAGTATCGTGAACCGATAGCATCGGCAAATTCCTGATGTGTCATGTCCTTTGAGGCCAATAGTTGCCGTACCTTGGACCAGACTTCTTTTGGAACTGTGTCGGAGCCAGGGCGGGATACGATGGATTCGAGTCGAGTGAGTAGCGCGCGCGCAGCTTCTCCACGTGCGCCATTGACACCGACATCGCGAAGGAAAGGAATCTGATTCTCGACACGATCAATCGAAAGGTGCCAGCAGTCCCGGTAGCCCGACTTCCTGATGCGGCTGATACGTGAGGTTATACCGAGCCGAAGAAGCAACTGTGCGACGTCATCGACCAAGCGTCGACTGGTAGATGCGTAGTACACCCGGCCCATATGTGCCTTTGCGTCCCAGCGCACCGATCCGTCTGTAGCCCACAGATGCTTCAGGAACAGCGCGATCTGATCATTGGGCAATGAGAACACTTGCTGGGGAACGAATTTCTCATAACTGCGCAAGCCAAACAGGCCGAGGTCATCGAGCCAGGCCGCTATTGGGTTGCGCTTGCCGTGTGTGAGTCTGTCGGGGGCTCGCAGCCGCAGCGTAGTGCAGCGCGCAGCTGCGTACTCGTCGCGAACAGCGGTGACGCCGAAATGGCGTGCTGCGGTCGTCACGGCCGCGAGGTTCTCCTCGTCGATGCTGGCGTAGCGGATCGGTTGGCGTTTGACGCACGAGCCGTCCCCGATCATGTGCGCCAACAGCACGATCTCGGCATCTGCCATTGGAGTTGTCTGTACGGGTTCCGGGACGCGACGTGGGCTCGCAATCCGGTCGCCAGCTGCTAGTTCCTCCAGCGGAATCCAGCCATCGACGGTCAAGAACGGATGGTTGCCAGTGGCATCCACTTGTCGCCCGGACGCCAGCCGCAGTCGGAACACTTCCTTACGGCCGCTCGGGAACACTTTCACCATGGACCGCGCAACCATCCGCATGCGCTTGTCCAATGACCATACTTTCGGCTTCTCGCCGCTGGAGAGAAGGTCGCCAAGGGTGGTCTCACAACCATTGTCCGCACGCAGGATTCGGGTCGAGGCAGGGAGGCAGCCCGATTCACGGAGGTCGGACACCATGGGGCGCTTATCAGTTCGCTGTTCCGGACCACGGTTCAGCTGGCTGATCGCGATTACCGGGACCTCGAGTTCCTTGGCGAGGAGCTTCAGATTTCGCGAGAAATCCGAGACTTCCTGCTGTCGGGATTCGACCTTTTTACCCGAGGTCATCAGCTGGAGGTAGTCCACCACAACGAGTTTCAGGTCGTGGCGCTGTTTGAGCCGACGTGCTTTCGCGCGGATCTCCATCATGGTCAGGTTCGGCGAGTCGTCGACGAACAGCGGCGCCTCGCTGATCTCGCTCATACGGCGAGCCAGTTTGGTCCAGTCGTCGTCGCTCATGCGGCCCGAACGCATATCGCCCAACTTGATTTTCGCCTCTGCGGAGAGCAGGCGCATCACGATTTCCGTGCGGCTCATCTCCAGCGAGAAGATGACGCTCGCCAGACCGTGTTTGATCGAGCAGCTGCGCATGAAGTCCATGCCGAGCGTCGAGTTGTGCGTCGGCACCATCGACTCGCCGGCGAGGTACAGATGGTCGGCGTTGTCCACCTCGACGCATCGCACGGGGACGGTGTCGATCTTTCGCACGTCCACGATGTGCCTGGCGGCCGAACGAGCGGTGGTCGGCACGAGATGGTTCGGGCTGTCGTCGGCGAGATGCACGCTGTGGACGATTTCGCCAGTTGTGCGAACGGCGGCGACCCGAGCACCCGCTGCCCCGGCAATGGTGAGCCACTGATGTTGCTCGTCGGCGACGATCACTGTGCCGTCGGAGAATTCGACCTCGTAGCACGGCCGTTCGGTCAGTACCTCGGTCGCGGCGAGGACGCGGGTGGGGCGGCCCTCGGCGTCGAGAAGTTCGTCGCCGACGCGGATCTCGCCCATGGTGGTCCAGCCGGTGGGGGTGGGCAGGGGCGTGTCCAGGGCCAGGGCCTTGCCGACACCGGGGCGCGCCGCGACGATGATCATTTGGCCGGGGTGCAGGCCGTTGGTGAGTTCGTCGAGTTCGGTGAAGCCGGTGGGGACGCCGAGGGAGATGCCGCCGCGGGAGGCGATGGAGTCGATTTCGTCCATCGTCGGCTGCAGGAGTTCCTCGAGGGGGAGAAAGTCTTCGGTGGTGCGGCGTTCGGTGACCTCGTAGACCTCGGCCTGGGCGCGGTCGACGACCTCGGCGATGTCCTGGCCGTCGGCGCCCGCGTAGCCGTATTGGACGATGCGAGTGCCTGCCTCGACGAGACGGCGCAGAATCGCCTTCTCGGCAACGATTTCGGCGTAGTAGCCCGCATTGGCCGCGGTGGGGACGGTCTGGGTGAGAGTGACCAGATACGGCGGGCCGCCGATGCGCTTGAGTTCGCCGCGGCGGTCCAGACCCGCGGAGACGGTGACCGGGTCGGCGGGTTCGCCGCGGCCGTAGAGATCGAGAATGGTGTCGTAGACCGCTTGGTGGGCGGGGCGGTAGAAGTCGCCGGGGCGTAGCACCTCGACGACGTCGGCGATCGCGTCCTTGCTCAGCAGCATGCCGCCGAGTACGGACTGCTCGGCCGCCATATCGTGCGGGGGCTGCCTGCCGAAGTCCTCACCGGGCGGTTCGGGCGGATAGTCCGTCTGCCCGCGGTCATCGGTGGTGGTCACCAGACTCGACCGTCCTCTCTCGCCACTTGCAGGCCGCTCGAAAACGCCTACCCGCCTACCCTATTGATCACTCGTTGTACTCCCGGGCTCCGACACATTCGGCAGCGCACTGCGGTTCGACTGACCTCATTAGAGGGTCTCACCTGCGGTTCCAGCAAACCGCCGCGGCAGGTGCCGAATCATGCCGTTCCGGGTGGTGCGTGCATGATGTTGCGACGAACCTAGGCGACCCAGTGGGCAGTCGCCAAACCGCAATGTGCACACACCTGTGGATAAGTTGGGGACTGTTTACCTGGCGTTGTGCACCCCCTGTGTACAACTTGGGGAAAACCCAGGTCGCGCCATTCAAACACGCTGATAGATATCGATTTCTTGATCTATCCACGTGTGGATGAATCAAGTGCGGCGTGTCGGTCTAGTTGAACAGCCGGGCGTGTTGTAGGTAAACAGCGTGTTCCACGGCTATGGCTTAGATCACATTGCGTCCGGTTGGTTTTCTCGGCGATCCACAAGCTGAATAACCGGTGGTAGAGCCGATAGCAGCGGGTTGCCGAGAATGGTCCAGATCACCGTTCCGGCCTTTTCGCAAACAATTGGCTATTTCACCGAAGGGCATAGTTCACCCAGGCCACGACCACCATGGGATCGATGCCGCACAGTCGAAAGCCACCCTTGTGCCGAAACACAAGAGTGGCCTTCGAATGAACTCAGTTCGCCGCGACCTGCAGGTCGAACTTCGCGACCACATCGGGGTGCAGGTGCACCACGACGTTGTGCTTGCCGACCGTCTTGATGTGCGACTTCGGCAGCTCGATGCTGCGCTTGTCGACGACCGGACCACCGGCCGACTTGATGGCGGCGGCGACGTCCGACTGGGTGACCGAACCGAACAGCTTGCCGGTGCCTGCGGTCTTGACCGACAGCGAAACCGCCGCCAGGCCCTCGATGGCCTGCTTCAGCTCGTTGGCGTGATCCAGGTCGCGCACCTTGCGCGCGTCCTGCGCCCGACGGATGCCCTCGACCTGCTTCTGCGCGCCACGGGTGGCCACGATCGCCAGGCCGCGGGGCAGCAGGTAGTTGCGGCCGTAGCCGTCCTTGACCTCCACGGTGTCACCGGGAGCACCGAGGTTGTCCACATCAGCAGTAAGAATCAACTTCATTGCGATGCCTCCCTTCTCAGCGAGCCGTCGACACGTAGGGCAGCAGGGCCACCTCACGCGAGTTCTTCACGGCAACGGCGACGTCGCGCTGGTGCTGCACGCAGTTGCCGGTGACCCGGCGAGCGCGGATCTTGCCGCGATCACTGACGTACTTCCGCAGCAGGGCGGTGTCCTTGTAATCGATATTGACGGTGCCGGACTTGGCTTCCTTGCAGAAGGTGCAAGCCTTCTTCTTCAGCACCTTTTCGCGCGCGGGCGCTTTAGGCATGGTTACTCCGTAATCAATGATGGGCTGATCGTTTCGAGCGACCTGCAAGCAGTCGCCACCGAATCAATTCAGGCCGATGTGAGCCGTTCTCAGAACGGCGGTTCGTCGTCTACGCGGCCGCCCCCGAAGGAGCCCGCCGCGGGTGCGCTGCCCCACGGGTCGTCGTCGGCGCCGCCGGAACGGCTGCCGCCACCACCACCGGCCGGAGCGAAGTTGCCCCCGCCGCCACCGGAACCGAAGCCGCCGCCACCCCCGCCGCCGCGACTGGCCTTGGCGACCTTCGCGGTGGCGTAGCGCAGCGAGGGACCTACCTCGTCGACCTCGAGCTCGACGACCGTGCGCTTCTCACCCTCGCGGGTTTCGTAGGAGCGCTGCTTCAGTCGTCCGCTCACGATCACACGGGCGCCTCGGGTCAGGCTTTCGGCGACATTCTCCGCAGCTTCACGCCAGATGTTGCAGCGCAGGAAAAGCGCTTCGCCGTCTTTCCATTCATTCGAATTACGGTCGAACACGCGGGGAGTCGATGCGACGGTGAAATTCGCCACCGCCGCGCCCGCGGGCGTGAATCGAAGTTCGGGATCGGCCGTCAAGTTTCCGATGACGGTGATGACCGTGTCGCCTGCCATGTGGTTCCTCCTGCTCGGTATGCAGTCCGCAGTGCACTCGCTTTGCGCTAGAGCCTAGAGACAGGCACCGACGCAATCGAGGGTCACTTGCCGTGGCGCAGAACCTTGGTGCGCAGCACCGACTCGTTGAGACCCAGCTGGCGGTCGAGCTCGCTCACCGTGGCGGGCTCGGCGGTCAGATCGACCACGGCGTAGATGCCTTCGGCCTGCTTGGCGATCTCGTAGGCGAGCCGGCGGCGGCCCCAGATGTCGACCTTGTCGACCTTGCCGCCATCGGTCTTGACGACGCTCAGCATGTTGTCCAGCGACGGACCAACAGTGCGCTCGTCCAGGCTCGGATCGAGGATGACCATCACTTCGTAATGACGCACGGACCAATCACCTCCTGTGGACTAGGAAACGGCCACGGACGGTCCGTGGCAGGAGGGTCGTTGCGTCAGCAACCCGACAAGGCTACATGAACGCCCGTTGAGCAGCGAAATCGATGCCCGAGGCAGTGCCCGTATGGTCATTGGTGGGGGGAAGCACGGGCGTCGTCGCACGGTGCGGCCTAGGGTGGTGCCCATGCCGACCGGACTCGCCACCCGCGACAGGATCGTCGGGGGAGTGACGCGCAGCGCGGCCTTGGCCGCGGTGGTGGTGTTGCTGTGCGGGCTCACGTTGGCGCTCGCGTATGCGAACAAGGCGCGGTGCGCGGGTGCGCCGTTCGCTGAGAACGGTCGCAGTGCGGTCTTCGATGTGATCAAGGATTCGGACGTCTGTTATTCCGATATCCAATTCCTGTGGCTCGGTCGCGATATTGATCAGCATGTCTTTCCGTATATCGATGGCGGCATCACCAAAGACGGCGCGCTGACCGGTGGCGCGGTCGAATATCCGGTGCTCAGCGGCGTGCTGATGTGGCTCGGTGCGGTCGGTGCCGATAACGACGCGGAATTCCTGTTGCATTCGGCATTGCTGTTGGCGCCGTTCGCCTTGTTGACCGCCTGGCTGCTGGTCCGGCTGGCCGGGCGGGCGGCGCTGCTGTGGGCGGCCGGCCCGCCGCTGGTGCTCTACGCATTCCACAACTGGGAGCTACCGGTGGTCTGCATGGCGGTCGCCGCGGTGTACGTGGTGACCGCGCTGACCCGATATTCGTTGCGTACCAGGGGAATTCTGGCCGCAGTGCTGCTCGGTATCGGGTTCTGTCTCAAGCTGTATCCGGGCATCTTCGTGCTGCCGTTGCTGGCTTATGTGCTCACCGGCGGTCAGCGCGATATGGATGATCCGACGCCGACTCGATTCGATGTGCGCGGTGCGCTGCTGACCGCCGCCGCGGCCGTCGGCACGGTGGTTGTGGTGAATCTGCCATTCGCGATTGCCGGTTACGAAGGCTGGCGCGCATCTATCACCTTCCAGCAATTGCGCCAGGCCGATATCACCACGAATTCCATTTGGTACTGGGGACTTCGGCAGCTGTTCGGCCAGGATGCCGATGGCGAGAGCGCATTTCAGCACGCGGTCTCGATCGCCTCGCCGACGCTGGTACTGACCTCCTTCGCGCTGGCGATGTGGTTGGGCTGGAAGCGATTCACGATGACCGGCACCTTCCCCTGGATCGGCGTCAGCGGCGCGATGCTGTGCGGATTCCTGCTGTTCCACAAGGTGCACTCGCCGCAGTACACGCTGTGGTTGGTGCCGTTCATGGTTCTGCTCGAGGTGCCGTGGGCGGCGATCGGCGCGTATCTGGTCGCCGATGCCGCGATCGGAATCGGCGTATTCCGGTATTTCTATTCGATCGGATCCGGCAATTCGGTGGATTCGATGGAGAACGTCGTGCAATTCGGCGTCTGGGGGCGTGCCGCCTTGCTCGTGGTGTTCTTCTTCCTGTTCGTACGTGCGATACCGCGCGGATTCCGACCCGAACCGCCGCAGATACCGCGATTCGAACCCGGCAGCCTGGTACCGGTGGGCTAGTACGAACCGGTGTCAGTCGGTGTGTCGGGCGCGGAAGGCGGCGCTTTTGGCGCGGTTGCCGCAGATGGTCATATCGCACCAGCGGCGTGATTTTCCGCGTGAGGTATCGAGATACAGCCGCGTGCATTCGTCGCGCCCGCACTCCTTGATCAACCTCCGCTCCGGCCCGCCGAGCATTTCGACCACGGAGCGGGCGATCGCGGCGAGTGCGGCGTCCGGATCGCCGTGGCGGGTGATCGTCGCATCGGATCGCAAAGTGAGCCTGGGGAGTCGGCCCCCGGCGAGCTCGTTGACGATCTTGCGGTCCGCGTCCGCGAACGGCTCGTCGCGGGCCGCGGCCAGGGCCAGTCGGTAGCCTGCCTCGCGCAGTCCCACGGCCCGGTCGAGGGTCGTCGCATCGCAGTGCGGGGTGGTGTCGAGCAGGTCGGCGGCGAGCAGCCACTCGTCGAGGTCCGCCGGGGTGGTGAGGAAGTCGTCGAACGTCGTGGCACGGGCCTTGACCGTGCCTGCGAAGTCCAGGGCGAGGTTACCGCTCACGAAGGCGAACACCTCTTCATAGTAACCGCCTTGACAGGTTACGTGTGAGGATGCGACCTTAGTAACCGACTTAGGTGGTTATCTGGCCTGTCGTGCTGGATCGAGGAGGGCACATGCAGACGCAGCTCTTGGACCCGCTGTTCCGAGCGACCGGCAAGCCATCCCTTGCGGCGGGCATGCAGCCACTGTTCGTCGTGCTGTGGAGCAGCGCCTTCATCGCCGGAGTCGTCGGTGTCGGCGCGGCACCGCCGATGATGGTGCTGTTCGCGCGCTTCGCCATCGCCGCGGTCCTGCTCGCGGTGTACGCCACCGTGATTCGCGCGAGTTGGCCGAGCGCCGGCCAGCTCAAACATGTCGTCATCGCGGGTCTGCTGATGCAGATCGTGCAGTTCGGCGGGTTTTACACGGCGATGAGCCTGCATGTTTCGGCCGCCATCATCGCCCTTGTGCAGGGACTCAATCCGGTCGTCATCGCATTGCTGGCCGGATTCATCGGCGAAACCGTCACGGCGCGACAGTGGTTCGGCTTCGGCATCGGTGGTGTCGGCGTCGGCTTGGCCGTACTCGACCAGTCGAGCATGTCACTGGTCGGTCTGCTGCTGTGCGTGATCGGCTTGCTCGGCCTCAGCGTCGGCACGATCTACCAGAAACGCTTTGTGCCGCAGGTCGATTCGCGCGCCACCACCGCTATTCACATGGCCGCGAGCGCGCCGATTGCGGGCGTATTGGCTTGGAGCACCGGCCAATTGCACATCTGGGATGCGACGCGCTTCGCGGAATCGCTCACCTGGATGGTGCTGGTCAATTCGATGGTCGCATTCCTACTGCTGAACGCGATGCTGAAGCGTTGGGAGGCGACGCGAGTCGGGCGTCTGTTCTTCGCGACGCCCGCAGTCACGGCCGTGCTGGCCTGGCTGTTCATCGATCAGCCGCTGCGGCCCCTCGCCGCGGCCGGACTCGGCGTCGGACTGATCGGCATGGTGTTCGCCTCGCGTCGCCCGACGCCCGTGGTCGGGCCGCGGCAGCCGGTTCCCGTCCGCTGAAAAGAAAAGCGGCAGCGGCTGGAAAAGCCGCTGCCGCTCGAATTCTTCGGCTACTCGCCGGAATTCAGGCCACCGGGGTGACCTCTCGTTCGCTCTCCACTTCGTCGGCGTCATCGCGCCGATTCCGAATGATGCTGGTGATGAACGCCGCGCCGATGAACGCCACGCCGACGAGACCGGTGACGATCTCGTTGATGTGCACGCCGATCGAGACGAACAGGATGACCGCCAGCGCGCCGATCGCCCAGTGCGCGCCGTGCTCCAGGTACACGTACTCCGAGAGCGTGCCCTTGCGCACCAGGTACACGGTGATCGAACGGACGAACATGGCGCCGATCAGACCGAGGCCGAGCGCGATGATGATCGGGTCGGAGGTGATGGCGAAGGCACCGATGACGCCGTCGAAGGAGAACGACGCGTCGAGCACCTCGAGGTACAGGAACAGGAAGAATGCCGCCTTACCCGCGGCCTTGACCAGCTGGGACGGACCGCCGTCCGCGGATTCCTCGAACTCCTCGGTGTGGAACAGCGAACCGAGGCCGTCGACCACGATGTAGGTGATCATGCCGAGCAGACCGGCGACCAGGACGGTGGCGCGCTCCTCGTCGGTCGCGATCAATTCCGCGGTGAGCACCAGGCCGACGCTCGCGACGACCACCGAGAGCATATCGAGCTTGCCGAGCTGGGCCAGCGGCTTCTCCAGCCAGGACAGCCAGGTGGTTTCGCGTTCCTCGAAGATGAAGTTCAGGAACAGCAGCAGCAGGAACATGCCACCGAATGCGGCGATCTGCGGATGTGCGTCGGTGAGCAACTTCTCGTAGCTCGGGCTGCCGTCCGGGAAGGTCAGCGCGTCACCTTCGGGCGGGTTCAGCGCCAGGTCGAACGCCTTCACCGGGGTCAGGCCCGCGGTGATCCAGACGATCGCCAACGGGAAGACCAACCGCATGCCGAAGACGGCGATGACCACGCCGACGGTGAGGAAGATCCGCTGCCAGAACTCGTTCATCCGCTCGAGCACGGTGGCATTGATGACCGCGTTGTCGAACGACAGCGAGACCTCGAGGACGCCGAGGATGGCGGCCAGCGCCAGCGCTGTCGGCCCGCCGTACAGGAATGCCACGATGAGTGATATCACCGTGACAACGATGGACATGCCGAATATGCGCAGGACCACGCGGAGACCCTTTCCGTGCGGCGGTCGAATGTCTGTCCGAGCGCGCCTTTGCCGATGTAATCCGAGGGCCGTACCAACCCGCGGTCGCGATGATGGTTCCAGCGTGGGCGCGGAACCGTCGATTGTCCAACGGAGCGGCGAGGCAAATCGTTCCGTGGACACGCGAGCAGGGGGCCCGTCGCCGAGCCCCCTGCATTGTGGCCCTTTCGAGCGACCTGCAAGCAGTCGCTACGGAGTCAGTACGTCTTAGACGTTCACGCCGTAGTCACGGGCGATACCCGCCAGACCCGAGGCGTAGCCCTGCCCGATGGCGCGGAACTTCCACTCGGCACCGTTGCGGTACAGCTCGCCGAAGACCATGGCCGTCTCGGTCGAGGCGTCCTCGGACAGGTCGTAGCGGGCCAGCTCGGTGCCGTTGGCCTGGTCGACAACGCGGATGTAGGCGTTGCGCACCTGGCCGAAGGACTGCTGCCGGGTGTCCGCGTCGTAGATCGAGACCGGGAAGAAGATGCTCTCGATGGTCGGCGGGGTGTTGGCCAGGTCGACCTTGATGACCTCGTCGTCGCCCTCGCCCTCACCGGTCAGGTTGTCGCCGAGGTGCTCGATGGAGCCCTCCGGCGACTTGAGGTTGTTGAAGAAGATGAAGTGCTTGTCGGACACGACCTTCTTGTCCGCACCGGTCGCGATCGCACTGGCATCCAGATCGAAGTCGGTGCCGGTGGTCGTACGAATATCCCACCCGAGCCCGACGGAGACAGCGGTAAGGTTCGGCGCTGCCTTCGTCAACGAGACATTGCCGCCCTTGGACAAACTGACACCCATGCGGGGTTCCCTTTCAATAGACGTCTGTGGTTCCCAGCACTGTCCGAATCGCCGGGTACGTCCTACGACAGTAGTAGGTTTCGGCAATCTTGCGTAGGAACTGGTGCATCCCCCGGGGAACTGGAACATCTCCTTCGCTTGGGCCGAGCTGAGGCGAGTACACCGCCTAACATCGGGGCGTGGCAGGCCGTAGGCGTGGATGGTTCCGGTCGTCCGGGAACAATGAATGGATTGCACAGGCCCGGTCGACGCTGGCGGCCGCGTTCCTGGATATGGATCGGCGGCAGAGCGCCGCCGAGGCGGCGGTGCACGCCAGTGAACAGGTGTTCCCGGAGCGACGGATGAGCGCGAAATGGGAACCCGCGCGCAGCAGATGCTATGACGCCGCGGGCGCATATCTGACGTTCACCGAGGAACTGGAGAATGCCGAGCGCGACGACACGCCGATACCGCAGGGGCA
Source organism: Nocardia vinacea NBRC 16497 (assembly GCF_000308835.1). GTDB lineage: Bacteria > Actinomycetota > Actinomycetes > Mycobacteriales > Mycobacteriaceae > Nocardia > Nocardia vinacea. Next base: position 9,971 of record NZ_BAGN01000234.1, on the reverse strand, counting down.
GGCGCGGGCGGACACCCTGGTGCGGCAGCTGACCGACGCGGCTCGGGCCGTCGACGAGTTCTATCGCGGTAATCAGTCCCAGCTCGAGAACGCCGTCGCGGTGCTCGGCACGGTGCCGCAATTCGCGCAGCAAGTGAAGATCGCCGCGGCGGGTGTGCGCAGGCAGGCCGCCGAATCCGAATACGCTGGCTACCCCTCGGTGCGGCAGCACGCGGCGGCGGTGGATGAGTCGCTGCTCACACTCGAGGCGCTCGGTTCCGAGGTACCCGCCGCGAGTGTCCGGGAGGCCGCCAACCGCCTGGAATCGGCGACGAAATTGCTGGCAGAAGCATTGGCGCAGGCACCATCTCGGGCCGCTGCGGCGGCCAACGCCATTACCTCGGTGGCCACCAGATCGGCCGCGGTACGCACCCGTGGCGAACGGGTGGCGCCGGCTTACTCGGAGTTGCTCCGCGAGTTCAATGCTGCGAGTTCGGCGGATCTGGCTAACAATGGGCAGGAAAGCAAAAAGGCCATCGATGCCGCGGATGCCGCCCTGGTGCGGGCGCGTGCGGCGGCAGCCGAAAACAATCCGGAGTCCGCACTTGATCTGACCACATCCGCACGGGGGTACCTCACCGAGGCCGAACACTTGATCGACGCCGTCACCAAACGGCTGACATTGCTGCGCGAAGTCCGTGAGAATCCGCAAGAGAAGGCCAAGGCCGTACGATTTCGGCTGCGGGACGCACAAATGCTCGCGGTGAGCCGCGGGCTCGTCGGCGAATGGGGATCTGTGCTCGATGCACAGGTAGACCGGATCGATCGAATCACCGAAAATCTGTCGGGGCGCCATCCCGACTACTGGGCCTATGTGGCCGAATTGGATACCGTCGCGGAGTTCGTAGCCGGGGTAGTGGATCGAATGAGAAAACAAGCAGGACCACGACGAGAATGAGGCCAGGGGTTATGCGGCCACCGCAATTAGGGATGAGGACAGCGAAGCGATGACCGCGGGCATCGTCGTCCAGCAACAGGTCTCCCTGCGAAAGCAATTGCCGCTGCGCCATTTTCGCCAGCTGCACGGCCCGGAGGCGCGGCACCTGTTCCATCGACAACCGGAACCGTTCGGCGATGACGCCGACCGGGAAATTCTGGCGTTCGCGCTCGGCGCCACGCTGTATGCGCCGGCGACCCGCGCCGACCTCGCCTCGACGATCAGTAAGCGGGCCGCGCGCGGCGTGTGTTCGATGGTCATCGATCTCGAGGACGCCGTCGCCGATCACGAAGTGGAATTCGCCAAACGACAGACCGTCGCGACGCTGAATCTGCTTGCCGACAGCGAGGATCCGAATCCGCTGCTGTTCGTCCGGGTCCGCGATGCCGATACCGTGACCGAAATCGTCGAACAACTCGGCACCGGGGCGGTGGCACTGACCGGCTTCGTCTTTCCGAAATTCGACCGTGCGAGCGGTCCGAAATATCTCGCCGCGCTCGAGGCGGCCGCCGAGCGGTTGGGCAGGCCCGTGTACGGCATGCCGGTGCTCGAATCGCCCGCGCTGGTGCATCGCGAGACCCGGGATCAGGAGCTGACCCAGATCGCGGCGCTGTTGGCCGAGTACCGGGAGCGGATACTCGCGGTGCGTATCGGTGCGACGGATATGTGCTCGACCTTCGGCATTCGGCGGGACCGGGATCTGACCATCTACGACGTGCGGGTGGTCGCAGATGTCATCGCCGATATCGTGAACTACCTGGGACGTTCGGACGGCACGGGTTTCGTGATCACCGGACCGGTCTGGGAATACTTCGCCGACCACGAGCGGATGTTTCGGCCGCTGCTGCGGACCGCGCCGTTCGAGGAATCCGATGCGGTGCCGTTCCGGCGCTATCTGGTCAGTCGCGATCTGGACGGGCTACTACGCGAGATCACACTCGACCGGGCCAATGGGATCCAGGGCAAAACGGTGATCCATCCGTCGCATGTCGCGGCCGTGCACGCGCTATCGGTGGTGACGCACGAGGAGTATTCGGATGCGCTGGACATTCTGCAGGTCGATGTAGGTGGGGTGGCGGCCTCCGGATATCGGAACAAGATGAACGAGATGCGGCCGCATCGCAGTTGGGCGCGTCAGACGCTGCTGCGGGCTCGTGTTTTCGGTGTCGCGAATAAGGGTGTTTCGTTCGTGGATCTATTGACGGCGTTGGTGACCGAGTGAGCATTGATCCTTGGGCAACAACGAATTTGGGTATCGAGTTGCGGCACGAGCGGTCGCACGGCGGCGGATCAGTGGATGTGCTGCCCGCCGAATTGCCCATCGCCACATTGATTCAGCCGGGGTTGCGGCGTAATCCACGTCGTGCGCACCTACTGGTTTCGACGGTGCTCGGCAAGCATCTGCCGACGGATCCGCGGGTGGTTCTCGGTGCGGGCAATCGGCTGGGCGATCTGGTGCGTGACGTACTGGGGGATCGTGAGGCCGTGGTACTCGGATTCGCCGAGACCGCAACGGGTTTGGGGCATTGCGTGGCGGCGCGGATCGGAGCCGGATGCTATCTGCATTCGACCCGTCGCGAGGTGCCCGACGCAACCACCTTGACCGGCTTCGAGGAAGGCCATTCGCACGCGACCTCGCATCTGCTGCAACCCGCACCCGCGGATATCTTCGTCAACGATCTGCCGCTGGTGCTCGTAGACGATGAAATCTCCACTGGTGACACGGCAATCGATGCGGTTCGGGCATTGCACGCGTTTTCGCCACGTGCGCATTATGTGCTGGCGTCGCTGGTGGACATGCGGACCGAGGACGATCGGGCGCGGTTCCAGGCGGCGGCCGAGTCGTTGGGGGCGCGGATCGACACCGTGTGTCTGGCGGCCGGGCGCACCTTGCTGCCCGATGACCTGGTCGCGACGGTGTCGTCGATGCCTGATCCGGTATTGAATCCGACCGCGGCGCAGCGTGGTTCGTTCGATCGAGTCGAGTTGCCGTGGCCTGCTTCGGTTCCCGAGGGCGGTCGGCACGGGATTCTGCGCTCCGATACCGATGCGTTCGAGGCCGCGCTCGCGAAGGCCGCCGAGGCGCTGCGGGTACGGCTCGCCGATGATTTCGCCGGACGGCCCGCGATTGTGCTCGGGCACGAAGAGCTGATGTATCTGCCGCTGCGGTTGGCGTCCGAGCTCGCCGACGCCGGGATTGCGACCCGATTCCAGACGACGACCCGGTCGCCCGCGTATGTGCTGGATGAGCCGGGTTATCCGTTGCGGCGCGGGTTTCGGTTCATCGCACCCGAACCTGGTGAGGTGCAGCCGCGGTATCTGTACAACGCGCACTGGATCGAGGATGCGCTGTCCGAACTCGCGGCGCTGGGTGCTGGCGCGGACTCGGGTGAGGACACGGCGTTCGGCGTCGAGCCAGTTCTGGTCGTTGTCATCGATGCACCGGCCGATACCGATGAACTGCTGGTCGAGGGCGGTCTGATCGATGTGCTGACCGCATCTGGTGACGATGTCGTATTGGCAGTCCTGCCGGGTGCGGATCCGCGGTTGTTGCATGCAGAACGGACGGATGTCCGGTCGTCCGCCGTAGGGTCCGAACCGAGGGTGTTATGAGGTCGAACGCTGTGCCGGAATCGAATATCTCTCCGCAGTCGGCCTTGGAACTTCCCGTTCCACTGCACGGCCCCGCATTCGGATCGTATGCGGCCGAGGAGGTTTCCTGGCTGCTGAAGGATCTGTCCGATGTCGACCTCGAGGCCGATGTGGCCGAGCGGGAACGCCGGATCCAGTCCGGTGCCGCGCATTACGCGGAATCGCTGCCGATCGAATATCAGCCCGATGCCGCATATCGCTCGCTGTTCGACGAGGTGTTGGCCGAGAGTGCCGAGCGGCTCGCGCTCGCCGTGGCGACCGTATCCGAACTCGTTGTCGCCGAACGCGGTACCGATATCGTGCTGGTTTCACTGGCGCGGGCGGGTACGCCGATCGGGGTTCTCATGCGGCGCTGGTTGCGGTCTCGAAGTCTCGATGTGCCGCACTATGCGGTCTCGATCGTGCGTGATCGCGGTATCGATGCCGTCGCACTGGATTATCTCGCTCGCAACCATGATCCGGCCTCGGTCGTGTTCGTCGACGGCTGGACCGGCAAGGGTGCCATCACTCGCGAACTCACCGAAGCGCTGGACGCCTATCACGCCGCGGGCGGTGCCCGATTCAATGATGAGCTCGCCGTGCTCGCCGACCCGGGACATTGCGTGCGCACCTACGGCACCCGAGACGACTTCCTGATTGCCTCGGCCTGCCTGAATTCGACAGTCTCCGGACTGATTTCGCGCACCGTACTCAATGACACGCTGATCGGACCCGGCGATTTCCACGGCGCGAAGTTCTATCGCGAACTGGCACCCGACGATGTCTCCGCTCGCCTGCTCGACACCGTGACCACCGCCTTCGACGCGGTCCGGGATCGCGTGCCCGCCGAACTGGCCGCCCTGCGCGCCGACGACCGGACACCGACCTGGACCGGCTGGGCCTCGGTCGACAAGGTGCGCGAGCAATACGGCGTGGCCAGTGTGAATTTCGTGAAACCGGGTGTCGGTGAGACGACCCGGGTGTTGCTGCGGCGGCTGCCGTGGCGGGTGCTGGTGCGTGAGGCGGACGCACCGGAACACGCGCATATCCGTCTGCTCGCCGTGGCCCGCGGTGTTCCGGTCGAGATCGTACCCGACCTGGCCTATTCGTGCATGGGATTGATCAAGGACGTACAGCAGTAATGCATCTGAGAAAACTACGAAGACAGGCTCTGATCGCTACCGATCTCGACCGAACGATGATCTACTCGCGCAACGCTTTCCACGCCACCACCGAGGTGCCGACGGTTTGTGTGGAACACCTCGAGGGCGCGCCACTGTCGTTCATGACAACCACCGCCGCCCTGCGCATGCAGACCCTGACCGAACCCGCCGCCGTCATTCCGACCACCACGCGAACCATCAAGCAGTTCGAACGTATCCAATTACCTGGCGCTCCTTGGCGATACGCGATTACCAGCAATGGCGGGAACATCCTGGTCGACGGCGTGCCGGATATGCGCTGGCGCATCGATATCGACGCGCAGGTGCGGGCAGGCGGCGCGACGCTGTCGGAGGTGAATACCGAACTGCGTGCGCGGATCGACGATTCCTGGGTCACCAAATTCCGGGTCGCCGACCATCTGTTCACCTACCTGGTGGTGAAGCCCAAGGAAGTGCCCGACGGCTTCCTCGCCGAATGGGATGCCTGGTGCCGCCCGCGCGGCTGGTCCGTCTCCCAGCAGGGCCGCAAGATCTACACGATGCCGCTGGCCGTCTGTAAGAGTCATGCGGTACGTGAAGTCCGTCGCCGTCTGGTCGAAAACGGTGAACTCACCGCTGCGGCGATGACCCTCGCCGCAGGTGACGGCGCTCTCGACGCCGAAATGCTGCGTACCGCGGACTCCGCCATCCGTCCGCGCCACGGCGAACTCGAACAACTCAACTGGACCCACCCCAACCTCACCATCACCCGCGCCTCCGGAATTCTCGCGGGCGAGGAGATCATCAACTGGTTTATCAAGGCCGCACCGGACGCCACGTAACCGACTTTGCCTTGACACCGGCGACAAGGTTTAGCGTTGCCCCGACGGGTCGTGAAGGAGGTCGAATGCTGATCGGTGAGCTGGCCGAGCGCGTCGGGACGAGTACCAGGACGCTGCGCTACTACGAGGAGCACGGCTTGGTGCGGGCGCGGCGCTCGAACAACGGGTATCGCGTCTACGACGAGTCGGAGCTGCAAGTTGTGCACAAGATCCGGCGGCTGCTCGACGTCGGCTTCGATCTCGACGATATCCGGCCGTTCGTCGCCTGCATCCGTGCCGGAAATACCTCAGGGGATGTCTGCCCGGATTCGGTGGCGACATTGCGGCGCAAACTCGACGAAGTCGAGGCGGCCATCGATCGGTTGCATGCGGTGCGATCGCAACTGCGCGACCAGCTCGACGCGGCGGCGGTATCGCGATGAAATTCGGAATCAATTACAGCACACCGTATTACGGTACGGATCCGGACCGGCTGATGGCGTTCGCGCAACATGCCGAAGCGTGCGGTTTCGAGTCGATCCTCTTGCCGGATCATATTGCGCTCTATCCGGGTGCGGCGATCGGAGCGTACGAAATGCCACCGACAACGCCGTTTCCCGATCCGCTCGATTGCTTGAGCTTCGTCGCAGCGGCCACGGAGCGGATTCTGTTGGGCACCGGTGTGCTGCTGCTGCCGTATCGGCATCCGGTGGTGCTCGCCAAGCGGCTCGCTACCATCGACCTGCTGTCCAAGGGCCGAATGCGGCTGCTGACAGTGGGACTCGGCGCCTTGCCGGGTGAGGCCGCTGCGGTCGGGGTGGACTTCGCATCCCGTGGCCGTCGGGCCGATGAGGCGATCGATGTAATGCGCCTGCTGTGGGCCGGTGATGCGGATGGTGTCGACTACCACGGCGAGTTCTTCTCGTTCGACAAGCTGTGCCTATACCCGAAACCCCATGGGGGAGACCAGTTGCCGATCCATATCGGCGGATCGAGTCGGGCCGCGGCGCGTCGGGTGGGACGACGTGGCGATGGGTATTTCGCGGGCGGGATGCTGATGCCCGCCGAACGTGCGGAGCAGTGGGATCTCGCCAGGTCCACCGCCGACGAGGCGGGCCGAGATTCGGGCGCGCTGGAATACACCCGCTGGGGGTCGATGGATATGCCGCAGGATCGGGTAGACGGATTCGCCGCACAAGGCGTGACCCGGATCATTGTCGGCGCTACCGCCTCGGACCAGGCCGTGCAGCTCGACGAAATGTCGGCCTTCGCGGCGCGTTTCGGGCTGGCGTCGAAGTCCTGACAGCACTGAGCAATACAACCGAGGCCATCTGCTCAGGACGGTCTCGGTTGTATTGCTCGGTGTCGACGTCAGAGCGGCGGCCAGGCGTCGTGCCTCCGGACACGATGTCTGCTGTTGGGAAGGCTATTCGCCGGTCCCGGCGTGCCGAGCCGCCGAAGGTAGGACCTCGGGACGATCCTCAGGTCATCGGGTTCAGTATCCGGACTGCTGAGCGCCCAATTGCTGAGTAATGACACCGTGCAACCGCTGCAGGCCGCCTACGGTCATACCGCTCTGCAATTGCCCCTCGATGGTGCGGACCAGCGCGGAATCGCTGAGGATCTTCTCACTGGATTGAATGAGAACCGTTCCGGCGCCGGTGAAGTCGAACTGGCGCTCCTCACCGGAGTTCACTCCGAAGCGCGCCGCACCGGCGGCCAGGAAACTGGAGACCCAGCGCTGGTCGTAGTGGTGGCTCGGCGACGGGCAATCCGCCCAGCCGACAAGGGCTTCCGGATCGACGCGCAGCGGCGGTTCGGCGAACATGACCGGGCCATTGGAGGAGGCCAGGAACTTGCCGGTGCCGATGAGGGTGAGAAATCCGGGGACGATGGACTGATTCAGCGACAGTCCCGGCTCGAATGCGAGCAGGTTGGCGGCGCGGATGGTGAGGTTGCCGTTGTCCTCGAGGTCATAGGAATTGATGTCGTAACCGCGGTCGCCGATGATCAGCTTGCCGTGACCCTCGGCGATCACATAGTCGCCGGTGAACAGCGGTGCGGAGAACTGCTGCGAGACCATGTGCAGCAGTCCGCCCTGCAGTCCGTGGGTGAGCATCTGGAACCGCATATCGCCGTAGTAGGCGATCATCGCGCCCTTCCGCATGAACCACGGTTTGTTCAGGTCGATGCAGTAGGCGTAGCTATTGCCCGGAAGGTTGTCGCTCTCACCGAGATTCAGCGGATTCAAAATATCGGTCATGGTTCACAACTTCTCTTCCGAGGCCTGTACGTACACGACACCCTGTCCGACGCAATGCAATTGCATCGCCTCGCCGGAACCGCGACCGACCGCATCGCGCCAGCTCAACGCCGTCTTCAACTCGGTCTGCACATTGCCGTAGGCGGCGACGAAGGCCTGCGGATCCACCACGATCGGATTCGGCCCGCCCACCGGCAGTTCCAGGAATCCGCCGTGGGCGAGCAGCACCGCAGCGCCCTGTCCGGACAGCTGCGTGGTGAACATGCCCTGACCGGTCAGCGCACCGCTCGCGGCACCGCGCAACGCGCCCATCAGTCCGCCGCCACCACCGCCCCCTCCCGAACTCATCACGGACACAATCGAACTCTGCAGCGCGGCGGTATTGGCCAGCAGCCGCGAGGCCTCGACGCGCAGCACCGCGCCCGGCTGCATCTGCACCACATGCACTTCCAGCCCGGCGAATCCGTAGTGCACCTCGCCGTTACCGGAGGCCAGCATGGTGCGCTCGTGCTCACCGGCCATCATCCGGCCCGCCATCCGCATAATGCCGCCACCGCCCATACCGGGCGCGGCTCCCGGAATCTGATGTGGCGCAAAGGAAATATCGCCGGTGTAGAACAGCATCGCGCCGTTGCGCGCGACCACGCCGCCCGCCATCCCGACGTTGACCTTGACGACCTTGCCGTTGACCTTCTCGAACATCGCTGGCTCCCTTACCGTTCCGCCGGCTGGATCAACACCAGGCCCTGACCGTCGAAGCGCAGCGAGAACGCCTCCCCGGCATCCTGGCCGACGAAGGTGCGCCACGAAACATCGGTCACGAAGGACTGATTCAGATTGCCCCGGCAGGCCACGAAGGCATCCGGATCGACGACCAGCGGATACTGCGGTGAAACCTCCAGGTGGATCAGCGGCCCGCCCGCCGAGAGCAGTGCGACCTGACCCTGTCCGGTCACCGTGGTGGTGAACAGACCGGCACCCGACGACGCACCGCGTACACCGGCGAAACGCACGTCCGTGCGCAGATTTCCGGCGAAGCACAGCAGTTGCTGCGATTCGACCTGCAGCGTCTCGTTATTCAGATTCACCACGGTCACGTGCTGACCGTTGACCGCGAAGAAGACCCGGCCGTTGCCGCTGCATTCCATCAATGACAGTTTCTCGCCCGTGGCACGCCGCTTGAGCCCGGCGAGTACGCCGTCGCCGCCGCCGAAACCAGCCGACTTGAACTGCACATTTCCTTCGTAGGCGACCATCGAGCCGGAAATCGCCCGGATACTCGATCCGGCGAGGTGTGCCTCGATCACCTTTTTCGACTGCTCGAACAGTTGCGCCATAAGAAGTTTGCCTGCTGTCTCGTAGGGGAACACGGGTTTATCGCCCGCCATTCCGACCGCGTTTCGCCACCCTAACCGATCTTGGAGTACCTGTATGGGCCACGGCGACGGTTACTTCGGATCGTGTTCGGCACGTTTCTCGTAGAGTGGCACCGTACGCACCGACAAGCGAAGGGTCGAACTTGTCCGCAACACTCGCCAAGGGTCAGAATGGCCCGCTGGCCACCAATGACGTGGTGATCTCCGTCCAGCTGACCGCGCCCGCGGATCTGTCCGCGCTAATGGTCACCGAGTCGGGGAAGGTCCGTTCCGACGCGGACTTCGTCTTCTTCAATCAGCCCAATGGCCCCGGGGTGAATCTGCAGCCCGCGCCGGCCGGGCAGCCCGCGTCGCTGGCAGTATCGCTGAATGCGGTGCCCGCGGATATCGCGCAGATCCGCGCGGTGATCACCCTGGACGACGCGACCAGCAATTTCGGCCGCTTTCCCGCGCCGACGGCGATCGTGTCGGATTCGGCGGGCAATCAGCTGTACGAGTACCGCATCGACGGTTTGAACACCGAGTCGATCGTGATCGCACTCGAGCTGTACCGGCGCCAGAGCGAGTGGAAGGTGCGCGCGGTCGGCCAGGGCTACGCCGGTGGTTTCGCAGCGCTGGTCACCGATCACGGCGTCACCGTCGACGAGTCTCCGGCCGCGACGCAGGTCCCGCCGCCACCGGCCTACCAGCCCGCCCAGCCTGCACAGCCTGGACCGGGCTACCCGCCGCCGCCACAGCCCGCGCCGCCGACGCAGCAGCAGC
>NZ_BAGN01000235.1 GCF_000308835.1 Nocardia vinacea NBRC 16497 | reverse complement strand
CCGAATTGGCGTCGCCGTAGTGGGAGCGCAGTGCGCCGATGGATTGCCGGAGCTGGCCGACCGCGTAGCGCAGTTCCGCTATGTCGCTGCGTGTCATCGATACCTCCTGTGTTCCTTGGCGGACAGACGAACTCGATGGGTAGCGATTGGTTCCATGGTCTGCCTGGGAACGCGCTCTATCGAGTCGTGTGACTCACCACACAACGTGATCTTTAACACAGTACGTGAGGAATTCGATTTTGGCTCGTGGTGCCCACAATTTCGGTGGTTCGCCCGAATGTTGCCAAGAGTTGGCTACCGGCCTGTTGTGAGATCCGACGAACGGTTCGTCAGCTGGCGGTGGCGTATTCGGGGCCGTGTCCGTGCATGGCGGTGATGGCCCGGTCGACCAGCGCGACGATGGACAGCGCCACCTCCTCGGCCCGCTCCAGATGCACGCTGTGCCCCGCGCCCTCGAGCCGGACCAACTCCGAGCCCGCCAGTTGCGAGGCGAGTACCACCGAATGTGCGAAGGGCACAACGATGTCTGCCGAACCGGCCAGCACCAGCGCCGGAATGCCGCCGAGGTGGTGCAGCGACGCGGACTCGTCGAAGGTCATCAGCGAGGCAAGGAAGCTCGACATGGTGAGCAGCGGGGTGTCGTTCATCATCGCCGCGGCCACGGCGACCACGCGCGGATTCGTCCGCCTGGTGCCCATATTCGCCTCGCGGGCGATCGGCTCGAAGATCCGGCTGGAAAGACGCTTCGAGGCCTGCATGAATCGGGGCGCCCGCAGCACCGCGAGCTGCAACGAGTTCACCGCTCGCCGATTCAGGAAACGGCCGAGCCCGACCTCGGTGATGCCATTGGCCGCACCTGCGATGAGGCCGACGCCGACCACCCGGGTGCCGATGGTCGCCGGGAACAGCCGGGCGTAGGCAAGGGTGACCATCGCGCCCATCGAATGTCCGATGAGGATGATCGGGCCGGTCGGCACGACCGACCGCAGCACGGCATCGAGGTCGTGGCCGAGTTGCTCGATGGTGTAGGTCGAGGGATGCGCAACGCCGGATTCGCCATGTCCGCGGTGGTCGTAAAAGACCATCCGTATGTCCGAGCTGCTGTACTTACCCGCCCCGCCGGCTTCGCCGGCCGCCATCCCCCATTGCCGCAACAGTTGATCGCGCAGGAATGACCAGGACTCGGCCCGCAGGCAGTGACCGTGCGCGAAGACGACGGTCAGTTGAGCATCGTCGGTGCCGAAGGTGCGGACCGCGATCGGGGTGCCGTCGTCGGCCGATACCGTGATCCGGTGGCCGTCGTGGTCGGCGGCGCGGCGGGCAGTCGTCGTGGACATGACGATTCTCCTGTGTCTGGTAGGACACCCGGTTCGGAGCGTTCTTGCCCGGTTGTCGGGCGGAATTCCCGCCCTGTTAGCGCGCCATACCGTCCGTTATGTACGCGTTGTCCAACTGACGCCGCTGATCGACCTGGCCCCGGGCGCGCGAGCCCGAGGATCGGTAAATCTATGAATGGATAGGTCAGGCGCTAGATTCCGGTAGACATCCATGATCGACCCGCGGCATTGCCGTCTATCGGGTAATCGATCGGATCTCCTAGAGTCCGCTAGAAATTGTTATGGGACCGTAACCATACGTCGAGTATCGGAAATATGTCTATATCTAGAAATTTTCCGAGATATCTGAATACTCATCACGCGACGAGCCGTCACCCACGCATGGGTGACGGCTCGTCGCGGTTCCGCGCCTAGGTGCCCGCGTGGCTGCGGGTCGACGGGAGGAATGGTCGCAGCAGGTTGGTCTCGGTCGACGGACCCATCTGCCATTCGGCGATCCACGGTCCGGTGCCCTCGCTCGGATCGAAGATGCCATCCTCGAGCCACTCGTAGCGGCCGTCGAGGACGTGGCGGGTGAGGGTGCGATCGTCGTCATCGGTGTTGTCCCACAGCGCGTCGAACAACTTCTTCACCCGGATTCGCGACTGCCTGCTGAAGGTATCGGCCAATTCCTCGGCGGCCTTGGCCTCCGGCGCGCCCGCGGTCCGCAGTGCCTGCGCGCGCACGCAGGCGGCCGAGATCGCGAACAACTCCGCGCCGATATCGACGATGCGACCGAGGAAGTTCTGCCGGTATTCCAGTCCGGCCTGCCAGCGCGCCATTGCGTACATCAGCGATCTGGCCTGCTTGCGGGCGTTGCGCTCGACGAAGCGCAAATGCCGTGCCAGCGGCCCGAATTCGGCATAGGTCGCGGGCACCGTGCCCGCGCCGACCGCCAGCTGCGGGAACCACTTGGCATAGAAACCGCCCGCGCCGACCGCGGCCTTGGCCTTGGCCTTGAACTCGGCGTTCCGATCGACGAGCGCACCAGCCGCGGCCATGTGGGCATCGGCCATCTCCCTGGCGATCAGCAGTCGCATGATTTCGCTGGAGCCCTCGAAGATGCGGTTGATCCGCAGATCGCGGACCAACTGTTCGGCCCCGACCGCGCGCTCGCCGCGCGCCCGCAGCGACGCCGCCGTCTCGTAGCCGCGCCCGCCGCGGATCTGCACGAGTTCGTCCGCGATCTGGCAGCTCATTTCGCTGGCCCAGAGCTTGGCCAGGGCGGCCTCGATGCGGATATCGTTGCGGGCCTCGTCGCACATGGTGGCCGAAAGGTCGAGCGCGGCCTCGAGTGCGTAGGTGGTGGCGGCGATGAAGGAGATCTTCTCCCCGACCGCCGCGTGCTCGCCGACCGGCCGACCCCACTGCACCCGCTGCGTGCACCACTGCCTGGCGATCTTCAGCGACCATTTCGAGGCGGCCGTACACAGCGCCGGGATGGCGAGGCGACCAGCATTCAGCGTGGTCAGCGCGATTTTCAGGCCGTCGCCCTCGCGACCGACCAGATTGCGTTTGGGTACCCGGACATTGTGCAGCCGCGTGACACCGTTCTCGATGCCGTGCAGACCCATGAACGAATTGCGCCGCTCCACGGTGATGCCGGGCGAATCGGCCTCCACGATGAAGGCCGAGATGCCGCCGCGGTGGCCCTCGCTCTTGGGAATCCGGGCCATGACCACCAGCAGTTCGGCGACCACGCCATTGGTGGTCCACAGCTTCACGCCGTTGATCTCATAGGCCTCGCCGTCCGCGGTCGGGGTCGCGGTGCTGGCCATGCGGGCCGGATCGGAGCCGACATCGGGCTCGGTGAGCAGGAACGCGCTGACCGCGCCCGCCGCGCAGCGGGGCAGGAATTCGGCCTTCTGCTCCGGTGTGCCCGCCAGCTTCAGCGGTTCGGGCACGCCGATCGACTGGTGTGCCGAAAGCAGGACCCCGAGGCTCGGGTGCGCGGACCCGACCAGCATCAGGGCCCGGTTGTAGCCGACCTGGGACAGGCCCTGGCCGCCGTACTCTTCCGGGATCTTCAGGCCGAAGCAGCCGAGTTCGGCCAGACCCTTGACGTACTCGTCCGGAATCTTGGACTCCGCCTCGATGACGCTGCCGTCGAGCGATTCGCAGAACGGCCGCAGCCGGGCCAGGTAGGCCTCGGTGCGCGCGGCGTCCTCGTCGCTGGGCTGGGGATAGGGGTGGATCAGATCGAGCCGGAATCGTCCCAGAAACATCTCCTTGGCGAACGATGGTTTGGCCCAACTGGTTTCGCGGGACTCCTCGACCAGTGCGCGGGCCTGTTCTTCGGTGGCGTCGACTTTCGCGGCAGTCGCCATGATGTCCTCCTCGGACGTGATCAGGATCACATAAGAGTGTAGGAGGGTTTGTTACCGGCCGGTAGATGTCGAGGTAGAGCGTTATCTATCAATCGCTAATAATCTTGATAGACAGGCAAATGGGGCGTAGCGATTGCTTGCAGGTCGCTCGAAAAGGTCAGCTGACCCTTGCCGTGCGCCGGGGCGCGGGAGTTTTCTTGATACCGAGCCGCGGATGTGGGGTAGTGGGCTGAAATGCGCCAGACGACGTGGCCTTTATTCCCTTGGAGGGGAGGGGTGTTGTTACGGCCGGGGCAGGTGTTCGCGGGGTATTCGATCGTGCGGCCACTCGGTTCCGGTGGGATGGGCGCGGTCTATCTCGCCGAGGATCCGGTACTGCCGCGGCAGGTGGCGCTGAAGGTGCTGGCCGAGCAACTCGGCGCCAACCATCGTTATCGCAGCATCTTCCGGCGTGAGGCCGATCTGGTGTGTCGCCTGGACCATCCGAATGTCGTCTCGGTCTACAACCGGGGCGAGGAGAGTGACGCCCTGTGGATGGCGATGCAGTATGTCGACGGCACCGACGCGGGCGAACTCATGCACAAAGAACCCGGCGGATTGGCGCCGAACCGGGCGGCGCGCATCGTGTGCGAGGCCGCGAAGGGGCTGCATCACGCGCATGAGCAGAATCTGCTGCACCGCGATGTCAAACCGTCGAACATCCTGGTCGCCGACGGTGCCGACGGTGAACGCGTGCTTGTCGCCGATTTCGGGCTGGCCCGTACCGTCGAGGATGCCGCGACGGTCACCGAAACCGGTTGGCGCGCTGCACTCCCGCATTCGCCGCGCCGGAGGTGCTGCGCGGTCTCGCGGTCGATCGTCGGGCGGATATCTATTCCCTCGGCGCCACCCTGTTGGCGCTGCTGACCGGCGCGAATCCGAATGGGGGTGCACCGTCGCCCGCAGGCACCCGAACGGTGCGGGATACGCTCGCGCCGACTCGAGTGCGTCCTGATGTGCCGCCGGCGCTGGAAGAGGTCATCGCGCGGGCGATGGCGGTGGAGCCGGAGCGGCGGTATCAGACCTGTGTGGAATTCGCGCGGGCCGTCGAACTGGCGGTCAGCGATACCGAACGCCGGCCACACCGGTGGGGGTTGTCCGGCCGGGTTCGTCGTCCGCGCGGCGGCGTCGCCGCACTCGGGGCGATCGCCGTTGTTGTCGTGGCAGCAGTGATGACCGCTGTCTGGCCGACTTCGCATCGATCCGATGGCGCGACCCCCACGACGGTGCCGCAGACGAGCGCTGCGAAGACGGGCCTGCTGCGATGCTATTGGCGGGTTCGGGTACCGATCGGCACCGACTTCTATCTCGAATTGCCCAGCGGGGCAGCCGATCACGACGATTCGCGTTGCGCGCTCAATGACGGCGATCGCGGCGATTCAGTGATGGTCTTGCGGCAGGCGCTGACGATGTGCCACGGCATCGAACTGGATGCGACGACGGTGTACGACACCCCGATGAAGCGCGCCATTCGGCATCTGCAGGTCGACCACGGCGCCGCGGTCGACGGCATCTACGGACCGGAGACGAGGGCAAAAGCCATCCAGTGGCCGGTATTTCGGGTCGCCGACGGTGCCTTCGACGGCCGATGCGTACCGGCGCCATGACACCCGGTGCCGGTACGCCGGTGGATGTGCGCATCCTCGGTCCGGTCCGGTGGTACGTCTCGGGTCGCCCGCTCGCCGCCGGCCGTGCCGCCGAGGTCATCGGGGAGTTGCGCGCACTGACCGCACGTCATCCGCTGCGCGAACCCTATGGGCCCAACTGATCACGGTGCTGTACGAATCGGAGCGCGACGGCGATGCGCTCGAAGCAAATCGGGCCGCGCTGGTGCACGGGGACCGCATCCGGATCGGGTCGGTGACACTCGAGGTGCGGCGGCCGCTGGCCTGAGCTGTGCCGTGAGTACTTCGTTGGTCGGTCATTGGTCGCGGTTCCTAACTTGGCGCTACCAGCTTCGCCAGCAGGGGTGAAGCTTTCGCGCACCACGAGGAACATCATGTACGCAGCACAGCTTTCCGGCGCTCATCGGATTCGCCGGGCGATTGCCGCGGCGGCCATCGGGGTCGCGGCGGTGGCCGGAACCGCCGCCATCGCCGCGCCCGCGCACGCCGAGGTCCAGTACCCGGCGTCGGTCAGTCAGTGTCTTGCGGCCAAACCGACATTGAAGGAGGGGGTGCGCAATCAGGGCCCCTGTGTGGCGGCGGTGCAGGCATTCCTCACCTACAGCTATGGAAACGGCCAGGTCGATGTCGACGGTAAGTTCGGCCCGAAGACCAAGGCTGCGGTGCGGAACTTTCAACGGGCCGTTGGCATTTACGACGACGGAGTGGTCGGTCCCGCCACCTGGCGGTCGCTGCAGAATGCCTGCACCGCACAGGGGAAGTCGCTGGAGGGGAATTGCGACTACCGTTATCCACTTCCGCTGCCGCTCTGAGTCTTTCGGCTACACGCTGCGCAGATAGCGACCGAAGTGCGGCACCGTGAACCCGATGGTGCCGCGCTCGGCCGAATAGATCAGTCCCTTCTTGATCAAACCGTCGCGGGCCGGTGACAGCGAGGCGGGTTTGCGACCGAGTTCATTGGCCACCGCCGCGGTCGGCACCGGACCGTCATCGCCCGCCAAATCGGCCATGGCGCGCATATATTCGCGTTCGGCGGGGGTGGCTCGCTCGTATCGGGAGCCGAAGAATCCGACGGCCAGTTCCTCTTCGGCGCTCGGTGCCGCCACCTCGACATCCTCGGCGGTGATCGGGCTCTCCGGCGCCTGATCCCAGGCGGCCTTGCCGTAGGCCTGCACGAAATACGGATAGCCATCCGCCCTCTGGTACAGGGCATCCAGCGCTTCCTCGGTGAACTTCACCTCTTCGCGCTCGGCCGGTGCGATGAGGGCTTGATCCGCCGATTCGCGGTCCAGCCGGTCGATGCGGTGGTAGCTGAACAGTCGCTCGGAGTAGCTCTTCGAGGCGGACAGCACCGCGGGTAGGTGCGGCAGCCCGGCGCCGACCACGATCAAAGGTGCGGTGTCCTGGCTCAATTCGTGACAGGCGCCGCAGATCGCGGAGATATCGGCGGGACCGAGATCCTGCATTTCGTCGATGAAGACCGCGATGCCGACGTTGATATCGCTGGCCAGTGCGGCCGCCTCCTTGAGCAGTTCGATCAGATCGATCTCGATATCGCCGGAGTCGGCGCGACCGGTGACCGCGGGCACGTCGATACCGGGCTGCCAGCGATCCCGCATGCCCTTATCGGCGGTGGAGCGCAGCGCGAAAGCCTTGAGTATGCCGAGGAAGTCGTCGACGCGTTCCTGGTTGCGGTGTGCCATGGCGATGGCGCGGACGGCCATATGCAGCGCGGACGACAGCGGGCGGCGCAGTTCCTGATCCGGGCGGGCCTCGATTTTGCCTGTGCCCCAACCGCGCGAGCCCGCGGCAGAGCGAAGTTGGTTGAGCAGCACGGTCTTTCCGACACCGCGCAATCCGGTGAGCATGACGCTGCGTTCCGGCCGACCGCGCGCGATCCGCTCCAGCACAATGTCGAAAGCCTTGAGTTGCTTATCGCGCCCGGCCAATTCGGGTGGGCGCTGTCCGGCTCCGGGAGCATACGGATTCCGCACGGGGTCCATGCCCAGACACCGTAGCGCGTTTCGTCAGCCGAATCTGGCCATATATACGGCGTGTCCTAGATATTGCTAGCAAACTGTCGCATGCTGAGGGGCATGCCAACGGAACCACTCCCGACCCTCGCCGAGTTGGTCGAATCCTGGAAAGTTCCCGCCGAAGCCCCTGTGGCCGGCCACATCCGGTCCAACATTCTGGAGGCGATCGAAGGCGGCCTCGACGATCCGCAACTCGTCGCGGATATCGCGGTGGGGCCGCTGGTGGTGGCGCTCGGTCGGCTGGAGGTCGGCTTGGCCGATGCGCAGCGGCGGATCGATGAGCTGGAGCGGGCACTCGGTCAGCGGAGTGCCGGATCCGACGGGTAGCAGTCGGTGGATCGCGAATCCGGTGGGTGCAGTGTTGCTTCCGATCGGGACCGGTTCGATAACACGCGGGGCGCCGCCGATACCGTGTCGTGACCATCTGGGCGTGTCGCAATTGCGCCGCTCGTCCTGGGGTTTTTCGATCATCCGCGAAGAGGCTGGTCTGTGCGCTGGACAACACCGCGTCCTCGCCGTAATCTCTTCGTGACCCAGTGGAGTCTGTCGGTTCGGAAGAGAAGCGGCGCCACTGAGTTACCGCCAAAACGGCTGTCGGGGCCACCAATTCCGGCTGCCGTACCGGGACCCAGAGATTCAACTGGGAGTTGGGGCCGTTCTGCCGGTCCGAACCGACAGCTGACCCGGTCGGCGGGAGAGCAGAAAGATCGGAGACTCGGCTCGGTGGGTAAACACAGCTTGCAGCGGGAATCGCGGCTACCGAATTCCGTCAAGGGTGCGCTCGTCATGGGCGCGGTCGCCGCATCTACTGGTGCGATGCCGGCAATCCCCGCGATGGCAGCCACCATCAACATCCCGGGCATCGGCGATTTCGACGTTCCGGTTCCGCAGGAATTCGACCAGCAGGCCCAGGATCTGGGTAAGCAGCTCACCCAGGCACTCGCCTCGATGCCCGCCGCGCCCGCCCCGGAGGCCATTGCCCCGCAGGCCGCGCCGTCGCTCCCCGGCTTGTTCGCCCCGGCCATGCCGCAGATGTTCCACAACACCGCCAGTGACATCGCGCTGGACGCCGCCAAGAGCAAGGTCGGCGCGCAGTATTCCTGGGGTGCTTCCGGACCGTTCAGCTTCGACTGCTCGGGACTGGTCCAGTGGGCCTACAAGCAGGCCGGAATCGAACTGCCGCGCACCAGCTTCGAACAGTCGCACGTCGGCGCTCCGGTCGCCTTCGAGGACCTGCAGCCCGGCGATATCGTGGTGACCAACGGCGGCGGCCACGTCGGCCTGTACGCGGGCGACGGCAAGCTGCTCAATGCGGTCCAGTCCGGTCAGCCGGTGTCCTACACCCCCCTGCGTCCCGACATGGTTGTGACGGCACGCCGTATGGTCTAAGGGTGGCATCCGCCCAACCGACTACCAAGAACACCGCCCCGACCCAGGCCCGCGTGGACTCCTGGACGTGGGCGGTGCGTCTTTTCAAGACCAGGTCTGCGGCTGCGGCTGCCTGTCGCGGCGGCCACGTCCGGGTGAATGGTGTTGCGGCCAAACCGGCCCAACCGGTTCGCCCCGGTGACGAGGTCCGCGTCCGAGCAGGTGGCGTCGAACGCATTGTCATTGTGGAGCGCGTTATCACCAAGCGCGTCGGCCCCCCGATCGCCGCACAGTGTTTGATCGACCGCAGCCCTCCACCGCCACCTCGGGAGATTCTCGTGGCCATGCCGCGCCGCGACCGCGGCTCCGGTCGACCCACCAAGCGGGAACGTCGCGAGACGGACCGTCTACTCGGCTCCGCCGCCTCCCCGAATATTTTGCCGGTCGTCGGTGCCGAGCAACCGCCGTCGCGGGCCGGCCGTTCGGATTCTGGCTGAGTTTTGGGCGTGCCCGACGTGCTGGTGCTCAGTTCTTGCGAGCGCTGACGGTTGCGATTCGGCCGGCCGCTAGTGCGGCGGCGGCGATCGTGCACAGGGCGCCGAGCATCATCGCGGATGCTTCGCCGGGCACCAAGACGCGTAGTTGCGAGCCGACGGTGACGGCGGCGACCGGGACGCCGACCTGGGCCGCCGCGAGGGTGCCGAAGGCGATCGGCTGTCCCGCGACACGGGTGCTCAGGTGCACCAGCACCGCGCCGATGCCGAGTGCGATGCCCAGTCCGATCAGCCGTGGGTGGTCACCGAATTCGCGCAGGTTGAGTCGGGCGCCCAGCCAGACGAAGAACAACGGGCCGAGGAAGCCGTCATTGATGGCGAAGAGTTGCCGGGCCACGCGCCGCGGCTCCCCGATTCCGGCGACCGCGAGTCCGGCGGCGAATCCCGCGAGCATGATCGACACCCGAGTCTGGGTTGCCAATGCGCACAAGGCGAACAGCACCGCGAGACTGACCCGCAGTTCCAGGGCGAATGCGCGCTTCTCGGACAGTCGATGCACTCGTCGCCGCCGACCCGACAGCTCCAGCTTGCGCAGCATCAGGAACAGCACAGTGGCGGCCGCCGCCACCGCGACGGCGCCGAGTGCCGCGCGGCCCGCATTCGCCGGATCGATCACCAGCGGCAGCGCCACCACGCAGGCGGTATCGGCGATCGCGACCTGGGCGGTGAGGGCAAGTACCGGCTTTCCCCGCAGACCGACCGAGTCGATGATCGGCAGCACCAGCGCGGCCGATGAGGACGCCATCAGCACCGCATAGATCGCACCGTGTCCGGTTGCGAACCAGCGGGCCAGCCCGAATCCGGCTGCGACGGCGAGCAATCCGACCAGGACGGCCCGGACCGCGCCCTTACCGAGTGCGGAGTGAACCGCCGGATCACGCACCGGGACATGGGTGCCCGCGACGAACATGACGACCGCGAAACCCATATCGGCGAGAAAGGTGAAGATCGGGTCGGTGGGGTGCAGGATGCCGAATCCGGTGGTGCCGAAGACAATGCCCGCGAGCAGTTCACCCAGGATCACCGGGATGTGCCGGCTCTGCCGCAGTGCGAGCAGCGGTCCGCACAGTCCGAGCGTGATGACCAGGGCGAGGGTTGCGAAGGTCATTGCGGCATGGCGGCTATCTTCGCCGGGATGGCGATATTCTCATCGGCCCAGTGGACGGCGCACACGCGGTGGTAACCATCGGCGATCACCATGGGCACGCCGGTGCGGAAGTCGCCGCGCACCAGCAGGATCGGCGATAGCGACTTGCGATTATTGATCTTGATGAGATCGCGGCGGACATACGGATTCTCGGCCGACACCAGTTCGAGTCCGGCTGCCCGCAGGATGTCCTTGGCCTTCTTGTGCACGACCGGTGCGGCGCGCAGGTCCGCGATCACCGCATCGACCACATCGGGTTCGGCGAGCAGCTCCAGATAGTCCGCGGCTGCCGGGTAGTCGTGTTCTTCCGGCTGGTCTTTCCACGTCACGGGGATAGTTGTGGTCGCCATTCGCCCATCATCGCGCCCGAGGTCGGCGAGCTGCGGGAGGTCGGCGGGTGTTTCCGTTATGGCTGGGTGAGGTGGCCCGCGCGGTAGAGCGCTCGGCATTCACCGCGGCGCAGTTTGCCGCTGGAGGTCTTCGGAATCCGGCCTGGTTCGACCAGGACGACGGCCCCCGGTGTCACCTCGTGGGCAGCTGCGATGGCATTGCGGATGCGGCGGGCCAGTTCCGCTGATCCGGTGGCCGCCGTGTCGGCGAGTTCGGCGACGACCACCAGATCCTCGCGGTGGCCGTTATCGTGGCCGAATGCGGTTACGTGGCCGACGCGCAGCTCGGGCGCGCAGTCCGAAACCGTGGATTCGATATCGGCCGGATAGTGGTTGCGGCCGTCGATGACGATGAGGTCCTCGAGCCGGCCCGCGATATAGAGCTGGCCCTCGTGCCAGAAGCCGAGATCGCCTGTGCGCAACCAGGATTCGTCACTTCCGGACAGGGTGGCCCAGAACGTCGCGGCGGTGGCGATCGGATTGTTGTAGTAACCGGCGCAGACATTGGGGCCGCAGACCCAGATCTCGCCGACGGTGCCCGCCGCGACCTCGGTGTGCTCGTCCGGCTCCACCACCACAACTCGCTGGCCAGCGGGAACGCCGCAGCCGACGAGTGGAACACCTTCCTGTGCGGTCTGTGCGCGGCCCTGTGCCAAGGCTGTTCGGTCGAATCGATGTGTGACGGGTTCGGTCGACTGATCGCATACTGTGACCGAGAGTGTGGCCTCGGCGAGGCCGAAGCCCGGTGTGTGGGCGTGGTGCCGGAATCCGTAAGGGGCAAAGGTTTCGGTGAAGGCGGTCAGGGCCTCGGTGCGGATCGGTTCGGCTCCGTTGAGGAGTGCGTCGAGGTGGGACAGGTCCAGGCCCGCGCGTTCGTCGCGGGTGGTTGCCGAGACCGCGAGGGTCAGGCCGAAATTGGGGCTGCCGGTGGTGCCGGCACGGTAGTCGCTGACAGCGCGCAGCCAGCGGATGGGGCGTTTCACGAATTCGGCCGGCGCCATGGTCACGCCGTGCACGCCGGAGTAGAGCGGCAGTGAAAGGGCCAGGATCAGGCCCATATCGTGGAAAAAAGGGAGCCAGGAGACGATGGGTTCGGTGCGAACCGCGGGCACTGCGGTCCACAATTGATCCAGTGCCGCAGCGAAATTCGCGTGCGTTACTTCGACACCGGCCGGGGTCTTGGTCGATCCGGAGGTGTACTGGAGATAGGCCGTCTCTGTTCGATCGATAACCGGGTCGGCTGCCGGGGTGGTTTCCGGTGCCAGTATCAGCACTCGGCCCAGGGCCGGACCGAAGATCTCGCTGGTAGTGGTGTCGGTCGCCGAGATCAGGCTCAACGCGGGTCGAGCATCGGCGAGTACACCTTCGAGTCGGGTCCGGTTTCTATCGCTTGTCGGCGGAAATAATGGCACCGCAATGCGATTTCCGTAGAGGCAGGCGAGAAAGGCTGTGACGTAGTCGATTCCGTGGGCACATAGGATCGCCACTCGATCGCCGGGATCGGTTGTTGCCCTGAGTCTTTGAGCCTGGGCGCCCGCCGCGTGATGCAGTTGTTCGTAGGTCAGTGTGACCGGAGTGCAATCCTGTCCGCGATAACGCAATTCGGTGTACGCATTGTCGTTGGGCTTGGTTCGTGCCCACTCGGCAACTCGGGCGGCCAGTGCATTGGGCCGCCGCGTCGTGTTCGGAGAAGTCACGGCACCCCATCGGATTTCGCGGCGGCGACTCGGTCGGCCAGGGCTGCGCCGAGTGCGGTGATGGTGGGGTGTTGGAACAGTTCGGCGGTCGAGATGCGGATATTGAGGTGGGTTTCGAGGTATCGGCGCATTTCTATGCCGAGCAGGGAGCTCAGGCCCAATTCGTTGAAATCGGCCTCCGGATCGACGTGGTCGGAGATCAGGTCGAGGGTGGCGGCGAGAGCGGTGCGGATGGTCGTGGTGAGTGGTTCGGTCGGCTGCGGTGGTATCGGGTTCGGCGGCGCGGGGGCTGTTATCGCTTGGTCGGTGAGCAGGTTTCGCAAGCGGGTGGCGACCGGGTCGGGATCGGTGGTCGGCGTGTAATCCAAGGCGAGCAGGTAGGGCTCGTTGTGATACATGGTCTGGGCGAGTAATTCGGTGCCGCGTGGGATATCGAATGCGGAAATTCCGGCGCGCCGCAGATGTACCGCAGCACCCGCGCTCTCGGCGAGGCCCGAATCCCATACGCCCCAGCCGATGCTCAGTACCCGCCGACCCGGGTGTCTGCGGGCGAGTGCGTCCATTGCGGCATTCGCGCTGGCGTAGGCGGCCTGTCCGGGTGCGCCCAGTGCACCGGTGGCCGAGGAGAACAGCAGCACGAAGTCGGTGGGATCGGTGGCGGTGAGCTCGATGAGGTTGTTCGCGGCGATGGGTTTCGGCGCGAACATGCGGGAGAGTTGCCGGGCGGTTACGGCCTCGAAAGCGGCGTCTTCGAGTGCGCCCGCCGCATGGACGACGCCACGGATGGTGGAACCGCATTCGCGAACATCGTCGAGCGCGTTGGCGAGATCGCTGCGGTCGGCGGCATCGCAGCGCACCACGACGATCCGGTCCTCGAGTCCGTCCAGGAGTACGGGCACCGGTCTGGGTGCGCGGGTGAGCACCACGACATCGTGGGCACCGGCATCGAGCAGCCAGCGCACCGCGACCGAACCGAGCGCACCCAATCCGCCGGTGACCACATAGGTGCCGTTGGGGTCGATCGGCGTTGGGGTGGTCGATCGGGGAGGGGTGGGGATGAAACGGCGTGCCGTGATGGCGTCGGCGGAGATGCGGAGCTCATCGGGGAGTGTGTGGGTGGTGGCGATGAGTTCTTGCAGCCGGGACACTGCGGACGGTGATGTATCGGTCCATACGAGCCGTACTTCGCGGCCCGATTCGAGCTGCAGCGATCGCACCAAACCGGCTACCGCCATCGGCACAATCGTTTGGTCCGGCGAGCTGTGCTGTCGACTCCTGGCGGACGGTTGGCGATCGGTCGCGGTGGGTTCTGGGAGGACGATTGTCAAAGATGCCGTGGTGTCCTCGGATTGGACGCGTTGAAGCAGATCCAGCACGCGTCCGGTTGTGGCGGTCGCACCGATCGCGGACTCGGTGTCGTGGCCGGTGTGAATCGCGCCGGATTCGGTGGGCCAGACCACGACGACTGCCGTGTTCCCGGTGCCGGTGCGCCCGGCGAGTACGGCGGAGACGATCGGACCGGCGGCATCCGGTTCGCGGGCGATGCGTTCGGTGGGCAGGGTGCGGTCGAGTGCTCTGGCGAGCCGGATGGCGAGCTGAGATTCGCCGATAACCAAGGCGCGCCGCGGATTCGTGGTTCTGTTGCGCTGGCCGTTGCTCGCGGCGTGGCGAAGGTACGGGATCCACGTTTCATGGCGGAAAGGGCCGACCTGCGTTGTGGATTCGACCGTCGCGAAACCTATGCGGACACCCGACAGCGCGAGCACGGGGACGCCGTGCTGATCGGTGCCGATGATGTCACCGGTCAGTCCGGTCGTCGATCGATCGCGCACGAGCGCATGGGCTTCCAACAGAACCAGGTCCGGTTCGGCGGACAGCCAGGCGGATTCGATGCCGATCGGCAGCGCAATGGCATCGGCGGGCAGGTGGTCCCAACTCGCGGCGGCGAGCAGATGCAGGCAGCTGTCGAGGGTCGCCGAGCGCTGCAGCGGGGCGGAATCGAACGACCCAACCGCACAATCGGGTCCGGCCTCGATATCGCGCAGCGCGCGGAAGCCGGGACCGTAGTCGAGTTGCCGCGCACGCAACGAGTCGTAGAAAACACCTGGCGTGAGCACTCGCATCCGCCGACGCGCGGCCCGATTTGCATCGACCACCCGCATCCATGCGACGATATCCCCGGGTGTGGGGTCACCGGCCAACCGTGCCGAAGCCAGCGTCCCGGCGCCTGTGACCTCCGCCTGCAACCTTCCAGCACCACCGGCTCGATAGGTGACAGCGGACAGTGCGGCAAGCCCGGTTCGCTCATGCACCACGAAATCGCTGATCGCCTGCCCGGCCCCAGCCAGGCCGATGAGCCTGAGCAGCCAGAAGACCGCGGGGACAGTCGGGACACCCTGCACCACATGATCGTGCAGATCGTCTGCGGGGAATTCGGATTCAGCGATGAAGACGCTGGATGCGCTCGAATCGACGGCATCTCGGCTGCAATTGATGTTGAAACCGCTGGTTGTGTTCGTGGCGAGGGTGTCTCGGCCGAGAGGGACGGTTGTGTTCCAGTAGTGGGCGTCGCCACCGATGCCGAAACCGGTGGCTGAGTCCACGCCCTGGGCATTTCTGCTGCGAATGGTGTCGCGTCCGGTGGTTGTGTTCGCGTCGAGGGTGTCTCGGCCGCGAGCAGGAGCGGGTCGGGCGGTTGTGTTCGAGTCGCGAGAGTCTTGGCCGCCACCAGTGCCGTGCCCGGCGGTCGTGTTCGCGTCCTGGGTATTTCGGCCGCGCGGAGCCTCGAGCTGGGTGGTCACGTTCGGGTCGTGCGTATCTCGACCGCTGCGGACGACATCGACTCCGATCCCTGCGCCGAAGTCGGAGACCGAGGAATCGTTGACAGTGTGGCCGTTGATAGCGGGATCGGCGGCACTGCGATGGGTGGTACCTGGTTCAGTCGCAGCGCCGCGGGTGGTGCTGGGTTCGGTGGTGGCGCCATAGGTGGTTTCGGGCTTGGTGCCGGCGTCGCTGGTGGTGCTGGGCTTGGTGCCGGCGTCGCTGGTGGTGCTGGGCTTGGTGCTGGCGTCGCTGGTGGTGCTGGGCTTGGTGCCGGCGTCGCTGGTGGTGCTGGGCTTGGTGCCGGCGTCGCCGGTGGTGCTGGGCTTGGTTGCAGCGCCGCGGATATCGCCGGATTTGGTTGCTGTGTTGCTGGCCGTGTGGGGTTCGGTGGCTGCGATGTATGACGTGCTGGGCTCGGTGGCAGCAACATT